>CALRUN020000001.1:0-369663 GCA_943371355.1 Alsobacter soli
CGGATCGCTTCGCTCATCGAGCAGAAGATCACCCCCACGGCGGCCAGTTCCTTCTTGAACGTCGTGACGACACTGACGCTGTCGAACACGGCGTCCACCGCATAGCGCGGCGCGCCTTCAACGCCGGCCAGAACTTCCTGCTCTTTCAGCGGGATGCCCAGCTTTGCGTAGACGGCCAGGATGTCGGGATCGACCTCGTCCAGGCTCTTGGGCCCCTCCTTGGTCTTGGGGGCGGCGTAGTAGTAGGAGTCCTGGTAGTCGATCTTGGGATAGTTGACCTTGGCCCAGTTCGGCTCTTCCAGCTCGAGCCAGCGGCGATAGGCGTCCAGGCGCCAGTCCAGCATCCACTGCGGCTCGTCCTTCTTGGCCGAGATGAAGCGCACGATGTCCTCGGAGAGGCCCTTGGGGGCGAACTCCTGGTCGATATCGGTGGTGAAGCCGTGCTCGTATTTCTCAAGCGATGCGACGGTTTCGACGGTTTCTTTAACTGCGGCCATCAAGCCACCTCCCGGCGCCGTGCGCCGATACGCTTCCAGGCGGCGATCCAGGCGTCGCCGCATTTGATCCAGTCGTCTTGCGTGCTCGCCCAGCCGCCGCTGACCCGCAGGGCGTAGGGGGCGAGATCGGACCGGCCCATGGCTTCCACCACGCGGCTGGCCTTGACCTTGCCCGACGAGCAGGCGCTGCCGGCGCTGACCATCACGCCCGCCAGATCCAGGTTCATCACCTGGATCTCGGAGCCGAAGCCTTCGCCGGCGAAACACAGGGTTTGGGGCAGGCGATCAGCGCCCTCGCCCAGCACGACCGCGCCCTCTGCCTTGACGCGCTCAGCCAGGGTGTCGCGCCAGTGGGCTTGTTCGGACATCGCCGCTAGGTCGCGCGAGGCCGCATCGGCCGCCGCGCCGAAGGCGGCGATGCCCGCGACATTCTCGGTGCCGGCCCGACGGCCGCGCTCCTGCCCGCCGCCATGCTGGCGACGATGCAAGGTCGCGCGCGTACCGGCGACCAGGGCGCCGACGCCCTGCGGTCCGCCGAGCTTGTGGGCCGACAGCGCCAGGGTGTCGGCGCCGAGGGCGGAGAAATCGATGGCGATCTTGCCGGCCGCCTGCACCGCGTCGACATGCAACCAGCCGTCGGCGGCGCGCACCAGGGCCGAAGCCTCGGCGACGGGCTGGATGACGCCGGTCTCGTTATTGGCCAGCATCAGGCAGACCAGGGCGCGGCCCGGGGCTTTCAGATCGGCTTCCAGCCAGGGCAGATGCGCCACGCCATTGGCGTCGACCGGCCAGGTCTCGACCGGCAGGCCGCTGGCCTTGGCGGTTTCGACCACGGCGTCATGCTCGGTGGCGCCGACGATGATCCGCGTAAAGCCGGCGGCCTTGGCGCTCTCGATAGCCAGGGCGTTGGCCTCGGTACCACCACTGACGAAGGTGACCGAGCCGGACGGTATGCCGACCAGGGCGGCGACCTGGGCGCGGGCCTTCTCGACGACATCGCGCGCCGCGCGGCCGGCGGCATGGACCGACGAGGGATTGGCCGGCGCCTCCAGGGCGCGCAGCAGGGCTTCCCGCGCTTCCGGACGGATGGGCGCAGTGGCGTTGTAGTCGAGATAGACGGAAGCGCGGGACATGGTCACTCCGCCGCGATCTCCAGAGCCTTGGAGTCGGGTCGCAGGCGACCTTCCAGCACGTCGGCGATCGAGACCGAGGCGAGATAGCCGTGGATCTGACGACCCATCTCCTCCCAGAGGTCGTGGGTCATGCAGCGCTCGCCGCCGGCCATGCAGCCCTTGGGGCCGCCCTTGGTCATGCCACAGCGGGTGGCACGCAGAGGCTCGTCGACAGCCAGAACGATCTCGGAAATCAGGGTCGTCTCGGCGGCCAGCGCCAGGCGATAGCCGCCGCCGGGACCGCGAGCGCTCTTCACCAGGCCCTTGCGGCGCAGGCGCGCGAAAAGCTGTTCGAGATAGGAAAGAGAAATCTGCTGGCGGGCGGCGATCTCGGCCAGGGCGACGGCGCGGCCCTCCCCCTCGTCCTGACGCTTGGCCAGGTCGGTCATGGCCATTACGGCGTATCGTCCCTTGGTGCTCAGGCGCATGCGCCTTACTCCTTGCAGATTCCGCGCGCATCGGCTTTTGCGTGTGCTACAAGCCGCGACCTCGCGCCGGACCCTCGGGTCCGCGTCGCTGGTTGCGATTTAGGAAGACCAAGCGCAGCGGTCAAGTATTCCATCGGTCGAAAGACCCGGAATCGTCCGCCGCTTCGAACCGATGAGGACGATATGCCTGATGTGATTTTGACCGGCGCGTCCGGACGGATCGAAGGTCGCTACTCGCCCGGCAAGACCGAGACGGCGCCGATCGCACTGATCCTGCACCCCCACCCCAAGGCGGGCGGGCACATGAACCACCCGGTGTCGGTGCAGCTGTATCACCTGTTCATGAAGCGCGGCTTTGCGACGCTGCGCTTCAATTTCCGCGGCGTGGGCCGCAGCCAGGGCGAATTCGACGCCGGAATCGGCGAACTGGCCGACGCCGCCACCGCCCTGGACTGGCTGCAGACCTCCAACCCGGCCGCCAGCCAGACCTGGGTCGCGGGCTTCGACTTCGGCGCCTATATCGGCATGCAACTCCTGATGCGCCGCCCGGAGACGGACGGCTTCATCAGCGTCTCGCCGCCCACCAACATGTACGATTTCAGCTTCCTGGCGCCCTGCCCGGCTTCCGGCCTGTTCCTGACCGGCTCGGCCGACAGCATCACCCCGCCGGTGGAAGTGGAGCGCGTCGTCTCCAAGCTGCGCACCCAGAAGGGCATCGTCATCGACTACGAAGTCATCGACAAGGCCAGCCACTTCTGGACCGAGCATCTGCCCTTCGTGGAAAAGAGCGTCGGCGACTATCTGGACAAGCGGATCGAGATGAACCCGATCTGATCCTTCAAAGGCCTCCCTTCGGGGAGGCCTTTTTCGTTCGGGACATCGCCGCTTCAAGTACTTACATATCGTTGGTACCGGTAACGCGAGAGCGAACATGCACTACGACATCGTCATTGTCGGCGGCGGCGCGGGCGGTCTGGAACTGGCCTCGCGGTTGGGGCGCAAGCTGGGCCGCAAGGCCGGGCGAGCGCGCGTCCTGCTGATCGACCGCTCTATCTTCCACATCTGGAAACCGACCCTGCACGAGGTGGCCGCCGGCACCCTGGACGTCCACCAGGAAGGCCTGTCCTACCCGATCCTGGCCCGCAGCAACCATTTCAGCTTCCTGTTGGGCGAGCTGTCTGGGTTCGACCCCATCGCCAAGCGCGTGACCCTGGGCGAGATGCGCGGCGACGACGGGACGATTCTGGCGCCGGAGCGCCATGTCAGCTTCACCTGGGGCGTGCTGGCGATCGGCAGCGGCTCGAACCTGTTCGACACCCCCGGCGCCGAGACCGCCTACCTGCTGGAGCGCACCGAGGACGCCGAGCGCTTCCATGGCCGGCTGCTGGCGGCCTTCATGCGGGCGCCGTTCTCGACCGACAAGGCCCTGCGCGTGGCCATCGTCGGCGGCGGCGCGACCGGCGTCGAACTGTCGGCCGAGCTGATCGAGGCCCACAACGAACTGCAGGATGGCCTGGGCGCCGAGCAGCGCTTCCGCCTGGAGATCAGCATCGTCGAGGCCGCGCCGCGCATACTGGGCGGCCTGCCCGAGAAGATTTCCAGCCAGGCGACCACGGCGCTGGAACGCAAAGGCGTCAGGGTGCGAACAGGCGCCAAGGTCATCGCCGTGCATCCCGACCGACTGGAGACCAGCCTCGGCGACATCCCGGCCGACCTGATCGTCTGGGCCGCTGGCGTCAAGGCGGCCGGAACCAACGCCACCTACGGCCTGGAAACCAACCGCCTCAACCAGTTCGTGGTCAACGACCGGCTGGAAACCTCGGCGATCGACGTCTACGCGCTGGGCGACTGCGCCGCCTGCCCGTGGAAGGACGGCAAGCTGGTGCCCGCCCGGGCCCAGGCCGCTCACCAGCAGGCCGACTACCTGACCAGGGTCATTGTCGCGCGCCTGCATCAGCGACGCGTCGAAGCGTCCTACGTCTACAAGGATTTCGGCTCGCTGGTGTCGCTGGGCGAGAACAAGGGCGTCGGCTCACTGATGGGCGGGCTGGGCGGTCCCAACTTCTTCGTCGAGGGGCTAATCGCCAAATACATGTACATCTCGCTGCACCTGGACCACCACCGGGCGATCCTGGGAACGGTGAAGACCGCGGTGCTGGCGATGGCGCGGCTGCTGCAGGAACGGGTGTCGGGGCGGTTGAAGCTGCACTAGCAGCGGCGGAAAACGGGGCTCAGGACGGCTGGACGATCCGGCCGCCCGTCATTGGCTCGGCGACGCCCGTCGTCCCCGGAAAGCTGATCGGAAGCCCCATCGCCGTCCGCGCGGCGAGATAGGCGAAGGCCTCGGCCTCGATGGCGTCTCCGCGCCAGCCGAACGCCTCGGCGGTCTTGACCGGCACCGGCGCCCGTTCGGCCAGGACCCGCATGATCTCGGGATTGTGCCGGCCGCCGCCGCAGATGATCAGGGCGCTCGGCCGCGCGCCCTTGTCGAACGCCTTGACCACGGCCTCGGCCGTGAACGCCACCAGGGTGGCGGCGGCGTCCTCGGCGGAAAGATGCTCGACGGCGTCGAGCGTGAAGTCGTAGCGGTCCAGCGACTTGGGGGCCGGCGCGTCGAAATAGGCACCCGACAGCAGGCTGGCCAACGCCGCCTCGTCAGCCCTGCCCGCCGCGGCCAGCCGACCGTTTTCATCGAAACGTCCGAGCCCTCGGGCCTGAAGCATCAGGTCGATCATGCCGTTGCCCGGCCCGGTATCGAACGCCAGCAGGGTTCCGTCGGCGTCGATCAGGGTGATGTTGGCGACCCCGCCGACATTCAGCGCCGCCACCGGTGCGGCCAGGCCCGAAGCCCGGGCGCGGGCGGCGTGATAGATCGGGGCCAAGGGCGCGCCCTCCCCGCCGGCCGCGACGTCGGCGGTGCGAAAGTCGAAGGCGACAGGGCGGCCCGTGGCCCTGGCCAACCGGTCGGCGTCCAGCAGCTGCACGGTGCGGCCGATGCGGCCGGGCTGCGGGCGCTCGTGCAGCACGGTCTGACCGTGCACGCCCAGGAGGTCGAAATCGCTCCAGGCCAGGCCATGCTCCGCGATGAAGCTTTCCGCTGCGTACAGGTGCTCATCGGCGACTGCGCGGCGGGCTTCCTCGAAGATCGCCGGCTCTGGTTCGCCTCGCACCCAGGCCCGAGCCTGGTCGGTGGCCGCCAGCAACAGGTCGCGCGTCGGCTCGCGCAGCTTTCGCTCGCCCGCCGGGCCAAAGGCCTGGATGTCTTCGCCGTCGGTCTCAAGCACCGCCATGTCGACAGCGTCGAGCGAGGTGCCGGTCATGAATCCCAGGATGCGCATCGCCGTTGACTGCCATGCTCGCGGACCTGTAGCTAGACCCCATGATCGACGTCCACTTCCCCGTCCGCGCTTATTACCGCCCGCTAAAATAGCGGGAGGCCGGCCTGACACGTCGCCACCCTGCCGGGGTCGCGTCTCACAAGATCATGGCGCTCCGGCCCTATCCGGAGACTGACCTTATGAAACCCTCGCCACATCCAGGCTCGCCCGTGCTAGACGGCCCACCGTCTCCGCAAGAGTCGTCCCATCCAGAGAGTCGATCCATGTCCGCGCCCGCCTCGTTCAAGTCGGAATTCCTGCAGACCCTGCAGGCGCGCGGCTACATCCACCAGATCACCCACCCGGACGAACTGGACGCGGCCGCCGCCGGCGGGATTGTCACCGCCTACATCGGCTTCGACGCCACCGCGCCGTCGCTGCACGTCGGCTCGCTGATCCAGATCATGATGCTGCGCCGCCTGCAGCAGGCCGGCCACAAGCCGATCGTCCTGATGGGCGGCGGCACGACCAAGGTCGGCGATCCCACCGGCAAGGACGAAAGCCGCAAGCTGCTGTCGGACGCCGACATCGCCGCCAATATCGCCGGCATCAAGTCGGTGTTCGCCAAGTTCCTGACCTTCGGCGACGGTCCGACCGACGCCGTCATGGTCGATAACGACGCTTGGCTCTCCAAGTTCGGCTACGTGCAGTTCCTGCGCGACTACGGCGTGCACTTCACGGTCAACCGGATGCTGGCCTTCGACTCGGTCAAGCTGCGGCTTGAACGCGAGCAGCCGATGACCTTCCTCGAATTCAACTACATGCTGATGCAGGCGGTCGACTTCCTGGAGCTGAACCGCAAGTTCGGCTGCGTGCTGCAGATGGGCGGCTCGGACCAGTGGGGCAATATCCTCAACGGCGTGGAGCTGACCCGGCGCGTGGATCAGAAGTCCGCCTTTGGTCTGACGACGCCGCTGCTGGCCACCGCCTCGGGCGCCAAGATGGGCAAGACCATGTCGGGCGCCGTTTGGCTGAACGCTGAGCAGCTGAGCCCGTATGACTACTGGCAGTTCTGGCGCAACACCGAGGACGCCGACGTCGGCCGCTTCCTGAAGCTGTTCACCGACCTGCCCCTGGACGAGATCGCCCGCCTGGAAGCCTTGCCGGGCGCCCAGATCAACGACGCCAAGAAAGTTCTGGCTGACGAGGCCACCCGCATGGCGCACGGCGAAGACGCCGCGCGTTCGGCGCGCGACGCCGCCGAGAAGGCCTTCGAGCAGGGCGTGACCTCGGCTGACTTGCCGACCTTCGAAGTGCCCGCTGCGGATCTGCAAGCCGGGATCGTGCTGGCCAATCTATTCGCCGACGCCGGTCTGGCCGCTTCGCGAGGCGAAGCCCGCCGCCTGGCCCAGGGCGGCGGCGTGAAGGTCAACGACCAGGCCGAGCCCGACGCCAACCGCGTGATCACCGAAGCCGACCTGATCGACGGAGTGGTCAAGCTGGCGGCCGGCAAGAAGAAGATCGTTCTGGTCAAACCCATCTGACCGGTGGCATCCCGGACGCCTCAAAGAGGCGGTCCGGGCCCGCTGGAAATATCGACGTAGAACTGAGTTACGGAGAAAGACGATGCTTCAAGCCGGTGACAAGGCCCCCGCGTTCGACCTGCCCACCGATACCGGTCGGGTCAGTCTTGCGAGCCTGAAGGGCAAGAAGATCGTCCTCTACTTCTATCCCAAGGACGACACTTCGGGATGCACCTCCGAGGCGCTGCAGTTCTCGTCCGAGGTCGAGGAATTCGCCAAGGTGGGCGCGGTGATCATCGGCGTTTCCAAGGACAGCGCCGCCTCGCACGCCAAGTTCCGCCTCAAGCACGACCTTACCGTCGAGCTGGCCGCTGACACGACCGGCGAAATCGTCGAGACCTATGGGGCCTGGGTCGAAAAGAGCATGTACGGCCGCAAATATATGGGCATCGATCGTTCGACCTTCCTGATCGACGCCGACGGGGTGATCCGCGAAGTCTGGCGCAAGGTGAAGGTGCCCGGCCACATCAAGGCGGTGCTCACGGCGGCCAGGGCCCTCAAGTAAGGACGCGGAACAAGTCGCGTCCGGCGGTGTTGTATTTGCGCCGCGCGCCTCATCCAAGTGGCGGCTACCCGACCCACGGCCTTGCCGATCGCGTTCAGGTGGCGTTAACGCTTGAGGCCGCATGCTCAATTTTTCGACTCACGCTCCCTTGGAGCGCGAAGAGCCTTGCGCGGCTGCGGAATATCGTTGCATATCCCCGTGTTCTAAAAACGGGGGTTTCGTGAGCGATGGCCATCAAACGCTTCAAGCGACTGCGGCAATCCCTCGAAGGTCTTTTCCCTGAAAGACATCTCTATATCCGCTCCGGCGGGGAGATGCGGGGCTACGTTTTTTCCACCAACAAGCAACTTCTGGCCGCCACCGTCGTCGGCTGCGCCGCCCTGTGGATGGGCGTCTGCACCGCCGCGATGATGGTCAATGCGCTGGCTGTCAGTTCGACCGACCAGCAGGTCATCAAGCAGCGCGCCTATTACGAGCGCCTCAACGCTGACCGTCAGGCGCGCCTGAACAGCGCCGTCGCCCAGCTTTCCGCTACCAACGGTTCGCTCGACGAACTGGCCGCCTCAGTGGAAAAGCGCCACTCCGCGCTGGCCATGCTGGTCAGTGACTTCAAGGGCGTGCCCGGCGCCGCCCAGGCCCTGCAGACCTCAAAGCCCCGCCTGCTGGCCGCAACGCCGGTTCAGCGCATCCAGGCCACCCGGATGGATCAGGAGCGCCTGATCGACGCCGCCGAAACCTTCGCCAAGAGCCGCGCCGAACGCCTCCGCCTGGCCATGCGCATGGCCGGTCTCGATGCCGGCAACTATACTGGTCGCGGCGTCTCGCTGGGCGGTCCGCTGATCGAAGCCCGGGATCCGCGGGCCCTCGCCGCCGTGCTCGACGTCGATGAAGAATTCGCCACCCGCATTCACCGCGCCGCCACCGACATGTCGGACATGCGCTCGCTGAACGCCGCCGCCCAGAAGCTTCCCTTCTTCCGTCCGACCAGCAATCCGGCGATGAGCAGCAGCTACGGCGTCCGCTTCGACCCCTTCACGCGCCGGCCGGCCTTCCATTCGGGCCTGGACTTCCCGGGCGCGTTCTATACCCCGATCATGTCGACCGCGCCCGGCGTGGTTTCGTTCACCGGCGTGCGCTCGGGATACGGCAACACCATCGAGATCGACCATGGCGGCGGCTTCAAGACGCGCTATGCTCACCTTCAGGCGATTTCAGTGCGCGTCGGCGAACGGGTCGCGATTGGTCAGCGCGTTGGGGCCATGGGCTCGACGGGTCGGTCCACCGGTCCGCACCTGCACTATGAAGTCTGGGCCAATGGCAGGGCCCAGAACCCAAATCGCTTTTTGAAGGCTGGTGAGTATGTTCAGCAAGCAAACTAAGACCCCGGCGCGCGGCCCGAGCAAGATCGAGCCCCTGCCCATGCCGGTCGCTTCCGTAGACTCAACGCGCAAGGTCGCGCCGAAGGTCGCTTCGCTGATCTCGGCTGATATCACCATCGAAGGCGGCGTCACCGGCGACGGGGAACTGCAGATCGACGGCGTGGTCCGCGGCGATGTCCGCGTGGGCCGCCTGACCGTCGGCGAAACCGGCCATGTCGAAGGCTCGGTCTATGCCGAGGCCGTCGAGGTTCGCGGCCGGGTGGTGGGCGCCATCACCTCCAAGCAGGTTCGCCTCTACGGCACCTCCTATATCGACGGCGACATCACCCACGAGCAACTGGCGATGGAAACCGGCGCATTCTTCCAGGGCCGCAGCCTGAAGTTCCAGCGCCCCGCCCCGCAACCGGCCCCGACGCCGGTGCTTGCGGCCCCCGCCGAGGCGCAGGCCAAGCCGGGCTGATCCTGAACGTAGAGACCAAGAAAAACGCCCCGGATCACTCCGGGGCGTTTTGCATTTCGGCCGCGCTGCTAGGCGTCGCGCGTGGCGCCGACGCGTTGGGCCAGCGAGGCGCCCATGAACTCGTCCAGATCGCCGTCCAGGACGCCCTGGGTGTCGGAGGTCTCGACGTTGGTCCGCAGGTCCTTGACCATCTGGTAGGGCTGCAGGACGTAGCTGCGGATCTGGTGACCCCAGCCGATATCGGTCTTTTGGTCTTCCAGCGCCTGCTGGGCGGCTTCCCGCTTCTGCAGTTCGGCCTCGTAAAGGCGCGCGCGCAGCATCTTCCACGCTTCTTCGCGGTTCTGGTGCTGCGAGCGACCGGCCTGGCAGGCCACGGCGATGCCGGTCGGAATGTGCGTCAGACGCACCGCCGAGTCGGTCTTGTTGATGTGCTGGCCGCCGGCGCCGCTGGCGCGATAGGTGTCCGTGCGCACGTCTGACGGGTTGATCTCGATCTCGATGGTGTCGTCGACCACCGGATAGACCCAGGCCGAGGCGAACGACGTATGGCGCTTGGCGGCGGCGTCATAAGGGCTGATGCGCACCAGACGGTGAACGCCAGCCTCGGTCTTCAACCAGCCATAGGCGTTCTGGCCCTTGATCAGCAGGGTCGCGGACTTGATGCCGACCTGATCGCCGGAAGTTTCTTCAACCAGCTCGACCGTCATCTTGTGGGCGTTGGCCCAGCGGGAATACATCCGCAGCAGCATGCCGGCCCAGTCACAGGACTCGGTGCCGCCGGCGCCGGAATTGATTTCCACATAGCAGTCGTTGCCGTCGGCCTCGCCCGAAAGCAGGGCTTCCAGCTCGGCGCGACCTGCGCGGTCCTTGAGGTCCTTCAGCTGGGCGCGGGCGTCCTCCAGAAGGGCGTCGTCGC
Organism: Alsobacter soli; assembly: GCA_943371355.1. Taxonomy (GTDB): domain Bacteria; phylum Pseudomonadota; class Alphaproteobacteria; order Caulobacterales; family Caulobacteraceae; genus Caulobacter. Next base: position 10,258 of record CALRUN020000001.1, read on the forward strand.
CCTCCATGTCGGCCAGCTCGGCATATTCCAGCGCGTCCTTCAGGCCCTGTTCGAGCACCTGCACGGCCTCGACGCGCGCTGACAGGCTGGCGCGCTCGCGCGAGACGGCCTGGGCTTCGGCGGGTTTGTCCCAAAGGGTCGGGTCCTCGACCCGGGCATTCAGCTCATCGAGCTTTCGAAGTGCGGCATCCCAGTCAAAGACGCCTCCTGAGCAGTCCTACGGACTGCTCGATGTCGGCCGCGGAGGCCTCAACATCCGGTCGCATCACGTTACTCCGTGACAAAAAGAAAGGGCGCGGGAGATAGCCCGCGTCGGACGTCGGCGCAACGCCGATGATGGATCAGTACAGACCGCTGAGCGGGTCAGGAGCCTTTGGCGGTGGCCTTGCGGCGTCAGCGGCGTTGTTGGCGCCGGTGGGCACGCCATTGGGCCAGGCGTCCGAATAGGGCTGCGGTCCTGCCGCTGCGGCCGGAGCCTCGGTCTTGGGCTCGGTCCCCGGTCGGAAGGCTTCCCGGATTCCGCGCACCATGGCGAACTTGGCGGTCTTGGGTGGCTTGAAGTCGACCACGGGCTGGCCCTTCAGGGCTTCGCGCATGAAGTCCATGAACACCGGCACGGGACCGGTCGCACCCGTCTCGCCTTCGCCCAGCGAGCGGTTGTCGTCAAAACCAATGAAGACCCCGACCACCAGGTTGGGCGAATAGCCGACGAACCAGGCGCTGCGGTACTCGTTGGTGGTTCCCGTCTTGCCCGCCAGGGGTCGCCCCAGAGAACTGACCGCCGCCGCCGTGCCGCGCTGAACCACGCCCTGCAGCATCGAGGTGATCTGATAGGCCGTGACCGGATCCATGACCTGCTCGCCCGGCGCGTCGAAGCGCGGGCTCTCGTCGCCGTTGAAGCCGGCCGTGCAGCGGACGCAGTCACGCTTGTCGGCGCGGAAGATCACCTTGCCTTCGCGGTCCTGCACCAGCTCGATCAGGTGCGGCTCCACGCGGCGACCGCCATTGACGAACGGCGCATAGGCCGAGGTCAGCTTGAAGGGCGTGGTTTCCCCGGCCCCCAGCGCCATGGCCAGCACCGGCTGCATGTCGCGCACCACGCCGGTGCGCTTGGAAAACTCGATGATCTTCTTCATGCCGACGCTTTGCGCCAGACGCACGGTCATGGCGTTGATCGACTGCTCCAGGCCCTTGCGCAGCGGCTGAGCCCCGTAGAACTCCTTGTGATAGTTCTCCGGGCTCCAGTCCTCGCCGTTCGCGCCCTTGAAGGTGATGGCGCTGTCGACGACCACGCTGGCCGGCGTGTAGCCATTTTCAAGAGCGGCGGCATAGACGAACGGCTTGAAGGCCGAGCCCGGCTGACGCATCGCCTGGGTGGCGCGATTGAAGTTGGAGAGCGAGAAGCTGTAACCGCCGACCAAGGCGACCACGCGGCCGCTATAGGGCTCGATGGCCACCAGGGCGCCGTTGACGGCGGGCACCTGGCGCAGGCGGTAGGTTGACGCGCCCTCGACTTTCTCGACGAAGACAAGGTCGCCGGGCTTCAGACCCTTGCCCGCACGGGCCCAGGTCATGTCTTCGCCGACGATGGCGCCTTCGCCCTCATTCTTGATCAGTCGCACCCGGCCATCGCCTGAAACGACCACGGCGGCCCGCCAGCCCTGGCGTTCGGCCGGCGGGCTCTTGGCGCGGGCGGCCTTTTCCCAGTCGGCGTCGCTGGCCTCGACATGTCCCCAGGCGCCGCGCCAACCGTGGCGACGGTCGTACTTTTCGAGACCATCCATCAACGCGACGCGGGCGGCGGTCTGCATCCGCGGATCCAGCGTCGTGCGCATGTAATAGCCGCCCTCGCTGAGGCGCGGGCCGAGGGTGGCGACGCCGCGCTGGCGCACTTCCTCGACGAAATAGTCGGCGTCACGATAGGCCGCGCGCTTGGGCGCGGCCTGGACGACCAGATCCTCGGCCATGGCCTTCTGCGCGTCGGCCTGGGACACCCAGCCCAGTTCGGCCATCTGGCCCAGGATCCAGTCACGCCGGGCCTTGGCCTTGGCCTTGTTGCGGATCGGATGATAGTTGTCAGGGCCCTTGGGCAGCGCCGCCAGATAGGCGCACTCGGCCAGGGTCAGTTCGGGAAGGGACTTGCCGAAATAGTTGTACGAGGCCGCGCCGACGCCGAACGAGCGGTAACCCAGCCAGATTTCATTCAGGTACAGCTCAAGGATCTGCTGCTTGTCGAGCGACTGCTCGAGGCGATGCGCGAGGATGGCTTCCTTGAACTTGCGACCGACCGTGGCGTCGCTGGTCAGCAGGACATTCTTGGCGACCTGCTGGGTGATCGTCGATCCGCCCTCAAGGCGCTTGCCGCGCGCGGCGTTGCCGACATTCTTGAGCATGGCGCGCGAGAAGCCGCCCACGTCGACGCCGCTGTGGCGGAAGAAGTTGCGATCCTCGGCGGCCATGAAAGCCTGGGCCAGCTGGGGCGGGATCTGGTCATAGGGAACGAAGATCCGGCGTTCCTTGGAGTACTCGCCGATCAGAGTGCCGTCCCACGCATAGACGCGTGTCGCCGTCGGCGGACGATAGTCCTGCAGCTCTCCTGCGTCGGGCATGTCGTGAAACAGCCACGCCGCGTAGATCGCGATCGCGAAGCCCGCCACGGCGATCGCGGAAAGCACCGCTACGCCGGCGATGGCCATCCATCGTTCGGTGGGTTTCAGATCCACGGGGCCTCCGTCGGACGACGCACACTCGCCCGCCCTGCTCTCATCCTCTAGAGCCCGTTCCACAAAAGTGTAAGCGGTTTTGCGGCCGCACCCTTGCGCCCGGACTCTGCCTCAAGCCTCTAGCCTGCATCGCCACGGGTGCCAACGGCGCGCACGTGTCAGGATTTGCGGATCTGGGCGGCGAAATAGGACTCGATGGCGTCGCCGACGGCATTGACCACCCGGGCCCGGCTGGCGGGATTGCTCAACAGACGCTCGTCGTCGAGGTTCGTGATGAACCCCATCTCCAGAAGCACGGCCGGAACATCGGGCGCCAACAGCACGATGAAGCCCGCGTCGCGATGGCTGCGGCGCAGCAGCGGCGTCTCCTCGCCCACCCGCTCCAGCAGCAGCTGGGCGAAGGCCGCCGAGCGATTCTTGGTGGCGCGCTGCGAGAGGTCCAGAAGGATCTGGCTGACGGCGCGATCACGGCCCGGCAGGCTGGCCTTCATCAGCCAGTCGTCCTTCTCCAGCACCCGCGCCACGCGCTCGGTGCCCTTTTCCGACAGCGTGTAGACGCTGGCGCCGCGCGTGGCGACGTCGGGGCCGGAGTCTGCGTGCATGGAGATAAAGAGATCGGCGTCAGCGCGGCGGGCGATCTGTACGCGCGCTTCCAGCGGAATGAAGGTGTCGGTCTCGCGGGTCATCACCACCTGGAAGCGGCCGGACTTCTCCAGACGAGCCTTCAGGGCCTTGGCGGCGGCGAGCGTGACATCCTTCTCGTAGACGGAGGCACCCAGCGATCCCGGATCCTTGCCGCCGTGACCGGCGTCGATGACGATCACCTTCTTCAGCCGCAGCGGCGCAGCCTTGACCGGGTTGGAAACCAGGGTGAGCTTCGGCGCGGCGACAGGCGCGGCGCCGTCGGTCGCCTTTAGATCGATGACATAGCGATAGGCCGTGGCGCCGTCGCCAGGCGGCAGCAGGAAGCGTCGGCGGACCTCGGCTCGTCCGGACAGGTCAAGGCGAAGGCGAGCGCCACCGCCGGCCTCGTCGATGACCCAGCGCTTGACGAGGCCCTGACCTGCGCCCTGCAGGTCACCCGAGACCGAAACATTGGGCAGTCCGATGACAATACGTTGATCAAGAGCGCCATCGGCGATCAGACGCCCCACGGCAGCGCGATCAAGATCGATGACAACGCGGGTTTCAGCCCGATCGCCGCCGAAGCGGACTTTTTGAACGCCAGCAGCTGGCGCGGGGCCCTGGGCGGTAGCCACAGCGACGCCAGCCACGGTCAGGCCGCCGACGATCAACGCCGCCCTCAACCAGCCCGTTCGCGCTAACCCGATGAGAACTCTACGCATCCCTCGCCCAAGCAATCCGGAGCCGGTGAACCAGCCGTCAATATCCGTCACGCCGGGTAGCGAAAGCGTTAAACCTGACCTTGTTGTCCAGCGCTTTCCTTTTGCCTCGCGATGTTGCTACAATTCACCTGCGTGCGAGCGACGTGATCGTCATGGAAGCTCGCGCGAGCGACCGCGAGACGATCGAAGCCTTTCGCCTCTTTCGTTCCGTGCGCCGCGACTAGACGAGTTATCCGAGGATCGATCCTTCGTTCGCAGGCAGACGCCTGCCGCAGGGCCGGTCCGCAGAGCCCGCGTCGGGCTCTCCGCCTTCCCGGCGACGACGCGCCCTCCGATCAGCGTCATTCCGGCGCGACCCGGTAAACCATCCAGTCCGCGCCTCACGGCGCGGTGGAGAGAACAGAAACCTCATGGGCTGCGCCGCACCCGTCCGCCATTGGCATCCGACCTCTCGCAACCGCACTGGCGGAGCGACGGGCGGTGACGCGCGCGCCTGTCTTTCATTTCGGCGACCGGGCCAAGAGCCCGCCGTGCGCCGTGGAGATTCCCTTAATGTCGAAGAAGATGCTGATCGACGCAGCACACGCCGAAGAGACGCGTGTGGTCGTCGTGGACGGAACCCGGGTTGAAGAATTCGATTTCGAAAGCCAGACCCGCAAACAGCTTCGCGGAAATATCTATCTCGCCAAGGTGACCCGCGTTGAGCCCAGCCTCCAGGCTGCGTTCATCGAATATGGCGGCAACCGCCACGGGTTCCTCGCCTTCAACGAGATCCATCCCGACTACTACCAGATTCCGGTCGCCGACCGCGAAGCGCTGATGCGTGATGATTCGCACGACGACGAAGACGACCACGTCTCGACGCGCCGCGATGACGAGGACGGCGATCACGTCGACGACGAGGAAGACGCCGTCGAGGAAGAACTGGCGCGCCGCAAGCGCCGCCTGATGCGCAAGTACAAGATCCAGGAAGTGATCCGCCGTCGGCAGATCATGCTGGTCCAGGTGGTCAAGGAAGAGCGCGGCAACAAGGGCGCGGCGCTCACCACCTATCTGTCGCTGGCCGGTCGCTATGGCGTCCTGATGCCTAACACCGCTCGTGGCGGCGGCATCAGCCGCAAGATCACCACGGTGACCGACCGCAAACGCCTCAAGAGCGTGGTTCAGAGCCTGGATGTGCCGCAGGGCATGGGTCTGATCATCCGTACGGCCGGCGCCAAGCGCACCAAGGCCGAGGTCAAGCGCGACTACGACTACCTGCTGCGCCTGTGGGAAAACATCCGCGAGACCACGCTTCACTCGGTGGCGCCGGCGCTGATCTACGAGGAAGAAGACCTCGTCAAACGCGCCATCCGCGACATGTACGACAAGGAGCTGGAAGGCATCTGGGTCGAGGGCGAAGCGGGCTTCAAGGAAGCGCGCGATTTCATGCGCATGCTGATGCCCAGCCAGGCCAAGAAGGTCTTCCACTACCGCGATCCGGCGCCGCTGTTCGTCAAGCACCGCATCGAGGACCATCTGGCGCAGATCTATTCGCCGGTAGTCCCCCTGCGATCGGGCGGCTATCTGGTGATCAACCAGACCGAAGCCCTGGTCGCCATCGACGTCAACTCGGGCAAGGCGACGCGCGAGCGCAACATCGAAGCCACCGCGCTGAAGACCAATACCGAGGCCGCCGAGGAAGCCGCTCGCCAGCTGCGCCTGCGCGACCTGGCCGGCCTGATCGTCATCGACTTCATCGACATGGATGAAGGCAAGAACAACCGCTCCGTCGAGAAGGTCCTCAAGGACGCTCTGAAGGACGATCGCGCCCGTATCCAGATGGGCAAGATCAGCGGCTTTGGCCTGATGGAAATCAGCCGCCAGCGTCGCCGCACCGGCGTGCTGGAAGGCACGACCCACGTCTGCGAACACTGCGAAGGCACCGGCCGCGTCCGCTCGGTCGAGTCCAGCGCCCTGGCCGCTCTGCGGGCTGTCGAGGTCGAGGCCCTGAAGGGCAGCGGCGCGATCACCCTGAAGGTCTCGCGCGCCGTCGGCATCTACATCCTCAACGAAAAGCGCGCCTATCTGGTTCGCCTGCAGCAGACCCACGGCCTGTTCGTGACCGTGCTGGTCGACGAGAGCCTGCACGCCGCCGAGAACGAGATCGAGCGCACCGAGCTTGGCGAACGCATCGCCATCGCCCCGCCGCCCGTGTCGGACGACGACTTCGAAGACGAGGTCTATGACGACGAGGACGAAGACGAGGACGAAGAGATCTTCGACGACGAGGCCGTCGAACGCGAAGACACCGACGATGACGCCTCGGCCGTTCGCGCCGCGCCGCGCGGCAAGCCGCGCGCCGAAGCTGCGGAAGACGAAGGCGATCGCAACCGCAAGCGCAAGCGCCGCCGTCGCGGACGTCGCGATGACGCTGACGCCGCGCCCGAGGGTGAGGTTGAAGCCGCCGACGACGCCGAAGGCGACGAGGACGGCGATGCCGATCGCGGCGACTTCGCCGTCGAGGGCGAGGACGAGGAAGCCCGCCGCCGCCGCCGCCGCCGCGGACGCCGTGGCGGCCGTCGTGGCGGTCGCGAGGACGGTGATCGTCCGACCGACGCCTTTGTCTGGATCCGTCCCCGTGTCCCGTTCGGCGACAGCGCCTTTGCCTGGCACGATCCGGCCGCTCTGGATGGTCGTGGCGGCGAACAGCGCCGTCCTGCGCCCGAACAGTCGGCGCCGGCGCCGCAAGCCGAGCGACCGGAACGCGCCGAGCGTCCCGAGCGTACGGAACGGGCCGAGCGCGGTGATCGCTCGGAAGGTCGTTCCAGCCGCAACCGTGGTCGCGGCCGTGGCGAGCGTGAAGCGCGCCCCGCGCCGGTCGAAGCCCTGGCAGACGTCGAATTGCCGCCCATCCCGGCGGTCGTAGCGGAAGCTCCGCCCAGCGACATCTGGGTCGAACTGCCCGCTCCGGGCGACGAAGCTCCCAAGAAGGCCCGCCGCCCCCGCACGCGTGGTCGCAAGGGCGACGCTCCTGCCGCTGACGCCGTGATCGAGTCCGCCGCCGAAGAAACGGCCGCCCCTGAGGTGGTCGCCGAACCGGTCGTGGTCGAGGCGCCCGTCGAGGTCGTGGCCGAAGCACTCGTCGCCCCCGCTCCCATCGCGGCGTCCGCGCCGCAACCTGCCCCCGAACCGGCGCCGGTCGCGGAGAAGGTCCTGGAGCCGGCTGAGCCGGATCCGGCCGAGATCCTCGCGCCGCCCGCCAAGCCGCGCGGCGGCTGGTGGCGCCGGGGCTGATGAAAGATCGTGGACGGTCGGGCACTGGTCCGGCCGTCCACGACGCCTATATGCGAGTGACGCGGAACGACGGCGGTGGTTCACAGGCCGCCAAATTCCACGCTACACTCGCCTCGATCGCGGGGGCGCGACTGGAGACGTTGGATGACCTCCCGCACGCCGTGGGCTGAAAAAAGGTTTCGAGCCCTCTGCTCAGTTGCGATGATCGCAACAGTCAGTGTCTCGACGCCTCTCCCCGCCGCGGCGCAGGACGGCCCGTCCCTGATCCGCGACACCGAAATCGAGGAAATCCTCCTCAAGGACTCCACACCGATTTTTCAGGCCGCCGGCCTGGATCCGAAATCCGTGCATATCCTTCTGGTCGGTAGCAAGGATCTGCAGGCTTTCGCCGCGCCGGGCACCATGGGAATCTATACCGGCCTGATCCGCCAGTCAGAAAACCCCAACCAACTGCGGGGCGTGATCGCTCACGAAGTCGGCCACCTTCAGGCAGGCCACTCGTTCCGCTCCGGCGACATGATGAGGGCCGGCCTCAAGCCTATGATCCTGACAATGGGTCTGGGGGTGCTGGCCGCTCTGGCCGGAGCGCCCGACGCTGGCGCGGTGCTGCTGGGCAACGCCAGCTATTTCGGCCAACTCGGCGCGCTGGGCTACAGCCGCGAACAGGAAGGCCGCGCCGACCAAGCAGGCGCTACACTTCTGGAAGCCACCGGCCAATCGGGTCGAGGCCTCGTCGAGTTTTTCGACAACTTCCGTTATCAGGAGGTATTCGACCAATCACGGCGGTTCGCCTATTTCCGCAGCCATCCCCTGTCATCGGAGCGGATTGAGACCTTGCGCAGCCGCGTAGAGCGTCTCCCCCACTATGAACAGGTCGATAGCCCAGACGACTTGGCCCAGCACCAAATCATGAAGGCCAAGCTGGAGGGGTTCATGAACCCTCAGTCGGCGCTGATCAAATACAAGGAGAAGGATCGCAGCTATCCGGCTCGTTACGCCCGCGCCATCGCCTACTACCAGATGAAAGAGCCCGATCGGGCTCTGAGCCAAATCGATGCCCTTTTGACGGAACAGCCGGACAATCCCTACCTGTGGGAGTTGAAAGGGCAGATCCTGTTTGAGTTCAACCGCGTCGATCTAGCTGAAGAGCCGCAACGCAAATCCGTGGCGCTCAAGCCTGACGCGCCGCTGCTGCGCATCAATCTTGGCCAGACCCTGATTAATCAGAAAGAGCCCGCCAAGGTCGAGGAAGGCGTGCGCGAGCTGAAGCGCGCCTTGCTGAACGACAACGACAACGCAGTGACCTGGCGTCTGCTGGCCCAGGCCTATGACAAGCAGGGCAAGGACGGCGACGCCCGTCTGGCCACGGCCGAGCAGTACTTCTCCATGGGCGCGCCCCAGGAAGCCCGGGTCTTCGCCATGCGCGCCCGCGAACTTCTGACCAAGGACACGCCCGAATGGCGGCGCGCCACCGACATCGTCCTGGCCTCACGTCCCAGCAACCAGGACCTCAAGGATCTGGCCAAGGAAGGCGCGACCCAGTCCGTCTTCCGCCGCTGATCCAGAACCCCGATTTCGAGACCGTCATGACCCTGTCCCGCCGCGCCGGCGCCCTCGCCGCTTCGCTCGCCCTGTCGGGCCTGCTCCTGGGCGCCTGCGCGCCTGCCAAGGCCGACAAGGAATTCGGCGACAAGGTTCGCGCCTATCTTCTGGAGCACCCCGAGGTGCTGCTGGAGGTCAGCGCCAAGCTGGAACAGAAGCAGGCGGCCAAGACGGCGGAGGCTGGCCGCAAGGCCATCGGCCAGTATCGCCAGGCGATCGAGCGAGACCCGCGCGACTTCGTGGCCAATCCCAACGGCTCGGTCACCGTCACCGAGTTCTTCGACTACAAGTGCGGCTATTGCCGGGTAGCCGCCCCCGAGGTGCTCAAGCTGATCGCCGAAAATCCGGATGTGCGCTTCGTGTTCAAGGATTTCGTGATCTTTGGCCGCGATTCCGAAGCCGCCGCGCGACTGATGCTGGGCGCCAGGCAGCAGGGCAAGACGCTGCAACTGCACCAGGCGCTTATGGCCGAGAAGAGCGTGGACGAGGCCGGCGCCTACCGCATCGCGGCAGGGCTTGGCATCGATGTCGCCAAGGCCCGCGCCGTTGGCGCCTCTGCCGGCGTCACGCAGCACCTGGCAGACACCCATGGTCTGGCCCAGTCCCTTGCGATCGAAGGCACCCCCGCCTTCATCATCGGCGATACGGTAATCCCCGGCGCGGACATGCAGGCCCTGAAACTGGCGATCGCCAAGACCCAGGCCGCGGCGCTCAAGAAGAGCTAGGGCATCATCGGATCAGCCGGCATGATTTGCATGGCAAACCTTGCCGAGATCTGGTCTCACGCCGGGAGCACTTCAGCAAGGTTCTGAAATTTAAGGCTTAAATTCAGGCCAGACTTGCATGAAGCTTGCGAAGAAAATCCTACCTTTGTTGAGGTTGGAGTTCCCATGCTTGTTTCCGGTTCCACCAGCATCCTGGCCTCGCTCGGCGCATCGGCCTTGGCGCGTCTCAACGCCGCCAACGCGCCGACGGCTTCGACCAGCCCGACCGAAGAAGTCAGCGCCGCAGGTCCGAAGTCGGCCAAGGACGAATTCCTCGACTACGCCAAGCTGACCCCGGCGCAGAAAATGCGAGCGGCCATGCTCAGCAAGCTCGACGTCACCGAGGAAGAGCTGAAGGCGATGGCCCCCAAGGAGCGGCAGAAGATCGAGGATCAGATCAAGGAAATGGTCAAACAGCAGGTTTTGGGCGACGACAAGGACAAGATCCAGAAAGGCGCATTGGTCGACGTGAAGGCCTAGATCAGCCCCGCCAGCGGCGAGCTGGGATCGGCGTACATCCGCTTGGGCATCCGTCCGGCGAGATAGGCTTCCCGGCCGGCGATGACCGCGTGCTTCATCGCTCGCGCCATGCGAATCGGATCCTTGGCCTCGGCGATCGCGGTGTTCATCAGAATGGCGTCGCAGCCCAGCTCCATGCCGATCGCGGCGTCGGAAGCCGTGCCAACCCCGGCGTCGACCAGCACCGGCACGCCGGCGTTCTCGATGATGATCCGAAGGTTTACCCGGTTCTGGATGCCCAGGCCCGAGCCGATCGGCGCCCCCAGCGGCATGATCGCCACGGCGCCGGCCTCTTCCAGCTTGCGACAATAGACCGGATCGTCCGAGCAATAGACCATCACCTGGAAGCCCTCGGCGACCAGCAGCTTCAGCGAACGCAGGGTCTCTTCCATGTCGGGATAGAGGGTCTTGGGATCGGACAGCACTTCCAGTTTCACCAGATCCCAGCCGCCGGCCTCGCGGGCCAGGCGTAGCGTCCGCACGGCGTCCTCGCCGGTGAAGCAGCCCGCCGTGTTCGGCAGATAGGTGAAGCGGTCCTGCTTGATATAGTCGACCAGCAGCGGCTGGGTGGGGTCGGTCAGGTTCACGCGGCGGACAGCCACGGTCACGATCTCGGCTCCGGCCGCCTCGGCGGCGGCGGCGTTGGTCGCATAGTCCTTGTACTTGCCGGTGCCGACAATCAGGCGCGAGGTGAAGGTGCGGCCAGCGACGGTCCAGCTATCGTCGGACGTCAGGGCGGAGTCGGGGGAAACATGCGCGTTCATGCGGCTGGTTTACGCCCCGTCAGGCGCGGTTTCAAACCTCGAGGTCAGCCGCCACCGATAAATGTAACAATCTCGATGCGGTCGCCGTCGGCCAGCGCCGTTTCGGCATAGGTGGACCGCGGCACGATCTCCAGATTGCGTTCCACGGCCACCTTTCGCGAGTCGAGACCCAGCGCTGCGACCAGATCGGCGACGCTGGAAACCTCGGAGATCTCCCGCTCGTCCCCATTCAGAAAAAGCTTCATCTCACCTCCTGAGCGAGCGCTGCTTGTGACCCGGCAGAACCGGCTATACAAGACCTTCGGAATCGACGGCGGAGCCGAATGGTAAACCCGATCCATGTGCTGAGCGGCCCCAATCTCAACCTGTTGGGAACGCGTGAGCCCGAGATCTATGGCAAGGACACGCTGGACGATGTCCGGGCGCGCTGCGATGCGCGTGCGGCTTTGCATGGCCATTCGGTGGTCTTCCGGCAATCCAACCATGAGGGCCAACTGATCGACTGGGTTCAGGAGGCGCGTCTGTCTGCCTCCGCCCTGATCATCAACCCGGCAGGCTATGGCCACACCTCGATCGCCTTGCTGGACGCGCTCAAAACCTTGAGCATTCCGGTGATCGAGTGCCACCTGTCCAACCCGGCGGCGCGGGAGGAATTCCGTCGCCATACGTATGTCTCGCTGGCGGCCACCGGGATCGTCTCCGGTTTCGGCGCGGCGAGTTATGAACTGGCGATCGAGGCCGCTATCGGCCTGATCGGCGCGAACTAGGTCCAGCCCGCCGGCGTTCAGTCGCCGCGAGCCAAGAGAACAAGGTAGCTTCAATGTCCAATCCCAAGGCTTCCGCCGATCCGGTCGAGACTCCGTCGATCGACGCCCGCCTGGTCCGCAAACTCGCTGACATCCTGAAGGACACCGGCCTGAGCGAAATCGAGGTCGAGCATGCCGGCCTCAAGATCCGCGTGGCCCGCGAACTGACCGTGGCCGCCGCGGCCACCACCTATGTCCAGGCCCCTCAGGCCTATGCTCCACAAGCCGCGCCCGCGCAGGTTGCCGCTCCGGTCGCTGAAGCCGCTGCTCCGGCAGCGCCCGCCGCTCGCGCGGCTGGCGATCTGGTCAAGTCGCCTATGGTCGGCACCGTCTACATGTCGCCCCAGCCGGGCGCGGACGCCTTCATCAAGGTTGGCGACACCGTCGCCGCAGGCCAGACCCTGCTGATCGTCGAAGCCATGAAGACGATGAACCCGATCTCGGCCCCCAAGGCCGGCAAGGTCGTCGAAATCCTCGTCGGTGACGCCCAGCCCGTCGAGTTCGGCGAGCCGCTCGTCGTCATCGAGTAACGATCATGTTTGACAAGATCCTGATCGCGAACCGGGGCGAGATCGCGCTCCGGGTTCACCGCGCCTGCAAGGAAATGGGCATCGCCACCGTGGCGGTCCACTCCGAGGCCGACTCCAACTCCATGTGGGTGCGCCTGGCAGACGAAAGCGTCTGCATTGGCCCCGCCCCCGCCGCCAAGAGCTACCTGAACATCCCGTCGATCATCGCGGCCTGCGAGATCACCGGCGCCCAGGCGGTCCACCCCGGCTACGGCTTCCTCTCCGAGAACGCCCGCTTTGCCGAGATCGTCGGCGCACACGGCTTCACCTTCATCGGTCCCAAGCCGGAACATATCCGGATGATGGGCGACAAGATCACCGCCAAGCAGGCCGTGAAGGACGCCGGCATCCCCGTCGTTCCCGGTTCCGACGGCGGCGTGGCGACCGAGGAAGAGGCCTTTGCGGCCGCCGACATGATCGGCTTTCCCGTGCTGATCAAGGCCGCCTCCGGCGGCGGCGGTCGCGGCATGAAGGTCGCCCAGACGCGCGAAGATCTGGCCGAAGCGGTTTCGACCGCCCGCTCGGAAGCGCGTGCGGCCTTCGGCGACGACACGGTCTATATGGAGCGCTACCTCCAGAAGCCGCGGCACATCGAGATCCAGGTCATCGCCGACAGCCATGGCAACGTGGTGCATCTGGGCGAGCGCGACTGCTCTCTGCAGCGCCGCCACCAGAAGGTGCTCGAAGAAGCCCCCTCGCCCGCCCTTGGCGCGGCCGATCGCGCCAAGATCGGCAAGATCGTCGTCGATGCGGTCAAGGCCATCGGCTATCTCGGCGTCGGCACGATCGAGTTCCTGTGGGAGAACGGCGAGTTCTTCTTTATCGAGATGAACACCCGTCTGCAGGTCGAACACCCGGTCACCGAAGCCATCACCGGCATCGATCTGGTGCGCGAGCAGATCCGCATCGCCGCAGGTCTGCCGCTGTCCTTCACCCAGGCCGAGGTGGTTTTCGAAGGCCACGCCATCGAATGCCGGATCAATGCCGAGAACGCGCGAACCTTCACGCCTTCGCCCGGCACGATCACTGACTTCCACGCACCGGGTGGACTGGGTGTTCGCCTGGATTCGGCGATCTATACCGGTTATGCGATCCCGCCCTATTACGACAGCCTGATCGGCAAGCTGATCGTCCACGGCCGCGACCGTCAGGAGTGCATCGCGCGCCTGAAGCGTTGCCTGGGCGAGATGGTCGTCGGTGGCATCGAAACCACGATCCCGCTGTTCCAGGACTTGCTGGTGCAACCGGACATCCTGGCGGGTGACTACGACATCCACTGGCTCGAGCGCTGGATCAAGGCGCAGGGCTAGGGCTGGCAGGGCGCGCATGGACGCCTTCACGGTCGATGATCTGATCAGTTGTTACGAGCGCGGCGTCTTTCCGATGGCCGATGCGCGTCATGACGAGAGCATCTTCCTGATCGATCCCGAGCGACGGGGCGTGTTGCCGCTGGACAGCGTGCACATTCCCCGTCGGCTCGCGCGCACCGTTCGTTCCGACATCTTTCAGGTTCGCGTCGACAGCGCCTTCGACGCGGTGGTCGAGGCCTGCGCGACGTCTCGTCCAGGCCGACTGGAAACCTGGATCAACGCGCCGATCCAGCAGCTGTATGGCGAACTCTTCGCACGCGGCCTGGCACATTCCGTCGAGTGCTGGCGAGACGGCCAGATGGTCGGCGGCCTCTATGGGGTGTCACTGGGCGCGGCGTTCTTCGGCGAGAGCATGTTCTCCACCGAGCGCGACGCCAGCAAGGTGGCGCTGGCCCACCTGGTGGCGCGACTGAAGGTTGGCGACTACCGGCTGCTCGACACCCAGTTCATCACCGACCACCTGCTGCAGTTTGGCGCGGTTGAGATCGCTCGCGCCGACTATCGGCGTCGCCTGGTCAAGGCCTGGCCGGCCCAGGCAGACTTCTACCGCTTGTCGGCCGGCGCGACGGGCGCTGACGTTTTGCAGGCGATCAACCAGGCGTCGTAGACCGGATGCTGCAGCGGGTTCATCCCCGGCGAATTGGCGTACATCCAGCCCTTGTAGACCTGACGTCCCGGAGGGGCGACCCGCCCGGCAACGGCCTTGGGCTGGGTGTCGACCATCACATAGGCCGTCGACTCCGGCGCGACCTCGTCTGAAGCCGAGGTTTCGCACGCCCGAACAGTGAAGATCAGGGTCTTGTAGCGAATGGGCTGACCGACGGGCGCCTCGAAGCGCATCGTCTCGGTCGTCACCTTGTCGAGCGCCTGGATGATGGCGACCGACGAGCGACCGCGCTTGGCCGGTTCAGCAGGCTTGGCGGGCGTGATCGCCTTAGTAGTGGCGGGTTTGGCGACCGGTTGCTGGGCCTGGAGATCGGACTGCGGGGCCGGAACGGCCGCGCGCGGCTGGGGTGCATCGGGCGTCGGCGCGACCGGAGCCGTCGGCGCTTGCGGGGCGATCGGCGCGGTCGACTGACGCGCGGACGCGACGCCGACCATCGTCAGGCCGATTGCCAGAACCGACGCGCTGAGGATCGCTCCGCGCCGCATCAGGCCTATTCCGGCTTCCAGGGCTGGTAGTCGCTGGTCGCCACGGCGCGCTTGCCGCCGCGGGTCAGGGAGCCCTTGGGACGCCAGGCGTGAACGGTCCCGGTCAGGTTGGGAATGTGATCCTTTTCCCAGCTGCGGCGGGGCAGCGGGTTCGTGGTCGGCGGCTCGTCGAACGTATAGTGCAGCCAGCCGCTCCATTCCGCCGGAACCTTGGAGGCCTCGGCGTAGCCATCATAGATCACCCAGCGGCGCTTGTGAGCGTCATAGCTGTCGCTGGCGTCGCGGGCCTCGAAGTAGCGATTGCCGAAATCGTCCTGGCCCACGAACACGCCGCGACGGCCAATGTGGAACCGCTGACCCAGGGTCGCGCCGTTCCACCACGTGAAGATCGCTTTCAGCACTACGTTTGCACCCGAATTTGCAAGGACTTCCCTGTCGCGGCGAACGCGACGAAGCGGCCGGACTATAGGGCGGCCAGTCCGTAGCGTCCAGCATCTGACCGGTCGCCTGAAATTCAACATCTTGTGGACCGTATGCTTGCTGGACCCAACATCTATTGAAGGGCGTCAGCCAGCGATCTAGATTGGGTCTCTCTTGGCGCCCAGCCGCGGAATCGTCCATGCGCAGTCAGTCCGGATATGTCGATCAGCCCCTGCGGGCGGAACGACGCGAGCTTGAGCGCAGCAACTCTGTCGTCGAGGTCATGGCCCCGACGACCTGGACCGATGCGCGTGTTGAGGCCTGGCTGGACTGGGCCGGTGAACCGATCGATCCAGACGCTCCGCTGGGCGGCGGACCCGCCCGATATGCCGAACGTCTCGCCAAGCTCGGGCTGGCCAAGGGTCTGTTCGCGGACGCTGCAGACGCAGGGGCGTTCCGTGACGCTCTGCTGGCGACGATGCTGAGTGGCGTCGCAACGCCGACCACGTCGGTTCCAGCGCTGGAGCACCTGCCCGACATCGCCGAGATCGAATTCCGGCAGGTCGCTGATGACCAGCTGGGTCGCCGGCGCAGTCATGCACTATCCCGCATGGCCGCCGCTCGTCTGGATGTCGCCCTCGCCCAAGTGGGTGACGCCGTGCAGCGTTGCCACGGCGACGCTCGGGCTTGCGCAGATCCGCGGAAGAACAGCGCCCTGGCCCGCGCCGCCCGTCGCGCCCGGGATCTTGGCGCCGATGACCGGATGATCTCGGACGCCATTGCGCTTGTCGGCGCGCCCCGGACGCCTCTGGTCGACAGCATCCCTCAACCAGAGACCCGCATGGTCGCCTCGGGTTCGCGGGCGACGGTGTCGGCTGGAGACGACAACGCCAGCTTCGCCGCCCAGGTCGGCTGGGAAACCAACGCCCTGACGCTGACCATGTCGCTGGAAGACGCCGAAGCGCTGTCCAGGGGGGCGGCATTCGGAGCAGCCATCGACGCCTCCGCCTTTCAGTCTGACGAAGCCTTCGACATTCAGGGCTTCACCTACGCGGTGCACATCTGGGCGACCGCGCTTGAGATCGAGCGCGGCGATCACCCCGCCTTGCTGGGCCTGGCCGGCGTCGGCGACTGGCTGCTGGCCCAGGGACTTTCGCTGGCGAGCAGCGATGGCCGGGATGGCGCCGCAGCGCTTTGGGCCCTGACCGTCGGCTCGGCCCTGGCCGCCAGCGCCGAAGCCGCCGCGAGCCTGGGCGCCGAGCCCGCTTTTACGCAGGATCGGCAGGTCGTGCTGCGCAGCCTGGCCGAACGGCGGGTGCGCGCCGCCGCGCTCCGCTCGCCCCTGGCTCCGGAAGCCGCCACGGCCCTGGCCATGGCCCACGGCCTGGCCAAGAAACACGGCCTGAGGTCATGCGCTCTGGTCGCCGCCTTCGAGGATCCGGAAGCCGCCCTGCGGCTTGGCGGCCGACCGATGGGCTGGACGGGCGTCGCCGCGCCCGTGTCAACCACCCAGACGGCCGATGGACTGCTGGTGCCCTCGTTCAGCGCCGCGGCGTTCGACTGCCTCTCTGGCGCGAAGGCCGATCTGGACGCCGCCCGCCGCCATGCGCTGGGCCATGGCTCGCTGATCGACTCGCCCGCCATTGATCACGGCATCCTGCAAGCGCGGGGCTTCACGGCCCACGAAATAGAACAGGTCGAGGACGCGCTCCGCTCGGCTGGCGGCCTGCGACAGGCTTTCGCTCCCGCTGTTGTCGGCGCGGGCTTCCTCGGCGACGTGCTGGGCGCGCCCTCGCGGGCCATGGCGCAAGCTGATTTCGACACCCTGGCCTTCGCCGGCTTCTCGCCCGCCGAAATCCTCGCCGCCGAACACCATGCGCTTGGGACCGGACTGCTCTCGGATTGCGAGGCCCTCAGCGCAGAAGTCCGGGCCGTGTTTCTCTCGGCGGAGGCGCCGGTCCTGGCCGACCGACTGGCCATGGTCGCCGCCGTGGAGACTTTCGCCTGCCTGCCGGTCCCGGTTGTCCTGCATCTGCCGTTCGACGCCCGCCCCGTCGACGGCGCCCGACTTCAGGCCGCCGCCGCCCGCGCCGGAGTGCGCGCCTTGCGTCTGCACCGCGCCGAT
The DNA here is from genome assembly GCA_943371355.1 of Alsobacter soli. Lineage (GTDB taxonomy): Bacteria > Pseudomonadota > Alphaproteobacteria > Caulobacterales > Caulobacteraceae > Caulobacter. Next base: position 27,694 of record CALRUN020000001.1, read on the forward strand.
CCGCCTGCCGACTTCCGTCTCGACCTGCCTGAAGAGCCCGTTGAGGCGCCGCGCCAGCCGGCTCGAGACCCGATCGTCACCGAGCGGGTCGTCGAGAAGATCGTCGAGCGCGACCGCTCGCGTCGCAAGCTTCCGGATCGCCGCAAGGGGTACATCCAGAAGGCGGCAGTCGGCGGCCACAAGGTCTACCTGCACACCGGCGAATACGATGACGGCGAGGTCGGCGAAATCTTCATCGACATGCACAAGGAAGGCGCCGCCTTCCGCAGCCTGATGAACAATTTCGCGATCGCGGTGTCGCTGGGTCTGCAGCACGGCGTGCCGCTGGACGAATTTGTCGACGCCTTCGTCTTCACGCGTTTCGAGCCGGCCGGGCCCGTGACGGGCAACGACTCGATCAAGTCGGCGACCTCGATCCTCGACTACGTGTTCCGCGAGCTTGGGGTTTCGTATCTGGGCCGCGACGATCTGGCCAACGCCGATCCGCAGGAATTCAACGCCGACGGCCTGGGCCACGGCAAGGCCGATGCGCCCGACCTCGAGACCGAGCCCCTGCCCGCCAGCAAGTTCATCTCCAAGGGCTTCTCGCGCGGCGCGGCCACGGACAATCTTGTGTTCCTGCCGTTTGGCGGTCGCAAGGCCGAGGAGACCGGACGGGCCGCCAGCAGCCAAGCCGACTTCTGCCCGGCGTGTGGCGACATCGCCTTGACCCAGCGCGGCGCCATCACCGTCTGCGACAGCTGCGGAGCGCAATCCAACCGCTCCGAGCCGGCGACCTGAGCCCGCCCATGCGGGCTTGTTCGTCTGGCCTTAAGGTTGCTGGACCATTGTCCTTGCGTCGATAGTCGCCAGGATGCGTTTCAGAATGACACCGATCGCCCGCCTCGCCGCGCTAGTCCTGAGCGCCGCCGCCCTCGCGAGCGCCGCGCCGGCCATGGCCCAGAACGCCGGCCAGATCGCCCGAGTCCGCGGCGGCGCCAACTGCCCAGGCTGCAATCTGTTCCAGGCCGACCTGTCGAACCTGACCCTGCGCGGCGTCAATCTGTCCAAGGCCCGTTTGCGCCAGGCGGATCTCTCGACCGTGGTGATGAACCGGGCCAGTTTCGCCGGCGGCGACCTGCGCGACGTCAACGCCTATGGCGGCGTGTTCGGCGGCGCCAGCTTCGCCCGGGCCGACCTGACCCATGCGAGCTTCGTGGGAGCCTTCCTCGAAGGGGCCAATTTCGCCGGGGCCAATCTAACCGGGGTGAACTTTTCCGGGGCCGAGATGGACCGCGCCACCGGCCTGTCCCAGGGCCAGCTGAACCGGGCCTGCGGCGACGATTCCACCCGTTTGCCGCGCGGTCTTTCCATCCCCGGTTGCCGTTAAGTTGCTGTCATTACCGCGATTTAAGTGGCGCCCAGTCGCTCGCGGCCCCAAATCGTAACTCATGCAGTCGCGTATTGGCTGGTAGGAGATTTCGATGTCCCGCATGGGCGCCTCACTCGCGGTTCTGACGCTGGCCTTCGCGGCCCTGGCCGGACAGGCCCAGGCCGGTCCCGAGGACAAGGACGTCGCCCGCCTGGTGTCGTTCGGCGGCATGTGCGTCAGCTGCGAGCTGTCGGGCCGCAAGCTGACCGGCGCCAAGTTCACCGGCGCCAATTTCGCCAAGGCCATCCTGATCGGCTCCGACCTGCGCGGCGCGGCCTTCTACGGCTCCAACTTCCAGGGCGCCGACCTGACCCGGTCGGACATGCGCGGGGCCGAGATGCGCGGCGCCAACTTCCAGAACGCCAATTTCAGCGACGCCCGCATGTCCGGCATCGAGAGCAGCGGCGCCAACTTCCAGAACGCCAGCCTGCTGCGGGCCGATCTGTCGTCGTCCGAGCTGAACGCCGCCAACATGATCGGCGCCAACCTCAACAAGGCCAATCTCAGCAACGCCGAGCTGGGCGGCGCCAATCTGGCCAACGTCAACGGCCGCGACGCCACCTTCCGCAACGCCGAGCTCAACGGCGCCAACCTGGCGGGCGGCCGGTTCGACGGGGCCGACTTCCGCAACGCCGAGTTCACCGGCGCCGCCCTGCGCGGAGCCACCTTCAACGGCGCCGACTTCCGGGGCGCCGACCTGTCCAACGCCATGCTGGGCGGCGTCGACCTGTCGGGCGTCCGGGGCCTGGAGCAGGACCAGCTGGACGAGACCTGCGGTGACGGTTCCACCCGCCTGCCCCGCGGCCTGACCCTGCGCACCTGCCATGGCGACCGCCGCCAGATCCGGGTCATCGTCGACTTCAAGCGCGCCCAGGCCGAGGCCGCCCGCGCCCAAGCCGAGGCCGAGAAGGCCATGTCCTCCTGGGCCGCGCCGAAGCCGCCCAAGCCGCCAGCCCCGCCCGCGCCGGCCAAGCCGCCGAAATACTGAGCGCGACGCGCCCCTGAAAACGTCAAAGGCCCCGGTCTCGCGACCGGGGCCTTTTTCTGTGTCCTACACCTTGATGGGGGGAGCCGAGCGGATGTGGAGTTCCTTGTACTGGCGGTCCTGGGCCTCGGCCGGGGCGTTCATCAGGAGGTCCTGGCCCTGCTGGTTCAGCGGGAAGGCGATGACCTCGCGGATGGCGACCTGCTCGGCCAGCAGCATGACGATCCGGTCGATGCCGGGCGCCAGGCCCCCGTGCGGCGGGGCGCCGAAGCGGAAGGCGTTCAGCATGCCGCCGAACTGCTCTTCCACCACCTCGGCGCCATAGCCGGCGGTCTCGAAGGCCTTCAGCATGATCTCCGGCTTGTGGTTCCGGATCGCGCCCGAGCACAGCTCATAGCCGTTGCAGACGATGTCGTACTGATAGGCGCGGATGGTCAGCGGGTCCTGGGTCTCCAGGGCCTCAAGACCGCCCTGCGGCATCGAGAACGGGTTGTGCGAGAAGTCGACGCGCTTTTCGTCCTCGTTCCACTCGAACATCGGGAAGTCGACGATCCAGCAGAACTTGAACTGGTTCTCGTCCACCAGCTTCAGCTCGGTGCCGACGCGGGTGCGGGCCAGACCCGCGAACTTGGCGAACACGGCCGGGTCCCCGGCCACGAAGAAGGCGGCGTCGCCCTTGCCCAGGCCCATCGACTCCATCAGCGCCTGGGTCGGCTCGCCCAGGTTCTTGGCGATCGGGCCGCCCCACGAGCCCTGGTCTTCCGACCAGAACACGTAGCCCAGGCCCGGCTGGCCTTCGCCCTGGGCCCAGCTGTTCATGCGGTCGCAGAAGGCGCGGCTGCCGCCGGTCGGCGCGGGGATGGCCCACACCTTGTTCTTGGGATCGGCGCCCAGGATCTTGGCGAACAGGCCAAAGCCGCCGTCACGGAAGTGCTCGGAGACGTCGGCCATCTTGATCGGGTTGCGCAGGTCGGGCTTGTCGCTGCCGTACCAGGCCATCGACTGGGCGTAGGTCAGGCGCTCGAAGCCCTGGTGCTGCAGCGTGGCGCCGAAATCGTTGGTGAAGGTGTGCGTGCCCGTGATCGGCGACACCGGCTTGCCGCCCGAGAATTCCTCGAACACGCCATGCATCACCGGCTCGATGGCCGCGAACACGTCTTCTTGCGTCACGAAGCTCATCTCGACGTCGAGCTGGTAGAACTCCAGCGAACGGTCGGCGCGCAGGTCTTCGTCGCGGAAGCACGGGGCGATCTGGAAATAGCGGTCGAAGCCCGACACCATCAGCAGCTGCTTGAACTGCTGCGGGGCCTGGGGCAGCGCGTAGAACTTGCCCGGATGCAGACGCGACGGCACCAGGAAGTCGCGCGCGCCTTCCGGCGACGAGGCCGTCAGGATCGGGGTCTGGTACTCGAGGAAGCCCTGCTCGACCATGCGGTGACGGATCGAATGGATCACCTTGCTGCGCAGCACGATGTTCTTGTGCAGGGTCTCGCGGCGCAGGTCGAGATAGCGGTGCTTGAGGCGGATTTCTTCCGGATAGTCCGGCTCGCCAAACACCGGCAGCGGCAGCTCGGCGGCTTCGCTCAGCACTTCCACGGCGGTGACGTGGATCTCGACCTCACCGGTCGGCAGGTTGGGGTTCACGGCCGCCGGATCACGGGCCAGCACCTTGCCGTCCACCTTGATCACGCTCTCGGCGCGCAGGCGCTCGACGATGGCGAAGCCCGGGGTCTCGGGGTGCAGCACCAGCTGGGTCAGGCCGTAATGGTCGCGCAGGTCGATGAAGACCAGGCCGCCATGGTCGCGCTTGCGGTGGATCCAGCCCGACACCCGGACATCGGCGTCGGTGTCGGAAGCCCGAAGGGCGCCGCAGGTGTGGGTGCGGTAGGCGTGCATCGTCGTCATGAACAGGTCTTCGAAAGTCGCGGGAACGCGTTGATTTGCAAGGCGCGGAAAGGCGCATGGGGGGGCGTGGATGTCAAGGATTCTGCACCTGAAACTCCCTTCCCCCTTCGATGGGGGAAGGGTTGGGGATGGGGGTGACAGAGGTCCAGGATGGGGCGCGGCCCGCGTGCAATCGTCCGGCGGCGCCACCCCCATCCCCGCCCTTCCCCCATCCAAGGGGGAAGGGAGAAGACATGCGTTCACACCCCCGCGCTTTCGCTGCGATGGCGATGGAAAGGGTCGCGGAGCGTCCGGACAACGTCCGGAGGAAAATAGAATAACCGTTTCGACGAAGCCGTTCGCTCCGCGTGACCGGCTTCCAGAAGCCTTCGGGGCGCGGGGTTTTAACCCGCTCCCGAGTTTCGGCCTCCGGCGGGTGGAGGGGTTAGCGACCCCGTCCAGACCGCATGGTCGATTTCAGCCCGTGCCTGTTGCTCGCTCGACCCTCGAGGTCACGTCGTTTCTGTGTTCCAGGGCCGACCGCCGCCAGAGACCACCGAGGTTGGCGGTTTTACCCGCCATCGATTGAGCTTCCCGCTCGATCACCCCCCGCCGCCGCAATGGTCGCTGGCCTTGCGCCCTTTCCTCGCGACGAGGTGGGTACAGAATACGGGAGGTTTCAGCGCGTCGGATAAGTTTGCTGAACGCCCGCGCCGGTCCCCGTTCCTTCCCTTCTCCCCTTGCGGGAGAAGGTGTCAGCCGCAGGCTGACGGATGAGGGGTCGCGCCAACCTCAAAGCCTTGCCCCGCAAGGCGGGGCGTTCATCCCGAAAGGTCTATCAACCCCTCATCCGGCGCTGCGCGCCACCTTCTCCCGCAAGGGGAGAAGGATCACTTATCCCCGTGCCCTTCCGGGGACGGCGCGATCGCAATCCCCGTGGTGGGGCCCGTGGCGGGCCCCGTGCTCGCCCCCTCCTCCCGCATCCGGTAGGCCATCACCGCCGTCACGCCCAGATGCTCGACCAGCCGCCAGTTCACAATGGCCCCGACCGGCGCGCCGACCACGGGCAGCAGCTGGGCCAGCTTGGCCAGGTCGATATGGTCGCGATACTGCTGCTGGAAGGCCCGCCAGTCGAAGGCCTCCAGCGTGTCGGGGCGCTCGGCTCGCCGCGCGTCCCAGTCGTCCATCGCCGCCAGCACCCGCGCCCGGTGCGTCGCGTCGGAAAAGGCCAACTCGAAGATGTGCAGGATATACAGCCGCTCATCCAGGTCGGTCCCGTCATGGCCGAAGATGGCGGCGATCTCGAACAGCAGCTTGATCTTGAAGCTCATCAGCAGCGGGAAATCGGCCGCCGCCGCCAGAAAGCCCCCGGCCCCGGTGATCCCGCCCTCGACGCTGGCGGTCTTCTTCCAGCCGTCGATGGCGGCGGCGGCTTTCGCGCGCTTTTCGTCCAGGCTCAGACCGCGCTGGGGCGAGCCGGTGGCGAAGTCGGCCCCGGTCAAAATGCCCCGCGTCAGCCCCTCCATGGCCGTGGTGATCGCGGCGTGGACCTTTTCGGGGATGATCTGGTTGATCTTTACCTGCGCCTTGCGCGCGAGCCCGCCGAGCGGCCCGGCGGGCTTGGTCATGGCGGCGCGCCAGGCGGCGAGGTCGGGGGGTGGTGAGGTCATGGCCCTGAGATAGTCCTTCTCCCCCTGTGGGAGAAGGTGGCGCGAAGCGCCGGATGAGGGGTCGCACGGGCGGCGCCGAGCCCCGCCGATCCGCCCGTCGCGGCGGCCCTCGCCTTCAACCCCTCATCCGACCCCGGACTTCGCCGGGGCCACCTTCTCCCGCAAGGGGAGAAGGAACGCTAAGCTGCGCCCCATGACCGACGCCCAACGCCTGACCCTGGTCCGCGCCCTGCACACGGTGATCTATGTCGTGATGGCCGGCGCCAGCCTCGTCGTCCTCTATGCCGGGATCACCGGCGCGCACGGCCCCTGGCTGTGGGTGGCGGCCGCGCTGGTCGCCGTCGAGAGCGTGGTCTTCGCCGCCTCCGGCCTCAAATGCCCGCTGACCGCCGTCGCCGTGAAGTACGGCGCGACCAAGGACGGCGCCTACGGCGCCTTCCTGCCGGAGTGCACACAGTCATAGCGCCTCGAATACTTAAGCGGATCCTGAAAAATTTGTTGAAATATATCAAACACAGAGCCAAATTATTGTGGCGTTATGGCGAAAGCAGAAGATGACCAAAGCTCCGGAAAATTTGGCTGAGCAACCCAAATGTGGACTGATAATGCCTATCGCAGCGTTTGGGGATTACCCTCAATCGCATTGGTCTTCTGTGGAAGCCATACTTGTCGAAGCGTTGAGCGAGGCTGGTTATGAAGCCAAGCTGGTTAGCCAAGAAAGCACTTCCGGTGTTATACATCAAAGGATAATTACAAATCTATATACCAATGAGATTGTTGTTTGCGATGTAAGCGCACGAAATCCGAATGTTATGTTCGAACTTGGAATGCGACTCGCTTTCGATAAACCGACAATCATAGTAAAAGACGATGAAACTCCATTTTCGTTTGATATCAGCGCCATCGAACATATTACATATCCAAAATCGTTGAAGTACGCCGATATTGTGATGTTCAAGCGAGATTTAGCCGAGAAAGTTAAAGCAACAGCGCTAGAGGCGAAAGCTGATAAAAATTACTCTACCTTCCTGAAGCATGTTTCCGGAGTTAAGCCCGCGAAAATTGATATTCATGAGGTATCTGGCCAAGAATATATTTTTAAACAGCTAGAAGAAATTAGAGGAATCGTTGAAAAAGCGCCTTTAAGAACACCTCGCCACTGTCAACAAGCATAACCCCATCATTAAGAGCGACAAAAAACTTCTCTTCAGCTGTACATATTACAATAGGAAACGCTTCTGACGCTGATGTAAAAGAATTAGCAGATGATATCTCGAAATCTTTTCACACGAATGCTAGAATTGAAAGAGATGGAAAGCGACACAATATTTTATTTTTTACCAAAAACTCTGGATTTTCCAGAGATGCACTTACTAATATTTTGATGGATAGCGGCCTTGCTGTCTTGGACTATAGAGTAGAATAGCCTAGACATCTGATCCCATCCACACCCCGCCCCACTCCATCCCCACCTTCCCTCACCCGCCCCGCTCGCGCTTCCGCCGCACCCGGCCTATATCCTGACCACCCAGTAACCACGCCGGACGCCGCCGACTTGTCCCGTCAGTTCAGACTGCCGCTGCACAGCCCGCCGTCGTTCGCGCGGGAGCACTTCGCGGCCTCACCGACCAACGCCCAGGCGATCGCGGCGATCGACGCCTGGCCGCGCTGGGGCGACGGGCGGCTGGCCCTGATCGGGGCCGCGGGCGCGGGCAAGACCCATCTGGCGCGCGACTGGGCCCTGAAGGCGAACGCCGTGGTGGTCGAGGCCGCCAATCCCCTTGCAGCCCCGCTGGACCTGGCCGCCCTGCGCGGCCGCGCCGTGCTGGTCGATGACGCCGACCGGCGGGCCGAGGGCGGTCATCTGGACGACGAGACCCTGTTTCACCTGATCAACATGGCCGGGGTCGACGGCGGGACCCTGCTGCTGACCGGACGCCTGGCGCCCGTGGCCTGGGACTGCGCGGTGCCCGACCTGCGCTCACGGCTCAACGCCCTGACGGCCGCCATCATCGACGAGCCCGACGACATCGTGCTGGAGGCCGTGCTGCGCCGCGCCTTCGCCCAGCGGGCCATGACCCCGGCCCAGGACGTCTATCCCTACCTGCTGCGCCGCATCCCCCGCTCGTCGCTGGAGGCCATCGCGGCCGTCGACCTGCTGGACGAGGCGGCCAGCGCCGAGGGCCGGGCCATTACGCGGGTGCTGGCCGGCCAGGTGCTGTGGGGCGAAGGGGATGAGGCGGAGGACTGAGGGGCCCCTTCCCCTCAAAACGGCTGTCATCCCGGACGAACGCGCAGCGTGAAGATCCGGGACCGACGCGTGAACTCAGCGCTTCCGGCGGTCCCGGATCTGCGCCCGGCATTCGCCGGACTTGTCCGGGATGACAAGGTTAGTTTCAGAGCAGAGCGAGCTTGTCTTGCCCCTGTCACCGGGCGCGTTCACCATGCGCGAACACAGTTCGCCTACGGTCCCTCCCATGCCTGACGCCACCGCCCTGCCGACCCCCGCTAACGAAACCGACGAGAGCCGCCGCCTGGACAAGGCGCTGCTGGCCTCGCCCGAGCGCTTCATCAACCGCGAGACCTCGTGGCTGGCCTTCAATGAACGGGTGCTGGAGGAGAGCTGCAATCCGCGCCATCCGCTGCTGGAGCGGCTGCGGTTCCTGTCGATTTCGGCCAACAATCTCGACGAATTCTACATGGTGCGCGTGGCCGGCCTGAAGGGCCAGGTGCGCGAGGGCGTGCGGGTGGTCAGCCAGGACGGCCTGACGCCGGGCGAGCAGCTGGCGCGGATCAACGCCTCGGCCTCCGACCTGATGGCCGAGCAGCAGAAGATCTGGCGCGATGTGCGGGCCGAGCTGTGGGCCGAGGGCCTGAAGCTGCTGGACGCCAAGGACATCGAGGGCGAGGACAAGATCAAGGCCGAGGAGCTGTTCCTGACCCGGATGTTCCCGGTGCTGACGCCCCTGGCCATCGACCCGGCCCACCCGTTTCCGTTCATCCCCAATCTGGGCTTCTGCCTGGCGCTGAAGCTGCGCCGCATCGCCGACGACAAGCACCTGTACGCCCTGGTGCCGGTGCCCAGCCAGGTGCAGCGGTTCTGGGAGATCGGCTCGGTGACCACGCGCGGCAAGAAGCGCGAGCGTCGGATCGTGGCGCTGGAGAGCTTCATCATCCTGTTCCTGGGCCACCTGTTCCCCGGCTACGAGGTGGAGGGCCGCGGCCTGTTCCGCCTGATCCGCGACAGTGACCTCGAGATCGAGGAAGAGGCCGAAGACCTGGTGCGCGAGTTCGAGGCGCGGCTGAAGAAGCGTCGCCTGGGCCAGGTGGTGCGGGTCAAGATCCAGACCTCCATGCCCCAGGACCTGCGCGACTTCATCGTCGAGGGCCTGCGCGCCGAGCCCGACGACATCATCCTGGTGGACGGCAAGCTGGGCCTGGCCCAGATGGACGAGCTGATCCCGCCCGACCGTCCGGACCTGAAGTTCAAGCCCTACAACGCCCGCTTCCCCGAGCGCGTGCGCGACCACGGCGGCGACTGCTTCGCGGCGATCCGCGAGAAGGACATCCTGGTCCACCACCCGTTCGAGAGCTTCGACGTGGTGGTGCAGTTCCTGCGCCAGGCGGCGCGTGATCCGAACGTGCTGGCGATCAAGCAGACCCTGTACCGCACCTCCAAGGACAGCCCGATCGTGGCGGCCCTGATCGAGGCGGCCGACAACGGCAAGAACGTCACCGCCCTGGTCGAGATCAAGGCGCGCTTCGACGAGGAAAATAACCTCAAATGGGCCCGCGACCTTGAGCGCGCGGGCGTGCACGTGGTGTTCGGCTTCGTCGACTGGAAGACCCACGCCAAGCTGTCGGTGGTGGTGCGCCGCGAGGGCGAGGCCCTGCGCACCTACTGCCACTTCGGCACCGGCAATTATCACCCCCAGACGGCGCGGGTTTACACCGACCTTTCGCTGTTCACCTGCGATCCGGCCCTGGGCCGCGACGGCGGCAAGCTGTTCAACTTCATCACCGGCTACGCCCAGCCGCATGGCCTGGAAAAGCTGAGCTTCTCGCCCGAGACGCTCAAGCCCGACCTGCTGAAGATGATCGCCCGCGAGGCCGACAACGCCCGCGCCGGCAAGCCGGCCGGCATCTGGGCCAAGATGAACGCCGTGGTCGACCCCCAGATCATCGACGCCCTCTACGCCGCCAGCCAGGCCGGGGTCAGCATCGACCTGGTGGTGCGCGGCATCTGCTGCCTGCGTCCGGGCGTGAAGGGCCTGTCGGAGAACATCCGGGTCAAGAGCATCGTCGGCCGCTTCCTCGAGCACGCCCGCGTGGTGGCCTTCGCCAACGGGGCCACCCTGCCCAGCGCCCAGAGCCGGGTGTTCATCAGCTCGGCCGACTGGATGCCCCGCAACCTCGACCGCCGCGTCGAGAGCCTGGTCCCGGTCGAGAACCCCACCGTCCACCAGCAGGTGCTGAGCCAGATCATGGTGGCCAACCTCAATGACGAGGCCCAGAGCTGGAACCTCGACAGCGAGGGCGGCTATGCGCGCGACCCTGCCTGGGACAGGAAGGGCGCCTTCTCGGCCCACGACTACTTCATGACCAATCCCAGCCTGTCGGGCCGCGGCCACAAGGTGAAGGACCTGCCGATGGCCTTCGACCATGTGGGACCGCGAAAAGGCAAGGGTTGAGGCGTCTCGCCCTTCTGGCGGTCCTGGCCCTGGCCAGCTGCGGTCCAGGGCCGGCCGAACAGGTCCAGATCTGCGCCATCCTGGCCCAGCCCGGCGTTCCCGGCGTCGACCGGATCGGCGACGGCTCCGCCCTGGCGCCGGTGGATCGGCAGCTGCAGGCGAAGGGCCGAATCTATGGCCCCGGCCTGCGTCTGGGCCTGATCCGCTCGTGGGGCTCCTGCCCGAAACAGGCTCCGACCGTCGAGATGCTGCTGCTCGACGGCAACCACGCGGCCACCAAGGGCGGCCTTCGCGCGAACGGGGCGCAGAAGACTTTCGGCACCTGCTTCTACGTAAGAACCGAAACCCGCTGGCGCTTGCTCGCGTGCCGGATTAATGGCGCGTCCTGACGTCCCGCGCGATTTTCGCACGGCCCCGCTTTCTCCCGCGTCTCAATAGGCTAAACCAAGCTCATGCCTTTCCCGGCGCCGCGCGATGCGGCCGTGATCGATATCGGATCCAACTCGGTGCGCCTCGTGGTGTACCGGCTGGAAGGCCGCGCCATCTGGACCGTGTTCAACGAAAAGGTTCTGGCGGGCCTGGGTCGTGACCTCGGCGACAACGGCCGCCTGTCGCCCGACGGCGTGCAGCAAACCCTGGCGGCCCTGAAACGCTTCCGCGCCGTGCTTGAGGCCGTGTCCCCGGCCGAGGTCTTCGTGGTCGCCACCGCCGCCGCGCGCGAGGCCAGCGACGGCCCCGCCTTCGTGGCGCGGGTCAAGGCGGAGACCGGCCTGAATGTTCGCGTGCTGTCCGGCGAGGAAGAGGCCCGCTACGCCGCCCTCGGCGTGCTGGCCGGCGCGCCCCAGGCCACCGGCGTCGTGGGCGATCTGGGCGGCGCCAGCCTGGAGCTGATCCGCCTGGAAAGCACCGGCGCGGGCCTGGGCGTCACCCTGCCCCTGGGCCCCTTCAGCCTGGGCCTCTCGGAAGGCTTCGACGCCGACCGCGTCCGCCGCCTGTGCGCCCAGCGCCTGGCGCCCGTGACCAGCGCCTTCCGCACCGACAGTTTCCACGCCGTGGGCGGCGCCTGGCGCAACCTGGCCCTGCTGCACATGCGGATGTCGGGCTATCCGCTGCACGTTGTCCACCAGTACGAGATCAGCGCCAGCGAAGCCCTGGACGCCGCGCGCCTGGTCTCGCACCAGTCGAAGAGCTCGCTGGAACGCATCGAGGGCATGAGCAAGAAGCGCTCTGAGACCCTGCCCTACGCCGCCGTGGTGCTGGAAAGCCTGATCGAGAGCCTGGCCCTCAAGCGCATCGAGATTTCGGCCTATGGCGTGCGCGAAGGCCTGCTGTTCGAGGCCATGCCGCCCCGCGTCCGGGGGCTGGACCCGCTGATCGAGGGCTGCGCCTCGCTGGGCGCCCGCCAGGGCGTCGCCGACGAGCTTGGCGAGGGCCTGAACGCCTGGATCGCCTCGGCCTTCACCAGCCTGCCGCCGCTGTTCGACGAGGGCCGAGACGCGGTGCTGATGTCGGCAGCCTGCCGCCTGGCCGATCTGGGCGCGCGCCTGCACCCCGACCATCGCGCAGACCTGGTGTTCGAACAGGTGCTGCGGGCGCCCATCGCCGGCCAGGGCCACGCCGAACGCGCCTTCCTGGCCACGGCCGCCTATGCCCGACACTCCACGACCTTCAATCCGCCCGAACTTGAGGTGCTGGAGCGCCTGCTGACCCCGGCCCGCCTGAAGCGCGCCCGGGCCCTGGGCGCGGCGATCCGGCTGGGCTGCGACCTGTCGGGCCGCAGCGCGCCCCTGCTGGCCCGCTCGCGCCTGGCCATCGACAAGACCCAGCTGATCCTGACGGCCGAGCCCGGCTATGCCGACCTGCTGCTGGGCGAGCAGACCAGCAAGCGCGCCGGCACGGCCGCACACCTGCTGGGCCTGAAACTGAAGATCTCAACATCCTAAACAAGAGATTGATCAGGAATAGACGTGCTTAATGCAGTCTAAATAAACTCAATCTGAGACTGATGCAGGATGACGCAGCCATAGTTTCGATTGTTGAGTACGTTTTGTTAGCTTGATCTCTTTAGTGTTCATGGAAACACATAAGGAGGCCAGTGATGCTGCAGCGTAAAGTGGACTACCTGGACGCCATCGCACCGAACCCGCGCAAGCGTCCCGTGCTTCGCCTCGCCAATGACAACGACGCGCCGGTGCAAAGCGCCGCGCACAGCCTCCAGCATGAGATCGCCCGCGTCTTCGCCCAGGAATCGACCTGGTCGGTCCGGCGCACGGTGGCGATCGGCATTGTCTTCCATCTTGCCGTCTTCGGCGCTCTGGGCCTCGCGGCCGGCGGCGCGGTCCTGCCCCACTAGGCCTCGCCCCCCTTTCCCTTGCCCTCCCCGAGGGAGAGGGGGCTCGCCAAGGTCTAGCCTTCAGCGTCGCCAAAGAGAGCGGCGTACAGCTCGCGGGGAGCAACAGGCTTCCCGATCACGCCCGTCATGCCCGCGCTCCGGCAGGCCTCCACGTCCTGGGCCGAAACCGCACCGCTGACCGCGATCACCGGCGTATCGCGATTCAGACCTGCGGCGCGCAGGCGTCGGGTCGCCTCCAGGCCATCGACGCCCGGCATCCGAACATCCATCAGGATCGCGTCGAACACCCGCGCCTGGGCCGCCTCAAACGCCGTATCCGCGTCCTCGGCTGTTTCCACCCGCGCGCCAAAGGCTTCGAGCATGCCGCGCAGGGTGCGGCGATTGATGTCATGGTCGTCGACCACCAGGATCAGCGGCGCCTGCGCCTGACGACCCAGCGTCGGCGCGACCGACAGATCGACGCACGGCGGCGCCGCGCCATCCGGCGCGGGCAGGGTCAGGGTAAAGCGCGCCCCGCCGCCGGCGTCGCTGGCCGCCGTCAGGGAGCCGCCCATCAGCCGCGCCAGATCGTGGCTGATCGCCAACCCAAGGCCCGTACCGCCGAAGGCCCGCGCGGTGCCGACCCCAAGCTGGTCATAGGCGCTGAACAGGCGACTGATCTGGTCTGATGTCAGGCCGGGTCCGGTGTCGATAACCTCGATCACCACATCGCGCGCGCCGGGCCGCTCGTGCAGGGCGATGATCAGGGTGACGCCGCCCTGCGCCGTAAACTTGATGGCGTTGGACAGCAGGTTGTTGAGGATCTGCCGCAGCCGCATCGGATCGCCCCGCACCCAGCTGGGCAGGGTCTTGATCCCTTTCAGTTCCAGCTTGATGCCCTTGGCGCGGGCCTCGCCGCGCCACAGCAGCACGCTGTCGCGCACCAGGGCGGGCAGATCATAGTCGACGATCTCGACCCCCATCCGTCCGGCCTCGATCTTGGAATAGTCGAGCAGATCGTTGAGCAGGGTCTTCATCATGGCGCCGGCGTCGGCGATCAGCCTGGCCGCGTCACGATCGGCGCCCACCTGACGTTCCAACGTGTTGGCGCCGTTCAGCAGGGCGTTGATCGGCGTGCGCAGCTCATGGCTGACCATGGCCACAAAGGCCGACTTTGCGGCCGTCTGCGCCTCCGCCGCAAGCCGCGCGGACCGCTCGGCCAGCATGGCGCGCCGCGACCAGGTGAAGACCATGGCCAGCACCAGGCTGAACAGACCCGCGCCGATCAGGAGATAGGGTGTCACCGGATCCTTCGCGGACCCGCCAACGAACGGCAGGATGAACAGATAGGCCATGTGGGGCGTCACCGCCGACAGGAAGGCCGTGAAACAACCCTCGGCGCCCATGAGCGCCGTCAGAATGGAGCCGGAAATGAGCAGGATGGCCGCAGCGGCCGCGGCCGGCGTGCCCACCTGCCAGAGCGGGATCGCCACCCAGCCAAAGACCGTCGCCATCAACAGGTCTGTCACCAGGTTGAAGCCAACCGTCGAGGCAGGCTCGGGAGTCGCCAGGAAGCGGCGGAGCGCCAGCAGTTCCGCGATCTGGGCGAAGAGGTAGGCGACCGTCCAGCCGATGAGAAAGCCAAACCCCGGCCGCCAGGCCATGGACAGGCATAGCACCAGAATGACGAAAAGCCGCAAGGGGATCTGGCTGCGCCTTGATACCGCCGCCGGTCGATAGGCGACCGCCAGATTTTCCCGGTAACCCGCCAAAGCCGCTCCCCCTACTCACCGCCGGGCGCCGTCTCGCTCCCCCAAGCGAAACTCATAGCCGGCGTCAGCCTGCGATCGATTCTATAAAAGCGGCACGATCGATAGCAGAACGGCCAAGCTTGCGTATGACCGTCTGATAACCTCAAACTTCAACTGGCTCACTTTGAGTTGAAAAACCCCGTGAGCGTCCGCTGTCCGCTCAGGCGTCGGCCTTGGCCGCCCGCCGCACCTCGACCACCCGCACCCGCGCGCCGTCCAGCACCAGGGCCAGTTCGCCACGCTTGATCTTCAGGGCGTCGGCCCCGAAGGCGTCGCGACGCCAGCCCGTCAGCGCCGGGGTATTGGCGTTGTCGTCGGCGGCGATCTTTTCCAGGTCCGAAACGGTGGCGATCAGCTTGGAGGCGACGCCGGCTTCTTCGGCGCGCGCCTTGAGCAGCACCTTCAGCAGCTCGACGACGGCGCCGGCCGAGGCCGGCGGCGGCGGACCGGGCTTTTCCAGCACCGGCGCATAGGCTTCCGGATCGGCCAGGGCCGCCTTGATGGCCGCCAGAAGATCGGGGCCAAACTTGCTGCCGCCAAAGCCCTTGGGCACGCCGCGCAGGGTGTTGAGCGCATCGACCGTGGTCGGCGCCTGGGTGGCCAGCTCGTCGATGGCCTCATCCTTCAGGATGCGGCCGCGCGGCTGGTCGCGCTGCTGGGCGGTGCGCTCGCGCCAGGCCGCGACGGCCTGGAACACAGCGAGATACTTCTGCGCCGTCTTGCGCGGACGCAGGCGACGCCAGGCCTTTTCGGGATCGACGTCATAGAACGCCGGATCGCACAGGGCCTGCATCTCTTCCTCGACCCAGGGCAGACGGCCGGCGTCCTGCAGCCGCTGACGCAGCATCGGAAACAGCGAGGCCAGATGGGTGACGTCGGCCAGGGCGTAGGTCAGCTGGGCCTCGGACAGCGGGCGACGGGCCCAGTCGGTGAACCGGCTGGACTTGTCGAGCTCGATCTTGAGCATCTGTCGGACCAGGGCGTCATAGGCGATCTGCTCGCCAAAGCCGGCGGCCATGCCGGCGACCTGGGTGTCGAACAACGGCCGGGGCATGGCGCCCAGGTTGTTGAAGATTTCGACATCCTGCCTCGCGGCGTGGAACACCTTCAGCACGCGCTCGTCGCGCATGAGATCCAGCAGTGGCGTCATGTCGAGACCATCCGCGAGCGGATCGATCACAGCCTCGACATTGGGCGCGCCAACCTGGATCAGACAGAGCTTTGGCCAGTAGGTCGTCTCGCGCATGAACTCGGTGTCCACGGCGACGAAGGGCTGGCCCTGCAACTCGTTACAAAACGCCGCCAGTTCGGCGGTAGTGGTTATCGGCTTCATCGGCTGCTAATAGCCTCGCGCACCCCCGAGTCTGCAAGCGTCAAGCGGCGCCGGGGCGCAGATTTCCGCGAGTTGAAGGCGCCCAGGCGTCCTCAAACAGACCAGAGCGAGCGAATGAGCGATCTGCCCAACGGCCTCACCTACGCCCAGGCGGGCGTCGACATCGATGCCGGCAACGCCCTGGTCGAAGCGATCAAGCCCCTGGCCAAGGCCACGCGACGCCCCGGCGCGGACGGCAGCCTGGGGGGCTTTGGCGCCCTGTTCGACCTGAAGGCTGCCGGCTACGACGACCCGCTGCTGGTCTCAACCACCGACGGCGTGGGCACCAAGCTGCGCATCGCCATCGACGCCAAGATGCACGCCACGGTCGGGATCGACCTGGTGGCCATGTGCGTCAACGACCTGCTGGCCCAGGGCGCCGAGCCGCTGCTGTTCCTCGACTATTTCGCCACCGGCAAGCTGGACATCGAGGTCGCCAAGAGCGTCGTCGCCGGCATCGCCGAGGGTTGCAAGCTGGCCGGCGCGGCCCTGGTGGGCGGCGAAACCGCTGAAATGCCCGGCATGTACAGCGATGGCGAATATGACCTGGCCGGCTTCTCGGTCGGCGCGGTCGAGCGCGACGGCGTGCTGCCCAGGCTGGACAAGCAGCGGGCCGGCGACCTGATCATCGGCGTCGGCTCCTCGGGCCCGCACTCCAACGGCTACAGCCTCGTGCGCCGCGTGGTCGAGCGCTCGGGCCTGGCCTGGGACGCCCCTGCCCCGTTCGCGCCCGGTCTGACCCTGGCCGAGGCCCTGATGGCCCCAACCCGCATCTATGTGAAGTCGATCCTGCCCCTGCTGCAGTCGGGCCGCATCAAGGGCGGCGCCCACATCACCGGCGGCGGCCTGATCGAAAACCCGCCGCGCTGCATCGCCAAGGGCCTGGTTCCCGAGTTCGACTGGAACGCCTGGCCGCTGCCGCCGGTGTTCTCGTGGCTGCAGGACGTCGGTGGCATCTCCGACCACGAACTGCGCCGCACCTTCAACTGCGGCGTCGGCTTTATTCTGATTGTGGCGGCCTCGGACGCCGAGCCGGTGCTGGCCGCCCTGCTGAACGCCGGCGAGGACGCCTTCATCTGCGGCCAGCTGGTCGCGGGCTAAATGTCGACCAAGACCAAGGTCGCCGTCCTGATCTCGGGCCGGGGCTCCAACATGGAGGCCCTGGTCCGCTCGGCCCAGGCCGACGACTGCCCGTTCGAGATCCGCCTGGTGCTGGCCAACAAGCCCGACGCCGGTGGGCTTGAAACCGCTCAGGCGGCCGGGATCGAGGCGCTGTGCGTCGACCAAAAGCCGTTCGGCAAGGACCGCGAGGCCCACGAGCGGGCCATCGATGCGGCCCTGCGCGAGCGCGGCGTCCAGGTCATCGCCCTGGCCGGCTACATGCGCATCCTCACGCCCTTCCTGGTCGACGCCTGGGAAGGCCGGATGCTGAACATCCACCCGTCCCTGCTGCCCAAATATCCGGGCCTGGACACCCACGCCCGCGCGATCGTCGCCGGCGACGCCGAGGCCGGCTGCACGGTGCATCTGGTGACGGCGGGGGTCGATGAAGGGCCCGTGCTGGGCCAGGCCCGCGTGCCGGTGCTGCCGGGCGACGACGAGCACGCCCTGAGCCTGCGGGTGCTGGCGCAGGAGCATCAGCTGTATCCCGCGAGCCTGGCGGCCTTCTGCCGGAGCCTAGGCTAGGCGCCTTTCCTCGACGTGCCGGGCCGCGGCCAGCGCCGCCACGACCAGGGCCGCGCCCCACAGCGCCAGCACGCCGAACTTCAGATAGGCCGTCGCGCCGAGCGCGCCGCCTAGGGTCAGACCCGCCCACAGCAGGACGAACGGCCGCCAGGCCCAGCGGTCGCCGCCTGTCAGGGCCGCCGCGATCCGCTGGCCGGCCTTGACCAGCGCGCCGGTCATGTAGGTCAGGCCCACACCGACATCGCCATTGCGCTGGAAGACAGCGTTCTCGGCGCCCATGGCCAGGACCATGGCCGCGACGCCGGGGCCATCCAACCCCGCCATGATCAGCGCCGCAGCGGCCGCCAGCAGGACAGCCTCCAGCGCCATGACCATGGCCCGCCGATCCTCGCCCGCCCTGCGCGCGACAAGCGCGCCCAGCACAACCCCGGCCACGAACAGCGCGATCAGGGTCAGGGCCGTCAAGGCCGCGCCGACATGGCCCGTGGCCAGCCCGACCCCGAGGCGGGTCGAGTTACCGCTCATGAACGAGACAAAGAAGCCGCCCAGCTTCAGGAAGCCGATGGCGTCGACATAGCCGGCCACGCCGGACAGCACGGCGGCGAGGGCCACGTCGCGTCGGCCATAGTCCTTCACCAGCGGTCTCCAGAGACGACAAGGACCAGATCGTCACCGATCGGACACCCCCCTGTCATCCGAAAACACCCGGATGGTCCGGCGAGACCGATTGTCGCGTTCGAAAGAAATAACCATCTCGGGTCAGGGTCCTGTCACTATTCGTCCGCAAATTGCCGCCCATGGAATCACTTCTGCCCCAGCTGACCGAGACGATCGCCCAGAACAGCCACTGGGCGGGCGTGGTCCTGTTCGTCCTGACCCTGCTGGAAGCCCTGCTGCTGGTCGGGCTGCTGATCCCGATCGTCGGGGTCATGGTGATGGCGGGCGCGCTGGTCGCCCAAGGCGTCCTGCATCCGGCCGAGGCCATCCTGTGGTGCAGCGCCGGCGCGATCATCGGTGACGCCATCTCCTTCCTGCTGGGTCGCGGACTGGGCGCGCGCCGGCTGGCCAGCGGCCTGCTGGCGGGACATCGCCGCCTGTTCGCCCGCGCACGCCTGCTGTCGCGCCGCCATGGCGTGATCGCCATCGCCGCCGCGCGCTTCATGGGTCCGGTTCGCCCCTTCATCCCCATGGTGGCCGGCATGTCACGCTCGCGCCCCTGGGCCTTCCAGGCCGCCAGCGCCCTGACGGCCCCGCTATGGGTGATCTCGATGCTGGCGCCCGGCTATCTGGCCGCCCACAACCTGCACCTGCTGACCTCCGATCCCGTCGCCGGGGCGGCCTTCGCGGCTGGCGCGGCGGTTCTGGTGATCGCGGGCTATATCGCCTGGAAGCGACTGACCCCTGTGTCGGCGCGCGCCGCCCGACTGGCCGTCTGAGAACCAAAAGGCCGCAGCCTCCTCGCGCGCTTCTCGCGTAAGGCGCTTCAGGACGCCGACAGGGCGTCCGCGCGGGTGAAGACGATCGTCACACGCATCCCGCCGCCGGGCTCGGCCCCGACCTCGACCCTGGCCCTGGCGTTCTGACGCAGGGACTGGACGATCATGTTGCTGAGCTTGCCAGGTCTGGGCCAGACATAGCCCTCCGGCAGCCCCAGGCCATCGTCCGACACGACCACCCGACACCCCTCTTCATCGACCAGACTGTGCAGGGTGATGGTCCCCCCATCACGCCCCTTGAAGGCGTGTTTCAGGGCATTGGTCAGCAGTTCATTGACGACCAGGCCGGTCGGCATCGCCACATTGATCGAGACGGGCCAGGTATCGACCTGGAGATTGAGGTGAATGCCCTCGACCGCATGGGCCCGCATGACGGCCGAGGCGATCTCGCTGAGATAGACGCCCAGATCGACGGTCTCGGCCTGGCTCTCTTCTGACAGCGAGCGATAGAGCAGACCCAGGGCCTCGACCCGCCCAGCCAGACGGCTGAACCGTTCGTCCCGGGCCTCTTCGGGCGCGTTGCGGGCCTCGATCCGGATCAGGGCCGTGATCATCTGCAGATTGTTGGCCACACGGTGCTGCAATTCGCGAAGCAGGACGTCCTTGTCGAGGATGCGCTGCTCGAACTCGCTGCGATCGGCGTCACGGCTGGTCGCGCCGACCAGAGCGAGCATGCGAAACACCGGCGCGCCGGCATTGTCCTGGATGATGTTCGACCAGGCGTCGACGGCCTCCACCCCCTGACTGTGGGCGAAGGAGAAGACGCCGATATAGTCCTGATCGTCGACGACCGCGTCGCTGAGCGCGCCATCATCGTCCGCGTTCGCCGACCGTCCAAGCAGGGCTCTCCAGGACTGGCCCTCCAGATCCGCGCCCGTCTGGCCGCTCAGCCGTTCGAACTCGACATTGGCGTAGACGATGCGCTCCATCGGATGCAGTTCCGACACCGCGATGGCGATCGGCACCTGGTCGAGAAACTGTCAGAAGCCTTCGCTTTCCAGCACGCTGGCCAGATCAGGGGTATTGAGCAGCTGATCAACCTGCTCGCCGTTTTCGGTCATGGACTATGCACTCCGCCCTTGCGGTCTCCAGACGACGCCGGGGGAGCGGAAGACGGCCTGTATACGCTGAATGAGCGACCAGGCATAAGAAAAGCGGCGCGGCCATAGGCCACGCCGCTTCTCAAGATTTATTCGGACCAGCGAAGCTCGCCGGTCTGAAAACCTTTAGCCGACGATCTCTTCGTCCTTGAAGAACTGGGCGATCTCGATCGCGGCGTTCTCCAGGCTGTCCGAACCGTGGACCGAGTTTTCGCCGATCGACAGGGCGAACAGCTTGCGGATGGTGCCTTCAGCGGCGTCCTTCGGGTTGGTGGCGCCCATGACGTCGCGGTACTTGGCCACGGCGCCTTCGGCTTCCAGGACCTGCACGACGACCGGCTCGGCGATCATCTGGCCGACCAGTTCGCCGTAGAACGGACGCTCGGCGTGGACTTCGTAGAACTTCTTGGCTTGAGCTTCGGTCAGCTTGACGCGACGCTGGGCGACGATGCGAAGGCCGGCGGCCTCGATCACCGCATTGATGGCGCCGGTCAGGTTGCGACGCGTGGCGTCCGGCTTGATGATCGAGAAGGTGCGTTCGGTCACGAAGATATCTCACACATAAAGTTGTGAATTGGGAGGTTGCGGGCTTATAGCCGGGCGCTCCCTCCCCGCCAACCCGCCGCGTACCTTCAAAATCAAATGCTTCAGATCAAAGACCTGACCTTCAACGCCTGGGGACGGAAGTTCTTCGACCACGCCAGCGTCAGCCTGCCGCCCGGCGCCAAGGTCGGCCTGATCGGTCGCAACGGCGTGGGCAAGTCCACCCTGTTCAAACTGATCCTGGGGCAGCTGCACGCCGGCGACGACGAGATCAGCCTGCCCAAGTCGGCCCGCATCGGCTCGGTGGACCAGGAGCACCCCGCCACGCCCGTCAGCCTGCTGGACACGGTGCTGGAAGCCGACGAAGAGCGCCACGGCCTGCTGACGCGTCTTGAGGACGCCGATCCCGAGGACATGGGCGAGATCTGGGCCCGGCTGATCGAGATCGACGCCGACGCGGCGCCGGCCAAGGCCTCGGAAATCCTGTCCGGCCTGGGCTTCAGCCAGGAAGACCTGCAACGGCCGATGGCCGAGTTCTCCGGCGGCTGGCGCATGCGCGTGGCCCTGGCGGCGGCCCTGTTCGCCGAGCCCGACATGCTGCTGTTGGACGAACCGACCAACTATCTCGACCTGGAAGGCGCCCTCTGGCTTGAAGCCCGCCTCCAGAAGTACCCGCACACCGCCCTGATCGTCAGCCACGACCGCGAACTGCTCAACAACAGCTGTACGCACATGCTGCACCTGGCCGGCGGCAAGCTGGAACTCTACACCGGCGGCTACGACGACTTCGAAAAGCGCCGCGCCGAGAAGGCCCGTCTGCAACTCTCGGCCAAGGCCAAGCAGGACGCCGAGCGCGCCCACCTGCAGTCCTTCGTCGACCGCTTCAAGGCCAAGGCCTCCAAGGCCGCCCAGGCCCAGTCCCGCATGAAGCGCCTGGCCAAGATGGAGCCGGTGGCGACCACGATCGAGGAGCGCGTCGCGCCTTTCACCCTGCCCTCGCCGCCACGCCCGCTGCCGCCGCCGCTGATCAGGCTGGAACGGGCCAATGTGGGCTACGAGGAGGGTCGCCCGATCCTCAAGAACCTCAACCTGCGCATGGACCTGGACGATCGTATCGGTCTGCTGGGCGTCAACGGCGCCGGCAAGTCGACCTTCGCCAAGATGATCGCCGGCGCCCTGGGCGTGCAATCGGGCGAATTCCACCGCGACCGCAAGATGAAGGTCGGCTGGTTCCACCAGCACCAGATCGAGGCGATGGACCCCGTCGACACGCCGCTGGAAATCATCCGTCGCGCCATGCCGGACGCCTCGGAATCCTCGCGACGCTCGAAACTGGCCCAGTTTGGCCTGAACTTCGACAAGCAGGAGACCACGGTCGCCAACCTGTCGGGCGGTGAGCGGGCGCGCCTGCTGCTGAACATGGTGGCCATGGACGCGCCGCACATGCTGATCCTCGATGAGCCGACCAACCACCTGGACATCGACAGCCGCCGCGCCCTGCTGGACGCCCTGAACGACTACGACGGGGCGGTGATCCTGATTACCCACGACCGCTCGCTGATGGAGCTGGTCGCCGACCGCCTGTGGCTGGCCGCCGACGGCACCGTGAAACCCTTCGACGGCGACATGGACGACTACGCCAAGTTCGTGCTGGACCGCGCCAAGCAGGCCGTGAAGCCCACCCAGGTGGCCCGTGAGCCGGCCAAGGCCGAAACGCCCGCCCCAATGGCTTCTGGCGCGCCGCGCAAGACCGTCGCCATCGAGCCCCTCAAGCGCAAGATCGAGGCCGCCGAGCAGGTGGTCACCCGCACGACGCGCCAGGTGGCGGAACTGGAAACCCAGCTGGCCGATCCGCAACTCTACAAGAACCCGACCAAGGTCGCCGAGCTGAACAAGCGCCGCGACGCCGCCAAGGCCAAGCTCGACGAGGCCGAGGCGACGTGGATGGGTCTGGCCGAAGACCTGGCGGCGGCCGAGGCCTAGCTGTTCAGGCCGGCAGAAGCGCAGAAATCGCGCCGACCAGCGACACGACCGTCATCGGCTTGGACACCGAGCCGTTGAACACCGCCCCGGGGGATCCCGAACCGACGTCCGCAGAGAAGGCGATGATCGGCGCGCCGGCGCTCGGCCCCTCGCCGCTTCGGATGCGCTCGGCCGCCTGGGCGCCGTCAAGGCGCGGCATGCGCAGGTCCATCAGAATGACGTCGAACTGCTCGGCCTGGGCGGCCATCACGCCCTCCTCGCCGTCGACCGCCTCTGACACCCGGGCGTCCAGAGCTTCCAGAACCGTGCGCACCAGTTCGCGATTGGCCGCGTTGTCGTCAACCACCAGCACCCGGCAACCCGTCGGCAGGCTGGGCGTCGGCGCCGCGGCCTCGATCTCATCCAGGGCCTGGACGGGCGCGTGCAGATCGAAAAAGAACCTCGCGCCCTCGCCCAGCCGGCTCTCGACGCCGATCTGGCCGCCCATGGCCTCGACCAGACCCTTGGAAATGGCCAGGCCCAGCCCCGTGCCGCCATGCTGGCGGCGGATCGAAGCATCCACCTGCGAGAACCGCATGAACAGCAGGCCGAGATCCTCCTCGGCTATGCCCCGACCGGTGTCGACGACCGCGCCGCCAAGGCGCTGCTCTCCTGCGTCATAGGCCAGGCTGAGGGTCACGCTGCCCGTCTCGGTGAACTTGACCGCGTTGCCGACCAAATTCAGCAGCACCTGACGCAGCCGCTCGGGATCGAGCCAGAGATTGGCCGGCAGGGCGTCCAGGCCCTCGCAGGTCAGGGTCAGCCCCTTGGCCGAGGCCTGCAGGGCGAAGATGGCCAGAACATCGCGCGCCAGTTCGGCCACGTCGACGGCGCGCGGCCGGATCTCCATGTGACCGGCGTCGAGCTTTGAGAAGTCCAGGATGTCGTTGATCGTGGCCAGCAGGGAGCGCCCCCCGTCAACGATCCTGGCCACATGACGGCGAGTTTCGGCGGACAGTTCGGGCTGGTCGTCGACCAGGTTGGCGAAACCGATCACCGCCGTCAGGGGCGTACGCAGCTCGTGGCTCATATTGGCCAGGAACTCACCTTTCGCGGCGGCGGCGGCTTCGGCCGTGGCCCGCGCCTCGCGCAGCTCCTGCTCCAGAATCTTGCGCGCGGTGATGTCGCGAACCACGTCCGTGAAGCCGACCTTCTCGCCGGTCACGGGATCAAGGGCCAGTGTGGGACGCGACTCCAGCCAGATCACGGCGCCGTCCTTGCGATAGGCCTGGTATTCGATGCGGTCCGTGGCGCCGTGGTTCTCGCCGTTGACCAGGCGCAGGCTGATGGCGATCACCCCGTCCACATAGTCAGGATGCACGAATTCGATCGGACGCTCCCCGGTCAGTTCTTCAGGCGCGTAGCCCAGAACCGCCAGGACAGAGGGCGAAATATAGGTCACCCGCCCGTTCAGATCGCTGTGCAAGATCACATCAAGGGCGTTTTCGGTCAGCAGACGATAGCGAGCCTCGCTTCGCGCCGCCGCCTCCCCGGCCTGGGCCATCTGATCCAGAATATAGCGCCTCTGCCTCTGGAAGGCGGCCACCGGCAGGCTGACAAAGATCGACACCGCCAGAAAGGCCTGAAGGACGATCGACTGTTCGATCGCTGTGTCCTTGACCAGAAGTATGGGCCCGACACCGGCCATCGTGAACAGCACGGCGATGGTCGCGACCATGGCCGCGCCGATCACGCCGCCCAGCACCTCAAGCCGCGACGCCACCAGCAGCATGGCCGGCGGCACCATGAACAGCAGTGGGTAGCGCCCCTGGGCGAACACCGCCGTGGTGACGACGAACAGCCCCAGAAGAGCCAGCAGTCCGTCCCGCGTCACACCGCGCTCGGCCAGATAGGTCCTGGCCTTGACCAGAACCAGGACACACGGCGTCACCGTCAGGATGCCCAGAATGTCGCCCAGCACCCAGACGACCATGTTGGCCCAGACGTCCCCACCCCGGGTCGATGTATGGATGAGGGACGACAGGACGCCGGTGATCAGGGGGGCGGCGAACCCGGCCAGTCCGACGAAGGCGATCATGTGCTTGGGTCTGCCCAGGTCGATCTCTCGCCCCAGAACCCGGCGCGTGGCCCAGGCGCACAGCCAGACCTGCAGGATATTGCTGGGCGCCAGCGTGAAGTTGACCAGCAGGGCGTCGCCCGCGTGCGCGCCGGCCAGTAGCGCGCCGACGAGGGAAGCGGCCAGCATCCAGGTCCAGCGGCGGGTCTCGACCGCCAGCAGGCAGGCCACGACAAAGCCGTTGGACAGCCAGATCGGCGTCACCTGATTGTAGGCGCGGGGAACCTCGACACCGACATAGGCAAACAGCGCAAAACCCAGCCCCGCGATCAGCGAGGCCAGGGCCGTCCGCCCCATGTCTTGTCGGTCTAGCCGCACTTGACCTCTTTCACCGTGCCGGTGTCGGCGTCGAACAGAATGTTCAGGCGATCGGGTCGAAAGTCCATGGTCACCGGACAGGTGGTGCAGGCGACCCGCCATCGCGTGGGGTCTACGGCGGCGGGCAGTTCGGTGCGGTTCCTGCCGACATAGGCCTTGGCCTCGTCCATGCCGCACTGGTCCTTGGGCTGCGGCGGCGCGATGGCGACCGGCGGCGGAGCCACGGGCGTTTCAGGCGGCGGCAGGGGCGCCGGCGGCGGGGCGCTGGAGCAGGACACCACCAGAACGGCCGCAGCGAGGGCGCCGCCCAGAACGATCAGCGTCTTCATGCCTGTTTCTCCCATCCGCGTTCAGCGCCCTGACGCCAGTACGACACCGGGTGCCCGGCCTTCTTGAAACCCGCCCAGCGACCGCGCGCCTGGGCCAGCGCCGACTCGTCGCGGCCGTCGAACAGTAGGACACAACGCGAGAAACCGGCCAGATCGCCGGGTTCGGCGCCATCCAGCAGAAACAGCGCGTCGCCGCCGTTCGGGTTGTCCAGCCTGTCGGTCAGCAGCACCGGCTGCCGCTCGGCCATCGGTTCGCTGGCCAGGCCGTGCGGCAGGAAGGTGTCGTCGCGCCAGGTCCACAGATGACCGTCCAGGCTTTCCAGGCGGCCGGCGTCGCTGCCGCGCACCAGCGCCTTCCAGCCCCGCCCCAGGGTCTTTTCCAGCAGCTCCGGCAGCACCTGCTCGGCGCTGCTTCGCTCCAGATGGTAGAACCAGACCTCGCAGGGCGTGTCGGACATCGGCGCGATCAGCCTTCGTAGGCGTCGGCGACCAGGCGGTTGAGCAGCCGGACGCCAAAGCCCACCGCGCCGTCGGGCACGGTCGGGTCGGTCGACGGCTTGCGCCAGGCCACGCCGGCGATGTCCAGGTGGGCCCACGGCACGCCGTTGACGAACTTCTGCAGGAACAGGCCCGCCGTGATCGACCCGGCGGGACGGCCGCCGATGTTCTTCATGTCGGCGATGGGGCTTTCGATCTGCTTCTCGTAAGAGGCGGGCAGCGGCATGCGCCACAGGGCCTCGCGCTCGGCCTTGCCGGCCGCGAGAAGTTTCTCGGACAAGCCGTCGTTGTTGCTGAACAAACCGGCGTAGTCATGACCCAGTGAAATGATGATCGCGCCGGTCAGGGTGGCCAGGTCGATCATGAACTTGGGCTTGAAACGCTCCTGTGTGTACCAGAGGGCGTCGGCCAGAACGAGGCGACCCTCGGCGTCGGTATTGATGACCTCGATGGTCTGGCCCGACATCGAGGTAACCACGTCGCCGGGGCGCTGGGCGTTGCCGTCGGGCATGTTCTCGACCAGACCCAGCACGCCGATGGCGTTGACCTTGGCCTTGCGGCCGGCCAGGGCGTGCATGACGCCGGTCACGGCGGCCGCGCCGCCCATGTCCCACTTCATGTCTTCCATGCCGTCGGCTGGCTTGATGCTGATGCCGCCGGTGTCAAAGGTGACGCCCTTGCCGACGAAGGCGATGGGCTGGGCGGTTTTGTCGGCCGCGCCGTTCCACTTCATGATCACCAGCTGGCTCTCGCGGACCGAGCCCTGCCCGACGCCCAGCAGGCTGCCCATGCCGAGCTCGGCCATCTGGGCCTCGCCCAGGATCTCGACCTCAAGGCCCAGGCTTTCCAGGCTCTTGGCGCGAGCGGCGAACTCTTCGGGGTGCAGGATATTGGCCGGCTCGGACACCAGGTTGCGGCTGAAGAGGATCGCCTCGGCCAGGGCGTCCAGGCTCTCGAACACCTTGGCGGCCTTGACCGGATCGGCGGCGGCGACCTTGACTACGGCGACCGAGGGCTTCTTCTCGGCCTTTTCGGTCGTGCGGTACCTGTCGAAGCGATAGGCGGCCAGCTTGACGCCGAAGGCGGCGCGGGCGGCGGTCTCGGCGTCGGCGCCCAGCTTCAGGACCAGTTCGGTGACGCCCGAAGCCTTGACCGCCTGGAAGGCGGCGGCGGCGGCGGTTTCGATCGCCTCCGGCTCGACCGCGCCCACACCGTCGACGCCGACCAGCACCACGCGGGCGGCTTCCAGGCCGTGCGGCGCGACCAGATCCAGGATCTGGCCCTTGGCGCCGGTGAAGCGACCGCCGGCGATGGCGCGCGCCAGGGCGCCGCCCGTGGCCTCGTCGATCACCCGGGCTTCGGGCGAAAGGGCAGCGGCTTCATGGGCCAGGACCGCCACGGCGGCCGTGGCGCCGGCATGAAGGTCGGCGGGGACGAACTCGATACGCATCGCACGCTCCTGAATTGGCTTGGCGCCTTAACCATCCCGACCGCACGCGCGACTCAGGATGCGGCCCTTTGATCGGCCGTCTCGCCTTGATCAGGCGGCATAGTCCAAGCCTCGTCGAGAGAAAAGACTTCCGACGCCGCACGGCGCGCGGTCTTCGGTTGTGCGGGGGGGAAACGGCCGTGTAGAACAGCCCTCTTCCCTGGGGTTCGTCGTTTTCCGAATCCGCCCGCCCGAACCCCCTTTTTGATGCGCCTGATCGAACGCTACCTCTTTCGCCAATTGCTGGGTCCGACGCTGTTCGCGGCGGCGGCCCTGGCGGCGCTTGCGCTGCTGGCCCGCAGCCTGTCGGAGTTCGACATCCTGGTCACCCAGCGCCAGAGCGCGTTGGTTTTCCTCAAGATCATCCTGCTGGCCCTGCCCCAGCTGCTCAACATCATCCTGCCGATCGCCCTGTTCGTGGCGGCCCTGGTGGCCCTCAACCGGCTGCACACCGAGCAGGAGATCGTGGTCTGTTTCTCGGGCGGCATGAGTCGCTGGCGAGTCATCTCGCCGGCCATGCGGCTGGCGGTGTTCGCCGCCCTGTTCTCGCTGTTCCTGGGCCTGTGGGTGCAGCCGTGGAGCGCCCGTCAAATTCGCGAGACCGCCTTCACGGTGAAGACCGACGTGGCCTCGACCCTGGTCCAGCCCGGACAGTTCACCGAACCTGGCCCCGGCCTGACGGTCTATGCCCAGTCGATCGACCGCAACAACCTGATCCACAACCTGTTCATTCACCAGGAACGCCCTGACGGCGGCGCCTCGACCTATTCGTCGCGCGAGGCGGTGATCGCCACCCGCAACGGCGCGCCCGTGCTGATCATGCTCAAGGGCTCCAACCAGCAGTTCTCCAACGCCGGCGTGCTGCAATACACCTCGTTCGAGGAATACACCTTCGACCTCTCGTCGCTGTTCCAGAGCGACGAGCTGCTGCACTACAAGATCGCCGACCGCTATCTGCACGAGCTGTTCTATCCGGACCTGACCCAGGAGTGGGAGCAGAAGAACCGGGTCGGCCTGCTGGCCGAGGCCCATTCGCGCTTCGCCAGCCCGCTCTACAACATCGCCCTGATGGCCATGGCCCTGGCGGCCGTGATCGGCGGACAGTTCAGCCGCATGGGCTATGGCAAGCGCATCGCCGCCGTCGGCGCGGCCGCGGCCGTCGTCCGTATCGTCGGCTTCGGCGTCCAGGCGGCGTGCGAGGACAACGCCTGGCTCAACATCATGCAATATGCCGTGCCGCTGGCGGCCCTGTGGTGGGGCATGGCCCAGATCTTCCGCCAGAAGGTCTCGCGCCACGTCGCCATCAGCCGTCGCAAGGCCGCCTATGCCGCCCAGGCAGGTGCGGCGTGAGTTTCGGCGTGGGCATGGTCGAGCGCTACGTCCTGAAGCGGACGATGGCCTCGCTGGGCGCCGCCTTGGCGGTGCTGGGCTCGATGGTGATGCTGATCGCCTTCGTCGACATCGCGCGCAATGTCGGCACCCGGGCCGATGTCGGCTTTCTGGAACTGCTGTACCTGACGATCCTTCAGGCGCCGGCCACCATCCTGGTGCTGACGCCCTTCATCTTCCTGTTCGGCACCCTGGGGGCCTTTGTCGGCCTGAACCGGCGCAGCGAGCTGATCGCCATGCGCGCGGCCGGCGTCTCGGCCTGGCGGTTCATCCTGCCGGCGGCCGCGGCCGCCTTTGTGATCGGCGTCCTCACCGTCACCCTGCTCAACCCGCTGAGCACGGCCATGACCGCCCAGTACGAAGTCACGCGCGACGCGATGATGGAGAACTATCTGAAGGCCGCGCCCAAGGGCACCTGGCTGCGCCAGGGCGACGACAAGACCCAGATCGTCATCCGCGCCCGGGCCCGCGACCAGATCGACGGCTCGGTGCGCCTGCGCGGCGTGTCGCTGTTCGTCTACACCCTCAACGCCAAGGGCGTGATGGACTTCTCCCGGCGTATCGAGGCCAACGAGGCCCGGCTGGAGCCTGGCTTCTGGCGCCTGATCGGCGTGCGCGAGGCGACTCCTGGCGCCGGGGCGATTCGCTCCGAGAGCCTGTCGATCCCGTCCAATCTCGATGACCGCACCGCCTCGGAGCGCTTCAACTCGCCCCAGGCGGTGGCCCTGTGGCGCCTGCCCACCACGATCAAGCGGACGGAGGAGGCCGGCTTCTCGGCCACGCCGTTCCGCCTGCGCTACCATCAGATCCTGGCCACGCCACTGCTGTTCGCCGCCATGTCGGTGCTGGCGGCGGCGTTCTCGTTGCGCCTGATGCGCCTGGGCGGCCTGGCGGCCCTGGCCGGATCGGGCGTCGCCCTGGGTTTCGGATTTTTCTTCTTCAACGAGCTATGCAGCGCGCTCGCGAAGGCAGAGGTTCTGCATCCAGCGATCGCCGCCTGGACTCCCCCGCTCGTCGCGCTTTTGGCGGGCTTCACTCTGCTTTGCTATACCGAGGATGGTTGAGTCCGTGTCTCCGAGGTCGTTCATGAAGGATCAGCGTCAAGGCGCGTCGTCCCCGCGGGGTCGCCTGCGTCTGCTCGGCGGCGTCGCCTCGCTGGTGCTGGCCGCCACGGCGGCCCACGCCCAGCAGGCGCTGGTCGCGGTTCCGCCCGTGCCCGTGGTCAAGGCCCCGCCGTCCGACGGCCTGGGCGATGAGGGCTACTATCTCGAATCCGACCTGCTGATCCGCGACGACAAGACCGAGATCCTGACCGCGCGCGGCGATGTCGAGGCGCGCTATCAGGGCCGCACCCTGCGCGCCGAGGAAGTGGTCTATGACACCAAGGCCGGCGTCATCACGGCCAAGGGCAAGGTCGCGCTGATCAATGGCGACGGCACCGCCCAGTTCGCCGACGAGATGACGCTGGACAAGGACCTGAAGGCCGGCTTCGCCCTGGGCTTCTCGGCCCGCATGGACAAGGGCGTCAAGATCGCCGCCGTCTCGGCGATCCGGCGCAACGATAGCATCCAGGAACTCAACCAGGCGATCTATACGCCGTGTGAGATCTGCGCCGAAAAGCCGACTCCGACCTGGTCGGTCGCCGCCGACAAGGTGGTGCAGGATAAGGATCGCCAGCTCGTCTACTACAAGAACGCGGTCATCCGTCTGTGGGGCGCGCCGCTGATGTACCTGCCGGTGTTCTGGCATCCGGACCCGCAGGCGACCCGCAGCTCGGGCTTCCTGACGCCGAAGCTGGGCGCGTCCAAGCGGCGCGGCATGTCCTACCAGCAGCCGTATCTCTACGTGATCTCGCCGTCTCAGGACATTGTCCTAAGCCCCCAGATCAATTCGAGTGTTAACCCGTTCCTCAACACCCACTGGCGCAAGCGGTTCTATTCCGGCACCGCCGAAATCCGGGGCGGGTTCACCTACGAAAAGGACATCGACAACCGTGGCGAACGTTTCGGCGAAGCCACACCGCGCAGCTACATCCTCGCCCGCGGCATGTTCGACATCAACGATAAATGGAAGTGGGGCTTCAGCGCGGAACGCACGTCCGACAAGCTGTTGTTCGACAACTATACGATCAGCGACGTCTACCAGCAGCGCGGTCTGTTCACGAGCGAGGACCGCCGACTCAGCTCGCAGATCTACACCACCCGCCAGGACAAGCTGTCGTACCTGTCGCTGTCGGCCGTCTCGGTGCAGGGCCTGCGGGTCTCGGGGATCGATGCGGTCACCGGCCTGGCCAGTTTCGAAAACAGCGACGTCTTCCCGCTGATCGGGCCAGTGGTCGAAGGGCGCTGGCAGCCCAAGGATCCAGTGCTGGGCGGACGCCTGCGCCTGCAGGGGACGGGCGTGATCCTGACCCGCGCCGAGTCGCCGTACGGCGCGACCCTGGACGGCGTCGACAGCCAGCGCGGCAGCGTCAGCGCCGACTGGCGCTCGACCCTGACCCTGAAGTCGGGCATGCGGGTCTCGCCCTTCGCCCAGGCGCGCGGCGACGCCTATCGCGTCTCCGACCTGCCCGGAACAGACGACAGCCAGACCTATTCGCGCGCCCTGGGCGTGACCGGCGTCGACTTCAGCTATCCGTTCTTCAAGGCGCTCAAGGGCGGCACGGTGGTGCTGGAGCCCCTGGCCCAGGTCGCCGCCGGCTCCGACAGCCGCCGCGTGCCGATCGTGGTCGGAACCAGTGGCGCGACCACCTATCTCTATAACGAGGACAGCACCTCGTTCGAGTTTGACGAGACCAACCTGTTCCGCGCCAACAAGTCGCCCGGCTTCGACCTCTATGAGGGCGGCCAGCGCCTGAATGTCGGCGCACGCGCGACCGTCAAGTACAACGACACCCGCGGCGCCAGCATCCTGGTCGGCCGCAGCTTCCGCTCGGAATTCGACCCGCTGCTGCCCGCCCGTTCGGGCTTGCAGACCAAGTCGTCCGACTGGATCGTGGCGGCCACAGTCACGCCGGTGCGCGGCGTCAACGCCTTCGTTCGCACCCGCTATGCGCCCGATCTGGCCAGCAACAAGTTCCGCCGCATCGAAGCGGGCGTCGACGCCTTCCACAAGGTCGCCAACGGCTCGGTGCGCTACATCAAGGACCAGCAGGACGCCGGCGGCTTCCCGCTGGAGACCTTCGAAATGCGCGGCCAGCTGAACATCACCAAGAAGTGGGGCGTCACCGCCTATGGCCAGCAGGACCTCGTGGCCGGGGTCTGGCGTCGTCGCGATCTGGGCGTTGTCTATGCCGACGACTGCATCCGCATCGACGTCATCTACCAGAACGAAGACCGTTTCAGCCAGGCTTCCACCGGCGGTCTGAAGCTGCAGGCCGACGAGTCCATCGTGTTTCGCCTAACCCTCGCCACATTGGGTGATACAGGGTACAGCCAGTAAATTGATCCCGCGTCGCCACCGGTCCGCGTGATTTTCGCGCGCGTGATCGGCACGTCGCGCCTAGAGGAACGACACTACCCATGCGGCCTGCGCGTAGCGTGAAGACCCTTGCCGCGGCTGGAGCCGCGTCCATTATCGCCCTGTCCATGGCGAGCTTTGGCGCGCCTGCCTTCGCTCAAGACGCAGCGCCTGTCGTGGCCGCTCCGCCGGCCGTGGCGGCGCCCCCGCGCGGCCTGTCGGAAAGCGTCGCGGCGGTGGTCAATGACGACATCGTTTCCAGCTACGACCTGATGCAGCGCATGCGCCTGCTGATGGTCAGCTCGGGCGTGCAGCCGACCGAGGAAAACCTGCCCCAACTGGAGCAGGAAGCCCTTCGCTCGCTGATCGACGAGCATGTCCAGCTGCAGGAACTGCGTCGGGTCGAGAAGGCCCAGAAGATCACGATCATTTCGACCGACAAGGAAGTCGACGAGCAGATCGACGACATCGCCAGGGGCAACAACGCCAACATGACCGGCGCCCAGCTGCTGGCCCAGCTGGCAGCGCAGGGCGTCGGCGCCGAGACCTTCCGCTCGCAGATCCGCATCGACAGCAGCTGGCAGAACTGGATCAGCGGTCGCTATGGCTCGCGCCTGCGGATCGGTGAAGACCAGATCAAGGCCTTCCAGCGCCGCATGGCCGAGTCGGCCAGCAAGCCGCAGTACCAGGTCAGCGAAGTGTTCATCGACGCCGTCCGCGTCGGCGGCATGGAAACGGCCGTCAATGGCGCGACCCAGCTGGTCACCCAGATGCAGCAGGGCGCCCCCTTCCCGGCCGTCGCCCGTCAGTTCTCGTCGGCGGCCACTGCGGCCAATGGCGGCGACGCCGGCTGGATCGGTCCCGGCGAAATGCCCCCTGAGGTCGACACCGCCCTGGAAGATTTGCGCCCCGGCCAGCTGTCGCGCCCGATCCCGGTCCGCGACGGCGTCTACATCATCTACCTGCGCGACAAGCGCGCCGGCGCCAAAACCGCCCTGGTCGACCTCAAGCAGGTCGCCTATCCGCTGGCCGCAGACGCCACGGCCCAGCAGGTCGAAGCCGCCAACACCGCCCTGCTGGCCCTGAAGCCGCAGATCACCAGCTGTTCGACCCTGGAAGCCGCCGCCGGCAAGGTGGATGGCCTGGTCGCCGGTGATCTTGGCGAAGCCGAAATCACCGACCTGGCGCCCGCCTTCCAGGCGGCCGCCACGGCCCTGGACATCGGCCAGGTGTCCGACCCGATCCGCACCGACGCCGGCCTTCACCTGATCGCCGTCTGCGGCAAGCGCCAGTCGGGCGCCAGCGCGCCGTCACACGACCAGATCGAGAACCGCCTGCGCGGCCAGCAGCTGGCCCTGATCTCCAAGCGTTACCTGCGCGACCTCCGCAACTCGGCGACCATAGAAACCCGGTGAAGACCACACCCCTGGCCCTGAGCGCCGGCGATCCCGCCGGCATCGGGGCCGAGATCATCGCCAAGGCCTGGGCGGCGCTCCGATGGGAGGGGCCGCCCTTCATGGTCGTGGGCGATGCTCGGCTTCTGGCCTCGGCCGGCTCGGGCGTGAAGGTCAAGACCGTCACCGGTCCGTCCGAAGCGCTGGATGTCTTTCCCACCGCCCTGCCCGTGCTCGACACGCCACTGCTGAGCCCGGTGATCGCCGGCCAGCCGTCCAGCACCCACGCCGCCCAGATTATCCGCTGCATCGAGACGGGCGCCGGGCTCGCCCTTTCGGGGGCGGTCTCGGGACTGGTCACGGCCCCAATCGCCAAGGCGCCGCTCTACGACGCCGGCTTCGCCTTTCCGGGCCATACAGAGTTCCTGGCCGAACTGACCGCCGGAGCGCCTCACGAGGGCGTACGGGGTCCGGTGATGATGCTGACCGCCGGAAACCTCCGCGCCACCCTGGTGACGATCCACAAGGCGTTGAACGACGTCTCGGCCGCCCTGTCGGTGGAGGCCATCGTCACGGCCGGCATGGTGACGCACCAGGCCCTCAAGCGCGACTTCGGCGTGGCCCGGCCGCGCCTGGCCCTGGCCGCCCTCAACCCCCACGCCGGCGAAGGCGGCGCGCTGGGTCGCGAGGAGATCGAGATCATCGAACCCGCCGCCCGCGTGCTGCGCGACCTGGGCGTCGAGGTCATGGGCCCCGCGCCCGCCGACACCCTGTTCCACGCCGAGGCGCGCGCCCGCTACGACGCGGTGCTGTGCATGTATCACGACCAGGCCCTGATCCCGGTCAAGATGCTCGACTTCTGGGGCGGCGTGAACGTCACCCTGGGTCTGCCGATCGTCCGCACCTCGCCCGACCACGGCACCGGCTTCGACATCGCTGGACGCGGCCTTGCCCGAGCCGATAGCCTGATCGCCGCCATCAAGCTGGCGGCCCAGATCGCCGCCCGCCGCGCGGCCTGAACCCTTTCGAGACGAAACGACCATGAGCCTGGCCGACATGCCGCCGCTGCGCGACGCCCTGGAGCGTCACGACCTTCTGGCCCGCAAGAGCTTTGGTCAGCACTTCCTGCTGGACCTCAACATCACCCGCAAGATCGCGCGGCTGGCGGGGATCGGTCCTGACGATGTGGTTGTCGAGGTCGGCCCGGGCCCCGGCGGCCTGACCCGCGCCCTGCTGGAAACCGGCGCTCGTGTCGTGGCCATCGAGATGGACACGCGCTTCATGCCCATCCTGGCCGAACTGTCCGAAGCCGCCGACCAGCGGCTGGAGGTCGTGCAGGGCGACGCCCTGAAGGTCGACGCCAGCAAGGCCGTGGGCGGCGTCCCGGCCCATGTGGTCGCCAACCTGCCCTACAATGTCGGGACCCAGCTGCTGATCAACTGGCTGACCGGTCCGTTCCTGCCCCTGTCGATGACCCTGATGTTCCAGAAGGAAGTCGCCGAGCGCATCGCCGCCCACGTCAATGACGACGCCTATGGCCGCCTGGCCGTGATCTCCCAGACGGTCTGCGAGACCAAGGTGGTGATGGACCTGCCGGCCCGCGCCTTCACGCCGCCGCCCAAGGTCAATTCAGCCGTCATCCGGCTGATCCCCCGCGCCGTCATCCCGCCCGCCAACGAACTGGCCGCTCTGGAACGCGTCACCGCCGCCGCCTTCGGCCAGCGGCGCAAGATGCTGCGCTCCAGCCTCAAGGCGCTGGGCGGCGGAGAGCTGTGCGAGAAGGCCGGCATCAGTCCCGACATCCGCGCCGAGAACGTGCCGATCGAGGGCTTTCTGGCGCTGGCGCGGGCGACGCTGGCCTAGATCTCTTCCTTCAGCAGATCCTGAACCAGATCACCGATCCACGGGTTGCGCGCCCGCTTCTGGCGCTCTGCGTGATAGATGTGGGCCAGGTCGGCATAGGCCTTGTCGAAGTCGTCGTTCAGGATGACGTAGTCGAACTGCTCCCAGGCGGCGACCTCGTCCTTGGCGCGCGACAGGCGGCGGTGGATGACCTCTTCGCTGTCCTGGCTGCGGGCGTGCAGGCGGCGGCTCATCTCGGCCAGGGACGGCGGCAGGATATAGACCAGCACGCTGTCGGCGCCGGCCTGCTTGTGGACCTTCATCGCGCCCTGGAAGTCGATGTCGAAAAGCGCGCTCTCGCCGCGATCCAGCGCGTCCATGATCGGCGGTTTGGGGCTGCCGTAGAAATTGCCATAGACCTCGGCCCATTCCAGAAACGCGTCCGCCGAGATCATCTCCTGGAACTTGTCGTGGCTGACGAAGTGATAGTCGCGGCCGTCATGCTCACCCGGACGCGGCTCGCGGGTGGTGGCGCTGATCGACAGGTGCAGGTCGCCGTGATCGGCCACCAGGCGACGGGTCAGCGAGGTCTTGCCGACGCCCGACGGCGCGACGACCATCAGCAGAAGGCCGCGGGTCTTGTGATGGGGCTTATTCAACGTTCTGAACCTGTTCGCGGAACTGCTCGATGGTCGCCTTCAGCTCCAGACCGATCGCGGTCAGGCTGCTGAGGGCCGATTTCGAGCAGAGGGTATTGGCTTCGCGCATGAACTCCTGGGACAGGAAATCCAGGCGGCGGCCGGCGGCGGCTTCGCCGGTCAGCAGGGTGCGGGCGGCGACGACGTGGCCGGCCAGGCGGTCGAGTTCCTCGCGCACATCGGCCTTCACGGCCATGGCGGCGGCTTCCTGGACGATGCGCTCTTCCGAAGCGGCCTCGCCCAGCAGTTCGGTCATGCGCCGCGCGAAGCGGTCCTTCAGCACGGCGGGCTGACCGGCGGCCTCGACGCCGGCTTCCGTCGTCAGGCGCTCTATCGCATCGACCTGGCCGTTGAGGATGGGGGTCAGGGCGATCCCCTCCTCCAGCCGCGCGATCTTCAGGGCGTCCAGAGCCTGGGCGATGGAGGCGGACATGGCGGCCTCGACGGCGGCGCGGGTCTCGGCGTCGTCGTCTTCCTCGCGCACCTCGATGACGCCGCGCAGGGCCAGCAGGCCATCCAGGGACGGCTTGGTGACCATGCCGGTCGCCACATAGGGCCCGCCGGCCTTCAGATAGCGCTCCAGGGTCTCGACGCTAACCTGGGTCTGGCCCACGGCCTCGGCGCGTTTGCCCTGGACGTTGACCGTCAGCTGGCCGCGCTGGAAACGGCTCTGGGCGCCGTCGCGGGCCAAGCGGTCCAGACTGTCGAAGCCGGGCGGACCGCGAAACCGGGTCTCGAGATTGCGGCCGTTGACGCTGCGGGCCTCCACGGCCCAGGACCAGGCCCCGTGCGCGCCTTCGACGCGCGCGAAGCCGGTCATGCCCGACAGCGCCACCTCAGCCCCCGCTCAGGGGAGTCGCGGCGGACTTTTTGGCCGCGCGAGTGCGCTCGACCTGCCGCCATTTGACGACATTGGCGTTATGCTCTTCCAAGGTGCGCGCAAACACGTGGCCGCCAGTGCCATCGGCGACGAAATAGAGCTCGTCGGTCTTGGGCGGATCCAGCACGGCGGCAATGGCGGCGCGGCCTGGGTTGGCGATCGGCGTCGGCGGCAGGCCGTCGATCAGATAGGTGTTGTAGGGCGTCTGGCGCTGCAGCTCCGACAGCAGGATGCCGCGTCCCAGCGGCCGGCCGCGGGTGAGGCCGTAGATGATCGTCGGGTCGCTGCCCAGCCGCATGCCGGTGCGCAGGCGATTGACGAACACGGCCGCCACGCGCGGACGCTCCGAGGCGATGCCGGTTTCCTTCTCGACGATCGAGGCCAGGGTCATGGCCTCGTCCTTGGTCGAGAACGGCAGGCCCTTCTGGCGTTGCGGCCACAGTTCGTCCAGCAGCTGGTCGCGGTCGTCCATCATCCGCTGCAGCACAGCCGCGCGATCCTCGCCGCGCTCCACCTGGTAGGTCTCGGGCAGGATCGCGCCCTCAGGCGGGGTCGGCGCGACACCGGTCAGGACCGGCGAGCGCATCAGGATGTCGACGGCCATGTCCGAGGTCACGCCCTCGGGGATGGTCACGAAGTGGCGAACCACCCTGCCCTTGCGGATCGCTTCCAGAACCTGCGCCATCGAGGCCCGGCTCTTGAACTCGTATTCGCCGGCCTTCAGCGACCGCGCCGCGCCGGTGATCTGGGCGGCCGTCATAAAGATCGACGAGGAGCGGATCACGCCACCGCTCTCAAGACTGGAGGCGATCTCGGGCACGCTGGCGCCACGGCGCAGGACCACCGAGGTGACGTCGCCGCTCTTGGCCGCCGGCCCGGGCCCCTGATAGAGCCAGATCGCGCCGAACACGAAGACCATGCCGATGACGACCAGGGTGGCGCCGGCGGCGAAGATCATCGCGATCAGCCGGCGTCCGATGGACGCCGACTCGGGCTTGCGGGCCTTGCGGGGCGGAGCGGCTTTTCGGCTCACGAGATTTTACGGAACACGACGGAGGCGTTGGTGCCGCCGAAGCCAAAGCTGTTGGAGACGGCGACGTCGATCTTCATCGGCACGGCCTTGTTGGGCGCCAGGTTCATGGCGACGTCGACATTGGGGTTGTCGAGATTGATGGTCGGCGGCGCGATCTGGTCGCGGATCGCCAGGATCGAGAAGATGCCCTCGATGGCGCCGGCCGCGCCCAGCAGGTGGCCGGTCATCGACTTGGTCGACGACATCACCACGTTCTTGGCGTGATCGCCCAGGAAGCGCTCGACGGCCTTGGCCTCGATGCCGTCGGCCATGGTCGAGGTGCCGTGGGCGTTGACATAGTCGATGTCCGAGGGCTGCAGGCCAGCGTCCTTCACGGCCGCCGACAGGGCCCGGAAGCCGCCGTCGCCGTCCTCGGACGGCGCGGTGATGTGATAGGCGTCGCCCGACAGGCCATAGCCGACGACCTCGGCATAGATCTTGGCGCCGCGCGCCTTGGCGTGCTCGTACTCTTCCAGGACCAGGGCGCCGGCGCCCTCGCCCATCACGAAGCCGTCGCGGTCCTGATCATAGGGCCGCGAGGCCTTTTCCGGGGTGTCGTTGAAGTCGGTCGAGACGGCGCGGCAGGCGATGAAGCCGGCGATGCCGACCTTGCAGACAGCCGCTTCGGCGCCGCCGGCCACCATCACATCGGCGTCGCCGTATTTAATCAGGCGGGCGGCGTCGCCGATGGCGTGGGCGCCCGTGGCGCAGGCCGTAACCACCGAGTGATTGGGACCCTTGAAGCCGTAGCGAATCGAGACCTGGCCCGAGATCAGATTGATCAGGGCCGAGGAGATGAAGAACGGGCTGACCTTGCGCGGGCCCCTGGCCTCGAGCTCGAGCGCCGTGTCGGCGATGGTCGACAGGCCGCCGATACCCGATCCGAGGATCACGCCGGTGCGATAGCGGTCTTCCTCGGTCTCGGGAACCCAACCGGAGTCCTTCACGGCTTCATCAGCGGCGGCGATGCCGTACAGGATGAAGTCGTCCACGCGCTTCTGGTCACGCGGGCTCATGGTCAGGTCGGGATTGAACGCGCCCTCGACATCGGGGCCGCCGCCGCCGCGTCCATCGACGCGCGGAACCTCGCAGGCCACCTTGCAGGCATAGTCGGTGGGATCGAAGGCCGAGATGCGGTTCGCGCCGGATTTTCCGGCGAGGATGTTCTTCCAGGACACATCGACGCCATGACCCAGGGGGGTCAGCAGGCCCAGTCCGGTGACAACAACTCTACGCATGGATCACTCCCAACCTTCGGATCGCGATGAATATGGGGACGCGGATGATTATGCCACGCCGCTCAACTCGCGAATCTTGGCCACATACGAAAACCGCCGCGCGCACGATGGCAAGAGCCCGTGCTGCGCGGCGGTGATAGACCTGTTCGCAAACAGCGAACCGGAGCCCTTAGGCGCCGGTCTTTTCCGTAATGAACTTCACGGCGTCGCCAACCGTCTGGATGTGCTCGGCGGCGTCGTCCGGAATTTCGATGTCGAACTCTTCTTCGAACGCCATCACCAGCTCGACGTTGTCGAGGCTGTCGGCGCCCAGGTCATCGATGAAGGAAGCCTTCTCGGTCACCTTCTCGGGATCGGCATCCAGATGCTCGATGACGATCTTACGCACGCGCTCGAGAATGTCGGACATTCTGTTAGTCCCTCAGTTTTGAATCTGTTGTCCGCCAACGGTTTGGCCGAGGCCACTCCATTCACGGGAATTGTCGGCCTCCGCCTATCACGTTCCTTTTCGGGTGACCAGCGGGTCCCCCGTGAAGAAACGTGGCGGGGCTAGATCATGGCCATGCCGCCGTTCACGTGCAAGGTCTGGCCGGTGACATAGGCGCCCTGATCGCTGGCCAGGTAGACGCAGGCGGCGGCGATATCGCTGCCTTCACCCAGCCGGCCCGCCGGAATTCCCGACAGGATGCCGGCCTTCTGGGCGTCGGTCAGGGCGTCGGTCATCGGGCTGGCGATGAAGCCCGGAGCCACGCAGTTGACGGTGACGTTGCGGCTGGCCAGTTCCTGGGCCAAGGCCTTGGAAAACCCGATCATTCCGGCTTTGGAGGCCGCATAGTTGGTCTGTCCGGCATTGCCGGTCACGCCGACCACCGAGGTGATGCCGATGATGCGGCCGGAGCGGCGCTTCATCATGCCTTTGGCGGCCGCGCGGGCCAGGCGGAAATAGCCTTCCAGGTTCACCTTGATGACGGTGTCCCAGTCTTCGTCCTTCATCCGCACGATCAGGCCGTCGCGGGTGATCCCGGCATTGGCGATGACGATGTCGAGCGGTGCGCCGGCGGCTTCCTCGGCCTTGGCCACCAGACCATCGACCGCATCGGAATCAGACAGGTTGGCGACAACGAACGAGGCGCGATCGCCCAGTTCGCCCTTCAGCTCGGTCAGAGCTGATTCGCGGGTGCCCGAGAGCACGACATGGGCGCCTTGCTCGTGGAGCGCCCTGGCGATGGCCCCGCCGATGCCGCCCGTGGCGCCGGTGACGAGGGCGGTCTTGCCGGTGAGATCGAACATGTGGGTTTTCTCCCGCTATCTTTGTCATCCCGGCCGCAGAGCCGGGATCGCCGGAAGCGCCGGCGCGTGTTGCGATCCCGGGTCGGCGCGCTGCGCGCTTGCCCGGGATGACAGTTTCTAAAGAGACTTTGCGAAGGCTTCGAGGTCGGCCGGGCTGTTCAGCGGCGTGGCCTCGGCGTCCGGCGCGATGCGCTTGGCCATGCCCGACAGCACCTTGCCGGCGCCGGCTTCGGCAAAGCGGGTGACGCCGCCCTCGCCGGCCAGCCAGATCATGCTCTCGCGCCAGCGGACGCGGCCGGTGACCTGCTCCACCAGCAGGCCGCGAATGACGTCGGGATCGTGGACCGGGGCGGCGGTGATGTTGGCCACCAGCGGGGCGCGCGGCGAAATGATCGTCGTGTTGGCCAGGGCCTCGGCCATTTCGTCGGCCGCCGGCTTCATCAGGGGGCAGTGGAACGGCGCGGAGACGTTCAGCGGAATGGCGCGAGCGCCCAGTTCCTTGGCCTTTTCGATGGCCTTGTCGACCGCGGCCTTGTCGCCCGAGATCACGACATTGCCGTTGTTGTTGTCATTGGCCACGACGCAGACGCCGACCTCGGAACCGGCGGCGGCGGCGGCTTCGGCCAGGGCAAGGTCGGTCTTGGGACCGATCAGCGAGGCCATGGCGCCCTCGCCCACCGGTACGGCGCGCTGCATCGCCTGGCCGCGCAGCTTCAGCAGGCGAGCGGTGTCGGCCAGGGTGATGGCGCCAGCGGCGGCCAGAGCCGAATATTCGCCCAGGCTGTGACCAGCGACGAAGGCGGCGCTATCGATGCCGATCCCGAATTCCTTTTCCAGCACGCGAGACACGGCCAGGCTGACCGCCATCAGGGCGGGCTGGGCGTTCTCGGTCAGGGTCAGGTCGCTCTCGGGACCTTCCTTCATCAGGGCGAAGAGCTTCTGCCCCAGGGCGTCGTCGACCTCCTGGAAGACCTCGCGGGCGGCCGCAAAGGCCTGGGCGAGATCAGCGCCCATGCCGACAGACTGGCTGCCCTGACCCGGGAAAATGAAGGCGATGCTCATGGAAGCCCGCTCCGTTCTAGAGATTCAATGCCGTATTGGGGCCGGAGGGTTAGGCCAAAGGTCGCCGTGCGGCAAGTCAGCCGCGTCCGAACTCAACCCCGCCACGGACCGCCGGGCGGCCCCCAGCCCCAGACGGGCATGGGCGGATCACCCTCCGGCGCCGCGACGCCCTCGGCCGAGTTGATCACGGCCAGCCGCGTGCCCCACTCCAGATAGCCGACAAAGGCGGCGCGGAACTCGGGATCGCCCGGCAGGCCAACCGCGTCGGCGGTGTCCAGCATGAGTGAGACCCAGGCCCGGCGCTGCGCCTCGGTCAGGTGACGGCCCAGGTGGTGACCGATCATCGAAGCATGTCCGCCGCCGCCTTCTGTATAGGCCTTCGGACCGCCGAACACCTCGCCGACAAAGGCCGCGACGTGCTCGGCATGTTTCGGATTCATCCCGGCGAAGACCGGCGCCAGGATCGGATCGTTCGGAACCTTGGCATAGAAGGCGTCGAACAGCGCCTTCAACCGTTCCGGACCGCCTGCCCATTCCGCCAGGGTTGGAATTTCATCGTCGCGCTCGGTCATGCCGCCCTCCCGGTTCGCCCTCGCAGGTAGCGATGCAACAGACGGTTTGGAAGCTGGGAGAATACGGTTATTCATGACGGGCATTCGCATCCACCGCCAGAGCGCAGGCGTAGCTGCGCCGCTGCTCATAGCCTGGAGTTTCCCATGAACCGCCTGACCGCCGGCCTCGCGGCCCTTGCCGTACTCGCCGCCACGCCCGCCCTGGCCGCCCTGAAGCCGGGCGACAAGGCCCCCGACTTCACCGCCCCGGCCGCCCTGGCGGGCGCCGACTACAGCTTCAGCCTGTCCAAGGCGCTGAAGAAGGGACCGGTGGTGCTGTACTTCTTCCCGGCCGCCTACACCGCCGGCTGCACCGCCGAGGCGCACGAGTTCGCCGAAGCGACGCCCGATTTCGAAAAGCTGGGCGCGACGGTGATCGGCGTGACGGCCGGCAATGTCGACAAGATCAAGGCCTTCTCCAAGGAGCACTGCCGCGACAAGTTCGCCGTGGCCGCCGCGCCGGACGGGCTGGTCAAGGCCTATGACGTCGCCCTGCCGATGCCGGGCGGCTGGTCCAACCGCACCTCTTACGTCATCGCGCCCGACGGCAAGATCCTGATGGCCTATACCGACGGCAACTTCGTCGGCCACGTCACCAAGACCATGGACGCGGTGAAGGCCTACAAGGCCAAGAAGTAGCCAGCACTTTCCGGTTTCGACCAGCCTCGCGGCTTGAACGTCGCGA
Organism: Alsobacter soli; assembly: GCA_943371355.1. GTDB lineage: Bacteria > Pseudomonadota > Alphaproteobacteria > Caulobacterales > Caulobacteraceae > Caulobacter. The sequence continues at coordinate 71,028 of CALRUN020000001.1, forward strand.
GGCTGACGGAGACGATCGGCCATGACCGATCCCGCCCAGATTCCGTTCGCCGCCCTCGAAATCGGGGTCCGGGGCGTCGCTGTCGGCGCCTTCGCCGCCACGGCCGTCGCCCTCGGCGCCAGCCGCAAGATGACCCCAACCCGCTGGGTCGGCGTTCTGATGATGGCCTGCGCGATCGCTCACGTCATCGACAGCCATTTCTTCTACACCGAAAGCCGCCACTACGACCTTGTGACCTGGGCCCTGTCAGCCTCGGCGGCCGGCGTGTTCTGGCTATTCTGCTCGGTGCTCTTCGAGGATGAACCTTCCATCCCGCTCTGGCGCTTCTCTGTCCCCGGGGGCGTCCTGGCCCTGTGGGCGGCAGGCGCGTTTTTGCCTGTGTCTCCCGCGCGCGCAGCCATATGGTGGCTGTTTGCCGCCGCCTCGGTGGGCATCCATTGCCACATCCTGCTGACCGCCTGGCGGGGCTGGCGCATCGATCTGGTGGAGCGTCGCCGCCGCCTTCGCGCGCCCCTCGCCGCTGCGGCGACCGGCTACATGTTCATCCAGAACCTCTGCGATTTCGGCTTCGGACGGGGCCCGGTGCTGCCCAGCCTGGTTCAGGCCCTGGCTCTCGCCGCTCTGGGGATCGGGGCGGCCCTGGCGTTGTTGCGCGCCGAACCCATGCTCGTGCAGGCGGCCGTGGCATCCGACGCCACGCCCATGCCCAAGCCTGCTGAAGCGCTTGATCTGACGCCCGCCGACCGCCTCGTTCTGGCGCGCCTGGAAAAGGCCATGACCGAGAACGAAGTCTGGCGCGGCGAGGACCTGTCCATCGGCGCCCTGGCCGCCCTGGTCGGCGCGCCGGAGCATCGCCTGCGCAGGCTGATCAACGGCGTGCTGGGCCATCGCAATTTCGCCGACTACGTCAATGGCCGGCGGATCGAGTCGGCCAAGGTCGCGCTCGCCGATCCGGAACAGGCCCTGAAGTCTGTCTCGACCATCGCCTATGAGCTGGGCTTTGGCTCTCTGGGCCCCTTCAACCGCGCCTTCCGGGCCGCCGTCGGCGTGCCACCGACCACCTGGCGTCAAGAGGCGACGCCGGCCCTGCCGCATCTGCGCCTGGTCGAAACCGCGCAAGCCGCGTCGAAAGCCGACAAACGCGCCTGATTTCGAGAACGGCGCGACCTGTCGCTCCCCAACAGCTTCCCTGGTGGCGTTCACCCCCAAGGAGCCCCCCATGCCCGATGCCCTACTGCCCTTCGCCCACAGCTGGCTGACCGCCATGCAGGCCGATGTCACCCGCTATGTCCTGTTTTCAGTCGGCGTCTGGCTGATCCTTTGGGTCGTGCTGGCCCGCCCCCTGGCCGGACGCAAGATCCGCGATACGCGGCCGCCGGCCCGCCAGCTTGTCCTTGAGTTCCTGATCTCGATCCGCTCGATCATGATCTTCTCGACGATGGGGCTGCTGACCTTCGGACTGTTCCGCGCCGGCCTGATGCAGGGCCCTTACATCGCGCGCGACCTGGGACCCGTCTGGTTCTGGACCAGTCTGGTCCTGATGATCATCGGCCACGACGCCTGGTTCTACTGGACCCATCGGCTGATCCATGACCGGCGGCTGTTCCGGACCTTCCACCGCCGGCATCATCGCTCGAATAACCCCTCGCCCTTCACCGCCTACAGCTTCGATCTGGGTGAGGCGGCGATCAATGCGCTGTTCGTGCCGTTGTGGATGCTGATCGTCCCGACTCAGTGGCCGGTCATCGGCCTATTCGTTCTGCACCAGATCGCGCGCAACACCCTCGGCCATAGCGGCTATGAGCTGTTTCCGGCCCGCAGGGATGGTCGGCCCCTGCTGCCCTGGCTGACCACCGTGACCCATCACGACCTGCATCACGCCCAGGCCGGCTATAACTACGGGCTCTATTTCACCTGGTGGGATCGCCTGATGGGCACCGAGCACCCGGACTATCTGGCGAGGTTCGCCGCCGTGACGGCGGCGAAGCGGCAGGCTACCAGTTCGCCTTCACCAGCTTGACCATGAAGCGGCTGTCCTGGACCCGCCACTCTTCATGGGTGGCGGCGGCCCGCAGGCTGACGGTGAACTCGGCGGGGATGTCGAACGGACGCGTGAAGCTGAGATCAACGCCCTCGTCGCCCATCGAGCCGCCCCCGACGGCGATCGAGCCGATCGGCTTGCCATCCAGGGTCAGGGCCGAGCGCACATTGGCCCGCGCCACCGGGATCTGGCCGGGGACGGCGATGACCTGGCTGGCGTTCATGTCCATCGAGACGCTGACATAGTTGGCGCGCGGCAAAACGCCGAAACCAAACATCTTCGACATCGAGGAGCGCAGCCTGGCCTCGCGGTCGTTCCACGAGGCGCCCAGGGCCAGGGAGCGCTTGCCGGTCCGCGCCTCGTCGGGCTTCTGGCTCAGGTTCAGATCCAGGTCATAGGTTGGGCTTTCCAGCGTGCCCGCGACCCTTGCGGTGAACCGCGCGCTCTCCGTGTCGGTGGAAAGATCCAGCGGCAGGGCGGCCGAATAGCCGGTGAAGCGGCCGTCATTCGCCGAAACCGACAGGTCAGGCTTCTGAATCGCCTGGGCCGCGGCTGGAGCGGCGAGACTCGCCGACAGCGCAAAGGCCCCGAGGGCGCTGATGACAGCGCTAGACTTCATGCCCTGCTTCCTAGCACAAGCTGTCCCTGCGGCAAGGTGAAGCTGTCCGCTTCGCCCGCCGGTTTCGCCCCGGCCTCGCGAATGTCGAAAAATGCGGCGCGGCAAAGCAATCTTGCTTCGCCGCGCCTTCTCCTGTAGTAGCGCGCGTTCTCACGGATGGCGGTCTTTGGCGCAGCCCTCACGGGTACGGGATTTCCCGCTCGGCGCTCTGGAACCATCGTGGTCGTCGGACTTCCGCCGTCGATCGCGCCGCTGTCCAAACCGGAAGAAGGAAAACATGGCGTTCTACGAACACGTGGTCATCGCGCGGCAGGATATCTCGCCGCAACAGGCCGAAGCTCTGAACGAGCAAATCAAAGCCCTGATCGAAGAAGGCGGCGGTCACATCGCCAAGATCGAATACTGGGGCCTGCGTAACCTCACCTATCGCATCAAGAAGAACCGCAAGGGCCACTATTCCCTGCTCGCCATCGACGCTCCGGCGCCGGCGGTCAAGGAAGTCGAGCGCCAGCTGCTGATCAATGAAGACGTCCTGCGCTTCATGACCATCCGCGTGGAAGAGCTGGACCTGGAACTGTCGCCGGTTCTGGCCCGTCGTGACCGCGAACGTAGCGAGCGCCCCGAGCGTTCGGACCGTCCGCGCGACGAATTCGCGGCCGCGTAAGGGAGAAGAGAGATCATGACCGATACCACTGCTCCCGAAGCCGGCGCTGGCGCGCCCGCCGCTGGCGGCGCCCGCCGCCCGTTCTTCCGCCGCCGCAAGGTGTGCCCGTTCTCCGGCGCCAACGCTCCGAAGATCGACTACAAGGACGTCAAGCTCCTGCAGCGCTACGTTTCCGAGCGCGGCAAGATCGTTCCGTCGCGCATCACCGCGGTGTCGGCCAAGAAGCAACGCGAACTGGCCAAGGCCATCAAGCGCGCCCGCTTCCTGGCTCTGCTCCCCTACGTCGTGAAGTAAGGGAGACACCACGATGAAAGTCATTCTGCTCGAACGCGTTGAAGGCACTGGCACCCTCGGCGACGTCGTCACCGTGAAGGACGGCTTCGCCCGTAACTTCCTGCTGCCGCGTCACAAGGCCCTGCGCGCCAACGCCGCCAACCTGAAGTCCTTCGAAGTTCAGCGCGCTGAAATCGAAGTGCGCAACGTGAAGAACCGCGAAGCCGCCGGCGCTGTCGGCGAGACCCTCGACGGCACGCAATACGTGATGATCCGTCAGGCTGGCGAAAGCGGCCAGCTGTACGGTTCGGTCGCGGGTCGCGACGTCGCCGACGCCATCAAGGCCGAAGGCGGCAAGGTCGATCGCTCGATGATCGTCCTGGACAAGCCGATCAAGACGCTTGGCGTTCACGAAGTGAAGGTGAAGCTGCACGCTGAGGTGACCGTCACGGTCACCCTCAACATCGCGCGCAGCGCCGACGAAGCCGAGCGTCAAGCGCGCGGCGAAAACGTCATCGCCGCACAATTCGAAGAAGACCGCGCGGCTGACGCCGAAGCGGCCTCGGACATGGCCGCCGGTGGCGCCGGTTCGTTCGAAGGCGACCACTACGAGTCCTGATCCTTTCCGGATCGGTGATCTATCGAGAAACGGCGCGGAGCAATCCGCGCCGTTTTTTTCTGCACTGACGGCCAGAAATGCTCAGCTTGTAGGCGCCGCCCTTAATTCCCATCTTTCCGGTAGGGGAGACTGCACTCCCCTGCTTCGGGGCAAAAGAGCGTTCACCGCCTCCCGGAGACATCCGAGGGGATACACATGCGCTATAAAAACCTGCTCCTGGCCGCCGTCTCGTTCACGGCCCTCTCCGGCGTCGCCCACGCCCAGACCGCCCCGACCGACAACGCCGTTGTCGAGGAAGTGGTTGTCACCGGTACGCGCGTCGTCGGCCGCTCCCGCCTAGACACCCTGGCGCCGGTCGATGTCGTCACCGCCAAGACCCTGCAGCAACGCGGCAGCACCGAGCTGGCTACCGCCCTGGCGGCTACGGTGCCGTCCATCACCTTCCCGCGCCCGTCAAACACCGACGGCACCGACTCGGTTCGCCCGGCGGTGCTGCGTGGCCAGGGCCCTGACCAGACCCTGGTGCTGGTCAACGGCACGCGCCGCCACACCACGGCGCTGGTCAATCTGAACGGCTCGGTCGGCCGCGGTTCGGCCGCCGTCGACCTGAACGCCATCCCCTCGGTCGCCCTGGACCGCATCGAAGTGCTGCGTGATGGCGCGGCCGCCCAGTATGGCTCGGACGCCATCGGCGGCGTCGTGAACCTGCGCCTGCGCGAAGCCGACCACGGCGGCGGCGTCACGGTCACCACCGGTCAGTACTACAGCAGCTTCAAGGGCCTGCAGACCGGCGCCAAGCGCAAGCTGCGCGACGGAAACACGACCACCGTGGCCGGCTGGCAGGGCCTGAAGCTCGGCTCCGACGGCTTCCTGACCCTGTCGGCGGAATATCGCGACCGCGACTTCACAAATCGCAGCGACATCGATCCCCGTGTGACCCCGCAACGCGTCACCTCGCGCTTCGGTGACCCCGAGACCAACGATGTCACGTTCTACGCCAACGCCGGCAAGCCGATCGGCGAAAGCTGGGAAGCCTATGGCTGGTATGGCTATCAGCAGCGCGACGCCGAGGCCTCGGCCACCTACCGCCTGCCCACCGACGCCAGCCAGAATATCCCCAGCGTCTATCCCAACGGCTATCTGCCGCTGATCACCACCAACACCGAGGACGTCACCGCAGCCGGAGGGGTGCGCGGCGACTGGAACGGCTTCAGGATCGACGCCAACCTGGTCTACGGCAAGAACGACATCGATTTCGGCGTCAAGAACACCATCAACCCGTCCTACGGCCCGACCTCGCCGACCCGCTTCAAGGCCGGCGGCCTGACCTATGACCAGCTAGTGTTCGGCCTGGACGTCAGCAAGGAAGTCGAGGTTGGCCTGGCGGGTCCGCTGAACGTCGCCTTCGGTCTGGAAGCCCGCAAGGAGACCTTCCAGATCAACGCCGGCGAAGTGGCCTCCTACGCCCGCGGCACGGTCTCGCCGACCCTGGCCTTCGGTTCGCGCGGCTTCACCGGCTTCACGCCCAGCAACGAGGTCGACGTCGATCGCGACGCCGTCGGCGTCTATCTCGACCTGGAAGGCAAGCTGACCGAGAAGCTGACCGGTTCGGCCGCCATCCGCTACGAGGACTATTCCGACTTCGGGACCAATACGAGCTGGAAGCTCTCGGGCCGCTACGACTTCACCCCGGCCTTCGCCATCCGGGGTGCCGCCTCGACCGGCTTCCGGGCCCCCAGCCTGCAGCAGCAGTACTTCACCTCGACGTCGATCCTGTACATCAACCAGACGGTGGGCGGGATCACCACGGCGGTGCCTTTCGAGACGGGCACCTTCCCGTCAGTGAGCACCACCGGCAAGGCGCTGGGCGGCAAGCCGCTGGAGCCTGAAAAGTCGAAGAACTTCTCGCTGGGCGCCGTCTATCACAAGGGTCCGTTCGAACTGACGGTCGACGCCTATCGCATCGACGTCGACAACCGCATCGTGTTGTCTGAAACCCTGACCGGCAGCGCCACAGCTGCGGCTGGCAGCAACGCGCGGGTGATCTTCAACCTGCTGTCGCCCTTCGGCGCCTCGGCTGGCCGCATCTTCACCAACGGCGTCGACACCGAGACGACCGGCGTCGATGTGGTGGCCCGCTATCGCATCGTCGACGAACAGGCCGGTACGTTCGACCTGACCGCGGCGGGCAACATCAACAGCCTGGATGTCACCCGCACGCCGACGACGTCGGTGCTGCCGACCCCGGTGTCGCTGTTCGCCCGTCAGGCCACCCTGCGCTTCGAGGAAGGCACGCCGCAGCGCAAGCTGACCCTGCAGGGCGACTGGAGCCGGAACCAGTGGGGGGCCACCCTGCGCACCACGCTCTATGACAACGTCCTGTCGCCCGGCTCCGCGGCCGACGGCAGCGGCGACTGGCGCACGGGGGCGCAAGGCATCGTCGACCTGGAAGCCCGCTATCGCTTCGATGGCGGCGTGACGGTGTCGCTTGGGGCCGACAACCTGTTCGACCAGTATCCCGATCAGGTGCCGCCCAACCTCAACACCAGCGGCGGTAACCCGTGGTCGAGCTTCTCGCCGTTCGGTTTCAACGGCCGCTTCCTGTACGGGCGTGTCGCCTACAACTGGTAAGCCGACACCCCTGACTTGAGCCAAGGCGCGGAGAGCGATCTCCGCGCCTTTCTCATGCGACATCGACGACCCGGAACATACATAAAACATCCCCATGCATGTGAAGCGCGCGCCCACACGGCGCGCGCGCGATGCGTTAACCTGCGACGATGTCTCTGGTCCCTGCTCTCGATCTGCGTCCGCCCCATGCGGACATCACCATCGCCGTCGCGCCCCACAACCTGGAAGCCGAGCAGGCGCTGCTGGGCGTGCTGCTGTACGACAACGCGGCCTATGAGCGGCTGACCGACGCCCTGAACGGCCGCCACTTCTATGAGCCGTTCCACCAGCGGCTGTTCCAGTCGATCGAGACCCACATCCGCAAGGGCCAGCTGGCCGAGCCCATCCTGCTGGCGGACGAGTTCAAGAAGGACCCGGCCTTCGACGAGCTGGGCGGCCTGCGCTACCTGGCCGACCTGGTGGATCGGGCCCCGCCGGCGGCCAATGTCGGCGACTATGCCCGCGCCGTGTTCGACCTGGCCCTGCGCCGCGATCTGATCCGCATCGGCGGCGAGATCGCCACGGCCGCCCACGGCGGCGGCGACGAGATCCGACCGGCCCGCGACCAGATCGAGTCGGCCGAACAGCAGCTCTACACCCTGGCCGAAAGCGGCACGGCGTCTTCGGGCTTTGTCTCCTTCGGCGACGCGCTGCGCGGCGCGGTCGAGATGACCGCCGAGGCCTATAGCCGCGACGGCGGCATGTCCGGTGTCGCCACCGAACTGACGGACCTCGACCAGAAGGTCGGCGGCCTGCACCCTTCCGACCTGATCGTCCTGGCCGGTCGTCCTTCGATGGGCAAGACCGCCCTGGCCACCAACATCGCCTTCAACATCGCCCGCAAATACGCCTACGAGATTCAGCCGGACGGCACCAAGAAGACCGTCCAGGGCGGCGTCGTGGCCTTCTATTCGCTGGAAATGAGCGCCGAGCAGCTGGCCCTGCGTATGCTGGCCGACGCCTCGGGCGTCTCTGGCGACCGCCTCCGCAAGGGTGAGATCGACGCGAGCGAGTTTGGCAGGGTGCGCGACGCGGCCATGGAGCTGCAGGAAGCGCCGCTCTATATCGACGCCACGGGCGGTATCTCGATCGCCAAGCTGACGGCCCGGGCGCGGCGCCTGAAGCGTCAGGTGGGCCTGGACCTGGTCGTCGTCGACTACCTTCAGCTGGTCACCGGATCGGACCTCGGCTCCAACGCCAACCGCGTTCAGGAAGTCAGCCAGATCACCATGGGCCTGAAATCCCTGGCAAAGGAGCTGGGCTGCCCGGTGATCGCCCTGTCGCAGCTGTCGCGTCAGGTTGAACAGCGCGAGGACAAGCGCCCGCAACTGTCCGACCTTCGTGAATCCGGTTCGATCGAGCAGGACGCCGACATGGTCTGGTTCGTGTATCGCGAAAGCTACTATGTCGGCCGGGCCGAACCGCGCGAAGGCACGCCAGAGCACCTGACCTGGCAGGAGGACATGGACCGTCTGCAGGGCCTGGCCGAGGTGATCATCGCCAAGCAGCGCCACGGCCCCATCGGCACGGTTCGCCTGTCGTTCAACAGCGACACCACCCGCTTCGGCAACCTGGCCCGCGACCACTATTTCGCCCAGGCGCGGAATATTCCGTCGGACGAGTAAGCGCCGGTTTGACCTAGCAAGCCGCATCGGGCGAGGGTCTCCCGCCCGCCCTCCGGATCGACGAGTCGCCCGTGGATTTCAGCCCCCTGCCCGTCTCCAGCCTGATCGGCGCGTTCCTGCTGGCCTTTCCGGCGCTGTTCTCGATCGTCAATCCGGTCGGCGCCTCGCTGATCTTCGACCAGGCGATGGGCAGTCGGGGGCAGGACGAGCGTCGCAAGCTGGCCCGCAGCATCGGCTTCTATTCCTTCCTGGTGCTGCTGGGGTCGCTGCTGCTGGGCGGCTATATCCTCAACTTCTTCGGCGTCAGCCTGGGCGCCCTGCGGGTGGCCGGCGGCCTGGTGGTGGCGATCCGGGCGTGGGGCCTGCTGATGGACCCGCAGGAGCACGAAGACCGCAAGACCAGCGACACCGAGCCGGCCAAGCGTCAGGAAGACATCGCCTTCTTCCCCATGACCATGCCGTTCACGACGGGACCCGGCTCGATCTCGGTGGCGATCGCCCTGTCATCACAGCGCCCCACCCAGGGCAGCGCCGTGGCCTTCTTCCTGGGCGCGGGACTGGCGGCGGCGGGGGTGGCGATCCTGGTCTGGCTGCTCTACCGCGCCTCGGGTCGCGTCACGCGCCTTCTGGGCCAGTCCGGCGCCCGGGTGCTGTCCCGGCTGGTCGCGTTCCTGCTGCTGTGCATCGGCGTGCAGATCACCGCTTCGGGGTTCGAGAACCTGGTCTCGGTGTTCCTGGCGACCCATCCCGGCGCGTTCTAGCTGGAAAAGCCCGGCCGGCTCCGCTACGCCCTGAACCGCCGCTTCCCTGCTTGCCGAGCCCTCGTGACCGATCCTTCCGACAGCCGCCTGACGATCGACCTTGAGGCTCTGGCCGCCAATTATCGCGCCCTGCGGGACGCTGCCTGCGGCGCGGAGATCGCCCCGGCGGTGAAGGCCGACGGCTACGGCGTCGGCGCGGCGATCGTCGCCGATCGTCTGTGGGATGAAGGCGCGCGCAGCTTCTATACCGCCCGCCTCTCCGAGGGCCTGGCGCTGCGCCAGAGCCTGGGCGACCGCGACGCGACCATCCACGTGCTGGACGGCGTCACCCCGGGTTCGGCCGCCGCGATGGAGGCCGCGCGCCTGACGCCCACGCTCAACAGCCTGCCGCAGATCGAGGCCTGGAACAGCCACGCGCGCGGCGGACGACTGACCGCGACGCTGCATGTCGACACCGGCATGAACCGCCTGGGTCTGCGTCTGGAAGAGGTCCGCGTCCTGCTGGGCGCCATGGACCGGCTCAAGCATGTCGAGATCACCCAGGTGATGAGCCACCTGGCTTGCGCCAACGAGCCGGGTCATCCGCTGAACGTGAAACAGCTGGAGCGCTTCCACGAGGCGGCCACCCTGTTCCCGAACGCCCGTCGCAGCCTGGCCAATTCGGCGGGTATCTTCCTGGGCGGCGCCTACTGCTTCGACCAGGTCCGCCCCGGCGTCAGCCTGTATGGCGGCGGCCCCCGCGATGTCCCCGATGCGCGGATCAAGGCCGTTGTCACCTTTGAGGCCCCGATCCTCCAGACCCGCAATGTGCCGCGCGGCGAAAGCATCGGTTATGGCGCGACCTATACGGCGACCGCCAACACCCGCGTCGCCATCCTGGCGGCCGGCTATGCCGACGGCGTACCGCGCGCCGCCCATCCGCGCGGCGCGGTGTGGTTCGACGGCCGACGCCGTCCGATGCTGGGCCGGGTCTCCATGGACCTGATCGCCGTCGACATCACCGACTGCGACGCCGCCCGTCCCGGCGCGATGATGCAGATCATCGGCCCGGACCTGCCCGTCGACGACGCGGCGGCCGCGGCGGGCACCACGGCCTATGAGCTGCTGACCCGGATCGCGCCCCGAGCCCGGCGGGTGATCGCTTAATCCCACGTCCGCCTTTGGCGCACGGCCCCGTCACCCTGTAGTCTCCACTCATCCGAGAATCAGGAGCTTCCATGGCCCGTGACGGCGCCGTTTACGCCTGCCAGTCCTGTGGGGCGGTCCAGACCAAGTGGTCGGGACAATGCCCGGCCTGCCAATCCTGGAATACCCTGGCCGAAGAAGTTGGCGCGCGAGCGCCGGGCGCGCTTTCCGTCACCAAGGCCACCCGCACGCGCGGCCTGCAGTTCACCGATCTGGAAAGCGACACCCCCGCCCCGCCTCGCATCATCACCGGGGTCGACGAGTTCGACCGCGTCTGCGGCGGCGGGGTGGTGCCCGGCTCGGCCATCCTGATCGGCGGCGACCCCGGCGTGGGCAAATCGACCCTGTTGCTGGAGGTGGTGGCCCGGGCCTCGATGAAGGGCGTGTCCTGCGCCTACATTTCCGGCGAGGAGGCCGTGGCGCAGATTCGCGGGCGCGCCCACCGCATGGGCTTCGAGAAGGCGCCGGTGAAGCTGGCGGCCGAGAGCAGCCTGCGCGACATCCTGGACGGGCTGAAACGCGACAATTTCGACCTGGTGGTCATCGACTCGATCCAGACCATGTGGAGCGACGCCCACGAGGCGGGTCCCGGCACGGTCACCCAGGTCCGCGCCTGCGCCCAGGAACTGGTGCGCCTGGCCAAGAAGAAGGGCGTGGCGATCCTGATGGTCGGCCACGTCACCAAGGATGGCCAGATCGCCGGTCCGCGCGTGGTGGAGCATCTGGTCGACGCCGTGCTCTCGTTCGAGGGCGAACGCGGCTATCCGTTCCGCATCCTGCGCGGCGCCAAGAACCGCTTCGGGGCCACCGACGAGATCGGCGTCTTTGAGATGGGCGATGTCGGCCTGCGCGAGGTCAAGAACCCCTCGGCCCTGTTCCTCAACGAGGGTGGTGAACGCGCGGCGGGCGCGGCGGTGTTCGCCGGCATCGAGGGCTCGCGACCCGTCCTGGTGGAATTCCAGGCCCTGGTGTCGCCGTCAGCCTACGGAACGCCGCGTCGGGCCGTCGTGGGCTGGGACTCAGGGCGCCTCGCCATGGTGCTGGCCGTACTTGAATCGCGGTGCGGCCTTGGTTTTGGCGACAAGGACGTCTATCTGAACGTCGCTGGCGGCCTGCGCATTACAGAGCCGGCGGCGGATCTCGCGGCGGCGGCGGCCCTGGCCTCTTCAGCCCTCGATATCGCCCTGCCCCAGGACTGCGTCGTGTTCGGCGAGGTCAGCCTGTCGGGCGAGGTGCGGCCGGTCAGCCGGATGGAGACACGTTTGAAGGAAGCCGCGAAACTGGGGTTTGGCCGGGCGCTGTCATCGCTTTCCGGCCTGCCTGAAGGCGGTGGCTCCTTGCCAGTGGCGGGGGTCGCGCGGCTCGCCGACGCCGTGCGCCGCATCGGCGACGAGATCTGGGGCCAGCTGACGTGACGCCTTTCGACATCATCGCCGGCCTGCTGCTGATCACCTCCAGCTCGATCGGCTTTGCGCGCGGCGCGTCGCGCGAGCTGACCTCGGCCCTGTCCTTCATCTTTGCCGCCGCCATCGCCCTCTTCGGCCTGCGCATCAGCGGTCCGATCTTTCGCGACCTGATGGACCCCGACTGGGCGGCGACGGCCTGCGCCCTTCTGGTGGTCTTCGCGGCGGCCTTCGTCGTGCTGCGCTTCATCGGCGGACGCATGACCGCCGGCCTGCATGAAAGCTCGCTGGGCCTGTTGGACCGCGTGGTCGGCGCCGGCTTTGGCCTGATGCGCGCCCTGGTGATCCTGGGCGTCTTCAACCTGCTGTTCCACATGGCCACGCCAGCCGATCGCGTGCCGGCCTGGGTCCAGCGGTCGATCTTCTATCCCCTGTCCGCCGCCAGCGCCAAGGTGCTGAAAGTGTTCGCGCCCAAGGGCGGCGAACTGGCGGGCAAGCTTGCGCCAGCCATCGAAGGCGCGGTGCGCGGGACCAGCGACAATCCGTCGGACGGCAAATCCGGCGAAACAGACTATGATCAGAACCAGCGTCGTGACCTCGACGATCTGGTGGAGAAATCGCGATGAGCTTTATCGGCCAGTCGACCGATCGGTACTCCTCCGCCCCATGGCGTGACCCCGAAGATGACACCCTGCGCCTGGAGTGCGGTGTGTTCGGGGTCTACGGCGTCCGCGACGCCGCCGCCATCACCGCCCTGGGCCTGCACGCCCTGCAGCATCGCGGTCAGGAAGCGTGCGGGATCGCCGCCTTCGACGGCCAGCGCTTCCATACCGAGCGCCATATGGGCCATGTCGGCGATGCCTTTACCGGCAACGACCTGGTGCAGCGCCTGCCCGGCAATATGGCCATCGGCCACACCCGCTATTCCACGGCCGGCGGCAGTGGCATTCGCAACGTCCAGCCGATGTTCGCCGATCTGGAAACCGGCGGCGTCGCCATCGCCCACAACGGCAACCTGACCAACTTCCTGTCCTTGCGCGAACGCCTGGTCCAGGAAGGCGCGATCTTCCAGTCCACCAGCGACAGCGAGGTGATCCTTCACCTGATCGCCCGCTCGCGAAAGGCCCGCATCGTCGACCGCTTCATCGACGCCGTCGCACAGATCGAGGGCGGTTACGCCCTGGTGGCCATCACCAACAAGAAGATGATCGGCGTCCGCGATCCGCTGGGCATCCGCCCGCTGGTGCTGGGCGATCTGGACGGCCAGCCGGTCCTGGCCTCCGAGACCTGCGCCCTGGACATGATCGGGGCCCGTTTCGTGCGTGACATCGAGCACGGCGAGATGGTGGTGATCTCCGAAACCGGCGTGAAGTCCCTCAAGCCCTTCAGCACCGTGGCCGCCCGGCCCTGCGTGTTCGAATATGTCTATTTCGCCCGCCCCGACAGCGTCGTGAACGGCCGCTCGGTCTATGACGTGCGCAAGCGCATGGGCCAGCGCCTGGCCATCGAGACCGGCGTCGAGGCCGACGTCGTGGTGCCCGTGCCAGACAGCGGCGTTCCGGCCGCCATCGGCTATGCGCAGGAGAGCGGCCTGCCCTTCGACCTGGGCATCATCCGCAACCACTATGTGGGCCGCACCTTTATCCAGCCGACCCAGGGCGTCCGCGAACTGGGCGTGCGCATGAAGCACAGCCCCAACCGCGCCGTTCTGGAAGGCAAGCGCGTCATCCTGATCGACGACTCGATCGTGCGTGGCACCACTTCGCTGAAGATCGTCCGCATGGTCCGCGAGGCCGGCGCCAAGGAGGTTCACCTCCGCTCGGCCAGCCCGCCGATCAAGTGGCCAGACTTCTACGGCATCGACATGCCCGAGCGCGAACAACTGCTGGCGGCCAACAAGTCGCTGGAAGAAATGGCCCGGTTCCTGGAAGTCGACAGTCTGGGCTTCCTGTCGGTCGACGGCCTGTACCAGGCGCTGGAAGCCGGCCCGCGCGATCCGGTCACCCCGCAGTTCACCGACCACTATTTCACCGGCGACTATCCCACCCGCCTGACCGACCGCGAGATCGCCGAAGGCCGCAACGAGGCCAACGACAAGCAGCTGTCGCTGCTCAGCGCGTAACCCGGCCTGATGAACGGACTTTCCAGGCTGCTCTCCAGGCTGAAGATCGACGTCTACATCATCCTGCTGTTTGGCATGGTGGTGCTGGCCTCGGTGCTGCCGGTGCGCGGCGAGCTCGCCGCCGGGCTGGGGATCGTGGTCAAGCTGGCCATCGCCCTGCTGTTCTTCCTGCACGGCGCCAAGCTGTCGCGCGAGGCTGTGGTCGCCGGGGTCACCCACTGGCGGCTGCACCTGACCATACTGGCCTTCACCTACATCCTGTTCCCGATCCTGGGCGTTCTGGCCGCCAGGACCGGGATCCTGTCGCCCACCATGGCGGCGGGCATGGTGTTTCTGGCCTGCCTGCCGTCGACGGTTCAGTCGTCCATCGCCTTCACCTCGATCGCCCGGGGCAATGTCGCCGCCGCGGTCTGCGCGGCCTCGGCCTCGAACCTGCTGGGCATCTTCCTGACCCCGGTGCTGGTCAGCCTGCTGATGCACGCCGAGGCGGGCGCGGGCGGATGGAAGTCGATCCAGGACATCCTCGTTCAGCTGCTCCTGCCCTTCGTCGTCGGCCAGTTGGCCCGGCCTTGGGTGGGGCGCTGGATCGAGAAGCACAAGCAGCTGGTCGGCTATGTCGACCGCGGCTCGATCCTGCTGGTCGTCTATTCGGCCTTCAGCGCCGCCGTGGTCGGCGGTCTGTGGAAGCGGGTCTCGCCGCTGGAGCTGGTGCTGTTGCTGGCCGTCTGCGGTGCCCTGCTGACCGTGGTGCTGCTGGCCACGACCTTTGGTGCGCGCGCCCTGGGTTTCTCCAAGGCCGACGAGATCGCCATTGTCTTCTGCGGCTCCAAGAAGAGCATGGCCACCGGCGTGCCCATGGCCGGTATCCTGTTTCCGGGCGCCACCGCCGGGGTTCTGGTGCTGCCCCTGATGATCTTCCACCAGATCCAGCTGATGGCCTGTTCGGTGATCGCCCAGCACTATGCCAAGCGTCCGGCCGATGACGTGACGGACGGGCTTCAAGAAGCCCCCGGCACCCGCTAAAAGCCCCCATGGATTCTTCAGCAAAACCGCTCGCGGGCCGTGTCGCCCTGGTCACCGGCGCGACGCGCGGCATCGGCGCGGCCATTGCCCTGGGCCTGGCGGAAGCCGGCGCGCATGTCGTGGCCCTCGGACGCACCCAGGGCGCGCTCGAAGCCCTGGACGACAGCATTTTCGCCGCGACGGGCGAGCACGCCACCCTCGTGCCGCTGGACCTGCGCGAGGCCGACGGCCTGGACCAGCTGGGCGCGGCCCTGCATCAGCGCTGGGGCAAGCTGGACATCCTGGTCGGCGCGGCCGGCGTGCTGGGCGCCCTCACCCCGGTGGGCCACCTCGACCCCAAGGGCTGGGACATGATCATGTCCACCAACCTGACGGCGAACTGGCGCCTGATCCGGGCCATGGATCCGCTGCTGCGCGCCTCCGACGCCGGCCGGGCCCTGTTCCTGACCAGCAGCGTCGCCAAGACCCACCGGGCGTTCTGGGGCGGCTACGCAGCCTCCAAGGCGGGCCTGGAAGCCATTGTCGACTGCTATGCCGACGAGATGGAGAACACTTCGGTCCGCGCCCTGTGCGTCGATCCGGGCGCCATGCGCACCAAGATGCGCTCGGGCGCCTTCCCGGGCGAGGATCCAATGACCGTCCCGGCCCCCGAGACGATCGTTCCCTACATACTCGACCTGGTGCGTCCCGACCGCGAACCCCCCAGGGGCGTGGCGCGGTTCAAGGAGCGCGGCCAGGAGTCGGCCAGCCTCGGCTAGATCATCACGGCGCCAGGTGCTGGATCCAGAGGGCGATGGACATCCACGTGTCGCTGCCGCCGATAGGGATCACCAACAGCTGCTGAGCCAGAACCAGAAGTCCGCCAAAGACATAGACCGGGTGCGGCCGCCCTCGGGTGCGCCAGTCATAGACCATAGCGGCGACAATCAGCAGATCGACCACCAGGCCTGGCGGGACCGACACAAAGATCGGCGGCGGCCCGGCCGGGCCAGACGGCGCCATCAGCACGGCGAAAGGCCGGGCCATCGCCGCCTGCATCGGCGGGATCATGGCCAGCAGCATCAGCCGCTTGTGAACCTCCGGCTTTCGCACATTGACGATCGCGGCCGTGAACAGCCCAGCAAACAGCAAAAGGGCGCTGAGCGAGACGATCGAGAACCGCCGCGCCGCGTCGCCGAACCCGACCGCATCGGCCACCTTCATCGAGTTGATCGCCGCCAGCACCACGGTGAAGGCCATGGCGGTCGCCAGCGACACCCCGGCAACGCCCCAGGCGCGGTGATCCATGGTCCGTCCGCTGGCGACCATCCAGGTCTGGGCCAGGAAGAACAGTGTCCAGGTGAAGAAGAAGAACCCGTGGAAATGCAGGACTGGCGCGCCGCCGAAGGTCCCGCTGGCGATCCTGGCCCAATAGGTCGGGATGAACCCGCCAAAGGCGATCAAGACAAAGACCAGAGCCATACCGACGTAGAAACGTCGCCCGCTAACGCGGGGTACGCTTGTAGATAACGAAACCATAGAGCCCCCCAAGGCGCTAAACTTGAGGGTTAATCATGGCACAAAAAGTCGCGACCGAACACTGGTTTCCCAATCGCTACGGTTGTCTTGCAGGCCCGCGTCGGGGCACAGCAGCATGGCCGCTGACCCTGGCGACGGCATGACCTTGCCTCAGCGGCCCTTGGGCTTGCCCGGTCCCTTGTTGCCGCGAACGATGCTGGAGCCAGCCACCGGGCGCTTGGGTCCCGAGGCCGCCTTGCCACCGGCGGCCTTGAAGCCAACCTTGTAGCTGGGCGTGCTCGAGACCTTCTTCTGGGCGCGCGGTCCCTGCTTCTTGACCGACTTGACGGCGCCCTTACCGGGCTCGGCGGCGGGCGCAGCGACGGCGGCGCTGGTGGTCTTGGCCTCAGCCTTTACGGACTTCTTGGGGCCCCTGACCGGCGCCTTCTCCGGAGGCGGCAGCCCCGCTTCGGCCGCGGCCGCAGCCGCAGCCTCATCGGCGATGCGCTTGGACTTCTTGACCGTGTTACGCGAGGCGCGGATGCGCTCCTCCTCACGTTCGCGGCGCTCGAACTCGCGCTTGCCCCGGCCGCTGTGGCCCTTGGCCTCGCCATCGGCATAGGGGTTGGCGCCCGACTTGATGGTGATGCGCAGCGGCACCCCCGGCAGGTCGAAGCTCTCGCGCAGGGAGTTGATCAGATAGCGCCGATAGTGCTCGGGCATCTGGTCGGCGCGAGTGGAAAACAGCACGAAGGTCGGCGGACGCGCCTTGATCTGGGCCATGTACTTGGGCTTGACGCGCTTGCCGCTGACGGCGGGCGGCGGGTGCCTCTGCATGGCCATCTGCAGCCAGTCGTTCAGGTCGCGGGTCTTGACCTTGGTCGACCAGTCCCTGTGGATCTTCATGACGGCCGGCATCAGCTTCTCGATGCCCTTGCCGGTCTCGCCCGACAGCGCCACCACTGGCGCGCCGCGCAGTTGGGGCAGCATGCGCTCGGCGTGTTCGCGGAAATCCTTCAGCTGGGCGACGGGGTCCTCGACAAGGTCCCACTTGGCCAGCACGAAGACCAGGGCCCGCCCTTCCCGCTCGGTCAGGTCGGCGATCTGCAGATCCTGGACTTCAAAGGGGTGGGTGGCGTCCATCACCAGCAGCACCACCTCGGCGAAGGTGACCGCGCGGATCGAGTCCTGGGTGGAGAGCTTTTCCAGCTTCTCCTGCACCTTGGCCTTCTTGCGCAGGCCGGCGGTGTCGACCAGACGGACCTTGCGGCCGTCCCACAGCCAGTCGACCGAGATCGAGTCGCGGGTGATGCCGGCCTCGGGGCCGGTCAGCAGGCGTTGCTCGCCGATCAGGCGGTTGACCAGGGTGGACTTGCCGGCGTTCGGACGGCCCACGATGGCGATGCGGATCGGCTTGTCGTCGTCATCCTCATCTTCGGAATACTGGTCCTCGGGGAAGGCCGCCAGCATGGCGGCGTAGAGCTCGGCCATGCCTTCGCCGTGTTCACCCGAGATCGGGATCGGCTCGCCAAGGCCCAGCTTGTAGGCCTCGCCGATGCCCGACTGACCGGCTTTCCCCTCGGCCTTGTTGGCGGCGATGATCACCGGCTTGCCGCGACGGCGCAGCAGGGTGGCGAACACCTCGTCCAGCGGCGTGACGCCTTCACGGGCGTCATAGATGAACAGCGAGACGTCGGCTTCCTCGACGGCGATCTCGGTCTGGGCGCGCATCCGCGCTTCCAGGCTTTCGTCCGCGACATCCTCGAAACCGGCGGTGTCGATCAGTTCCAGGTCAAGGTCGCCCAGGCGACCGGAGGCATAGCGGCGGTCACGGGTGACCCCGGGCTGGTCATCGACAATGGCCAGTTTCTTACCGGCGAGACGATTGAACAGCGTGGACTTGCCCACATTGGGGCGTCCGACAATTGCGAGTTTCAAAGGCATGGGCTTGCAGTAGTCGATTTTTGCCGTTCCCGCAAAGCGAACGACCCGGGCCGGCTTGCGCCGGCCCGGGTCACGGGACCGTAGGATTGATGACCACCGGACCGAAGGGTCCGGGGAGTAGCGTTAGCGGATCGCCACGACCTGGGCGTCGTCGGTAACCAGGTAGAGCATGCTGCCGACCGCGATCGGAGCCAGAAGGACCGAGGCGCCAATCTTCAGGGTCTTTTCCGTCGCGCCGGTCTTGGGGTTCAGCGCCATGGCCTGACCGTCGCTGGACACGGTGATCAGGCGGCCCGAAGCCAGGATCGGCGTCGACCAGAGGCGCGGATGCTTGGCCAGCTTCTTCTTCTGGCGCTTGGTCTGGCCCAGCCCCTCATTGAGGTCGCGGATCCAGTAGACCGAGCCGCTCTCGCGGGCGACGCAGATGACCTGACCGGACTTATCGACCACAAAGACGACGTCGCCGGCTGCCCAGGGGCTGGTGATGCCGGTAATCGGCAGGCTCCAGCGCGCCTGGCCGGTGCGCAGGTCGGTGGCAGAGAACACGCCCGAGTGGCTGACGGCGAAGACATCGCCCTTGTAGATGACCGGGCGGCCGGGAATGTCGCGGATTTCCGACAGCGCATTGGTGCGGCTGGCGCGCGACAGGGCCTCGCTCCACAGATCGTTGCCGTTGGCGGCGCGCAGGGCGACCAGTTCGCCCGAGGCGAAGCCGGCGACGGCGGTGTCGCCGCTGACCGCGACGCTGGGCGCCGACAGAATGCGGGCAGGCTCGATCAGGGCCTGATAGGTCCAGCCGGGCGCGCCGGTGGCGGCGTTGTAGGTCAGCAGTTCGTTGTCGGTCGACACCACAAACACGCGACCATCGACGACGGTCGGCGCCGCATGGATCGGGGTCGAGGTGGCCTGCCGCCAGGCTTCAACGCCGGTCGCGGCGTCGAGCTGGGCCACGAAGCGGAAGCCCGACGAGACGATCAGCTTGTTGTCGGGGCTGAGGGCCAGACCGCCGCCGAAGCCCAGCCGGTCGTTCTTGACGCCGCCAAAGCCGAAGAAGCCGCCCTTGCCCGGACCGGCAGAGGGGCGCAGGTCCTTGCGCCAGTCCACCGAGCCGGTCTTGGTGTCGATGGCCGAGACCGTGGATTCTCCGTCCATGACGAAGATCCGGTCCGCGGTCGCCACCGGCGGAGCCGTGATGTGGAACTTGCGGTTGCCCTTCTGGCCAAAGCCCTTGCGCCAGGCGATCTCGAACGCTTTGCCGGCGTCGACATGCTCAACCGACTGCTCGGCGCTGCCGCCCGGCAGACGCCATTCGGTCTGGACAGCGGGTTCAGGCAGATAGAACTCGGTGCCCTTGAGCGCCTCGGCGGCCTCGACCTTCTGATCGAAGGCGATGACCGAGATCCGCTGCCCCTGGGTCGCCTTGGCCTTGTCCTTGTCGGACTTGTCGAAGGGATTGAGCTTGGAGACCGTCGAGCAGCCGCTCACCGTCACCGCCGCCGACATCAGCGCGATCAACGCCACAGAACGCTTGGAATTCATGGAGCGGCTCATTGGGCGCTGTTCGGCGCGGGTTGCGGAGCGAAGGGCATGGTCGCGGGCGGCGGCAGGGCGATCGAGGCCTTGACGACGGCGGCCAGATCCTTGGCCGAGCCGGAGTCGATCATCTGCATCGCCGCCTGCGAACGCTGGCGGACGCCTTCGGAATTGTTGTCGAGCAGGTTGGCGAGAATCGAGAAGTCCTCGCGGGCGCCTTTGAGGTCGCCGGCCTGAAGCTTGGCGAACGCCAGGGCTTCCTTGGCGTTCACGCGATATGGGCTCTTTTCCCCCGCCAACGGCGTCAACCTCGCTTCGATGTCCTTGAACGAGGCCGTATCCATGAGCGCCAAGGCGGATTTGAGGCGCGCCAGGTCGCCGATCACGGGATCGGAAGAAAGCTTGGCCGCTTCGTCGAAATAGCGCACGGCGTCGGCGGTCTTGCCTTCATCAAGGCGGATGCCGCCCATGTGCATCAGGGCCAGGGCGCGGTAGCCCGAAGCGCCGCCCTTGGACACCGCTTCCATGGCCGGGAAGCCCTTGGCTGGGCCGTCGCGGCCCATGGTTTCGAGCGCGGCCTGATAGGTCTCGGACGCCTTGGCCGCTTCCTTGGTCTGATAGGCGGTCCAGCCCCAGTAAGCGCCCACGCCGATGACGACCGCCACCGTCGCGGCGCCGATCCACGGCAGCGCCTTCAGCGCGAGGGTCCTGTAACGGTCGGAGCGAAGCTGCTCTTCGACCTCGTCAAACACATCGACCACGAACGAGGCTCCGAAACGGACGCAAACAGCGCCCTGACACGTTGGCGCCGGACAGATCCGGCGGCGACGCATGGTTTACAACAGAATGCGGCCGGCGGAGGGCCGCCAGCGCAGGCGGCGAACCTATAGCGTGAACGGGCCAGCCGCAACGGGCGCTGGAGCGGTGGCTAACCCTTCTTGGCGTAGTAGGTCTCGGCCTCGCCCGGGAAGGTCCGCGCCTTGACGTCGTCGGCATATTCCTGGGCGGCGCGTTCGATCTCGCCCTTCAGGTTAGCGTAGCGGCGCACGAACTTGGGCGTCCAGTCGAACAGGCCCAGCATGTCGTCGGTGACCAGGATCTGACCGTCGCAGCCGGCCGAGGCGCCGATGCCGATGGTGGGCGGCGCGATGGCGGCGGTAATCTCGCGGGCCAGGCTCTCGGCCACGCCCTCGATGACCACGGCGAAGGCCCCGGCGTCGGCGGTGCGACGCGCCTCGTCGAGAATCAGCGCGCGACCGGCCTCGTCCTTGCCCTTGGCCTTGAAGCCCCCGTCGACCAGCACCGCCTGGGGCCGCAGACCCACATGGCCCATGACCGGCACGCCGCGCTTGGTCAGATATTCGATGGTCGCCGGAACGGTGGGGCCGCTCTCGACCTTCACGGCCTGGGCGCCCGTCTCTTTCATGATCCGAACGGCGTTGGCGTAGGCGACTTCGGGTGAGGCCTCGTAGGAGCCGAAGGGCATGTCGACCACGACCATGGCCTTGCGGGAGCCCCGCATGACCGCCTGGCCGTGCAGGATCATCATCTCCATGGTCACGCCCACCGTATTGGGCAGGCCGTGCACCACCATGCCCAGCGAGTCGCCGACCAGCAGCAGGTCGCAGGCGTCGTCCAGGGCCGCCGCGACCGGCGCGGTGTAGGCGGTCAGGCAGACGATGGGCACGCCGCCCTTGCGGGCGGCGATGTCGGGGGCTGCGAGGCGGCGAACCGTCTCATCACGGTGCGAGGACAGAACCATGCTCCAGAACAGGCCCCGGGAAGGGCTAAGGCGCGCTGTTGTCGGTCAGATCGCCCCGCGCTGCAACATGAACAATGATCAGTCGATACCGGGTCAGAACTCTTCCATCGCCCGGGTCACGGCAAAACCCAGGGCCAGAAGCGCCAGGCCCGCCGCCAGCCACAGCGCTTCCACGCTGGCGGGCGTGGCGACCATCTGGTTGAGCTTGTTCAGGGCCAGGTCGACATCGGCGTTCAGATCCCGCGTGCCTTCGCGCGACAGGGTCTGCAATTCGGCCGAGAAGCGGGTGGCGACCAGTTGCACCGCCGCGATCACACCCGCCGCGATGCCCGCGCCGCCGATCAGAACGCGGCGCAGCGCCCAGCCGCGGTCAAGATTGGCCGCGATCTGGGCGGCAAACAGCTCGGCGTCCGGAAAGGCCGGTGGCTCGTTGTAGAGCCGCGTCAGCTGCGCTTCGAAATCGGGTTCAGCCATGAGCTTCCCTCCTCGCGCTTTCACTAGGTGGGGCCAGTTTGGCCCTGAGTTTATCCAAACCACGTTTGACATGGGATTTCACCGTGCCGATCGGGATGTTCAAGGCCTCGGCGACCTCGGCGTGCGACCAGTCGCCCCCGTAGCAGAGGGAAACGCAGAGCCGCTCGCCCTTCGACAGGGCCTTGAGGGCCTCGTCCAGATCGATGCGGTTGGCCGTGCGGGGCTCGTTCAGCGCCGTCGGGTCATCGCCGTCCTGGGCTTGGTCGGTGAAGATCATGCGGGCTTCACGCTTGACCTTGCGCAGATAGCACCGCGCCGCGATCCGCTTGATCCAGCCGCCGAAGGCGCCTTCGCCGCGATAGTCCGCCACCTGCTCGAAACCGGCCAGGAAGGCGTCCTGGGCCATGTCGTCGGCTGTCGCCGAGTCGGCTCCCATCCGGCGCAGCAGACCCCTGACCGCCGACCCGTGTCGCCGGACCAGCTCGCCATAGGCGCGCCGGTCGCCCGCCCCCGCGAAGGCGGCGAGCTCGACATCGTGGCCCGTTGGTGGGCGGTCCATGGACATGCTTTTCCCCTTCCCCAAGGCTTAAGCGATCAGACGCGCTTGAACTTGTTGGGATTGAAGAAGCTGAGAACGATGAAGGCCACGCCGATCACGACGGGAATGCAGGCGATTCCGATGCCCGGGAAGTCCATGTCATGATCGCCGAAGTCGGAGAAGTAGCTGAAAAGGCCAATGCCAACGCCGATGGCCAGCCAGATCACGCCGGCCCGGATGTCGCTGAGCGAGGTGGGAGCGACCTTAACATTACGCGTCAGGGCGTCGATGACTTCTGGCGGAACCGGTTGTCCCTTGTCGATCGCCGCGCGCAGCGTCGATTGCATCTCGAGACGTTCACGGCTCTTCAGCCAGACCGGCACGATCACGATGGCGCCGATGACAATGAACAACACGATGGGGATCAGGATCTCATCCATGGCGAATTCCTCTTGGGGGGCGCGACATCCTTGTCGCCGCCTTCTGACTATAAGAGGCGCCGGGACAGGCGTTTGGAGGCGCCCGGCGAGATGAAACTTTCGTAAGCTACTTCCGCGCCAGCAAACGATCGCCCAGCATGATCGAACCAAGCGCCAGAACCAGGATACCGGCCGCCGGAAACAGGGTCGGCGCCAAGGCGTCGACCGCCATGTTCAGGACCGGCGAACAGGCCCACAGGACCACGCTGGCGGCCAGGGCCGCCGCGCCGCCGACCATTAGACGGTCGAGAAACGCCCGGCGTTCGACAGCCTCCATGACCTCGGCCACGAACAGGTCGGACGCGCGCGGCGCGGGCGCCTCGCTCAGAAAGGCGGCCAAACGATCATCAGGGGTCATGACGGATCTCCCAGTACGGCCAGCAGTCTCTCACGACCGCGGGTTACATGCGACTTAACAGTGCCCAACGGCAGGCCCAGCGCCTCGGACGCTTCCGGATGCGACCAGCCCTGCCCCAGGCAAAGCGTGACACAGGCGCGCTGGTCTTCCGGCAGGGTGTCCAGCGCGGCCTCCAGCGCCATCCGATCCTCCCGAGCGACCTCCGAGGCGGCTTCCAGGGCTTCCTGGCCTCGCCAGTCCTCGTCGCGCCGGGCTGAACGGCTGGCGGCGCGGCGGTTGTCCAGCGCCTTGCGCCAGGCGATGCCGTAAAGCCAGGCGCGAAAACCATCGTCGGCGCGCAGCCGTCCCAAACTCGTCCAGGCCGCCACGAAAGCCTCCTGAGCGATATCGTCGGCGTCGACCCAGCCGCTCTTCCGCAGAAATCCCCGCAGGGGCTTCTCGTGCATCGCGACCAGCCGGGCGAACGCCGCCTGGGATCCGGCCCGCGCCGCCCTGACGAGCGGCGCGTCCATCAGGCTTTCGGGCCTCGACCCGTCAGCACCGACACCAGAGACGCCAGGCTCAGCGCGCCCATGACGAAGGCGACGATCAGGAAGGCCGGGCCGGCCTCGTAGAGGTCAGACGTGGCGGCGAAGGTGAAGCCCATGCACAGCACGCCAAACAGCACCACATGGTACCAGCCCCGCTCGCGGCGATAGCGATACCGCGGCCGCATGTCATCGCGATCATCGTCGAGATCGTAGTTGCTGCGCTTGTTCAGGCGCGCCACCAGTTCCGGCGGCGGCTCGCGTCCGCTGGCCGCGTAGGCCTTCAGCAGGTCCAGCGTGTCGCGGTTGGCGCGATAGGACAGCCAGCTCTGGAACCCGCCATACACGAACCAGCTCAGCGGAAAGATTAGCCACCAATACGAACGAAACAGGTCTTCCATGGGTTTGCCCCTCCGATTGTCGCCTAGGCCTTGTTGAGCTTGGCCAGCAGTTCCGGCGGCGCGTCGCGCCCGCTGCGGACATAGGTCTGGATCAGATCCATGGCGTCGCGACGCGCCTTTTCCGCCAGCCAGGCGTTCCAGCCCAAGATCGCGAACCAGCTCAGCGGAACCAGCAGCCACCAGAACGAATCGATCAGCCCCGACATTGTCATCCCTCCGATGGACGCGAGATGTTCGCGCCCATTTCTGAAGGTTAGTCGCCGCCGACGCTCGCCCTGGATGCAACGAGATGCGAAATAATTTCGGAGGGGGATTCAAAGACGATCGTCGGGCCGTGCTCGGCCAGGATGGCGCGCTTGGCCGCGCCCCAGGTCACCGCGCCGCTGGCCAGCCCCAGGGCGTGGGCCGCCTCGATATCGCGGGTCTCGTCGCCGATGCAGATCACCCGATCGCGCGAGGCGCCGGACGTCACCTTGCGAAACTTGCGCGCCTTGCCAAACAGCGAGGCGCCGCAGGAGAACTGGCTGATCAGGCCGGAAAGCTCGGGACCCAGCACCGAGCGGATCGTGCGCTCGCTGTTGGAACTGACCACGGCCAGCCGCAGCCCGGCATCGTGCAGCGCCTGGAGCATGCCTGCGGTCTCGGGAAACAGCGGAATGGAGTCGCACTCGGCCGCCATCAGCTTCTTGCCGTGCGAGGCGATCATCGGCAGCTTCCAAGGCGAAATGCCCAGATAGCGGATGACCTCGCGCGTGCCGCGGCCGCGCAGCATGTCGATCTCTTCGTCGGTGACCGTCTTGAAGCCAAAGCGCCGGGCCATCGGATTGACGGCCTTCATCATCCACGCCGCGCTGTCGGCCAGCGTGCCGTCGAAGTCAAAGATGACCATGTCGTACGACGGGACGGGATAGACTCCCACGGAACGGTTCCTGCGCTTTTCTTTTTCAGACGGAGCGTCGATGGCCGAAATAGCCCCGCTTCGCCCCTGTTGTCGTCTTAAATTCCGCCGACTCGCGCTTTGCGCAAAGTCGAATGCCTCAACCGGCCTTTCCGAAGGCCCGCGCATAGACATCTGGCTTGAAGCCTGCGGTCAAGTTTCCGTCGATGTCGAGGATGGGACGCTTGATCATCGAGGGCTGGGCCAGCATCAGATCGATCGCTCTGCCCGCGTCCAGATCCTGCTTGTCGGCGTCCGCCAGCTTGCGGAACGTCGTGCCAGCCCGGTTCAGCACCGTCTCCCAGCCCAGTGCGCCAACCCAGCGTTCCAGACTGCTCCGGTCGATCCCAGCGACCTTGTAGTCGTGAAAGGCGTAGGCAAAGCCCTGCCCGTCCAGCCAGTCGCGGGCCTTCTTCATCGTGTCGCAGGCCTTGATGCCGTAGATCGTGACGCTCATGGCCCGGTCCTTTCCTGAAGGCGCCGACGGGTAGCCGCGCTGCCCTCCTGGCGCAAGTCAGCCGACGAGCGGATAGCGCGCCAAAACCTCATGCCGCCCCTTGCCGTGATGGCTGATCACGAGGGCGAACTCGCTCACGGTCCAGCTCACGGGCTCGATAGCGGCGATGACCGCGCCCGGCTGACCATAGACGACCGTCAGATGGGGCGTGAAGTTCATATGGGAGCCGTCGAGCCTCTCCCAGGCCAGAGCATGGCGAAGGGCCGCCTGGAAGGCTTCCAGCGCGTTGAGCCCTTCACCGCCACGCAACACGACATTCGCGGGAAATCCGCCGATCTGGTCGAACGACACCTGGAACGGCGCCATCGCCACTTTCGACGCCGCGCGCGTGATCCGCTCGATCAGGCTCACCGGGACCTCATCCCAATAGTCGAAATGACCGAGGGTGACGTGCATCAGGTCCTGATTGAAGACCGCGCCGCCCAACCCGTTATCG
This sequence comes from Alsobacter soli, assembly GCA_943371355.1. Taxonomy (GTDB): domain Bacteria; phylum Pseudomonadota; class Alphaproteobacteria; order Caulobacterales; family Caulobacteraceae; genus Caulobacter. Next base: position 97,436 of record CALRUN020000001.1, read on the forward strand.
AGCTGGTAGCGACGGCCGCACGCCTGGGCGGCCGTCTTGGCCTGCTGGTCCGGATAGACCATCAGGATCAGGTGCTTGTCGCGAGGCGCGGCCTCGAAGCCAAACAGCGAGGGCTGCTCGGAATCGCGCGCCATGGATCAGTCCGCCTTTGCGGCGGCCAGGTTGCCGCGCAGGCGTTGAGCAACCGCGCCCAGGGTGATGGCCGACAGCGCCTCCTCGACCTCCAGCGTGTCGTCCGTAGAGGCGATTAGCGCCAGCCGGTGGGTGAAGTCGGTCACCGCCGTGATGTGCTGGGCCAGCAGGTCGACCGTATGCAGTTCCTGCATCACCTGATTGCGGCTCTCTGGCGGGCTCACCGCCAGGATCTGTCCCAGCGCGTCGTCCAGCTTTCCGCAGGCCTCGGCGGCGATCGACATTTCCGCCGAAACGGCCGCCAGAATCGCGGCGATGCTCGAGCCCGCGCTGTCCTGTTCCGAAGTCATCATTCCCCCGACGTTCAGTCTCTGTGTGTTTCCGACCCATGCGCGCATCGCGATGGCCGGCCAAAGGTCACGTTGGAGTGATCCCGGGTCTGACCGCAAGGGCGATTACGCCCATCAGGCGAATTGCCGCGCCCCGATCCGGGTTCGCCTCAGGCCTCGATAATATGCGGGACGAAGCGCGCGAGGTTCTTGGTGACCACGCTGTCGTCCTCGCGGATGCCGATTCCGGCCGGCTCATTGCCCACCATCCAGGCCCCGACGACGGGGTGCTTGCCGGCGAAAACCGGCGGCGGGTGATAGGCCTGCAGGATCGCGCCTTCCTGGCCATAGCCCTGGTCCAGCACAGGTTCTTCGCCGCCGATGATCTCGACATTGGCGCCTTCCCGCGAAAACAGCGGCTTGCGAACATGGCGCGGCCCAAGGGCCGAGGCGCGCGGATCGTCCTCGAAGTAGGCTTCCAGCAGATTGGGGTGCCCGGGGTGCCGCTCCCACAGCAGGGGCAGGATACCCTTGTTGGAGAGGATCGCCTTCCACGGCGGCTCCAGCCAGCGCACGCCCGCGGTCTTCAGGTGCGCGGCATAGGGCTCGCGCAGCATGAACTCCCACGGATAGAGCTTGAACGCCGCCTGGACGATGAAGCCCTCATGGTCGACGAACTGGCCTTCGCCGTTCACGCCAATGGCGTCGATGGCCACGAACTTGGGATCAAGACCGGCCTGCAGGGCGAGATCTTCAAGGAACCGAACGGTCTGGCGATCCTCGATCGCCGAAGCATCGCTGGCGAAATGGACGAAGCCGCCGGTCGGAAACAGCGTCTTGAACCGGTCGCGCAGGGCCTCGAACAGGCTGTTGAACTGATCGGTCCCCGCCGGCAGGGCGCCGGAGGCCAGCAGTTCCTCCAGCCATAGCCACTGGAAGGTGGCGGCCTCGAAGACGCTGGTCGGTGTGTCGGCGTTGTATTCGTAGAGCTTGGGCTTGGCGGCGCCGTCATAGCCGAAGTCGAAACGGCCATAGAGCGAGGGCTCCTTGGCGCGCCACGAGGCGGCGATGAAGTCCTGGTGCGCGGCCGGGATCGCCAACCGCGTCATCAGGGCCTCGCTGCCGACCGCCTCGTCGACGAGGTCCAGGCAAAGCTCGTGCAGCTCGGCCGCCGCCGGCTCCAGATCGTCTTCGATCTGGGCCAGGGTGAAGGCGTAGGCCGCCGACTCGTCCCAATAGGGCTGGCCGTCGGTGTGATGGTAGACGAAGCCCACAGCGTCGGCTTTCGCCTGCCAGTCGGGGCGCGGCGTCAGGTCAAGTCGGCGCATGCGCTCTAGGTTTCGCTCGACTTCTGCTCGATCTGCAGCGGCGCGACGGCCGGCGCAGCCAGACGCGCCAGAATGTCGTCGGCCGAGGACTGACCTGGGCCGATGCCGGCCAGGCGCAGCTTTTCGTCGAGATCCGCGCCGGTGCGACGGTCTTCCAGTTCGCCAGCGGCTTTGATGCGCTCGCCGCGAATGGCCTGCTTTTCCTTGATCCGGGCCAGGCTGTCGGCGGCCGAACCCAGCGAAGAGCCTGCGCCCGCGCCGCGCGCGGCGACCGAGGCCTGGGCCTTCTGGACGGACTCATTGACCTTCACGACCTCGACCTCGCGACGCAGCGTCTCGATGCGGCGGTCGGTGGCGGTGATGGCGGTGTGGAGCTGATCCTCGGCGGCGCGCATGCCCTCGATCTGCGGCTCCTTCAGCGCGATGTCCTGCTCGAGGTCGGCGATGCGCTGGGCCACCTGGCGGGCCAGGTCCATGTCGCCCTTGCCGACGGCGGCGCGGGCCGAGCCTTCGTACTTGGTCACCTGCTCGCGGAAGCTGGAGACTTCCTTTTCCAGGATCCGGCGACGGGCGACCAGCGTGGCCATGTCGTCGCGGGCCTTGCCCTGGGCGGTGTCGGCGTCGCGGATTTCCTGGTCCAGGATCCGGATGGCGTTGGCGTCGACGACGGCGGCCGAGGCTTCATGCGCGCCCGCGCGGCCCAGGGTGAACAGCTTGCGCCAAATGGACATCGGTGGGTCTCCGGGAACGATATTAGGCGGGGGTGAAGGACGAGCGCAGATCGGAAGCGGCCTCGATGGCGTTCTCGGCCAGGACGCGCAGCTCGATCAGGATATCGTCCAGCGACGAGGACGGCGCCAGTTCGCCGAACAGTTCGTAATAGTCGCGGTCGCCGACCGTACCGATGCCGAAGTTCGACAGCGGCACCAGCTTCTGGGCCTTGAGCAGGAACTCGTTGAAGGCGTGGCGGTCTTCCTGTTCGTCGACTGGCCACAGCAGGACCGAGGCGGCAATCTGCTGGTCGCTGACACTGACGAAGATTTCCAGGTCGCCCTGTTCGTGCATGGTGACCAGCAGGATGGGATCAGCGCCTTCGACGACGCGGGCCGTCATCGCGTCACTGAGGCCATCCGACAGGGCGGTCTGCAGCGAGCGAACAGTCCAGGCGGGGGTCGTCATGGGGCGTCATCCTCCAGAGGTCTTGGCGTTTCATACAAGATGGGAGGCCGAACGCCAGTCGTCGAGAGCATCGCCCCCGCGTTCGCCATGACAAGTTCGTAATGGCGCAGCCCCTGTTGCCCGGCCAGCGGGCGTCGTACACATAGAAGGAGTCGTCACCGGGTCCGCTTTTGATGTTCAGCAAGCTTTTCGGACGCAAGGATGCGGCGCTCGCCGCGCCGGCCCTGCCCGCCATCCGCAATGTCACGCTGGGACGCACCGTCTGGCTGGACACCCTGGCCTGGCGGCGGTTTGGCGGCGACACGCGATTCTCGCTGGATCGCGACACGCTGGAGATCACCGCCCAGGGTCTGGTCGATCTGAAGGACGGCGGGTTCGTCCATCGGTTCTATACCGACGACCACGTGATGTTTCAGGCGGTGTCCGACGATCGCGAGGGCCAGCGGCTGACCGATGTGACGGTCTTCATGCCCTGGGACAGCGCCTATCCCGGCGGCCGCGCCGATCGCGAGGCCTGGGCCGCGCGGCTGAAGGCCCGCACCTTCACCGCCAAGGGTCTGGCGGAGTATGCGCGGCTGTGGTTCGGCGACGAGGCTGAAAGCCAGGACCCCGTCACCTTCTGGGAAGACCTGCACGACGACCGGGATGGCATTCCGGACCGGCGCATCTTCCAGACCTGCATGCTGTTTGCCCGCGACCTGCCGGGCGACGGCCGTGAACTGCTGCTCGCCATCGAGCAGGAGAGCGAAGACCACGAGGTCTCGTTCGAGATCATGCTCGGCATCCCGCTGGAAGCCGGCGAATTCAAAGCCTGACCGGAAAGAGACAGACCATGTTCGATCTTCAGGGGTTCGCCACCAGCGCCCTCGCCTTCCTAGTGGCCTTTGTCGCCGCCGGCCTGTTCACCGTGGCCTTCAAGGTCATCTATCAGTGGGTGACGCCCTATCATGAGGGCACGCTGATCCGCGAAGGCAACGTCGCCGCAGCGCTGGCCCTGGGGGGCGCGCTGGTCGGCTATGTGCTGCCGCTGGCCTCGGCGCTCAGCCACACCGTCTCGCTGATCGAGTTCTGCGCCTGGGCCGCCCTGGCCGGCGTGATCCAGATCGCCGCCTTCACCCTGATCCGCATGGTGGTGATGAAGGACGTCGCCGCCCGCATCGAGCGCGGCGAACTGGCGGCGGGCGTCTATCTGGCCAGCATCTCCATCGCGGTGGGCCTGCTCAACGCCGCCTGCATGACGTCATGAGCCGCGCCATGACCGATCAAGCCCAACCCCGTCTTAAGCGCTCGTGCAGCCTGACCCTCACCACCCTGATGGCGGGCGCGGCGGTGTCGATCACCGCCTGCGACAACGCCCCGGCCGTCACCCAATGGGGCGATCCGCCGGCGGCGCAGTCCGGCCGCGCCGTTGAGGCCCGCACCTTCACCAGCCTGGACGAGTGCAAGGCCTCGGGCGACTTCACCGCCCAGCAGTGCGAAACCACCCTGGCCCAGGCCCAGAAAGACAGCGCCGAGAACGCGCCCAAGTTCAACGACCAGCAGTCCTGCGAAGAGCGCTATGGCGTCGACCAATGCGTGCCGCGCTCCAGCCAAGGCGGCGGCAGCTTCTTCACGCCCCTGCTGACCGGGTTCATCATCGGCCAGGCGCTCAACAACATGGGCGGCGGCTATCGCGGCGCGCCGATGTATCGGGACCGCGACGGGACCTACTACGGCGGCGGCGGCTATCCGCTGTCGCGCGACTACGTCACCGGCCGCACGCGGGTGCGCTCGGAAAGCTTCGATGCGCCCTCACGCGCCGAAGCCCCGAGCCGCGTCCAGAGCCGCAGCTCGGTAATCTCGCGCGGCGGTTTCGGCGGCGGACGCTCGTTCGGCGGGTGACCGGTAACCTTCCCGCCATGACCCCGCAGCTTTCCCGCGCGGCCGCCCAGGCGATGGACGACGCCGATCCGCTGGCCGCCTTCGTCGCCGAGTTCGCCCTGCCCGAGGGCGTCGTCTATCTGAACGGCAACTCGCTGGGTCCGGCGCCCCGCTCCGCCCTGGCCCGCGTGGCGCAGTCGGCGCAGGAGGAATGGGCCAAAGGCCTGATCACCAGCTGGAATACGGCCGGATGGTTCGCCCTGCCCTACCGCCTTGGGGATCGCCTGGCGGGCCTGATCGGCGCGGCGCCCGGCGAGGTCGTGGTGACCGACGGCACCGGGATCAACCTCTTCCGTGTCGTCTCGGCCGCCCTGGCCCTGCGCCCGGATCGGCGGGTCATCGTGATGGAAGGCAGCAACTTCCCGACCAACAACTACATCGTTCAGGGCCTGATCCAGTCGCTGGGCAAGGGTCACCAGATCCGCTTCGCCGAGAAGGACGCCCTCGATGCCGCCATCGACGACGATGTCGCCGCCGTTGTCCTAACCCAAGCCCACTACAAGACCGCCCATGTGCTCGACATGGCCGATATCACCGCCAAGGCGCACGCCCATGGCGCGCTGGCCATCTGGGACCTGTGCCACAGCGCCGGCGCCCTTCCCGTCGACCTCAACGGCTGCAAGGCCGACTTCGCGGTCGGCTGCACTTACAAGTATCTGAACGGCGGCCCGGGCAGCCCGGCCTTCCTGTTCGTCGCCAGCCGTCATCAGGGCGCGGCGGCGCAGCCCCTGACAGGCTGGTGGGGTCACGGCGCGCCGTTTGCCTTCGACCGCGACTATCGCCCCGCCGAGGGTATCGGACGCATGCTGACCGGCACCCAGCCGATCCTGAGCATGGTCGCCACCGAGGCCGGGATCGACATGATCGAGCGCGCCGGGACGGAGGCTATCCGCGCCAAGTCTCTAGACCTCGGCAAGCTGTTCCAGGACCTGATGGCGGCGCGTCTGCCGGACGCCGGATTCGTGCTCGGCAGCCCCGCAAATCCCGCCGACCGGGGCGGCCACATCGCCTACGATCACGCGTCGGGCTATCCGATCATGAAGGCCCTGATCGCGCGCGGCGTGATCGGCGACTTCCGCGCACCGGCCACCATGCGCTTCGGTTTCGCGCCTCTGCACCTGCGGTTCGTCGACGTGTGGGACGCCGTCGACCGCCTCGCCGAGATTATCGAAAACGACATCTGGCGCGAACCCGCCTATGCCGCCGTCGACGCCGTCACCTGAAAGGCCAACCCGCGCCGGCTCCACCACGCCGCAGCGATCTCCGCATCTGAGCGGCTAGGGCGCTGGCCTCGGCCGTGTCAGGTCGAAGGAGACCCGGAACAGCCGCCCCGGTCGCGCCAGTTGATAGGTGAAGGTGTATTGGGTCAGCCCCAGCGACCAGACGTTGGTGTTGGACACGGCGCGATCCAGCCGCGTGAAAAGGGCGCGCGACTCCGCGTCCACCGGAAAGCTCTGCAAGGCGCCCGAGCCCGCGTCGACCGTGTCACCACCATAGCGGGACAGCTCGTCCTCGACGCCATCGGCATGACGGTGATCGTGCTTCAGCCGCAAGCGCCCCTCGCCCAGCCGGGTGATCACCCAGGTCCGCGAGCGATCCTCGCCGACCCGGAAGGGAATGCGGATTTCGTTGGCGTCGCAGCGCGCCACGGTCATCACCAGTTCGGCCTTGCGAAACGGGTCATCGACAGCGTCGCCCGTCACCACCTGCCCCGTGAAACTCTTGCCGCAGAGCGTTTGCAGCTGGGTGAAAAACTGATCAGCCGAGGCTTGCGCCGAAGCCAAGGTCGGAGCGGCTGCCAGCCAGGCCATCGCGCAGAGCGCCAGGATTGGTTTCATTCAAATCTCCCGGGAGGAACCGCCGACGGTCGGACGATTAACCACCGATTGCGGACAGGACGTGCGAGACTGTCAATCGTCGCGTGGCGCGGATGCCGCCGAGGCTATCGCCACCCGACGATGATTGCCACGAGCGACGGCGAGCCGCCAAGTCGAGCGTGCGCGACGGAAAGAAACGCACCATGAAAGAGACCAAGGGCAAGTCGAAGAAGCAGGCCCCTCCGAAAGCCAATGCGTCCAACCCCAGCGTCAAGGGTGACATGGCGACCCTGTTCAAGAAGAAATAGGCCCGTCATCGACCGCCGGCCGCCCCAGCAGAAGGGTCGGTCGGCGATGCGATCAGTCTCTGCCTATTCCCACTCGATCATCAACGAGCCGGCCAAGCGACTGTTTTGACTCACCATTTCTACTGTACGTTTCGCGAAATGCCGTCACCAATTACGTCATTTCGAAGCGCGCTAGGAGATTGATTTTGCTTAACTTTTTTAACATCAAATCCGCGTGATGGTCGCCCAAATTGGCTGACTTCCGGATCTTTTTTTCAGACGCCTTCTATTACGGCTTCAATCGATAATTGGCGCGCTTTCACCGACAGCTCGCGCGGCGGATAGTTGCGGGAGGCGGGCCCCTTCAAAACTCAGCCCGTCCCCCATCGAACGGCCTGAGCAACTCGTCCTTGGTCAGATACCGCCTTGAGCCGTAGTAGGCCTTCAGGCGCGCGGCGTCGTTCTGGGTTGGATCGGTCAACCAGCGCGTATGCCAGGTCATGAACCAAAGCCAATCGGCGTCCGGCCCAAGCAAGGCCGGGTCCGGAATGGGGCCGTTCTCGTGCAGGCAGATCGGCACGCTGTCGCCCACGATGGCTTTGACCTTGCCGAACATCGGGGCGAGCGCGCCGTGATCCTGGGCATAGAGGTCGGCTCCGGCGACATCGACACGCTCGCGCCCCGGATACCAGGCCGGATCGACATTCTGGCCCGCCCAGCCCAACACCCAGATCAGGTTGTCGAGGCCGCGTCGTTGGGTGAACTCGTCATACATCAGCGCCCACAGCGCCTTGAAGGCGTCGGGGCCGTGCTTGCCCCACCAGAACCAGTCGCCCGAAAATTCGTGGAGCGGTCGCCAGAGCACCGGCACGCGCCGATCGCGTAGGACGGCCAGCAGGTCGCCGATCTGCCTGAGGTCGCGATGCAAGGCGATGTTCTGCGGCGTGCCGGGCTTGAGCGCCGCTACGAGGTCGAAGTCCTTCTTGGAATTCTCATAGCCCGTGCCGATGTCGGGAGCGCCCCAGTGCCAGCACAGGGTGACGATGCCGCCCGAGCGTTGCCACGCCGTAGCGCGGTCATTGACCGCCTGGTTGTCGCGAGGATCGATGTAGTCGAGACCGAGGATCGCTGGCTGGCGGCCGGTCACCTTGGCGATGTAGTCGAGCTCAAGCGGCGTGGGATGGGCCACGCCTTCCTGCTGGCCAGTCAGGGTCTTGCGACCGTAGAGACTCCAGAGAAAGCCGTAGAGGGCCTGGGCCTCGGCCGACGCACGGGGATTATTCAATCGGCGAGGTGGCGGACTGGACCAAGACACCTTGGCGGTGCCGGCCATGGCCAGGGCCGCGGTCAACGTCGCTCGCCTCGAAAGTTTCATCGACGTCCCCATACGGCAGACACGCAGCGCGCCCCCTTCCAAGCGTCCTGTTCGGGGGTAAGGTCAGCACAATGACAGAAGCCGCCTCATCTGATCGCCCGGGTCAACGCTTCCAGAATTTCGTCGCGATGCTCGAGAGGATGTTCGCGCATCACGATGGAGTGGGAATATCCTCGCCCCTGAGGCTTCGCGACAAGGATACAGGCCAGCTTCGCGAACATGACGTGGTGATTACGCGCGCCACCCATCATGGTCCGAACCTGACCGCCATCGAATGTAGGGACCATAGCCGCAAGGTTGGGGTTCCAGAGATCGAGGCTTTCGCCAAGAAGTGTGAAAAGACGGGAATTCATCGGGGGATCGTGGTCGCGGCCAACGGCTTTACCAACACCGCCCGTATCAAGGCCAAGGCGCTGAACCTGACCTGCATGGAGTTGGCTGAAGCCGAAGCCTTCGAGTGGATCGGCGCCGTCACCATCATCGGCCAGTTCTATCAGTTCACGAAGATCGAGATCTTCGTCAGCACGATGAAGGAAGGCGGCCGCAAGATCGTCTATCCGCACACGGTCTATGACGGCGACGGCACACCTTACTTGGGTGAGGGCGCGCAGGATTTTATCATGAGCGAGCTGCCGCCCAAGGCCCTGACAGCGACGAATGGCGTGCCATTGACGGGGAAGGTCGTCGCCCCCGCAGAGGCTTTCTATGTCATCGACGCGGTCGGCGAGCGGTTCCGGGTCAAGGACATCACCTTCATCTACGCGCTGGAGATCGAAATCTCGACAAAACCAGTCACACTCCACAACTACGCTGGGGAGGACACTGCTATGGAAATCGCGTCAGGACAGATCACCTTTCCTGGCGGCCAAGCCACCCTGGCGCTGGTCAAGACCGCAGACGGCATGATGGGGCACTTGCTCTCCACCGGGGCGTCAAGCCACCGCGTGTGCATCGGCGATCCAGCCGAGGGCGGACTTTGGCGCGGCGGAGATCCGCTAGTTCGAAATCCGATCAAAGGCGCATGACGGGCGTGTAGCCGCCGGTTGCCGAGTCGAACTCGAACAGTTCGACGGGCGCAACAGCGTTCCAGCGATGACCCAGAGCCATGGCCAGCGCGGCGGGGCCGGCGAAATAGAGACGGACCCGCGTCGCCTGAAGCCGCGTGACCTCATCAGAAATGAAGCGCTTCAGCGAGGCCACAATCGCCTGCATCTGCTGGCCTGAGGTCACGGCCTCGTCGATAAAGGCTCGAGCGATAGTCGTCACGTCCCTCCCCTTGGCCACAAGCGCGTCGGTCGGATCGCGAAACACCCCGACAGTCATACTCAGGACGCCTTCCTCGGTCCGCTGCGCCGACGTCGTCGCCCAGGCCGGTGCCGCCGTTTCGCGGTTGGCATGATCGTCGGTGCGCCAGAATCCGTCCTTTGTCTCGATATCGAGATCCAGACCCGAGCCGGCGTTGAAGATCGCGCCGATCGCGAAGGCCGCGGACAGGCGATAGCTGCCTTCCACGCTGACCCGCCGCTGCCCGTTGGCCTGCCACCAGCCCTTAAGACGACGCAAGGGCTCGAGAAGATCGGCCTCCCAGACCGCCGGATTCGAAAACCGCCCCTCCCCTGACAGGAAGGCCGCGTCGATCCGGATCGCCGCGGGCGAGATAGGGCCGGCACGATCGCCGATCATGTGCAGCACCGCCTTCGGAGGTGGCTCCAAGGACGTCTTCAAGGCCGCTTCCAATGTGGCCACGATCTGGGCGCGGGTCAGAAACGTCTTGGTCGAGATCCGGGCCTGCGTGACGAGATCGTCGAAGGCGGCGCGCTTTAGAGTAATATCCGGATAGGTCTTCTCGAAGGCCTCGGCGAACAAGGCGAAGGCGCCAGACGCACCGGCTATTGGGCGGAGGACAACCTGGCCCCGCTCGAACAGCAACGCGCCGCGCTCGGCACCCAGTTCATCCACCAGGTTGGCGCGCACTTCGCCATCGCTAGCATCCAGGACCTCGCGAAACGGCGCATAGAACGGGCCGGCGAACCGGACGCGTTCCAGGTCTCGCGCGATCCAGTTCATCTTGGCCGGCAGCTGCGGCGTGACGAGCTCGAAGGTCTTGGCGATCTTCGGATAGTGGCGATCGAACTCCACGAAGTTTTCCAGCACGCCAAGGATGTCAGCCCGATCGAGCGCGCCGGATTTGGCCTGGATGCGGACTAGCAGGTGACCCGCGTCCGCCTGGGGCGCGAAGAACCGCGCCTCCAGGTCTTCGAGTGCTTCGAACATCACGCCCTCGAAGGTCGGATCGGCTAGCCATTCGGCGATCCGAGCGACCCCATAATGGAGCTGATAATCGAACCCGTCCTGCGCGACGATGCCGCCGTTGCCGGCCGGGCTGGTCAAGATGGGCGGTCCGCTCATGCTTCGATCTCCAGGGTGACATTGGTGCGCTCGCCCGCGCGATCGAAAACCCAAGCGCCCATCTGCAATTGCGTTGGATCCAGACGCGTGATCATCAGCACCGCGAAATTGCCCTTGAACTCGGGATCCGTGACGAGCGCGCGCATGGTGTCGCTGTCAATGCGGCTTGGCTGGACCGCGTAGCTGGGATGGCTGTGCCATTCGCCCAGGTAGTTGAACTGCTCGTACCGATGGGCGGTGCGATCATGGAAGCGCAGGGCGTCACGGCCGGCCTGCACGAGATCGACGAAAAATCGGGCGATTGATCCGGCACGATGTTGGATAGCGATCTCGAGCACACGAAAGTCAGCCACCGCCAGTTGCTCGCCAAACAGCTGACCGCCGATCTCTCGCCGATCCGCGCGCGCGAGGGCGGTCTGTAGCGGCGCCAGGCTCTTAGCGCTCAGGCGTAGGCGCATTGAACAGCTCCTTGAGGCGCGCCCTGACAAAGGCTTCGGTCGCCGGGTCCGCCGATTGTGGCGGCCGCGCGGGCTCTCCGACGTCCACGCCGATGTAGGGTCCGAACGTGGCGAACACCCATTCGTCGCGCAGACCGACCAACTGCCATGCGCGAGCCCGCGGCGCCGGCTTTCCATCCAGAATATCCAGAATGGTCCGCGCGGCGTGCCCAACCGCCACGGTCACGGCCGCGTCATCCGCCACGATCGGCGCGCCGTCCTGGTCGCTGCCCTCATAGGGTCGAGTCGGCCTGGCCGGAAACTCGCCACCCTGCTCATCGCACCAGGCCAGGAAGTTGGCCCGCGCCTGTGCGTAGGATGGGTCGCGTGCGGGCACGCACGCGGCGACCAGGACGCCAAGACCGCCTTCGAACACCTCGATCGAGACGAACGGCTTGCCGGCACCTGCCGCCACAGCACCCAGCATCAGGCTGGCTCCCGGATCGCCGGTCGCATCGACGATCACCGCCGCGCCGCTGATGTTCTCCACAATGGCCGCATGGACGCGCGCGGAGGTCTGCCAATTGAGGTTCGACGCTTCAACCTGGACCTCGACGCCCGGCGCGATCATTTCCAGCCGCGCCCGCACGGCTTCGACCTTGCGCACGCCCACGTCATGCCAGTCGAGCGCGTTGCGCTCAAGATTTGCCGGCAGGAGCACATCCCCATCGGTCAGGTGCAAATGGCGCACGCCCGACCGTGTGAGCGTCTCGGCCAGCTTGGAGCCGACCGATCCCGCCCCGATGATCGCCACGCGGCTTTTGGCCCGCTCGGCGGTGGCGCCGGACCGTACGCCTGCCTCCTGCTTCAGCCGCGCCCACGGCCGACGCACCACACGGCCTACCGTATCGACCGAGAACACAACGGGCGCGTCTCCGCCGAACACCACCAGCGCCCGCTTGGGCTGTCGCAACGCCTCGCGTCCATCAAGATCGAACGCGCCGGCGGTGATCAAACTTTCCAGGGTCAGGTCGCCCACCGGGGCGGCCTCCATGGACTGGAAGACAGGCAGGGGGTGGATCGTGTTGATGTCGGTGACCGGTGGCGGCTGCGCGCCTTCAGCACGGCTGCGCGCGTCGGACAGGAAGATCGGAAAGGCATCACCAGGTCCACACCAATGGACCGCTCTGGGATCGAAGAGGAGGCCTGCCTTAAGACGGGTCATCACCTCCTCCTCGACAAGAACCGCGATCGTCTCCAGGCCGATCTGGAACGCCGCGTTTTGGTGTCCGGACTCGACTTCGCCACGCTCACCCTCGCCCAAGGGGTTTTCTGTCCGAAGCAGCTTGTAGGCGCTGCGCAGCACATCGACGCCGGTCATCGCTGGCGTCCAATTGTCGGGTCCGACCTCCAGACATAGCGACCCGCCGGCCCCGAATTGGTGGTGACTGAGCCGAGCAACCCCATCCGTTGGGGCAACCCAAGCTGGAACCTGGGGAAAGACCCTGGGAAACACCAGGCGAAACGGGTAGTCGGCGCCGGCTGCGGTGATCGTGGCGTCAAACACCAGGTCGCAGTCGTCGGATGGGGCAGGCTCCAGCTTCAACCATCCCTCCGCCTCCAGCTCGGTCAACCCGCGCAGCTCGTGGGCAAGCCGAACCCTGTCCACGAGCCACCACATGCTAGGCGAACCCGCGAGGCCTGGAGGGCGCGGCGGAGGCAGCGGGGAAGCTGAAGGTGCTCACCGCCGGCGCGGCGACGGCCGCCGCTGCGACCGCCTTTGCCACGGAAGCGGTTTTCGGAAATCGCTGACCGAAAACCTTGCGCCACTGGGTGGTGGCCTCCTCCATGTCGTCGGCGTCCTGGGCCTTGCGGGCATAGCCGGCGTAGACCCGGCACTTGTCGATGAAGGCCTTCCACTGCGCCACCGTCACCTTGGCCAGAATGTCGCTGTTGTTGACGGAGGGATCCTGGATCACCGGCTTGATGTCGTTCTCGGCGTCATCCTTGTAGGCTGCGTAGATATTCTCCAGGGTCTGCGCGAACCCCTCGCCGTAGTGGGTTTCGGTCTTGGGCGCGTGGCGCGCGACCAGCACCTCCAGCACGAAACCCTTGGGGCGCTTGCCCGGCAGCGGGTTTTCCTTGCGCCACCACTTCAGCAGCTTGACCAGCGGCTTGAAGCGCCCGTCGAATTCGCCGTTCTTCTCGGCGCTCCAAGTTTTGTGGCCTTTGGGATTGGTCTTGCGCCAATCGTCGATCTCGCGATCGGCGATCTTGTAGCTATCGCCGTCGGCGATCACCGGCACGACGTCGATTTCGGAGGTGGAGGTCACCACCCGAACCGAGCGTTTGTTGATCCGCTCGACGGTGTACTTCTCAGCCAGGACATCGGCCAAATCGTTGAGCACGTCTTCGGGTCGATCGGAGGTCTGGTAGGCCGTCACTACGATGATGTCGATGTCGGCGCGGTCGACCTCGCCCTCGAAGGTACGCGGACGGATGGCCGTGTCGCGGGCGTAGCTGCCGGCGAGGAAGTCATCGACCCAGAGGTCGCCAAAGGTGGCGTGGTTGTAGAGGTAGTAGCGCAGGTTGTTGTGAGCCGTGGAGCTGTTGGTCTTGGTGGTGGGGCTCGGCTCGATATCTTTCAGAAACTCAGTGAAACGGGCATTGGGGACCACGGGTCCCTCCATGACTTAGGCGCAGGGCCGACGAGGGGATGCGACCGCTCAAGGTCGCAGGCGGATGAAACCAAACCCCACCGTCAAAACAGGTCGCAGGCCCAAGCCGTGTCGGCAAATTGAGCTTGCGCAAGGGCGTGTCGCCCCCGAGGGATGGATTTCTAAACATCCAGGTCGGGCGACGGCGCCGTTAGCAGTCGTGGCCATTGTCTGCTTACGCGGCCACCGCTATTGGTCCTTCACCGACTCGGAAACGGGTTGGGAATCGGGTGAGAGGGCGGACCTTCCGGAGACCGGCAAAAGTTCAGGTCGTTCCGTCCTCTCCCCACCATCAGCGCTCTACGCTGCGTTCTGCTTTCAAGCCGACACTCCTGCTCTCGAGCATGTGCTCGATGCCCGACAGACGCGTCGGCGACGTAAGCGAACTGGAATGATGTGGAGAGGACCCACGGAGTCCGCCACACGCCACTACCCGTTAGTCCGAGTCGGCGGCAGGCGGAAAGGCCCCGTTTACCAAATCGGACTAAGAGGCCGATTCGAACCACTCGTCGACCCTCAAGTCAACATATAGTGGCCAGACCGCCCCATTTTTCTATATGGAGGGGCTTGGGCAGTGTTTAGAGTCTACTTTATCCAAGGCGTGAAGCTGCCCGTCGCCGCGACTTCTCCCCAGAAAGTTTGCCGATAGGCCTGCGGGCTGATGCGGGCGGACGAGCAACACGCCGCCCACCTTCGCAAGACCAGCGGACTTCACGCACTTCCGGTTAGATATTGATACCGCCGATGACGACTCCCCGCGCCGATGGCTAAGACGCCCTACCCCGCTTAGGATCAGACCCATGCCGCCCAGACGCCGCCCGTCCGCCCAAGTCTTGAGCCCCGCTGGATGGGCCAGCCTGGTCGTTATCATTGGCGTCGCCTCGGCCGTGGCCATCGCGGCCAGCCGGCTGCTTAGCATGCACTAGCCTAGCCCTCGCCGCCGACTACGATAGCGAATGGCCAAGTCAGAATCCGAACCGACCGAGCCCCCCAAACCGGGGCTGATTAATCTGCCGGGCATCTTCGCAGCGGCCGCCGACGACCTGCTGGCTGCCGTCACGCAGGGCAGAATCCTCTACAACACCCAGAACATCCGCGATTCAGGCGCGCCCTTGGAAGCGGCCCTACGCGCTCTCTTCGCCCGCCTACTGCCAAGCCCGTTTGTCGTTCAACACGGGTATCTGTTCGACACCCAGTCCCACTGCACGCCGCAGATCGACCTGATCATTGCCGATGCGGCCCGCTCCCAGGTCATGCTGACGGCTCCGGAGGGGGCGACCTACGCGCCGTTCACCGATGCCTACGCGATCATCGAGATCAAGACGTCAGCGGATCATATCGGCGAGCACCTCGACCAGATCGGCGCACAGATCGATGCCATCGAGCGCATGCAGCGAGACCTCAGAACCCAGGGAAATATCACCTTCCCTTCGCTGATTTCAGCCTTGGTGCTGGGAAAATCCGACGGGCTGAAGGAGTACGAGATCGTCGAACGATGGACGGCCCGTGCGGCGCCCTTCCCCACTTTCGTTTTCCTGCTCGACAGGGGCCAGATCATCCTGCCGGAGGACGATTTCTCAAGCCTCCTGGGCATGGGCGACGAGGTTTCGCCGGTGCAAAGGCCTGCTGGCGCTCACCTGGCTTTCCATGAGAAGGGCGCAGATGACCGGGAAAAGCGAGGCAATGCGCTTCTATGGCTGTTCTACGCGGTGCAGCACCGACTTCGCGAAAGCCAAACCCACAACCTAACCCGCGCTCTCAACGAACTGTCGACGCCAAGCGAAAACCTGATGGACTGGAGAAAGGCCGGCCAGGCCGCTCAAATGCTCGCGGACGCCTCCGCGCCATTCGCCGCCGCGATGATGCGCGATTTCAATCTCAAACCTGTCCGTGCGCTCAATGCAGCGCGCCCCAAGCGCGGCCGCCCCCGCAAGGAGCCCGCCTCCTAGCGGCTCCAAAAAACATGAACCTCATCATGGGCTGTCTCCACGGTGAAGACCTCGCCGTTCAGCCGCGCGTCGCGCGCCATGGCCTCCCAATCGATATAGAGGCGCAGGGCCTCCGGAATGGTCAGGGTCTCCTGGGTCATCTCCTGATAGCAGTCGGCGAGGCTCCCAAAAACGCCGTGATAGTCCTCGTCAAGGGCGCTCGCCGCCGCGTCCAGGTCTCCGCAGAAATGCTCCAGTACCAAGGCGCCCAAGATCCCGCGCTCGCGCAGGAAACTGGCGATGGCCACCACCTTGTCGACCCCGGCATATTCGGCGATCTCCACCCCGCCAAAGCCCTCGTGATCGTGAATGGCGTACTCCTCGGCGCCCGCCACGGGCGAGGCCTTCAGCATCGCGTTGACGGCGTCGCGCACGGCGTCGGCGTCATCCTCGACATCAATCCAGACGCCATGCAGCCAGCCGTTATTGTAGGCCGCCAGGCAGGCGACATAGATGCGGGGCTCCAGCTTTTCAGCAGCTTGTCCCATGATCTTCATCCTCAAAGCAGGGGTTCAACATGAACCCTTGCCCGTCGGCGAGACCGGGGGTGCAAACGGAGGGGCGGCTTCGCGGGGACCCAGCTGCAGGGCGTCGGTAACCCGTTGTCCGATCTTGCCCGTAACGACCGAAGCTGGGCGGAAGCCGATCCGAAGTGCGCCAGGGGCGGAGCCCCAAGCCACGCGATCACCTCGTGATCGCTCTTCGCAAGATGAAGACTGCCAGGAGCCCGCGCCTGCGCGTGGCGGGAAGCGGCGTCGAGCGGCCGGCGGCGCCCCCCCGATCTTTCTGGGGAGCGCCCGCCAGGCGTCGCGCCCGAGGGAGCGGCGAAAGCCGCGGGACCGAGCGTGACCGCCGGCCGCTCTCCCGAGCCGAAGGCGCGGAGGCGCGCGAAAGCGTGCCGTAGCCAAGTCGTACCCCGGCTCAACGTCCTTTGCAGCGCGCCCACTTGGCCTGGTAGCCATAGTCGGCGTCCTCGCCGTAGCACCAGCCCAAGGCGTCAATCTTGCCGCCGGTGGCCTCGCGATCATCGCAGGCCTGACCCGTGACGGGGTCGCCGCCAGAGCCGCCACGGCAGCGTTCATTTTCCCCCAACCCCTGACGGATCAAGCTGGCGACCGCGAGCGGCGCATCGGCCGGCCGCGGCGATCTTCATCGGCTTGCGCAAAGTGTCGCCCTCCCAACGGTTCGCGCCGCCTGGCCAAGCTTGGGCCGTGGCTCCGGCCTTGTCCATCTTCGGCTTGCCCGGACGTTTCAAGCGTCAGCGGATGCGCGCCGGTCGGAAGGTTCGGCGTCAAAAGGCGGGTGGCCCGACGTTTCTCACGCCGCCGGGCCTGTCATCGACGGTCTCACGCCGCCGACGACGTAGACAGGATTCCCCAAGGGCTGCGCCCGCGCAATACCCGATAAATACGGGGGTCGGCCGCCCGCAAGGGCGCGTGATCAGGACCTGGAGAGGTCGCCCAAGGTTTCGATCTCAGAACATCGCCGCTAAGTCAGCTCCCTGCCCCTTGGCGGCGCGGACCACGGGGAATAGCGTCATGAGCTCTGGCGATGCGAGGCGATCGATGAGCGAGAAACCCTGGGCCGACCAGAATGAGCACCGCGCCGTGCAGCGCCTGACCCTGGCCCTGGTTGAAAGCTGCTTTCGCAACTCGATCCTGGAGGACTGGCATGCCGGCCGCGAGGTGATCAGTCCGGCCGGCGACTTCAGCGACGTCAAGATCGTCACGCCGCTTGGTGAAATGCCCTATCTGGACGCCTCGCGGATTTCGGATCCGGAGATGAAGGCGCTGATGCGGCAGGTGGTCGATGCGGTCTTCACCTTCCTCAGCTATCCCGACCAGCCGATCCGCCTGGGCGGCGCGGCGCGGTGGGACACGCCCAAGCTCAACGAGGGCATGGCGGCGGGCATCCTGCGGCAGATGGCGATCCGCGACGGCGCCGATCCGGCCACCGCCTATGCCCATGCCGACCCGACCGTGGACTTTTCGCCAGGGCAAAAGCCTCAGACGTAATCGGCGCTCGGCCCACCGGCCTGGACCCAGGCGGCCTTGAGCACGGGCGCCAGGCCAGCCTGGTCCAAGGCCGCCAGCCGCACCCGGGTCACCCCGCGCCTGCCTCGTCCGCCTGGTTCGGGCGACAGGCCCTCGCAAGCCAGCATGAACCGCGACTGGTCGTCCGGGGTCAGCTTGATGACCGCCCAGCCCGCCTGCGGCCAGCCGAGCGTAGCGAAGACCTTGTCCTTGATGCGAAATTCCTGCGAGCCGAGGATTGGTCGTTCCTGGGTGCGTGGAAGGCTCAAGGCCAGGGCGCGGAAGGCGTCGGGGGTCATGATCGGCGACGGGCAAACGAACGCGGAGGGGCGCGAACCACCGCCATTGAGGCCACGAGTCGGCGCGCCCCGAAACCGCCGAACGCCTGTTTTTCCACGCCAGAGCTCACCTTGGCCCTATCGACGCTTGTCCGGCGTCGGCGCTGGCCGCCCACTGGGGCAAAGGGAGTTTTGCCATGCCCCATGATGTGTCCGTGACATCCCGCGTCGGCCTCTTGCCCGCCACCCGCGCCATCCGTCGCCCCGAATTGCGCAGGCTCGTGCCTCTGGCCGACACCACCATCTATGAAATGGAAAAGCGCGGCGAATTTCCCCGGCGCTTCGCCCTGACCCGTCGCTGCGTGGTCTGGGACCTGGGGGAAATCGAGGCTTGGCTGGCCGAGCGCAAACAGGCCGCCAACGCGCCTTCGGCCCACCCCGCCGAAGGACCCGATGTCCGTGACCGCCGACGCCGACCGGTTCGCCGCTAGTGCGCCCCCTTCGATGATCAGGACGCTGCGGCCTGCCCCGCCACATCGGCCTGCACAAGCAAATCAGCCACCGCGCCGATGAGGGTCGCGGCGTCTACGGGTTTGCCCAGGTGCTGGTCCGCGCCGGCTTGAAAGGAGGCGAAGAGATGTTCCGGCAGCACGTTGGCCGTGAGCATGATCACGGGGCAGCGGGGCCTGCCGGTCAGTTGTTCATCCTCGCGGATGCGCCGGGTCGCCGTCAGGCCGTCCATCACCGGCATCTGCATATCCATCAAGATCAGGCTGTAGGTTTTGCTCCGCGCGGCCTCAACCGCGAGACTTCCGTTCTCCACCGCGTCGAGTTCCACGCCCAGCGGCGCCAGGATCATCTCCACCACCTGCCGGTTCACGGGGTGATCTTCGGCCAGGAGGATACGACCTAGATAGGTCCGCTGAGGCGCGGCTTCATGATCTTGCTGCGGTGGCGCGCAGGCCTGCAGTGGGACACGGGCCGTGAAGACCGCCCCCTCGCCGGGCGCGCCCGCAGCCATCAGTTGGCCGCCCAAGGCCTGGGCGATCTCCCGGGAGATCGAAAGGCCCAGACCCGAACCGCCATAGGCGCGCGTGACCGAGTCGTCGCCCTGAACGAAGCGTTCAAAAATCCGTTCGGCGATGGCCGCGTCGAACCCGATGCCGGTATCGGCGACCTCAAAACACCAAAGGTCGCCTTCGGCGTGGACCGAAAGGCGCACCTCGCCCTCGGCGGTGAACTTGACGGCGTTGCTCAGCAGGTTGCCCAACACCTGTCGCAGCCGCAGGGCGTCGCCGCGCACCCAGGTCTCCGGCGGCGGCTGGCAAATATACCCCAGCCCCTTGGCTTCCGCGCCGGCCTGGTGGAGCGCGGCGACGTCGGCGACCATCTGAGCCAGGTCGAACGGCTCGTGCGTCACTGGCAGGGCGCCATCGTCAATCCGCGCCAGATCGAGCACGTCCGTCAACAGAGCCTGCAGGGTCGAGGCGGCGCCATTGATTGTATCGAGAAGCGCGCGTTGCTCGGGCGCGAGGTCGGTCCGCGCCAGGACATGCCCCAATCCTAAGATGCCATTCAGAGGCGTGCGGATCTCGTGACTCATATTGGCCAGAAACCGGCTCTTGGCCAGATTGGCGCTTCGCGCCTGGGCCAGGGCGTGGCGATCGCTGACGTCGCGGATGATCGCGCCGACCAGGGCCGAAGGCCCGTCCCGACAAACCGACACCGACAGATCGGCCTGAAATTCCGTGCCGTCGCGCCGCAGGGCGGGTACTTCCACCGTCGCGCCTCGGCGGGCCTGTCCTGTCTGGCACAGACGGTTAAAGCCTTCGTCATGAGCCGCCCTGAAGCGGTCGGGGATGATCATGCGAAGTTGCTGACCGATCGCCTCTTGGGCGTCAAAGCCGAAGAGGGCCTCCGACGCCGCATTCCAATGCGTGATCCGCTGGTCGGTGTCGACGGCCAGGACCGCGTCCGCCGTGCCCTCGAAAAGCTGTGCGAGAAAGGATTTGCGCCGGAACTGTTCGAGGATTTCCGCCACCAGCTCGGCGCACAGCTGGATCTGCCGGCGCGCCGAGGCGCTAAAGGGTCGTGGCCTGTCATCGACCGCGCAGACCGCGCCGATGGTGTGGTCTTCAACGATAATCGGCGCGCCGGCGTAAGCGCGAACGCCCGGCGCGCCAATGACCAGGCTGCTAGCGGCGAACCGCGGATCCAGGCGGGCGTCGGTGATGGTCAGCGGCTGGCGAAGCGCCACGACATGCGTGCAAAACGAGGCGGATCGGTCGGTCTGGGAAAGCGGAAAGTCCAGACCGGCCTTGAACCACTGCCGATCCTGATCAACCAGGGAGACCATGGCCCAACGCGTGTTCGCCGCAGCCCGCGCGCACTCGGCGATAAGGTCAAAATGCCGCTCGGGCGGCGTATCGAGCAGCTGAAGAGCGCGTAGCGTCCGCAGGCGCGCGGCTTCATCATCGGCCAGGACCGTGTCGGTCATCGTGTCCCTCTCGTGAGACTTGGCGATCATGCGTCGCCGCCGGCGCGGACACGCGGGTTCGAGGAGGGCCCCTCTAGGGTGGCGGGCGGGGACGCTCGCCGTCCAGGGCGGCCCGGACCCGCTCAAGCAGCAGGTCCGACAATAGCGGCTTTTCCACCAGGCAGACATGGGCCGCCTTGGCCGCCTTGCGCAGCAGTCGTCCGGGATTGGTCGCCAGCAGGATGGCGGGCGCCTTGACGCCGCGCCGCCGCAGATCCTGGATCAGGTCCAGTCCCGGCTGGCGGTCGAGATCCTGGTCGACGATCAGGCATCGGGCGGCGGCCAGGCTGTCCGGCATGGCCGCCTCACCGGCGGCGTAGACCGCCACGCCCAATCCTTCCAGCCCGAACGCGAACTGGATCGCGTTTCGAACCGCTTCGTCTCGGTCGATCAGGATGATGGGGGACATGCCGGACATGTAAATCTCCAACGCGCGGCGGCGATCACGACCGCCGCCGCGCCTGACTCAGGCCGCCGTCTTCCAATGGGGCTCAAGCACCACGTGCGGCGGGCACGGGGCCACGGCGCCCAGGGGCAAGCCGGCCAATTGGTTGGCGAAGCCATGATTGACGTCTCGATGGTGGGCCTCGTCGGCCCGCACCACCTCGATCACATCGCGCAGGGTCGATCCCTCCGGAAGGTTCCAGTAGTCCAGGGCGATCCGCGGCGCGGGCACATCGGGCGAGCGACCTTCGTCGATCTCGGCCAGATAGTGGGTGTAGCTGATCACGGCTTCTTCTTCGAAGTAGCCGACGACGCGGTGAGCGGTCTTGGAGGAGATCAGATAGAGGGCGAAGAAGAACAGGTAGAACACCCACTGAACGGAGACCACCACGAACCGTTCGAACGCGGTGGGCTTGGCCACCTCGATGAAGGTCATCAGGTGCATGCGTTCGTTTTCGGCCTCGTCCATCAGGGTCTTGATCCAGCCCCGGTCGCTTTCCATGCGCCGCAGACACTTCAGGTGCGTCAGGGTCGCGCCGACCATGCCCGGAACGGCGGCCACGGTTTCCAGCACCACGGCGCGGTGGCCGTAGCGCTTGGCGAAGAAGGTGTCGGCGCAAAACCGCAGCAGCTTGACGAAGCCCTGGGCGACGACATCCGACGCGCCGGCCGGCCTGTGGTGAACCGAAAGATCAATGGCCGGAGCGGTCATCGCGCTATCCCTTGACGTGAAGCCCGCCACGGCGGGCCGTTGAAGTTGAGAGCTTGATATCCGGTGGGGCGTTGGCGATACATTCGTGTCATGACCCTAAGGGGTTTGCCGGAGGCGGGCTTGGCCCGGCCAGAGGGGCGATTTTCCGGGATGACCGAAACCACCTTGGCGGCGCGCATACGCCGGATCCGGCCCCATAACCTGTTGCGGACCGCCACCCTCGGCGCGGTTCTGGTGGCGGGCGGCGTCATCGCGCGCCTGGCCTGTGAACCTGTCCTGGGCGAGCGGGGCGTCTATCTGTTCTTCTTTCCAGCGGTGATCGCCGGCTCGGCGTTTGGCGGAACGGCCGCCGGCGTCCTCAACACTGTCCTGGCGGCGCTGGCCTGCCTGGGCCTGGCGCTCCGCCATCGGCCGCTCGACCAGGGCGACTTCCTCGGGGTGGCGCTCTTTGTCGCCGTCAGCGTTTGCGTGCTGATCGGCGGCGAGATCTTCCACGCGGCCCGTCGCAAGGCTGAACGGACCAACGACGATCTGGCGGCCCGCGAAGCCCATCTGAAGTCGATCCTCGATACGGTTCCAGACGCCATGGTCGTGATCGATGACGCGGGCCTGATCCAGTCCTTCAGCCAGGCGGCCGAGCGCTTGTTCGGCTGGTCGGCGGCCGAGGTCAGCGGTTGCAATGTCAACATCCTGATGCCCGATCCCCACCGGCAGGCGCACGACGGATATCTGACGCGCTACTACAGGACCGGAGAACGCCGGATCATCGGCCAGGGCCGGGTCGTGGTCGGCGAGCGCAAGGACGGCACCACCTTTCCGATGGAGTTGTCGGTAGGAGAAATGCTGACCACGGCCGGCCGTTTCTTCACCGGATTCGTCAGGGACCTGACCGAGCGCCAGCAAACCGAGGCGCGCCTGCAGGAGCTTCAGAACGAGCTGATCCACATCTCGCGCCTGACCGCCATGGGCGAGATGGCCTCGGCCCTGGCGCACGAGATCAACCAGCCGCTGACGGCGATCGCCAACTATCTCAAGGGCAGCAAGCGGCTTCTATCCCAGGACGGCCCGCCCGAGATCGAGCGCGTGATCGACGCCATCGACAAGGCCGGAAACCAGGCGCTGCGGGCGGGCGACATCATTCGGAGGCTGCGCGACTTCGTGGCCCGCGGCGAAACCGAGCGCGCCGTCGAAAGCTTGCCGCGGCTGGTCGAGGAGGCCGGCGCCCTGGCGCTCGTCGGGGTTCAGGAACATGGCGTGCGCGTCAGGTTCGCCTATGAGCCGGGGATCGATCTGGTTCTCGCCGACCGCGTCCAGGTGCAGCAGGTGCTGCTCAACCTGATGCGCAACGCCATCGAGGCCATGGAAACCTCGCCGCGCCGCGAGCTTCTGGTCAAGGTCGCGGAACTCGAGGGCGACGCCGTCGTCACCGTGGCCGACACAGGCCCTGGCATAGCGCCCGATATGGCCGAACAGCTGTTTTCGCCGTTCGTCACCAGCAAGCGCGACGGCATGGGCGTTGGCCTGTCGATCTCACGCACCATCGTCGAGGCCCATGGCGGTCGCCTGTGGGTCGAGGATACGCCGGGGGGCGGCGCGACCTTTCATTTCACGCTCAAACGCGCCGACAGGGGAGACGACAGCGATGCCTGAGGGCGTGGTTCACATCATCGACGACGACGAGGCGCTACGCGATTCTCTGGGCTTCCTGCTCGGCAGCGCCAGGATCGAGTGCACGCTCTATCCCTCGGCCCAGGCTTTCCTGGACGGACTGCCGCAGCGGGCCAGCGGCTGCGTGCTCACCGACGTCCGCATGCCCGACATGAATGGCCTGGAACTGGTTCGCCGGCTCAACGCCCTGGGTTATCGCGATCCGATCATCGTCATGACCGGCCACGCCGATGTGCCGCTCGCGGTCGAGGCGATGAAGGAGGGCGTGCGCGATTTCATCGAAAAGCCGTTCGACGACGAACTGATGCTGGCCGCCCTGGGCTCAGCGCTGCAGCAGCGGCAGACCGAGCGCGTCGAGGAGTTCGAGATCGCCGAGGTCAACCGACGCCTGAACCTGCTGTCGGGCCGCGAACGTGAAGTTCTGGAGGGTCTGATCGCCGGCTCGGCCAACAAGGTTATCGCCTACGATCTGGGCATCAGTCCACGCACGGTCGAGATCTATCGCGCTCACGTGATGAGCAAGATGCAGGCCGCCAGCCTTTCGCAACTGGTTCGTCTGGTGCTGACGGCGCGGCGGTAGCCGACTTCCTTCAGTCGTGAACGACGACGACCGCCGCCGCCCCTCCCGCCATCGGCCGCTTCGAGATCTGGCCGAGCGACCGCAAGCGCGCCGCCGACGCTCCGGCGGACCAACCCGCGGCGCGAGCGGCTGTTCGCGTCCGGCGCTCACGACCGGTGCGAGGGCCAGGATAACCACCTTTGATCCTTGGCGTGACCCTGCCGCGACCCACGCGGCGGCGGCCCCTATCGTCGCCGGGACAGCACTTTTGTCGCGGCTTGACGACCATCAATCGGATCGGCGGGGTTTCGCGCTCTAACACCGCATGACATCCGCTCGCCCGTATACGCCGCGGCGATTGAAGTGCGTCTCGACGCCACGCTCTTGCGAGCCGAGCCGGTCCACGGCGCCCGCTATCACAGCCGCGAGGCGCGAACACGATGCTTGAGGTGATCTGGACGACGGTGAGGCTCGCGGTGGTGACCACGGTCTTGCTGCTCCTGGTGGCGACGCCGCTGGCCTGGTGGCTGGCGCGCCAGCGCGCCTGGTGGAAGGAGATCATCGCCGCCATCGCCGCCCTTCCCATTGCCTTGCCGCCCACGGTGCTGGGCTTCTACCTGCTGATCCTGCTGGCCCCGGCCAGTCCCCTGATGGCCCTGCTCCATCCCCTGGGCGTCCGCAGCCTGGCCTTCACCTTCACCGGTCTGGTGATCGGCTCGATGGTCTATTCCCTGCCCTTCGCCGTGCAGCCGATCCGCAACGCCTTCGAGGCCATGGGCGATCGTCCAATGGAGGCGGCCGCCACCCTGCGCGCGGCGCCGCTGGACGCCTTCTTGACCGTCGCCCTGCCCCAGGCGCGTCGCGGCTTGCTGACCGCCGCGGTCTTGGTCTTCGCCCACACGGTCGGCGAGTTTGGCGTCGTGCTGATGATTGGCGGTTCTGTGCCCGGAGAAACCGAGGTGATTTCGACGCGCATCTATCAGCAGGTGGAGTCGCTGCAGTTTGACGAGGCCCACAGGCTGTCGGCCGGCCTGCTGGTGTTCGCCTTCGCCGTGCTGCTGGCGATGCTGCTGATCGAGCGTCGCACGTCGCGGCCGGCCCGATGAACCCGTCCTCCGCCGAAACCGGCCTGGAAGCGCGGCTGCGCGGACGGCTGGGGGCTTTCACCCTCGATGTCGCCCTGACCCTGCCGCCCAGGGGGATCACCGCCCTGGTGGGCCCATCGGGGGCGGGCAAGACCAGCGTGCTGCGCTGCCTGGCCGGGCTTTCAAGACTTCCGGGCGCTTTGGTGGTCGATGGCGAGGTCTGGCAGGATGAGCGCCGTTTTCTGCCGCCGCACCGTCGACCGATCGGCATGGTGTTCCAGGACGCCAGCCTGCTGAGCCACCTGTCGGTGACAGACAATCTTCGCTACGGCCAGCGACGCACGCGAGCACCACTGGCCACGGACTTTGACGAGATCGTCGCGTTGCTGGGGCTGGAGGTTCTGTTGGGGCGGTCGACGACACACCTGTCCGGCGGCGAGCGACAGCGGGTGGCGCTGGGTCGCGCCCTGCTGTCCCAGCCGCGCCTGCTGTTGATGGACGAGCCGCTGTCCAGCCTCGACGCCGACAGCAAGGCCGAAATCCTGCCCTATCTGGAGCGCCTGCATCGAACCCTGGCCATCCCGGTTCTGTATGTCAGCCATGACGCCGACGAAGTGCGCAGGCTGGCCGATCACCGTCTGGAGATGCGCGCCGGTCGCATCGTGACGAGGGCGACGGACGTGCGGGCCACGGCCGATATCCAGCGGGCGGCCGCCGCTCGACACCTGGCCGGCATGGACCCGGCGAGCCTCAACCGCCTGGCCCTGGCGGCGCTGCTGGCCGGCCTGGACCCGGCCTAGACCTGGAGCCTCGACGGCTCGCCTTGCACACGGCAGAGGTCGGCGCGTCGCTTGACTTCCGACAATCGCATCGTCTCGCCGCGGGTGTAGGTCGGTTTGGCCGGTCACGGTTGGCGAAGATGGGTTTTATCATGACTCAAGGTTTGGCTCGGACGTTCCCCCCGATGGGAGCGATCCAGGTTTGTTTTTTCGGCAAGGTCGCCGACCGTTTCGGGCGCGGCCTCAGTGTGGATATCCCCGCTGAGGGTTGTTCGCTGCCCTGGCTGAGAGCGCAGATCGCCGCTCAGACGGACGGCGGCGCCGAAGCTCTGGCCGAACGCGGTCTGCGCGTGGCCATAGATCACCTGATCGTCGGCGATCAGGCCTGGGTCAGCCCCGGACAGGACGTGGCCTTCCTGTCGATGTTTTCTGGAGGTTGAGATGGATGATGCGCCCCTGGCCGCGAAGGGCCGCAAGGCCGGCATAGACGAGCGGCTGCCCTTCTATCCGCTCAACATCGCCGTGCTGACCATTTCCGACACCCGCGACCTAAACACCGACACCTCGGGCGCCCTGCTGGCCGACCGCCTGACGGTCGCTGGCCATGGCCTGGTCGGCCGCGTGATCGTGCCCGACGAGGTCGACGCCATCCGCCGTCAGGTTCAGGCCTGGGCCGACGACGCGGCCGTCGACGTCATCCTCACCACCGGCGGCACGGGCTTCGCGCCGCGCGACGTGACGCCCGAGGCGGTGACGCCGCTGTTTCGCCGGACCATGGACGGGTTCTCGGTGGTCTTCCATCAGGCCAGCCAAGCTACGGTGGGGGTGGCGACCCTGCAGTCGCGGGCCCTGGCCGGCCAGGTTGGCGACACCTTCGTGTTCTGCGTGCCCGGCTCGACCGGAGCCTGCCGCGACGCCTGGGACCTGGTGCTGGGCCAGGAGCTGGACAGCCGCTTTCGTCCCTGCTCGCTGGTGGGCCAGATCCCCCGCTATCGCGGCGTCTGCAATTGATCAGCTACGATGAGGCCTTGGCCCTGGTGACGGGCCTGGCCCAACCCTTGGGCCGCGAAACCGTGCGCCTGGACAAGGCCGACGGTCGCATCCTGGCGGCGGCCATCGTCGCGCGCCACGCCACCCCCTGCGCCGACGTTTCGGCCATGGACGGCTATGCGGTGCGTGACGATGACCTGGCCGACGCGCCTGTCCGACTGACGGTCGTCGGCGAGGCCTATGCCGGTCAGGCCTTCGAGGGCGTTCTGACGCCGCGGGCCTGCGTGCGCATCTTCACCGGCGCCGCGGCGCCGGCCGGAACCGATCGTGTGGTGATGCAGGAAGAGGTCGCGCGCGAGGGGCCGCTGGCCCTGTTCGCTCAGCCGCCCGGCGGCCCGCGCAACCTGCGGCTGGCCGGCTCGGACTTCAAGGCCGGCGACGTCCTGGTCGAGGCCGGCGAGCGGCTCAACGCCCAGCGCCTGGTGGCGGTCGCCGCGGCCGATCAGGCCCGGGTGTCGGTGGTGGCGCGCCCCCGGGTGTTGATCATCGGCACGGGCGACGAACTGGACGAACCTGGACGCCCCTCCCGGATTCGACCCGGCATTCCCGAAAGCGTGACCTTCGGCGTCGCCGCCCTGGCGCGCGCCTGGGGCGGCAAGGTGGTGGATCGTTGGCGGGTGGGCGATGACTTGCCCGCGCTCGAAAAGGCGGCCCGATCGGCGGTTGATCTGGCCGACATCGTCGTCGTCACCGGTGGGGCGTCGGTGGGCGAACGCGATTTCGCCAAGACCATGTTCGCGCCGCTCGACCTGGATCTGATTTTTTCCAAGGTGGCGATCAAACCCGGCAAGCCGGTCTGGCTGGGGCGCGCCCACCGCGCCCTGGTCGTCGGCCTGCCCGGCAATCCGACCTCGGCCCTGGTCACCGCCCGGCTGTTTCTGGCGCCGCTGATCGCCGGCCTGGCGGGCCTGGACCCGATCCAGGCGGCCGGCTGGCGCCTTGAGGCCCTGACCGCGCCGCTGGGCCCTTGCGGCGATCGTGAGACCTTCGTGCGCGGACGGCGGACGCAGGGCGGCGTCGCGCCGGTCGGCGACCAGGACGCTTCGGCCCAGAAGGCCCTGGCGATGAGCGATGTGCTGATCCGTCGGCGCCCTGGCGCGGCCGCGGTTGGGGTCGGGACGCGGGTTGAGACGCTCGACTTCTGAGGCGGTTGGCCGGCCCTAAAGCGCGCCGGCGAAATGCGGAAACAGGATCGCGTCCTCCAGACGCATGTGCTCGCGCAGCTCGCGGTCGATCTTGCGGCAAAGCTGATCGAGGGCCCGCCAGGTGCGGCAGGCTTCCTGCGGCGGCGTGAAATCCTTGGTGATCACCGCCAGGCGGGTCAGTTGGTCGACCACGTCGCGATGCTCGGCTTGCATTCGGGCGATGGCGATGCGGACCATCGGTCCGCCACCCTGGCGCATCATCGGAAACAGCGCCATCTCCTCCTTGCGCTGGTGGCCGGCCAGTTCGTCGGCCATCAGCGCCAGATGGTCGGCCAGACCGTGGGGGCATTCGGCGTCGGCCACGTGCACGGCCTCGACCTTGCGCGCCAAGGCGATGGCCTGGGGAAAGTCTTCCATATGGACCTGATGGTAGCGGGT
Organism: Alsobacter soli; assembly: GCA_943371355.1. Lineage (GTDB taxonomy): Bacteria > Pseudomonadota > Alphaproteobacteria > Caulobacterales > Caulobacteraceae > Caulobacter. The sequence goes on from CALRUN020000001.1 coordinate 126,081, forward strand.
CAGAATGTGATCGATTAGCGCCCCGGCCTGCTGCGCGGCCCGGGCGTCGCCTGGGGCGTGAAGCACCAGATAGCCCTCGATCGCGCGGGTGTCGGCGGGGTCGAGGCTAAACTGCGCGGCCGCCTCAGGCCCGGCGGGCGGGCGGCTCAGGGCTGAGATTGGGGCGTTTTCGGTCATGGAAGCTCCTCTACACTCCAACCCTAGGGACCTTGCCACGGCCGCGCATTGAGCGGCGCCGGCCCGCGCCTTGATGTTGCGCAAGGCCCGGCCTGGCCAATGTCGCAGACGGGGCGGGCAACGACGCCTTTCATGCGCCGCAGGGAATCACCCAGCCTTTCCTCCCCAAATTCAGAAAGAGCGACCATGGCGTTCGACAATCCCTTCGCCGGCGAGATCTGGTCCAGCAAGTACCGCTTCGCGCCGCCGGACGGCGGCGGCGACGCCAGCGTCGAAGAGACCTGGACGCGGGTGGCGCGGGCCATCGCCCAGGCCGAGACCCCCAGGCTGCGCAAGGGCTTCCAGGCCGAGGTCCTGGACGCCCTCACCGACTTCAAATTCCTGCCGGCCGGTCGCATCCTGGCCGGCGCCGGCACCGCCCGGGCCGTGACCCTGTTCAACTGCTTCGTCATGGGGGTGACGCCCGACGACCTGGGCGGCATCTTCGAGCATGTGCGCGAGGCGGCCGTCACCCTGCAGCAGGGCGGCGGGGTGGGCATGGACTTCTCGTCGATCCGCCCCAACGGGGCGAGGGTCGAGGGCGTCGGCGCCGATGCGTCGGGGCCCCTGAGCTTCATGGATGTGTGGGATTCGATGTGCCGCACCATTCTGTCGGCCGGCCAGAGGCGCGGCGCGATGATGGGCTGCCTGCGCATCGACCATCCCGATATCGAGGCCTTCATCGACGCCAAGCGCGCGGCGGGCCGTTTCCGTAACTTCAACCTCTCGGTCCTGGTCACCGATCCGTTCATGGCCGCGCTCGACGCCGATGGCGACTGGCCGCTGAGCTTTGGCGGCCAGGTCCACCGCACCGTTCGCGCCGCCGACCTGTGGGCCAAGCTGATGCGCGCCACCTATGACGCCGCTGAGCCCGGGGTGATCTTCATCGACCGCGTCAACGCCGCCAACAACCTGGCCTATTGCGAGCAGATCCTGGCCAGCAATCCCTGCGGCGAGCAGATGCTGCCGCCCTATGGCGCCTGCCTGCTGGGCTCGCTCAACCTGGCCCGCCTGGTCGACAACCCGTTCGAACCGGGCGCCGCCCTCGACGAGGACAGGCTCGGCAGCCTTACCCGCACCGCGGTGCGCATGCTCGACAATGTCATCGACATCTCCCGCTTTCCCCTGGATGCCCAGGCCATCGAAGCCCGGGCCAAGCGGCGGCTAGGGATTGGCGTGACCGGCCTGGCCGACGCCCTGGTGTTCTGCGGCGCGCGCTATGGCGATGAGCAGGCCGTGACGCTGACCCAGCGCTGGCTGGGGGTCATCAAGCGCGAGGCCTATCGGGCCTCCGCGCGGCTGGCCGCCGAGAAGGGACCCTTCCCGCTCTACGACCCACAGATTCTTGAGCGGCCCAACCTCACCAGCCTCGACGAGGAGACCCGCGCCCTGATCGCCGCCCACGGGCTGCGCAACGGCTGCCTGACCTCCATCGCCCCGACCGGCACCACCTCCCTGTTGGCCGGCAATGTCTCCTCGGGCATCGAGCCGGTGTTCGCCTACGCCTATACGCGCAAGGTGCGCCAGCCGGACGGGAGCAGTCGCGAGGAACAGGTCGAGGACTACGCCCTGGCGGTGTGGAAGCGCCTGCATGGCGACGCGCCGCCCCCCGAGGCGGCGTTCGTCAGCGCTCAGGACCTGACGCCGGCCGATCACCTGCGCATGCAGGCCGCCGCCCAGGCCCTGGTCGACAGCTCGATCTCCAAGACCGTCAACTGCCCCGAGACCATCGCCTTTGACGACTTCGCCGACATCTATCGCCAGGGCTACCGGCTGGGCTGCAAGGGACTGACCACCTACCGGCCTAACGCCATCACCGGCTCGGTGCTGTCGGTGACGCCGCCGCCACCGGCCGTAGCGCCCGAACTTCCCCTGCCCTCGCGTCCCGACGCCCTGGGCGGGGCGACTTACAAGATCAAATGGCCCGACAGCGCTCACGCCGTCTATGTGACGATCAATGACGTGGAGGCCGAGGACGGCCGCCATCCGTTCGAGATCTTCGTCAATTCCAAGAACATGGAGCATTACGCCTGGACGCTTGGGCTGACACGGATGATCTCGGCGGTGTTCCGCCGCGGCGGCGACGTGTCGTTCGTGGCCGAGGAGCTCAAGGCGGTGTTTGATCCGCGCGGCGGCGGCTGGATCGACGGGCGCTATACCCCCTCGCTCTTGGCGGCGATCGGCGGGGTCATCGAACGGCATCTGAGTGGCCAGCCTTCGCGCGAACCGTCGGCCGGGCCGCCCCCATCAACGCCGTCGGCCAACCCCTTCGCCGCCAACAAGGCCACCTGTCCCCGCTGCGGTGGCTTCGAGATGGTGCGCAAGGAGGGCTGCGACACCTGCAGCGACTGCGGCTATTCCAAGTGCGGCTGAGCGGTTGACGATCATCAAGGCCAACCGGACCCCTATCAAGGCGCCGGTGTCGGTTCGGGTGCAGGGTGACGGGATGTCAACCGCCGCAATGCGCCGCGCTTATCGCGGCCCCGCCCTGTTCAGCTTCGGCTTTCGCCCCTTCTATCTTCTGGGCGCCCTTTGGTCGGCCCTGGTCGTTCCGCTCTGGCTTTGGAGCTATCTGGCCGGCGGCCCAGGGATGTTGACCCGCGATTGGCATGTTCATGAGATGCTGTTTGGCTTTCTGGCCGCCATCGTCGCCGGCTTCCTGACCACGGCTGTGCCCAATTGGACCGGGCGCATGCCGATCATCGGCGCGCCCCTGGCCCAGTTGGTGGGGCTGTGGCTGGCGGGACGCGTGGCCATGCTGTTTCAGGCCAGCATCGGCCCTGTCGCCGCGGGCGTCATTGACAGCCTATTTCTGCTGGTCTTCGCCGCCGTCATCTGGCGCGAGGTTTTGGCCGGCCGCAATTGGCGCAACCTGCCGGTTTGCGGCCTGGTGACCGCTCTGGCCCTGGGCAACATCGCCTTCCATCTGCACGGCGTCGGCTGGGCCTCGGCCTTGGGCGAGCGCCTGGCCCTGGGCGTGGCGACCTTGCTGCTCGCCCTGATCGGCGGGCGCATCACGCCCAGCTTCACCCGCAACTGGCTGAAGGCGCGAGGCGCCGCCGCCCAGCCCGCCCTTTTCGGTCCAATCGACCAAGCCGCTCTGGCGCTGACCGGCCTGGCCGCCTTGGCCTGGGTTGCTTTGCCCGACGCCCGGGCCAGCGGCGCCCTTCTGGCCCTGGCCGGCCTGACCAACCTTGTCCGCCTGGCGCGGTGGCGCGGCTGGGCCACGCGAGCCGAACCGCTGGTGTGGATTCTCCACCTTGGCTATGGCTGGCTGGGCCTGGCCTTGCTGCTGCTGGGCGCCGCGGTGCTCGATCCGGCGATTCCACGCACCGCCGGCGTCCACGCCCTGACCGCCGGGGCGATCGGCGTCATGACCCTGGCGGTGATGACCCGTTCCAGTCGCGGTCACACCGGTCGTCCGCTTCACGCCGATGCGGCCACCACCGCCCTCTATCTGGCCATCAACGCCGCGGCCCTGGCGCGAATCGCCGCGCCGTTCACCGGCGGCGGCCAACAGGGCCTGCTGATGATCTCGGCGGCGCTCTGGCTCCTGGCCTTCGCCGGCTTCGTGGCCGCCTATGGCCCGATGCTGATCGGGCCGCGCCCAACCAAGGCTTGACCGATATCAAGCCCTGCGGCGGATGGTGTCATGGCCCGCCCCGCTGCAAGGGCTTACCGATGAGGCTCGCTCCGAGCGTTCCGGCCTAAAGCGCATCCGCGCCAGGGTCGGGCCGCCGCGCCGGCTCAGCCGGCAAGGGTGACGGGGGAAACACCGTCGCCTCCCTTGCTTGGAAAGGAGCCCGCATGGGACGTCTGGTTGACGGCTTTGGCCGCCGCTTTCGCTATCTGCGCCTCTCGGTCACCGAGGTGTGCAACTACCGCTGCACCTACTGCTTGCCCGACGGCTTCAAAAAGTCCGGGTCGATGGCCTTTCTCACCCCCGACGAGATCGACCGCGTGGTGCGCGCCTTCGCCGGCTTCGGCGTCGCCAAGCTGCGCCTGACCGGCGGCGAGCCAAGCGTGCGCCGCGACCTAGTGGAAATCATCGGCCGCGCCGCGGCCACGCCCGGGATCGAGAAGGTGGCGATCACCACCAACGGCTGGAACCTCAAGCGCAACATCCAAGGCTGGCGCGAGGCGGGCCTGACCAACCTCAACGTCAGCATCGACGCATTGGACCCGGCTGCCTTCCATCGCATCACCGGCCACGACCAACTGGGCGAGGTCATCGCCGGCCTTGACCTGGCCCTGGCCTTGGGTGTGCCGACGGTCAAGGTCAACGCCGTCCTGCTGCGCGACACGGTGGAAACGGGCTTTGACGCCTTCGCCGCCTTCGTCCGCGACCGACCGATTTCGTTTCGCTTCATCGAGTTGATGCGCACTGGCGACAACGCCGCCTATTTCGACGACCAGCACGTCTCAGGCGTTGATCTGCAGGGCTGGCTGGCGGTGCGCGGCTGGTCGCCCGTTCCCAAGGCCTTCGACGATGGGCCGGCCACCGACTATGCCCATCCCGACTATCGCGGACGCATTGGCCTTATCGCGCCCTATGCGCCAGGCTTCTGCGACAGCTGTAATCGTCTGCGCGTCACCGCCAAGGGCGCGTTGCGCCTATGCCTGTTTGGAGAACTGGGGGTCGATCTTCGCGATCTTCTGGTCCCCGGCCAGGAGGACGCCTTGCGGGCCCGCATCGAGGCGGCCCTGGTCGGCAAGCCCGCCGGTCATCGGCTACACGAGAACAACAGCGGCGACACGCGACAGCTGGCGCAGTTTGGCGGCTAGGTCGCGACCTCAGGAGACTGAGCGAATGTCCCGCGCCGTCGGCCAGCGCTCGCGTTGAGCCTTGCCGGTCGGCGCATCGGTGGGCAGGGTGTGGTTGTCGATCAGGGGATCGGGCTTGGCCAGGCGCTCCAGCACCACGGGCCGGGCGATCGTCACCTGCGGGCCGTTGATGACCACGCCATAGTCGGCGATCGCCGCGAAGGCCCGCGACAGGTTCTCGGGCGTCATGCCCAGCACCGAGGCCAGCAGGCGCTTTTCATGCGGCAGGGTGAAGGTTTCGGCCCCGCCCTGACGCACCTTCTGGGTGATCAGATAATTGGCCAGGCGTTCGAGCCCGCCACGCAGCTTCTGGTTCTTGATGGCCCGCACCAGACCGCGATAGCAGCCGGACAACTCCTGGGAGACGGCGAAGCCGAAGGCGGCGTCCTCCCTCATCGCTCGGCGAAGCGCCTCGCCCGACAGCATCAGGATGTCCGAGCGCTCGATGGTCTGGGCGCTCATCAAGGCGTCGGCGTCAAGCACCACGGCAGCCAGGATGAAGGTGGAGACCGGCCGCAGCACCGCCAGGGTGGTGTCCTTGTCGTTCCAGGTCGCGCCCAGCTCGACACTGCCGTCGAGCAGCACATAGAGGAAGTCGACCGCGTCCCCCTCGGTGAGCAGGGTCGTTCCGGCCGGAAACTTCTGCAGGAAGGCGCCGCCGGTAACGTTCCTGAACGCCTCGTCCGACATCACGCCGAACAAGGGCAGGCTTCTGACGCGGTCGAGATCTGCGCTTCTCATCATGCCCCCTCATGGCGTCTTCGCGATCAAGCGGCCTTGAGGCAGATCAAGCCGTCAAATGCCGCGCCGCTTGATACCTATCAATCGCCTTCTTGTCGCATTAGTCAATTCGGCTTGATGAAATAAAAATGGACACTTTGACGCACAAAAGACTTGTAGGTGAACGCCGGTTATTTGGTTTTGCTTGATCCTTATCAAAGGCTCTGAGTTCCCACCCCCGCAATAGATTGCGCGCGGCAGTCGATGTCGCATGCACTTTGGGGACAGACATGCAGACGGCGACGCCATCGCAACCGGGAGCCGGATCGGCCCTAACGATGAGCACGATCGCCTTCACCGCCTGCTTCGCGGTGTGGACGGTGTTTTCGATCATCGGCGTCAAGATCAAGCAGGACCTGGGGCTGAGCGAGGCCCAGTTTGGCCTGCTGGTCGGCACGCCGATCCTGACCGGCTCGCTCGTCCGGGTGTTCCTGGGCGTCTGGACCGAGCAGTATGGCGGCCGCCTGGTCAATCTGCTGGTCATGCTGTCAGCGGCGGCGGCGACCTTCCTGCTGTCCTACGCCCAGACCTATCCGCAGTTTCTGCTGGCGGCTCTGGGGGTCGGCCTGGCCGGCGGCTCGTTCGCGGTCGGCGTGGCCTATGTCTCCAAGTTCTTTCCCAAGGCGCGCCAGGGCGCGGCGCTGGGCATCTTCGGGGCGGGCAATGTCGGCGCCGCCGTCACCAAGTTCGCCGCCCCCTTTGTGATGCTGGCCCTGGGTTGGCAGAGCGTGGCGCAGATCTGGGCCGGAGCGCTGGCTCTGCTGGCGGTCGCTTTCTTCCTGACCACCAAGGACGAGCCCGACCTGCTGACGCGCCGCCGCACGGGCGCCAAGCCGCAGGCCACCGGCGCCCAGCTAGCCCCGTTGCGCAAGCTGCAGGTCTGGCGGTTCGCCCTGTACTACTTCTTCGTGTTCGGGGGCTTCGTGGCCCTGGCGCTGTGGCTGCCGCACTATCTGGTCGCGGTCTATCACCTCGACATCGTCGCCGCGGGCATGCTGGCGGCCGCCTATTCCATCCCCGGCTCGCTGTTTCGCGTCTTCGGCGGCTGGCTGTCGGACAAGATCGGCGCGCGCAAGGTCATGTACCTGACCTTCGGCATCAGCGTGGTCTGCGCCTTCCTGCTGGCCTATCCGGCCACCAGCTACGTGGTTGATGGCGTGCGCGGGCCGATCGCCTTCCGTCTGGCCACCGGTCTCGTTCCGTTCGTGATCCTGCTGTTCGTCCTGGGCTTCGCCATGAGCCTGGGCAAGGCGGCCGTCTACAAACATATCCCGGTCTACTACCCCGATCACGTCGGCGCGGTCGGCGGCCTGGTCGGCATGGTCGGCGGCCTGGGCGGCTTCATCATGCCGATCGTCTTCGGGGCGCTCAACGACCTGACGGGCGTCTGGACCAGCTGCTTCATGCTCCTGTTCGTCCTGGTCGCCGGGGCCTTGACCTGGATGCACCTGGCCATCGGCCGGATGGAGCGCGCCAGCGCGCCGCAACTGGCCAACCTGCCGGAGCTTCCGGAAATGGTCGGCCTGTCCAAAACCGCCTCCTTCGCCGCGCCCGCCGGGCGCGTCGCCACCCCTCCGGCTCACTCGTGAGTAAGGCCCAATCGATGTCGACTTCCAAACCTAGCCCGGTGATCACCGACTGGCGTCCCGAGGACGCCGCCTTCTGGAGTGAAACCGGCAAGCGCGTCGCCACCCGCAATCTGTGGATCTCGGTGCCCAACCTCCTCCTGGCCTTCTCGGTCTGGATGGTCTGGTCGATGGTCATCGCCAAACTCAAGCTGGTCGGCTTCAAGTTCACCACCGAGCAGCTGTTCTGGCTGGCCGCCCTGCCGGCCCTGTCCGGCGCCACCCTGCGGATCTTCTACAGCTTCATGGTCCCCATCGTCGGGGGGCGGCGCTGGACGGCCCTGGCCACCCTGTCGCTGCTGATCCCAGCCATCGGCATCGGCATCGTGGTGCAGCACCCGGAGACCCCCTACAGCGTCTTCGTCCTGCTGGCCTTGGCCTGCGGCCTGGGCGGCGGCAACTTCGCCTCCTCGATGGCCAATATCTCGTTCTTCTTTCCCAAGAGCGAAAAGGGCGCGGCGCTGGGCGTCAATGCCGGCTTTGGCAACCTCGGCGTCAGCGTTATGCAGTTCCTGGTGCCGGTGGTGATTGGCCTGGCGCTGTTTGGCCCGCTGGTCGGCGCGCCCCAGACCATCGTCGAGCACGGCCTGGCCAAGTCGATCTGGCTGCAAAACGCCGCCTATGTCTGGGTTCCGTTCATCGTCATCGCCGCCGCGGCCGCCTGGTTTGGCATGAACGACATCGCCTCGGCCAAGGCCTCGTTCGCGGCCCAGGCCGTGATCTTCACCCGCAAGCACAATTGGATCATGTGCTGGCTCTATCTGGGCACCTTCGGCTCGTTCCTCGGCTTCTCGGCCGCCTTCCCGCTGCTGACCAAGACCCTGTTCCCCGACATCAACGTCCTGCAGCTGGCCTTCCTGGGCCCGCTGATCGGTGCGGCCTCGCGCGCCCTGACCGGTGGGATTTCCGATCGGTTCGGCGGCGAGCGCGTCACCCACTGGGCCTTCCTGGCCCTGGCCGCCGGCGTGCTGGGCGTGCTGGCCGGGGTCGGAGCCTACGGGGCGGCGCCCTCTTTCGCGATTTTCTTCGCCAGCTTCCTGTGGCTGTTCTTCTGGACCGGGGTCGGCAACGCCTCGACCTTCCAGATGATCCCGGCCATCGTTCGGGCCGACATGCCCCGGCTGCTGCCAAGCGCGCCCCACGAGGCTCGCCAGCGCGCCGCGGAAATGGAATCGGCCGCGATCGTCGGCTTCACCTCGGCCATCGGCGCCTTTGGCGGCTTCTTCATCCCCAAGGCCTTCGGCGACTCGCTGAAGGCCTCCGGTGACCCTCAGTTCGCCCTCTACCTGTTCCTGGGCTTCTACATCAGCTGCGTGGTCGTCAACTGGGCCTTCTACGGCCGCAAGGCCTCGCTGCTGCACACCTCCGCGCCCGCCCTCATCAAGGTTCCCGCCCAATGAGCCATACCCTGGACCGTCTTGCCTTCTTCACGCGCAAGACCGAGCTGTTCTCCGACGGCCACGGCGTCATGAACGATGACGACCGCACCTGGGAACAGGCCTACCGAAACCGCTGGCAGCACGACAAGATCGTGCGCTCCACCCACGGGGTCAACTGCACCGGCTCGTGCTCGTGGAAGATCTACGTCAAGGGCGGCATCGTCACCTGGGAAACCCAGCAGACGGACTATCCGCGCACCCGGCCGGATCTTCCCAACCACGAGCCGCGCGGCTGCGCCCGCGGCGCCAGCTACAGCTGGTATCTCTATTCGGCCAATCGGGTGAAATACCCGCTGATCCGCTCGCGGCTGCTGAAGCTGTGGCGGGCGGCGCGGGTCACCCGCAGCCCGGTGGCCGCCTGGGCCTCGATCCAGAACGACCCGGCCCAGCGCGCCGACTATGTGACGCGGCGCGGCGGCGGCGGCTTCATCCGCGCCACCTGGGACGAGGTTACCGAGATCATCGCCGCGGCCAACGCCCACACCATCAAGGCCCATGGCCCCGACCGGGTATTCGGCTTCTCGCCGATCCCGGCCATGTCCATGGTCTCCTACGCCGCCGGGGCCCGCTATCTGCAGCTGATCGGCGGGGTCTGCGGCTCGTTCTATGACTGGTACTGCGACCTGCCGCCGGCCTCGCCCCAGACTTGGGGCGAGCAGACCGACGTGGCCGAAAGCGCCGACTGGTTCAATTCCAGCTTCATGATCCTGTGGGGCTCCAACGTCCCGCAGACCCGCACCCCCGACGCCCATTTCTACACCGAGGCGCGCTATCGCGGCGCCAAGTCGGTGGTGATCTGCCCCGACTATTCGGAGGCCTCGAAGTTCTCCGACCTGTGGCTGGCGGTCAAACAGGGCACCGACGCGGCCCTGGGCATGGCCTTTGGCCATGTGATCCTCAAGGAGTTCCACGTCGACCGCCAGGTCCCCTATTTCCGCGACTATCTGCGCAAATATTCCGACCTGCCGATGCTGGTGCGCCTGGTGCCGCAGGACGGCGCCTATGTGCCCGAGCGCCTGCTGCGCGCCGCCGAGTTCGACCAGGCCCTGGGCGAGACCAACAACCCCGACTGGAAGACCGTCGCGCTGGACGACGCCACCGGCCAAGTGGTGGTCCCCAACGGCTCGATCGGCTTCCGCTGGGGCGAGGACGGCAAGTGGAACCTGGAGGAAAAGGACGGGGCCGGTCGCGAGACCACGCTGCGCCTGGGCCTCAAGGGCGTCCATGACGAGATCGCCGGCGTGCGCTTCCCCTATTTCGGCGGCGCGGCCACCAACGGCTTCGCCATGACCGACCACCCTGACGTCCTGGTGCGCAACGTGCCGGTCAAGCGGATGATGCTGCCCGAGGGCGAGACCCTGGTGGCCTGCGTCTATGACCTGTTCCTGGCCAATTACGGCGTCGACCAGGGCTTTGGCGGCGACCACATGCCGGCCGACTATGACGACGTCCAGCCCTACTCCCCGGCCTGGGCCGAAGCCATCACCTCGGTGCCGCGCGACCAGATCCTGGCCGTGGCCCGCGGCTTCGCCGGCAACGCCGAGAAGACCGACGGCAAGTCGATGATCATCATCGGCGCGGCGATGAACCACTGGTACCACATGGACATGAACTACCGCGCCGCCATCAACATGTTGGTGATGTGCGGATGCGTGGGCCAGTCCGGCGGCGGCTGGTCGCACTATGTCGGCCAGGAGAAGCTGCGGCCTCAGACCGGCTGGGCGCCGCTGGCCTTCGCCACCGACTGGATCAAGCCGCCAAGGCAGCAGAACTCGACTTCGTTCTTCTACGCCCACAGCGACCAGTGGCGCTACGAGACCGTCGGCATGGACGAAATCCTGTCCCCCACCGCACCGGACGGCGTGTGGAACGGCTCGATGATCGACTTCAACGCCAAGGCCGAACGCATGGGCTGGCTGCCCTCGGCGCCGGCCCTGAAAACCAACCCGCTGGAGGTGGCCAAGGCCGCCGCCGCCAAGGGTCAGGACGCCAAGGCCTATACGCTCGACCAGCTCAAGAGCGGCGAGCTTGAGATGTCGTGCATGGATCCGGACGATCCGGCCAACTGGCCGCGCAACATGTTCGTCTGGCGCTCCAACCTGCTCGGCTCATCGGGCAAGGGCCACGAATACTTCCTCAAGCACCTGCTGGGCGCCTCGCACGGGGTGCAGGGCAAGGACCTGGGCCAGACCGGCGGCGTCAAGCCCACCGAGGTCGCCTGGCACGACGAAGCGCCGGAAGGAAAGCTCGACCTGCTGGTCACCCTCGACTTCCGCATGTCGACCACGGCGGTCTATTCCGACATCGTCCTGCCGACGGCCACCTGGTACGAAAAGAACGATCTCAACACCTCCGACATGCACCCCTTCATCCACCCGCTAAGCGCGGCCGTGGATCCAGGCTGGGAGTCGAAGTCGGACTGGGAGATCTTCAAGGCCATCGCCAAGACCTTCTCCAAGGTCGCCCCCGAGGTGCTGGGCGTGGAGCAGGACGTGGTCTTGACCCCCATCCAGCACGACAGCGCCGCTGAGCTGGCCCAGCCCTTCGACGTCCGCGACTGGTCCAAGGGCGAGTGCGAGGCGATCCCCGGCAAGACCATGCCGCAGATCACCATCGTCGAGCGCGACTATCCCAACACCTACAAGCGCTTCACCGCGCTTGGCCCGCTGCTGGCCAAGAGCGGCAACGGCGGCAAGGGCATCGGCTGGAAGACCGACCACGAGGTCGATCTGCTCAAGGCGCTGAACGGCGAGGTGCTCGAGGAAGGCCAGACCCAGGGCCTGGCGCGCATCGAGACCGATATCGACGCCTGCGAGACCATTCTGATGCTGGCGCCCGAAACCAATGGCGAGGTGGCGGTCAAGGCCTGGGAGGCGCTCGAAAAGCAGACGGGCCGCGAACACGTCCATCTGGCCATGCCCAAGGAAGACGAGAAGATCCGCTTCCGCGACTTGCTGGCCCAGCCACGCAAGATCATCTCCTCGCCGACCTGGTCGGGCATCGAGAGCGAGAAGGTCTGCTACACGGCCGGCTACACCAACGTCCACGAGCTGATCCCGTGGCGCACCCTCACCGGTCGCCAGCAGCTCTATCAGGATCACCTGTGGATGCGGGCCTTTGGCGAGGCGCTGTGCGTCTATCGCCCGCCGATCGACCTGAAGACGACCCACGTCATGGGCGCCAAGCCCAATGGCGAAAAGGAAATCGTCCTCAACTTCATCACCCCGCACCAGAAGTGGGGCATCCACTCCACCTATAGCGACAACCTGATGATGCTGACCCTCAACCGCGGGGGCCCGGTGGTCTGGGTGTCGGAGGTCGACGCCAAGAAGGCAGGCCTGGTCGACAATGACTGGATCGAAGTCTTCAACGCCAACGGCGCCCTGACCGCCCGGGTGGTGGTTTCCCAGCGCATCCGTGAAGGCACGACCTTCATGTATCACGCCCAGGAAAAGATCGTGAACACCCCGGGATCGCAGATCACCGGCTTGCGCGGCGGCATCCACAACTCCTGCACCCGCACCGTGCTCAAGCCGACCCACATGATCGGCGGCTACGCCCAGCTGGCCTACGGCTTCAACTATTACGGCACCGTCGGCTCCAACCGCGACGAGTTCGTGGTCGTGCGCAAGATGACCAAGATCGACTGGCTCGAAGAAACGCTCGTTCAGAAGGACTTCGCTCAATGAAGGTGCGCGCGCAAATCGGCATGGTGCTGAACCTCGACAAATGCATCGGGTGTCACACCTGCTCGGTCACCTGCAAGAACGTGTGGACCAACCGCGAAGGCGTTGAATACGCCTGGTTCAACAACGTCGAGACCAAGCCCGGCATCGGCTTTCCCAAGGATTGGGAAAACCAGAAGAAGTGGAACGGCGGCTGGGTCCGCAAGGCCAACGGCAAGATCGAACCGAAGATGGGCGCCAAATGGCGCATCCTGGCCAAGATCTTCGCCAACCCCGACCTGCCCGAGATCGACGACTATTACGAGCCGTTCGACTTCGACTACGCCCACCTGCAGAACGCTCCGGAGATGAAGAACTTCCCCACCGCGCGGCCGCGCTCGAAGATCACCGGCCAGCGAATGGAGAAGATCGAATGGGGTCCCAACTGGGAGGAGATCCTGGGCGGCGAGTTCTCCAAGCGCTCGGCCGACGCCAATTTCGAGGGCATCGAGAAGGAGATCTACGGCCAGTTCGAAAACACCTTCATGATGTATCTGCCGAGGCTCTGCGAACACTGCCTCAACCCCACCTGCGTGGCCGCCTGTCCCTCGGGCGCGATCTACAAGCGCGAGGAGGACGGCATCGTCCTGATCGATCAGGACAAGTGCCGCGGCTGGCGGATGTGCGTTTCGGCCTGCCCCTACAAGAAGATCTACTACAACTGGGAATCGGGAAAATCGGAGAAGTGCACCTTCTGCTTTCCGCGCATCGAGGCGGGTCAGCCGACGGTGTGTTCGGAGACCTGCGTCGGCCGCATCCGCTATCTGGGCGTGCTGCTCTATGACGCCGACCGCATCCAGGCCGCCGCCTCCACGCCCGACGAAAAGGACCTCTATCAGGCCCAGATCGACATCTTCCTGGATCCCAACGACCCGACGGTGATCGCCCAGGCGCGCGCCGACGGCATTCCCGAGGCCTGGCTGGACGCGGCCCGCAAGAGCCCGGTCTACAAGATGGCGATCGACTGGAAGGTCGCCTTCCCGCTGCACCCCGAATACCGCACCCTGCCGATGGTCTGGTACGTGCCGCCGCTGTCGCCGATCCAGTCGGCCGCCTCGGCCGGGGCGCTGGAGATGGACGGCGACATGCCCGACGTCGCCTCGCTGCGCATCCCGGTGCGCTACTTGGCCAACCTGCTCACCGCCGGCAACGAGCCGCCGGTCGTCCAGGCCCTGGAGCGGATGCTGGCCATGCGCGGCTTCATGCGCGCCAAGACCGTCGATGGCCGCATCGACCACGCCATCGCCGGCAAGGTCGGCCTGACGGCCGCCCAGGTCGAGGACATGTACCGCTACATGGCCATCGCCAACTACGAGGACCGCTTCGTCATCCCCTCGGCCCACCGCGAGGTGGCCGAGGACGCCTACGACCTGCGCGGCTCCTGCGGCTTCACCTTCGGCAATGGCTGCTCGGGGGGCCGCACCGAGATGGGCCTGTTTGGCTCCAATCCGCGCTCGCGCGCCAAGACCCCTATGGAGGCTTAAAGTCATGGCCCGCACCTACAAGGCGCTTGCCCTGCTGCTGACCTATCCGAGCCCGCAAGTGCAGGACACCGCGCCCTATGCGCTGGGGGAGATCATCAAGGAAAACCTGCTGCCAGCGCCTCTGGTCAAGGCCTTGGGCGGCCTCGCTTCGATTCTGAACAACGACGATATCTACCAGCTGCAGGAGCGCTACACCGATCTGTTCGATCGCACGCGCTCGCTGTCGCTCAATCTCTATGAGCACGTCCATGGGGAAAGTCGCGATCGCGGCGAGGCCATGGTGGCGCTTCTGGAGCTCTATCGCACCAAGGGTCTGGAACTGACGGCCAACGAGTTGCCCGACTTCCTGCCGGTGTTCCTGGAGTTCCTGTCGATCCTGCCCGACGCCGAGGCGTCCTCGCTGCTCGGCGAGGCGACCCACGTTCTGGACGCCATGGGCGAACGCCTCAAAAAGCGCGACAGCCCTTATCGCGCGGTCTTCGGCGCGCTGGCCAGCCTGGCGTCCCAAAAGGCTGACCCGGGCGCTTTGGCGGCCCTGCTCAGCGAGCCCGACGAGGACCCCGACGATCTGGAAGTCCTCGACAAGGCCTGGGCCGAGACCGCCGTCACCTTTGGCCCTTCCGACGTCGGCTGCCCCAAGGCCGGCGCCCTGGTCGAGGCCATGCAGGCCGAACCCGGCCGCGTTCCACGCCGGGCTCGCGCCGGCGCCCCTCAAGGAGCCTGATCATGGCCGTGCTCAATCAATTCTTGTTCGGGGTCTATCCCTATATCTGCCTGGCCGTGCTGGTGCTTGGCAGCGTGCTGCGCTTCGACCGCGAACAATATACCTGGCGCTCAGGCTCCTCTCAGTTGCTGCGCCGGCGACAACTGGTGCTCGGCTCGGTGCTTTTCCACCTGGGCGTTCTGGTCATTTTCGGCGGCCACTTCGTGGGCCTGCTGACCCCGATCTGGGTGTTCGACGCCCTGCATATTCCCCATGGCGCCAAGCAGATTCTCGCCATCGTCGCCGGCGGCCTGGCGGGGGCGATGTGCCTGGCCGGCGGCCTGCTGCTCTTGCATCGGCGTCTGTTTGATCCGCGCATCCGCAAGACATCCAGCTTCAGCGACATCGCCATCCTGGTGATCCTGATGGTTCAGCTGATCCTGGGCCTGTCGACCATTCCCGTCTCAATGCAGCACCTGGACGGCCACGAGATGGTCAAGTTCATGACCTGGGCCCAGGGGGTCTTCACCTTCCGGCCGGGCATCGCCAGCGCGGTCGCCGACGTGCACCCGATCTTCAAGCTGCACCTGGTGCTGGGGATGACCATCCTGCTGCTGTTCCCGTTCACGCGCCTGGTCCACATGCTGTCTGCGCCGGTCTGGTACCTCAATCGCCGCGGCTGGCAGTTGGTGCGCACCAAGCGCGGCATGCCGATCTCCCCCGAGGCGGCCGCGCCGGTCTATCGCGACAGGACCGAAGCGGTGTGGCCGCCCTCGTCCTTCAAGACCCGGGACTAGTCCAATGACCGCCACCACCGTTGTCGACGGCGTCGAGATCCCCGAGTTCCTGATCGCCCAGGAAGCCCAGAACCATCCCAGCCTTTCAGCGATGGAGGCCCGTCGGGCCGCGGGAAAGGCCCTGGCCGTGCGGGCTCTACTCCTGCACCGCGCCGACGAGTTGGGCCTGCGCCCTGAGCCCGAGCGCGATGCGGCCGATCGCGAAGAAACCGACGAGGAAGCCTTGATCCGCGCTGTCCTCGACGAGGAGGTCGATATCGAGACCCCCACCACCGAGCTCTGCCGGCGGATCTACGACACCCAGCGCGAACGCTTCACCAGCCCCGCCCTGGTCGAGGCGGCCCATATCCTCATCGCCCCGCAAGGCGCGGAGGACGGCCACTGGGAGGCCGCCCGTTTGACGGCGCTCGACGCGGTGGCGACCCTGGTCAACAGCCCCGGCCAGTTCGCCGCTCTGGCCAGGACCTTGTCCAGCTGCCCGTCCAGCGAGGTCGGCGGCTCCTTGGGACAACTTGGTCCAGGGGATGTGGTCAGCGAGATCGAACAGGCCTTGATCGGCCTCAAGCCTGGCCAGGTTCTCAATCAACCCGTGCGCTCGCGGTTCGGCTGGCATGTCCTCAAGCTGGATCGCCGCATCGAGGGGCGCGAGCTGCCCTTTGATTATGTCGAGGACAAGATCCGGCTGCATCTGGAGAGCCGGGCCTGGACGGCGGCGGCCACGCGCTATGTGTCCGATCTGGCCGATCGCGCCAGGGGCCTGGGCGTCGCGTTCAGCCTGACCCGCGACGGCCGCTTCGACACCGGGGCGCTGTCCTTGGGCGAACGGCTGGCCGGCGCCTCGGCAGCCGGCCTCGAGGCCTGGCTCGACACCTGCGACCCGGACCTGGCCGCACGCGTGCGCGCAGCCGCTTCGGCCGCCTCCGTCGATGTGGAGACCTTCGTGCAACGCGCCGTGCAGGACTTCGTCAACACCGCCGGCGACGAATCCTGGACCCATCTGATCTCCGCGGCCCAAGGGGCCGAAGATCCGGCCATTGCCGCCATTGCCTCCCTGCTGCGCACCCGGCTCACGCCCAAGGCCCGCACCTATACGATCTTCCGGAAAGTCTAGATCCTCATGCGTATCCTCTGGCTGCTGCCCCTGGCCGCGGCCCTTCCCTCCCTGGCCCAAGCCGCCGAACCGGCTCGCGGCCAAATCCTGCTCGACGCCCGCCTGCGCTACGAGGCCGTCTCCCAGGACGGCCTGTCCAAGGACGCCCAGGCCCTGACCCTGCGCACGCGCCTCGGCTACGAGACCGCCGCCGTTCACGGCCTGAAGCTGCTGGTCGAGGGCGAAAACGTCACCGCCCTGGACGGCCACTACAACAGCCAGGTCAACGGCAAGACGGCCTATCCGGTGGTCGCCGATCCTGAAACGACCCAGCTCAATCGTCTGCAGCTATCCTGGACCGGTCTGCTCGGCGGCGGCGCGACGGGCGGCGCCACCGTGGGTCGCCAGCGCCTGATCCTCGACAACGCGCGCTTCATCGGCAATGTCGGCTTTCGCCAGACCGAACAGACCTTCGACGCGGTGACCCTGGCCTATCGCCCCTCGCCCAAGCTCAGCCTGACCTACGCCTATTTGGACAAGGTCCATCGCATCCTTGGCGACGGCCATGCGCAAGGCAGCTGGCGCAGCGACTCCCATGTCGCCCAGATCGCGGCCAAGACCTCGATCGGCCAGGTTTCGGCCAGCGCCTATCTGCTCGATTTCGCCAACGCGCCGGCCCAGTCCAGCGCCACTTACGACATCCGGCTGACCGGCGCGCGCGCGCTGCGCTCGGGCCTGACGCTCACCTATGAGGCGCAGTACGCCCGGCAAGGCGACTACGCCAACAGCCCGGCCGCCTTCAGCCTCGACTATCTGAACCTGATGGCGGGCCTAAAGACCAAGACCAGCGCCGTGGCGCTGGGGATCGAGCGGCTGGACGGCGACGGTCGCCGGGGGTTCCAGACCCCGCTGGCCACCCTGCACGCCTTCCAGGGCTGGGCGGACGTCTTTCTGACCACTCCGGCCAATGGCGTGCGTGATCTGCAGCTGGCCGCCTCCACCAACCTGACCGCCTCCAAGGCTCACCCCATTAAGCTGCAGGCGGCCGCGCATCGCTTCGACGCCGCGCGCGGCGACGCCCGGCTGGGCGATGAGCTGGACCTGGCCATCTCGGCGCCGCTGACGTCGAGGTTGTCGGCGGAACTGGCGGCGGCGGCGTTCGACGGCGACCAACCAGCCTATCGCGACCGCACCAAGGTCTGGCTGACGCTCGCCTACAAGCTCTGATCCACGGGCCCGGCCCGATGAGGACGCTATGACGACGACCCAGATCGAGGCCATTCCCCTGCATCTGCTGGCCGAGCCGATTGAATGGTTCTTCGCCGAGCACTATCGCCATCGGCAGGCCTGCAAGATGATCGAGGCAGCCGCCGCGGCGATGGTGTTCGACGGCCCAATGCTCGTCGAGCTAATCGGTTTCCTCGATCACGACCTGCCGCTGCATGTGATCGACGAGGAGGAGGACTTCTTCCCGCTTCTGCGGCGGCGCTGCGAAGCGGGAGACGATGTCGAGCGGGTGCTGGGCATGCTGTCGGCCGAGCATCGGGCCGACGTGGTCCAGGCCGGCGCGGTTCGCGCGCATCTGCAAGCCTGCCTGGAGCGCCGCTGCGCTCCAGGCCTAGATCCCGCGCAGCGCAAGGCGATGATCGCTTTCGCCGCCCAGGAACGCCGTCACCTGGGCCTGGAGAACGCCATCGTCTTGCCGATCGCGCGCCTGCGCCTGACACCCGACGACCTGACGACTCTGGGCCGCCGGCTCGCGGCTCGTCGCGGTCACCTGCTCAGCGCTGTTGTTGACTAAAGGAACAGGCAGGGCATGACCGAAGATCTGCTGACCAGCAACGTGGCCTGGGTCGCCAGCCGCTATAAGGATAGCGAGTTTTTCAGGCGCACGGCAGCTGAACGCCAAACAGATCACCTCTGGCTGGGCTGCGCCGATAGCAGGCTCTCGGGACAGGAGCTGACCGATCTGCCGCCCGGCGCGATCTTCCACCATACCAATCCGGGAAACCTGGCCCCGCCCCTGGACGTCGGATTCCTGTCGAGCCTTCAGTTCTCGCTGGAAGTCTTGAAAGTGCGACATGTCGTGGTTTGCGGCCACTATGGCTGTGGGGTGATGGCCGCCGCGCTGTCCAACGCGCCGATTGATCTCCTTGATCGCTGGCTCGGTCCAGTGCGCGCCCTGGCCTCGCGTCATGCAGAGGCGTTGGAGACGATCATGGATCCGGGCGCGCGAGCCAATCGGCTTTGCGAGCTCAATGTGACCGCGCAACTGGTCAATCTCGCCGGCAATCCATTGGTCCAGGACGCCTGGCGTCGCCGCCAGCCCCTGACGCTGCACGGCTGGGTCCATTCGCCGGCCGATGGCCTGCTACGCGATCTGGAAACCACCATCAGTAGCTTGAAGCAGGCTATGGCCTTCGTCGGCGGCCTGGCGCCGGAGGCCCCGCGGCGGCGAAACGCGCGAAGGACCTCGGCATGAGCAAACCGAGCGTTGCTGTGGTCCTCGCCGGCGGCGCGGGTTTGCGCATGGGCGGCGGAAAGCCGCTGCGGGCCTGGGGTGAGGTTTCGCTTGTGGCCCGCGCCTTGGCCCTGGCCAAGGGCTATGCCGACGACGTCGCCGTCGCCGTCCGCGACGCCGGGCAATTGGGCGACGGCGTGGGCGCCCCGCTGCTGTTTGATCATCCCGACGTTCCTGGCCCCTTGGCCGGTCTGGCCTCCGCCCTGGCTTTCGCCCGCGCCCGCGGCGCGGCGCGGGTGCAGCTCCTGGCCTGCGACATGCCCGTCCTGCCCGCCGATTTGACCCGCCGCCTGGCCGCGGCCCTGGCTTCAGGGGGCGCGGTCGCCCTGCCCGCCAGCAACGGCCGGCTGCATCCAGTCTGCGGGCTCTGGAGCGTCGAGGTGGAGTCGAACCTGTCCCACTACCTGGCCCAGGGTCGCTCATCGCTTCGGGGCTTGGCCGAAACGGCGGGTCTGGCGGTGGCCGATTGGGGCGCGATCGTCCCCGACCCGTTCGTCAATCTCAACACCCTGGCCGAACTCCAGGCCCTGCAGCCCCGTCGCCAAGCCGACTTGACGCGGGTCAAGGCCACGCCGCCCGTCCAGGGCCAGACTGCCGTCTAGGAGACTACCGATGTTTGACCCTGCCGAGCCGATCACCACCTTCCTGCGTCAGGATGACGTCATCGCCGTGCGGACTCGCCGGGACTTCGACACCACGCCCGAGCGCCTGTGGACCGCCCTGACCCAGCCCGAGGACTTGGTTCAATGGCTCGCCCCGGGAACGATCGCGCTGGAGATTGGCGGCGCCGTCCAACTGGACTTTGGCGACAGCGGCGTGGTCATCAACAGCCTGGTGACGGCGTATGAGCCGGGTCTGCTGCTGGAATACGGCTGGAGCGGCGCGGGCGACACGGCCCGTCCGTTACGCTGGGAGATCGAGGCCTCGAAGAACGGCGCCCGCCTGATCCTGAGCTTGACCCTGCCCGCCAGCGAGGACGCCGGCCGCGCCGCCGCGGGCTGGTCGGCGCATCTGGACATGCTCGCCGCCGCCCTGGCCGAGGTTCCCATCCGCTTTCCCTTCGCGCGCTTCCAGGCCGCCTGCGAGGCCTTTCGCGCTCCGGTGGCGTTCGCCCAGGCCGCCTGGGCGCTTGGCGCGACGCCCGCCGCCAACGCCGTCCCCGCCTGACCTCGTCGCCATGACCCTCGCCCCTCTGTCCGCCCGCCCCGACGCCGGCCTGATCGCCAAGTATGACGGCCGCGCGCCGCGCTACACCAGCTATCCGCCGGCCACCCAGTTCACGCCGCAGGTCACCGCACAGACCTATGGCGCGTGGCTGCGCGACTTGCCAACCGATCAGGCCGTGTCGCTCTATCTGCACATCCCGTTCTGCGCCCGGCTGTGCTGGTATTGCGGCTGCAACACCCGGGCGGTGAACCGCCATGAGCCGGTCGGCGACTATGTCCGCCTCCTGCTCGACGAGATCGACCTGCTGGGCGCGGCCCTGCCCGCCCGCCTCGCGGCCGGCGCGGTGCATTTTGGCGGCGGCACGCCCAACATGCTATCGCTGGGCGAGATCGACGCGATCTTCGACCGCCTGGGCCAGGTCTTCGACCTGACGTCTGACATCGACATCGCCGTCGAGATGGATCCCGCCATCCTGACCCAGGACTGGGTGCGCGCTGCCGCCGCCCGCGGCATGAACCGGGCGAGCCTGGGGGTGCAGAACCTCACCCCCGAAGTCCAGGCGGCGGTCAATCGCCGCGACACCTTCGAACACATCGCCGACTGCGTC
This sequence comes from Alsobacter soli, assembly GCA_943371355.1. GTDB lineage: Bacteria > Pseudomonadota > Alphaproteobacteria > Caulobacterales > Caulobacteraceae > Caulobacter. Next base: position 147,059 of record CALRUN020000001.1, read on the forward strand.
GCCTGGCTGCGCGAATCCGGGGTCGGCTCGATCAATCTCGACCTGATGTATGGCCTGCCCCACCAGACCACCGCCAACACCCTGTCGACCCTGGACCAGCTATTGACCCTGCGCCCCGAGCGCCTGGCCCTGTTCGGCTACGCCCATGTGCCCTGGATGAAGAGCCACCAGCAGCTGATCGACGAGGCGGCCCTGCCGGGCCCCCAGGCCCGTCTGGACCAGAGCGAGAGCGCGGCCGAACGGCTGGCGGCAGAAGGCTATGTGCGGATCGGCCTCGACCACTTCGCCCTGCCCGAGGATCCGATGGCCCGGGCCGTGGCGGCCGGCACCCTGCGGCGCAACTTCCAGGGCTACACCACCGATCCGGCCGTCACCCTCCTGGGCATGGGCGCCTCTGCGATCGGCGGCCTGCCGCAGGGCTTCGTGCAGAACGCCGCCCATGAGCTAACCTGGCGCGCGGCGGTCAAAGAGGGCCGGCTGCCGGTGGCGCGCGGGGTCGCGATCAGCGACGACGATCGCTTCCGAGGCGAGATCATCGAGCGGCTGATGTGCGACTTCTGCGTCGACCTGGCGGCGGTGTGCGCGCGCCATGGCCGGCGGTCCAGCGATCTGGCCGCCGAGTTGGCGCGCCTGACCCCGTTCGTGGCCGACGGTCTGGCGCGGATCCACGACGCCAAGATCGAGGTCCTGCCGCCGGGCCGGCTGCTGGTGCGCTCGATCGCGGCGGTGTTCGACGCCTATTTCAACGCCGAGGGCCAACGCCACGCCAAGACGATCTGACGCCTCACGGCCCGATTTCCCCCGCTCGGGCCGCGATGCCGGTCAGGTGCGATCAACGGGCGTGAAGCCCTCAATGTCGACGCGATCAAGGTCGTCCCGGCCTGGATCAGCGCGCCCGTTCAAGGCGGCCACCTCGCCCGGGGGCGGCACAACGCTTTCAGGCCAGTCAGATCGTCGCGCGCGATCCGCAACGATCCATGGCAATCCGTTGACGCCTTAGCGGACACCGCCCGTCAGGTTTGGCTCCACACCGACGAGCGAAACTTCGGTCTCATTTGGCTTTAGGCGGCATTTCAAAGTCGGCGTGTGCCGCCAAACGCGCGCAATGCCGGCGTTGACCGGACCAGAGAGCGGATGGATTCGGTGGTGAAGCAGATCCCCGGGCCATGGAGCGAGCGATAGATTTCGCGCGCGAACGCCAGATCCTCGGCGGTGTCGACAGTCCAACAGGCCTCGCCTTCCCACCGCGTTTGTTGGATTCCGCCCAAGCGGAAGCGCTCAGGCTGACGATAGACAAAGGGCGTCACATGTTCGCGATCGTAGGCGTCCGTGGCGATCTCGGCGACGTGGCGCAGGAGCGCCGCAGACAGAACCTCGGCGTCGAGGCCTTTGGGAAAGGTGCGGCGAGGCCAGGTCGTCGATGAGTAGTCGCGGTGGCTGAGGTGATGGGCGTCGACCAGACGCCGGATCAGGATCGGATCGGTGAGCGGACAGTCTGCTGTCAATCGAACGACAAGGTCCTGCGGATCCAGATGGCGGATCGCTCCGGCAAACCGTCCCAGAACGTCGCCCAACGGGCCGCGATAAACCGCCTGACCGGCCTGCCGCAAGGTTTGCGCGAGGCTATCGTCGGACGGATCCTCGGACGTGGCGACAATGAGCTGATCAAGGCCCGCGTCTGCAAGTCGCTCGATCTGTCGCAGGATCATCGGCGCCCCGACCAGATCCGCCATCACCTTTCCGGGTAGACGGGTCGAGCTCATACGCGCCTGGAGTATGCCGCAGATCACGTCGCCGGCCCGCCCTTTAAGGCGCTGCTGATCTGGGACATGACCGGCGACCAGTCGGCGAAGCTGGGGGTCACAAAGGCGCGGGCCTGCGGGTACCAGGGGTAATGCGCCGTTCCAAGGCGCGTCCATGCGCCAGAGCCCGTGATCACCCAAGTCGGCGCGCCACAGGCGCCGGCCAAGTTGAGCGTGGCGTTCGAGAAGCCGATCACAAGATCGACCGCGCAACACAGGGCGGCGACGTCGTCCAGGTCGCGTTTCAGATCGATGTCTGGCGGGGTCCAGATCTTGACGCCGAAGCGCTCGCGCGCCTGCGTGAGCTCTTCGTCGCAATCACCATATTGCAGGTTGATGAAGGCGACCTTCGGGGTCTCCAACACAGGTCGCCACCCCTCGAAGGGGGAGAACTGACGGCTGCGCTCTCCATCAAGCTTGAGGCTTTTCCACAACAAGCCGATCTTGCGATGTTGCGGAAGGGTCGCAAGCCACGCCCGCCAATGGGCCACCCGCGCGGGGTCCGCTCGGAGATAGGCCTCGGAACCGTTGAAGGCTTCAGCCGTGGGACGAAAATCCGCCATGAGCGAAGCCATCGGCGTCCAGCATTGAGCTTGATGCCGCGCATCGTCGGCCAATCCCCGCAGCACGCGCCCGCCCAACGCAACCGTTCGATGCGCGACGATGTCGGCGGCGGGAAAGGACCGCTGAAAAAGCGATATCAATCGACGTTCCACGGCGATTGTCAGGCGCCCCTGCGGTCCCACGGCACGGGACACGTCGGGCAGGACATTGGCGAACATCACCTCGTCGCCCAGCCCCTGCTCGGCGCAGATCAGCAGTCGCTTTCCGTCCAACGATGTGTTGGGCATCCATCGCGGAAGATCGATCGTAAAGCGCGGCGCGGCGTCGAGCGCGGCGTCGAGGCGGGACTCATAGATGGGCCAAGCCGACCCCAGCGCGCCCGTCGAGAGGTGAATGGTCGAGACCGCGAACGTCATGGCCGCACGGTCGGCGTCGCTGTCTGCGGCCGCCAGGGCCGCGTCGCAATCGGCCAAGGCGCCAAGGCTGTCGCCCAGATCCAAGCGAGCATAGGCGCGATTGTAGCGTGCTCGCGCGAAGTTCGGCGTCAGCCGCAGCGCCTCGTCAAAGAAGGTCAACGCCTGGTGCGCCTGGCCCTGGCTGCACAGCACGGTGCCCAGGGTGTTCCACAACAGGGGCTGATTGGGCTCCATCGAAAGCGCCGGTCGCAAGAGATAGATGGCCTCGTCGCAGCGATTGAGATCACGCAGGGCGCAGGCCAAGTTGTTGAGAATTTCAGGGTGTCCAGGTTGATGCGCCAACGCATGCTCAAAGAGCTTGGCGGCGGTGTCGATCATGTCCAGCCGGTACGCCAGGCGTCCAAGATCGCCGGCCACCGAGGCTTCATCCTCGACCAGTTTGATCGCGGCTTCGTAACACTGAAGCGAGCTGGTGAGGTCCCCGAGCTTTTCCCTCGCCACGCCCAACACGTGCCATGCGAGACCCAGCTTGGCGTTGCGGGCCAGGGCGGCGAGCGCCAGAGTCTCGGCCCGCTTGAAATGGCGCGCGCGCAGAGCCGAGATCGCGCCGTCAAGACGGCGACGCGTGACGGGATTGGCCACCTGATGCGCCCGCGTCTCCAGGCGACCGATGGCCTGTTTGGAGGCGGCGTCCCCGTCCAACGCGCGATTGGCTTCGCCCGTGGGGGGAATTTGAACGTAGGAAACCTCCTCAAGGACGGGGGGTGTTCGCTGGCGGCTCGGGGTCAAAGTGCTTGTCCTGCCCGAGCCTCAACCCAATCCTCGCGATCGAGGACACGCAGTTGATCGCAATCGATACGTCTGGATCGCAGACGGTCCTCCGCCTTGGCCTTGGCCAAAGGCCACTCCGACCTTAGCAGCCCCAGGCCCATGACATCTCGCAGGTGCCCATCCTTGAGCACATGCGCTCTCAGCTCGGCCTCGCGGCGAAAGCCAAAGCTCTCGTGCAGCCGCCAAACCGCTTCGTTCTCGAAGAAGACCTCGCACCACAGCTTGTTGAGACCCAGCGTTTCGAAGACGTGCCTTAAGACAAGGTACTCCACGCAGGCCCCAATCCCCCTGCCCCGCACGCTCGGGTCGCCAAGATAATAGGCCCACTCACAACGGCCGGCGCTATCTTGCAGGCCGACAACATTGGCCAGCCCGACCGCCACGTCATCAGCCTCGATGATCCAATAGCGGCGCGCCGGATCGACCAGAACCTCGCCCAGCCATCGTCTGTGTTGATCGGGTAAGATGGGCCTGTCTGAGTACATATAGGGCGCCACGGTTTGGCTATTTCGCCACTCAAGAACTTGAGCGCTGTCGTCGGACCGGAGCGGTCGCAAGACGACCGACGAGGGCGCCAGAGCGCCGCCGGACGGGGCTGAATCACAAACGGGCTGAGCTTTAGGGTCCATGACGGTTCCTTCAACCCAGCGGCAGGACCGCGATCACGGTTGACCATCTATAGCTACTCGGCAAAGCGTTCGCGGCGAATGACGCCAGCCCAACGACGCCTTGATCGTGGTCAACCTTGAGGTTGTCGGTTTCAGTTCAGCGGCGCCGGCGCGCCGTCGAGACGCTCTGGGGCATTGGCGGCGGATTCGAACTGTCTGGCGCCCAGGCTGGACCCTACAGGCCAAAATCGATCGACCGGCGTAACGGATCGAGTTGGGCGGTTTGCGCCCGCCACGGCGGCTGGCCAAGCGCCTCACCCCCGAGCTCGCACACTTGGCGCCGCCGGTGACCGCCGCCCTGGCGCGAAGCCACGTCGCCCAGAACGCGGGCGCGCCATCGGACGGTTGCTGGGCAGTCAATGGCGACGGTATTGGACGCTCATGTCAACGCCTGTGGGGCCACGCCACGCCGAGGCGATCCGCTGGCGCCTCAGTCCGTTTCGAACCGCCTGGGCGCATAGGCTCGCGCCTCGACACCCTGGTCGATCAGATCGTCTGGGATCGGACGTTCCTCAAGCAGCGCCGCGGCCAGGCGACCCATGGCCGGAGCGGTCTGGATGCCAAAGCCCCCCAGGCCCGTCAGCCAGAAGAACCCAGGGTGCTGTGTCGACCAGCCCACGACCGGCGCGCGGTCGGGCGCGAAGGTCCGCAGGCCGGCCCATCGGCCGACCAGATGGCGCACCGGATGATCGGCGACGGCCTCGAACCGGGCCATGCCCAAGGCGACATCCATTTCCTCGGCGACCGCGTCGCAGGGCGCGCTCGGCGTCTCGTTGGCCGGGGTGATCAACAGGCGACCGCCACAGGGCCGAAAATAGAAGCGCTCGTCGATGTCCTTGACCACCGGCCAGTCGGCGAAGTTGTTGTGGCCTGGGGCCTTGGCGAGCAGCACCGTTCGGCGCAGCGGCGCCAGCCCAAGCGGCGCGAGCCCTGCGGCGACGGCGGTCTCATCGGCCCAGGCCCCGGTGGCGTTGACCAGGACGGGCGCGCAGACCTCCACGCCCTTACCCCGCACGCGCCACCCCGATCCGTCACGTTCCACAGCGCCGCGGCCGGCGCCGGCCACCAGTTGGCCGCCGGCCTCGCGAACCTGGCGTAGGAAGCCGGCGTGCAATCGCGTCACGTCAAGATCACCGGTCCCGGCCTCGATCAGCGCCGCGGCGGCCGCCTCGGACCGGAGGATCGGCGCCCGCGCCTGGGCCGCTTGGCCGTCGATCCAATCAAGCCTGACCCCGTGACGATTGGCGGCGTGGCGCGCGGCGAGACGCTCGAGCCCACGGACCTGATCGGGACCGGCCAGGTGCATGACCGGCCGCGCCGCCAGAAGCGGCGGACCAAAGCCCTGAGGCGGTTGGGCGAAGAAGCGCCGGCTGGCCGCCGTCAGCCCGGCGATCGCCTCGCCGCCGTAGGAGGGGATATACATCGCCGCAGAGCGGCCGGTGGTGTGATAGCCCAGCACCGGCTCGCGCTCGACCAGCGCCACCCGCACGCCGGCCGACAGGTGGGCGGCCAGGGCCGCGCCCGCCATCCCGCCCCCCAGGACGACCACGTCGACCGATTGACGGCAAGGGTTGGCGGTCATGACCAAGTCATCCATCGTGCGCCTGCCAAGCCCTGGAGATAGCCGTTGACCAGAGGCCCTGGCGGATCGGCCGCGAGGATCGCCGGCCCCAGATCGGCCGGGGCAAGATTCCCGTCGGCATAGGCGCGGAAGCTGGCGATCACCTTGGCCATGTCGCCCGAATGGGGCGAAAGGCGCAGAGCGGTGACGCCCGCCGCGCTCAGGTGCGCCAAGGGACTGTCAACGATCTGGACGTCATGGGACAGGGTCTGGACGCCGTTGACCGCCAGGAAGCCGGCGTGGTCAAGCGTTTCGACCGCCAGGCCGTCGGGGTCGCGATCACAGACAAACTGGCAATTGTCCTTGTGCAGACCATGTCTTCGCGCGTGATAGCAGCGTCCCGACAGAGCCAGCGGCAACCGGCCATAGGCGAAGATTTCGATCTCGAGACCTGGGCAGCGCATCGACAACCCGGCCAAGGCCGATAGCGACAGTTCGATATTGGCGCACAACCGCACGCAGCCGCGCGCGGTCAGTTCGGCCGCCGCGGCCTCGTTGTAGATGTTGAGCAAGGGTCCCGCGACGAAGGGCGCGCCGGCCGGACGTCGGGCCAGGGCGCTGATGTCATTGACCTCGATCAGGGCCGGATCGCTGGCCAGGGCCGCCGTCGCTTGGCGGTCGCGCGGCAAGGCGGGTAGCGCCAGGGTCGACCAGACAACGGTCTTGCCGGCCGCCTGCAAAACCTCCGCGGCTCGGCCCAAGGTGTCGGCCAGGAGGGGCCCGCGTTTGCCGCACACCACCTCGCCCAGATAGACGCGATCGATCGCGGGATCGGCGGCGACCTGGTCATAGAAGGCCGCGGCGCGGGACGGCGACCAGTTGAACAGCAACGGTCCCAGGGCCAGTTCCATGCGCTGTGCTTTCATCGCCAGGACTTTCGGTAGGCCCCGGCGGTCTCGCGGCCGCCTTCAGCAAGGTTCGACAGCAGCGCTTCATAGGAGGCGGTCGTTTCACCGCGATCGAGCGCATCCAGCGCGCCGCGAAAGGCCGCCGCCACCCGCGCGACATAGGCCTTGCCACGCTGGCGGCCTTCGACCTTCACGGCGGTGACGCCGGCCTTGGCCAGATCGGCCAGAAGGCTCATGGCGTTGAGGCTGACGGGCTCCTCGAACAGATAGGACGCCTCGCCGCCAGCCGTGAAGCGGCCCTTGCACAGGGTCGGATAGCCGGCGGTCTCGCCCGCTGCGAAGCGGTCGAGGGTGAAACCCGCCAGGCGCGAGGTGAGCTGACCCTGCTGGTCCTCGAACGACACCGCTTCGGGCGGCGAGCAGACGCCCGAGAGATTGGGTGAGCGACCGGTGGCGTAGGACGACATGGCGCAACGGCCTTCGGCCATCACACAAAGGCCGCCGAACACGAAGGCCTCGGTCTCGACACTGATCGAGCGATTGAGCGCGGCGATCTCGGGGGCCGAGAGCACCCGCGGCAACACCACACGCCGCACGCCATAGGTCTTGGCGTAGTAGTCGATGGCGTCAGCCGAACCGGCCGCCGCCTGCACCGAAAGATGCAACCTCATTTGCGGGTGGGCGTCGCGCGCATAGGCCAAGACCCCCAGGTCGGCGACGATAATGGCGTCGGCGCCCGCCCGAGCCGCCGCATCGACCGAAGCGCGCCAGGTCCCGACCGCCCCCACCCTGGCGAAGGTGTTGATCGCCACCAGCACCTTGGCGCCCCGCTCGTGGGCCCAGTCGGCGGCGACCTGCAATTCCGCGGGCGAGAAGTTCAGGCCAGGAAAGTTGCGGGCATTGGTTTCGTCACGCAGGCCACAATAAACACTATCGGCGCCGGCCTCGATGGCCGCGCGCAGCATCGCCGGCGATCCGGCCGGGCAAACAAGCTCGATACTCGCCATCAGGTCGTCGCCCCTACGGAACGGGCGGCCAGACGTCTAAGCAGGATGGCAAGGCCCATATTGGCCAGATCACTGACCGGCGCGGCAAGGCCCAACAGATCGGCCAGGGTCAGTTCCGCCGCCTCCAGCGCGTTGTGCAGCGCCATCACCGCTTCGATATTGCCCTCGACGCGGATGCTACGCGAAAAGAAAGCGGCGTCGGCGTCGATCGAGCCATCGAACAGGCCCAGGAGAGCAGGCAGGGAGCCGCGAATGCGCGCGGTCGCCGCGACAGGCGCGGTGGCAAGCCTGATCCGCACGACACCGGTCTCGGCGCGAGGCGACAGCTCGAAGACCACCGGCCAATCGTTGGGCGCCAGAACGAACACGGCGCCCTGAAAGCCGCCAAGGCGGTCAAACACCTCTGGCCGCCGACGCGCCACCCGCCGTAGTCCCGTCGTCAAGAGATGTTCGAGCGGCCCGCGCAGGGTCATTAGCAACTTGGCTGCGGACTGATCAATGGGCGGCGTTGGCTGGCGTGACCGGGCCGCAGTGCGGCGATATCTTGTAGACATGAAGCGACCTCTCGGGACCCCGGGTATGCCAAGCGGCCTGCGGCGCGCGATAGGGCGCCACGCGTGTCGCGAGCAGGCGTTTTGCTCAAGTCGAGGCTTGCTGATCGTCAAGCCTGTCGAGCCTAGAGTGCGGCTTCGATAAAGGCCGGGCCCGTACGCGACATCGCTTGCTCGAAGGCTTCGTCGAAAGTTTGGGCGGTGTCGGCCCGAGCAGCGGGCAGGCCCAGGGACCTTGCCAGATTCAGCCAGTCGATCCGCGGCGCGCCAAGGTCTAGCAAACCGCGCGCCGTGGGGCCGGCCGGCCGTCCACTGGTGCGATACATTTCGATGTCGAGGATGCGGTAGGCGTGGTTGGCAAAGATTACGACGGTGACATCCAGTTGTTCGCGGGCGATGGTCCACAACCCCTGGACGGTGAACATGGCCGCGCCATCGCCGCTCAAGGCCACGACCTTGCGATCGGGACAGGCGACGCCCGCGCCGATCGCAAGAGGAATCCCTTGCCCGATAGCGCCGCCCGTCAGCATCAACCAGTCATGGGGAGCCGCCGTCTGGGTGGCCAGAAAGATCGGCAGACCGCAGGTTACCGCGTCATCGCTGACGATGGCGTGTGCGGGCAGGTGACGGGCGACGGTCTGACCGATGGCCGCTGGCGTGAGGGGGCCTTGGGGCGCCAAGGGCATTGCGCGGGACTCGACGGCCCCCTGGGCCGGTGCGCCCAAGGCGTCGGCCAAGGCCCGCAAGGCGGCGGCCCCGCCAGCCGTCCGACCGCCTAGAGCGACGAGCTCACAACCTTCGGGTACAAGCACGCTGGGGCGATCTGGATAGGCGAAGAAGGCCACTGGCCGGGTGGTCTCGACCAGGACCATCAGGTCCACGCCCTCCAAATCCCCCAGCGCCATCTCGGCGAAATAGTGCATCCGGTCGGGCGCGAATCGGCCCGCGCCCCGCGCCATCCGCGCCACGAAGGTGTCGGTGAGCACACGCACACCAGCCGCCGCGATGCGACCGGCGGCCGCCAGGCCGTCCTCGGCGCAGGCCGTGCCACCGAGCAACAGGACGGGCTTGCGCGCCGCCTTCAGTCGGGCTGCCAGGGCCTCGACTTCGATCAGGTCGGGCGCGAGCCTTGGCGTGGCCGCTAGAACCGGGCCCACAATCGTAGTGTCATTCCAGGCGCTGTCGGCCGGCAGGATCAGGCACGCCACGCCGCCGGGCGCAGCCTGGCTGGCGGCTACAGCCTCGGCGGCAAGGGTCCCAACGCTGTCGGCGGTCTCGGCCGATTTGACCCAGACCGAGTTGGGCGCGCTCAGGGCCGCGATATCGGAACTGAGCGGGGCGTCGAAACCTCGGTGGTAGGTGGCGTGATCGCCGATGACATTCACCACGGGGCTGAACGCGCGACGAGCATTGTGAAGATTGGCCGCGCCATTGGCATAACCCGGCCCCAAGTGCAGCAGCGTGCAGGCTGGTTTGCCGGTCATGCGGGCATAGCCGTCGGCGGCCCCCGTCGCGACGCCCTCGAACAGACAGAGCACCGGTCGCATACGCGGCTCCCGGTCGAGCGCAGCGACGAACTGCATTTCGCTGGTGCCGGGGTTGGCGAAACAGGCAGTGACGCCATTGTCGGCCAGGGTGGTGATCAGGGCGTCCGCGCCATTCATGGCTGTTCTCCAAGGAGGGTTGGCGCGGGCGGCAGGACCTTGCCCGGATTGAGCACGCCGCGCGGATCAAGGGCCAGCTTGAGCCGGCGCATCAAGGCGATCTCGGCTGGACCGCGCGACAGGTGCAGAAAATCGCGCTTTTGCAGACCCACGCCATGTTCGGCCGAGATCGAGCCACACAGCGCCTGCAAGGGGCCATAGACCACGTCCTCAACCGCCCGCCGGACGGCGGGCGTCGTGTCGGCCAAACGGACGATCAGGTGCAGATTGCCGTCGCCCAGGTGGCCAAAAACAGCCGGAGCGCCCAGGCTTGGCCAGCGCGCCGCCAGATCGACCTGAACCGCGGCGACATAGGCTTCCATGGCCGAGATCGGCAGGCTGATGTCGAAGGCGATAATCGGCCCCTCGCGAGCGGTCTGAGCCACGTCATCGCGCAGGGCCCACATCGCCTCGCGCTGGCTCGTGGATCTGGCGATGGCGGCGTCGGCCACCTCGCCGTCAGCGAGGGCCGCGGCCAGGGCCGCCTCGAACCGGGTCGCGTCGCCCGCGACATCGCCGCCCAGGCTCTCGATCAGAACATAGAACGGATAGCGCCCGGCCAGAGGCGGGCGGCCCCGTGCTGGCGGCGTCGTCACCAGGTCATGAAAGCTCGCCCACATCACCTCGAACGCCGACAGGGCCCCGCCCAGATCGCGCTCCAGCCGCCGCAACAGACGCGGCAGCGCCGAAAAATGTTCGACGCCGACGATGGCTGTGTCCTGGCTGACCGGCGCCGGACGCAGTCGCAGCACCGCGCGAGTGACAATCCCCAGCGTGCCTTCGGAGCCAATAAACAACTGCTTGAGATCGTAGCCGGCGTTGTTCTTGATCAACGGGCTCATGGCTTCGATGACCGTCCCGTCGGCGAGCACCGCCTCAAGGCCCAGGACCATGTCGCGCATCATGCCATAGCGCAGGACACGGTTGCCGCCGGCATTGGTGGCGATGGTCCCGCCGATCGTGGCCGAGCCTCGCGCGCCCAGATCGAGCGGCAACAGCAAGCCTTGAGCGGCCGCGGCCTCGCTGGCGGTTTGCAGGACGCATCCGGCCTGAACGGTGATCGTCCCAGCTGTGCTGTCGATCGCTTCGACCGCTGCCATCTTATCCAGGGATAGAGCCAGGGCGCCGTCCGCCAGACAGCCATCGACCAGGCCGGTGCGCCCGCCCCAGGGTACGACGGACACGCCAGCCGCCGAAGCCAGTCGCAGGATGTCGGCAACGGCCTGGGTCGAGGCCGGCTGCAGCACCGCCAGCGGCGCGCCCAGCCGTGTCCATGGGCTCTGGTAGCGCTCCTGGATCGCGCTGCCCGTCAGGATCGCGTCGGGTCCCACGACCGCGCCAAGCGCGGCGATCAACGCTTCCATGTCCGCTTCCCTATTTCACATCAGGCTAGCGCGGCGCGGGGCCGGAGAAATTGACCCAAGCCAAGCCAGGACTGGTCAATTGTCAGGGCCCGGCGAGCAGGTGACGTGCGATGAGGTCGCACTGCATCTCGCTGGAGCCGGAATAGATGGTGGCGGCGCGCAAGCTCAGGCGCCGCGCCATGGCCCGCGCGCCGACGTCCAGCACCTCGCCGCCGGCCAGGTCGGCGGCCACGCCCAGGGCGTCGAGCGTGGCCGACGCCGCGTCGCCGGCGATCTCCATCGCCAGCTCGGCCACCTGCTGATGCAGTTGGCTGCCGACCAGCTTGAGCATGGACGGGGCCATCTGATCGTGAGGGCCGGGGCGACCCGATGGAAGCATCGCAAGTTCCAGCTGCTCGAAGGCGTCCACGTCGATCGCCAAGCTCGTTAGGCGCCGGCGCAGGTCTGGATCGACGCTCAGCCCTGCCCGGGCCAGTTGCCCGGCGGCGTGGCGGAAGGCGCGACGAACCAGGGCCGCGGGGGTGTTGTTGGCGCGGGCCAATTGCATCAGGCGCTTGGCCATCGTCCAGCCGTCATGCTCGGCCCCGACCCGGTTGTCGACCGGAACAACCACCTCGTCGAAGAACACTTGGTTGAACTCGTGTTGCCCCGCCAGATCGAGGATCGGCGCCACCGTCAAGCCGGGGCTATCCATGTCGATGAGCAGGAAAGTCAGTCCGTTCTGGCGGCGATCGCCGTCGGCGGTGCGGAATATGCCAAACATCCGGTTGGCCAGATGGGCGCCGGTGGTCCAGATCTTGGTCCCGCTGACATGATAGGCCTCGCCGCGACGAACCGCGCGACAGGACACCGCCGCCAGGTCCGACCCCGCCCCCGGCTCGGAAAACCCCTGGCACCAGAGATCTCGCCCTGACAGGATCGGTCCTAGATAGCGCGCGCGTTGCGCATCGCTGCCCTGCTCAATTAGCAAGGGACCAAGGCTACGCAAGCCGCCGGCAAACAGGACCGGCGCATCGTTCAACGCGCATTGCTGGTCGAACAGGAACCGTTGGCGAGCGCTCCAGCCAGTCCCGCCCCAGGCAGCCGACCAAGCCGGGGCGATCCAGCCGCGCGCGAACAATCGCGCATGCCAAATCCGGCATGCCTCGATTTCGGAATGGACGCCCAGGGTTTGTCGGCCTGCCCGCCGAAGGTCGGGCGTGAGCGCCTCCTCGAGGAAGGCGCTCACCAAGGCCAAAAAAGCCTCGTCCGACGCCGATCGCGTCGTATCCAGCTCCGGAAAGGGGGTTGCTCGACGAACCACTAAGCCGATCCCGGGTCCGCGCGATCCGCGGCCCTCTCCTTCTAGGCCGCCCAGACCGCTCACGCCTTGATGGACCTCAAACGCCGTCGGTGAAGTCGTCGCTCCTCGGCTTGATGAGCGCCAAGCCTGGCCACCCCAGCCGTGCGCCATCGCCGCACACCCCCGGTTTGTCCTTGCTTGGCGCGATGGCGCGCCTATCGTCCGCGCCGCATGAGCCCACCTCCCCCTCCCTCTTCGGCCGGTCTGGACGTCGGTGACGTCGCCACAGCGAACCGACGGCCGATGATCACCCTGACCCAACAGCCCTTCGCGCCCGGTTTGCTGCTCGACGCCTTTTGCCGCGGTCGCGCTGAGGTCGGCGCGATAGCGAGCTTCACGGGCCTGGCGCGGGCCGAAGGCGGCGCGGCCCAGATCCTGGAGCTGGAGGCCTATCCAGGTTTCACCGACGCGGTGATCGCCGACTTCGCAGAGCGGGCCAAGACGCGGTTCGCGTTGCTGGACTACAAAATCGTCCATCGCACGGGCCCCATCGCCCCCGGCGAGGCGATCGTCTTCGTGGCCACGGCAGCGGGCCACCGTCGCGCGGCCTTCGAGGCCTGCGATTTCCTGATGGATTATCTGAAAAGTCAGGCCCCGTTCTGGAAGAAGCAGCATGGCCCAGACGGCGTCCGTTGGATCGAGCCGACCGCCCAGGACCATGACGACGTCGGGCGATGGAATCTCTCGCGCCTTCACACCGAGGATCTTGCCCAATGACCCACCTGACCCATATCGACGACGAGGGACGGGCCCGGATGGTCGACGTCACGGGCAAGGCGTCGACGACCCGCGAAGCGGCGGCGGCGGGCTTCGTGCGCATGGCGCCCGCGACCCTGGCTCTGGCGCTGTCGGGGACCGGCGCCAAGGGTGAGGTGCGGTCGGTGGCCGAGATCGCCGGGGTCATGGCCGCCAAGAAAACGTCCGACCTGATCCCGCTGTGCCACCCCCTGGCCCTGTCCAAGGTTGAGGTCTGCGTCGAGCCCGGCGAGGGCGGATTGGCGGTGACGGCGCGGGTCAAGACCACCGGCCCGACCGGGGTGGAAATGGAAGCCTTGACCGCTGTCTCGGTGGCCTGCCTGACAATCTATGACATGCTCAAGGCGGCCGAGAAGGGCATGGTCATCGAAGCCGTGCGTCTGACCGCCAAGAGTGGCGGCAAGTCAGGAGTCTGGCTGTCATCGCCCCCGGGCGATGCTGGCCAATCCCGCCCCCTACCGTGACGGGTGCCCTTTCGCCTGGTCGCCGGTGGCGTCGAGCAGGATAGAGGTCCAGGCTGATGTCGTGTCCAGGCGGCCTTGATCTTGCGCAAGGGCTTGGTCTGTCAAATACCCTAAAGGTGCGCCCATGACCGAAGACTCCCACTTTCAGCAACTGCTGAAGACCGCCGCCGCCCAGGTGCAGCCTCATCGTCTGCTGTTTGTGTTCGCTGGCGCCGAACTGCCCGATCATCCGACCCCGACGCAGCGGGAAAACTTCCTGGCCGGACGGGGCGGCGCCTTGGCGGCGCTGATGTGCGTCGACAAGGCCCCTGCCGAGCTGCCCGACTTCGACAGCTTGGCGCGCGAGTCCAAGGACGCCGGACCGCCCTGGCAGGTTGTGTTCGCCGCTGCCCTGTCCGGGCGCGACGGAAGCCCCCCGGCCAAGGCCGAGATCGACGCGGCGCTCAAGACAATGGTCGAAGCCGTGCGGGTCGGCGGCGTCGACCGATACGCCGCCTTCGGCCCCGATGGCGATCCGCTTCATTTCCATTGAGCCGGCCGCTTGGTCGTTTCAGGACGCCGGGTCAGCCAGGATCGCGTGTCCGCCCCGGCGCGGCGCGCGAACGCGGCCGATCAATCCCGAGCACTATGGCCGATTTTCCGCTGACGCTTGGCGGGGTCCAGTCGGCTGTCATGTCTGACAGGACGAGCAGGCGCTCGCCAAGAGCGGTTTCGCCACGCGCCTTCAGCAACAAGGACGACTGTCGAATGAGCGACACCGTCTCCGACGCCAAGCCTTACCAGGGCTAAAGAACCCGCGCCCTCTGGGCGTCGAGATGCTCAAACGCGCTCTCCATGCGCCGGATTTCCGCTGGCCGCGCCCCGACCGCCGCAGCGACATCGCGCCAAGCGGCTGTCGCTTGGCCGACCTCAGCGATGATCTCGCGCGCCGGCTTTAACCCCAACCCAAAGAGTTCGGCGACCGACTGCACCAGATCCAGGTCGCAAGTACCTTCGTCCAGATCGATGTTGGTGGTGAGGATGCGCGGCCTGATATCGGTCGGGGTCGGATTGAGATCATAGACCGGAGAGAGCACCCATCCCCCCTGGCCGGCCCAAAGGAATCCATGGTTGCGGAGGTGGTCGTCGACGTTGGAGATCAAGACGTTGAAGACCATGCGGCGGTAGAGTTCAGCCGCGTCCTGCTTGGTCTGGGCGCCATGCTGGGCCAGGACATCGACGAGTTCGGGATAGCTTCCCCGTTCGCCATCCTTCAGACCCATCATGGACAGAGCCGACAGGAAGGGAATGCGAGCCTCGCCTTGCCGGTCGAAACGCCGGGACAGCAGAACGGACTTTCCGGCGACCATCACCAGTTCATGATCAGGGGTACGAACGCCGGCCTGCTTGGCTAGCCTTAGCGCCACCTCTTCCCAAAGCTCGATTCTGTAGTCGTCGGTCTCCTTCGGGAATTTGGCGATCGACAACCGACCGTGCTGATCGATCACCGACGCCTTCGGCCGAGCCCCGCCGAGAGAGGAACCCGGCGCGAAGATCATCGCCAGATCCTCGTCCGTTTCCTCATCGCGCAAGATGCGCTCGGTGACGCCCATCAACCGGCCTAGCTCGACAAGCCCCGGCACGCCCGCCTCGGTCGGCGCCTGGAAGGCCTCTTCGCCAGGCCGGCGGAAACGCAATGCGCCAAGGCGGGAAACATCGGCGACGCCCAGCAGGTAGTCAGCGTCGGAAAGTGCGCGCACGGGACGCCCATCACGCTCGGCCTGACGCCGCTCCGCCCGCTGCATCAGCCGCCGCCCCCAGGTGTCAGGCGCGGAGTCGCCGATCGAGCCGAACATCGTCAGGCCAGCCGCCGGCGCGAAGGCGCCTTGGCCCAATGTCAGGGCAGGCTCCAGGGAAAAGCGGGCCGCATCCGTCAACCAGTCGGGATGGTACTCGAAGACGACGGCTTCGCCGCCGCGCCGAGCCTGACGATGAAGCGTACCGACCCGGCGCATCCCGGCCGCGAAGTCGATATGGACCTCGACGTCAGCCATGGTCGCCACTCGGTATCCGCTTGAGCCGCACGCGCTTTGGCAGGGCGGCGGACGCCATCGACAGACCAACCTCGTCCTGCCCCGGAGCCGCCAGTTCCCCAAGACGGTCCAGCAGGCCCAAGGCTTGAAGCACGGCGGCGTAGATGCCGATGCCCACGGCGTTGTCGCCTGCCTCTATGCGGCGCAGGGTGGACCGCGAGGTGAAGGCGCGCTCAGCGACCACCTCAGCCGGGAGTCCTCGGCGGCGGCGTGCATCCTTGATGTCGCCGCCCAGCTTGCGCAGGCTACGACGGACCGCCGTCGATGGATAGTGTGGCGTCGCCATAATGGCACCTTCGCGCTCCATTAATGCGGCTTTGTGTATCACCAAGCTATCATTATGACCACACGCCATATCTTCGCCCTGCCCACCCCAGCCTAAGCCGCCGGATCCAGAACCACGCCGTGGGTGAGCGAGGGCTGCAGCACCGGTGTGTGCTTCTTGCCCGCCACCCAGGCATCGATCATGTCGGCCCATTCCTGAAGCATGTGGGTTCGGGCGTGGGCGTACTCAGCGACATTGTAGACGCGACGAGACGTCCGCCGATCGACGTGGGCCAGGCACTTTTCGATCCAATCGGCGTCGAATCCCACTTCGTTGAGCAGCGTCGAGCCCGTGCGACGCAGATCGTGGATCGTGAAAGCCTGCAGCGGCTGCAGGTTCTGTTGCGCGCGCTCGAAGATCGCCGTGGTGACTCGATTGAAAGTCGCGCGAGACATGGGCTGATCCGGCTCGTAGCGCGACGGCAGCAAATAGGGTGAATTGCCGGCGCAGGTCCGCAGCGCGACCATGATGTCGAGCGCTTGCCTCGACAGGTAGACGTTGTGGGGGCGACCGCATTTCATCCGCGAGGCGGGAATCGTCCAGATCGCGTTGATGAAGTCGACCTCGTCCCAGGTTGCGAACACTAGCTCGCCTTTCCGAACCAGCGTCAGGAGGATCAGCTTCATTCCTAGGCGAACCGTCGGGAGCGTCGCGACCAGCTCCAGCAAGGAATAGAAAATGCGGATTTCCTTCGGGGTCAGCGCGCGTTCGCGCGGGGTGAAGGTCGCGATCGAGGCCGGGCTGACATCAGTGGCGGGGTTTTCGATCTTCACGCCGTAGAGCCGGGCGTAGACGAAGACCTGCTTGACCTGGTCGCGCACATGAATGGCTGTCGCCGGAGCGCCGCGAGCGACGATCCCTTCGCAGAGGATGCGAATGTCCTGCGGCTCGATCTCATGCAACTGCCTGTTTTGGAACGCCCGCGCGACGTCGCGCAGATAGATGCCGCGACGCATGGCGCGGGTGCTCTCGGCCATGACCGCCTTGTCGAGCCAGCGGTTGGCCCACTCGCCAAACGTGCCGCAGTCCTTCTGCTTGGCCTTAGTGCGCCGGCGTTCGATCATCGGCGAGCGACCTTCGCGGACGTCCTTGCGCGCCGCCATTGCCAGTTCGCGGGCTCGTACCAGCGTGATGCCATCGGCCCCATAGCGGCCCAGTGTCAGGCTCTCGCGACGGCCGTTGATCCGATAGTCGAGGCGGAAGGAGATTGCCCCGCTCGGAGATACGGTGACGTAAATGCCGCCAAATCATAGCGTTTTGAATTCACTCGGAAATTCGGATGCTTGACATATAGCGGCGCGCATGGATCGAATTCGCGCCAAGTCGCTGCAAATACCTTAAACCTGCTCTCGATATATTTTGATGACCTTCAGCATCATTCACGATCTATCGCGAACGCCATCGGCATTTCGCCTCTCGGCGCGACACATGGGCCGCAGCCTTGGTCGCCTCCCTCCCAGAGCAGCGCGAGGAGCAAAATGGGCGAAGCTCTGAGTCGGCAAGCACTCTACGACTTGGTCTGGTCTGAACCGATCAAGGCCGCTGCGCAGCGGCTTGGCGTGCCCGAGGTCGCGGTCAAGAAAGCCTGCATGAGCGGAGACGTGCCGATTCCATATCTTGGCTACTGGACCAAACTCGCGGCCGGGCGGCCGACCAGACCCATTCCCCTGCCCTGCCGCACGCCTGGCGCAAACGAGATGCTGCGGATCGGCGAGCCAGACTATCAAGCCTCGCGGGCTACGCCGGAAGCGCAACTGGCTCAGCCCCTACCGAAACCGCCACACTTCGAAGAGTCCCTGAAGAGCGTACGCGCCCGATCGAAGGTGCGATTGGGCGCGGTCAAATACGTGCGCGACCTTTCCGGCCCATGGGCCGGGTTGCGCCAAATCCTCCAGGAGGACCTGAAGCGCGCCGCACGCCAGCGCTCAGAGAAGTCGGCATCGCCCTGGAACAAGCCGCTCTTTGAAAGCGGGTTCGAGAAACGGCGCTTGAAAATTCTCAACAGCCTGGGCCTGGGTCTGACCAAGGCGCGGACCCGCATCGAGGTTCGCGGTAAGGCTGGCCGGGACGTCTCCGTCCTCGTCGGCGATACCAGGGTCCCACTGCGCCTGGACTACCCGTCGGCGGAGCCCGACAGGCAAGGCAGATGGCAAGTGAGGCAAGGCCCCGCCGACACCCTGAGGCTGATGATCGGGCCGGCAACGGGCCGAGCGGACGGCTACCAGGCCTTGTGGGAGGATGTCGCCGACGATCCGCTCGAGGAGCGCCTGTCCGCCGTGGCTCTGGAAATTTTGGTGGCGGGCGAAGCGGAGCTTCGGGCGGAGGCGGCGCGCGCTCATGCCCGACAACTCCAGTACAGGGAGCAACTGACTCAAACGATGGAAAGGCGACGGGTCGAGACCAGGAAACAACCCGATCCCCCGATCACCTTCCCACGGCCCGGGCGCCAAGATCTGCTCATCCAAGCCGCCGAGTGGCGCGCCGCCCAAGACGTCCGGGGCTTCGTGGCCGCGGTTCTCGCCCGATCAGACGCAACCCAGCCCCTAATGGCATGGGCCAGTTGGGCGCTGGCGCAAGCCGACGCGCTCGATCCGGTTACGGCCCATGCCCAGATGCCTCCCAAGGCTTTGGAGGCCTAAGGCGACGTGGCAGCGCGACGTAGCGCGCGAACTCGCCGATAAAATTGCCATCCAGTGACTGTCTCCCATGAGCGTTTGGGACGGTTCAAGCTGCCAGACTGTCCGCCTCGGAAATCCCCGCCTTGCGGCAAACCTCGCCAACCGTGGCGCCCTCTTCGACTTGGCGCAGGATGAACGCCACCTGCGCCTCACTGAACTTCGACCTGTTGGCTTCGCCGGCCTTCGGCTCATGGCCGCTCCTCGCTCCGTGGCCCATGCCGCAAAACGAGAAATTCTAGCTCAAACCAGTCCAGTTTTTCAGGAGCAGGTCAAAACCAATTCGATCTCCAAATGGAAGCCGGTACGACGCTCGGAGAATATAGCCCGCTTCTCTAGTCGGGCATTGGGGCCAAGCTCGTTCATCTGGCGGCCGGGGGGCGTTCACGCGGGTGATCGGCTTCGCTTCCTGGGTCTTGCCGCGGCGCGTTCCGATCGATCATGGCAGTCACAGCGATATCAGCGGTGACGTTGCCAACCGTGCGGAAGATGTCGGGTATGCTTTCGATGGCCAGCAGCAGCGGCAGGACCGTAATTGGCGCCCCCATGGCCAGACACACTGGGCCGATCGCCGTGAAGAACGACACCTGGCTGGGCAGGCCCACGGCCGCCAGACTCACAATGGCGGCGACGATCACGCCGGTTCCAAGAGTTAGCGGGGTCAAGGGTACGCCAAACAACGCGGCGACATAGACCGCCACAGCCATATTGGCCGTGGCGCTGGTGATCCGAAACAGAGACACGGCCAGCGGCAGCACCAGGTTGCTAACGTGCTCGGGGACTCCCAGAGCTTTCTGGGTGGCGTCGACCATGGCCGGGAGGGAGGCGATCGACGACTGGGTGCTAAACGCCACGAGTTGAGCCGGCGCGGCGGCGCGAGCGAACTGAACCAGCGGAATCCTCGTGGTCAAGGTGACGAGCGGATAGAGCGCCAAGGTGACCATGATGCAGACCGCCGAGATAACCAGAACATAGTGTGCCAGGGCCCCGGCCGCGCCGACGCCGGCGGTGGCGCCGACCTGCAGCGACAACGCAAGGACGCCGGCCGGCGCCGCCCAGAGCACCCAGCGCACGATGACCAGCATCGCGGCGACCACGGCGTCGAGCACCGCCAACAGGCTATTGCGGGACTTGGCCTCGATCCGCGTGACCGCCAGACCGAACACCAGGGCAAACACGACCAGCGGCACGATAGCGCCATTGGCGGCCGCCCCGACCGGGTTGACCGGCACGAAGCTACGCAGCCAGTCGCCGATCGGCGGTAAACCTGGGACGGCGGGATGCTCGCCAAGCCCCGCGCGCAGAGCGGTGGCGGCCTCCATCGGGATCGGGAAAACCTGCAGGATCGCCGGCACGACCAGGGCGCTGAGCAGCGCCGCAGCCAACAGCAGGACCGCGAAAAGACCTAGGGTTCGGGCGGCCACGCCGCCAGCGGCGAGCGTCCCCGCTGCCGAGGCGACGCCGGTGACCAGCAGGCTGAAGATCAGCGGAACGATCGTCATCCGCAGCGCGTCCAGCCACAGCCCACCGACCACCTTGGCGACCTCAGTGGACGGGCCCAACCACTGGGGCTTGAAGGCCGCCAAGCCGGCGCCAATCGCCAGGCCCAGCACTAAGGCCATAAGGATGCGCAGGGTCAAAGACATGGCGATGTTCGCTTTGTTGCAAGGACAGTGTCAGCCGAAAGTTCAGCCGAGCGGCGTGCGGCGGCCTGGGCGGCGTCAACCACCAGCCGCTGTAGAATGTCGTCACGGTCAAACACGGCCAGGGCGGCGGCGGTCGTACCCCCCGGGCTGGTAATGCGGTTGCGCATTGCCGCCAGAGACTCGCCCTGCGCCGCCATCGCGCCGGCGCCAGCCAAGACATCCTTGGCTAGAGCCATGGCCGACGACCGGGAAAGCCCAAGCTTTGCGCCGGCCCGGGCCAGATGCTCCGCAAACAGGAAGACATAGGCCAGACCGCTGCCCGAGATCGCCGTGGCCGCCGTCAGCGCCTGCTCTGTCGACAGCCATGTTAAACCGCCGCCGGCCAAGAGCAGCCGTTCGCATGTGACGCGGTTATCTGGCGAAAGGGCGGACCCGGCGATAGCGGCGGTCGCCGAACGTCCCAGGGAGAATGCGATATTGGGCATTGCCCGCACCACATCGACATTGCCCCCGGCACCCCGCCGCAGGGTCTGGAGGCTCACGCCCGCCATCACCGAGATCACGAGGTCCCGGGGGTCTAGCCAAGGCGCCAACTCGGCCAAAACCTCCGGGCCCGCCCCAGGCTTCACCGCCAGGATGACAATCAAAGGACGGGGCAAGTTGGCGACATCGGCAATGGACGCCAGCTTGACCGCTCCGGGCCAGGACGCAGCCTTGCGGTCGATGAAGTATAATGGCGTCACCCCGGCAGTGATCCAGCCCGTGATTAAAGCCGCGCCCATTGGACCAAGACCGATGAGCACCACGCTGGTCATCGCGACAAGGTCTCGCTCAGCCACGCTGCGGCGTCATCGAAGGCCTGTCCCGCCACCGCGGCGATCGAGACAGCCTCCAGAAAGCTGTGGCTGGCGCCAAGATAGACCACGGCTCTGGTCGGCACGCCCGCAGCCTTCAGTCGCTCCGCCATGGCGAGGCTCTGGCTGGACAGCAGATCACATTCCGGGATGGTCAGAAACGCTGGCGGCAGGCCTTCCAGGCAGGCTTTGGCCGGGTTGGCCAGAGGATTGTCACGTTCAGCCGGCGAGGCCAGGTAGTTGGCCCAGAACACCACCATCTCGTCGGCGGTCAGCATGTAGGCCGGTCCTCCGAAGCGTTGGCGGTATTCGGTCGTAGAGTCGGTGTCGAGCACGGGATAGTTCAGCACCATGGCCTTGATCACGTCGTCGCGGCCAAGCGCCCGCAGCATCAGGCTGGCGCAAAACGAGAGATTGCCTCCCGCGGAGTCGCCGCCGATGGCGATCCGGTGCGGATCGACGCCGATCGCGGCGCCGGCTTCGCGCAGCCATAGCGCCACATCGACCGTCTGCTCCAAGGCGACGGGAAATCTCGCCTCGGGAGAAAGCGCGTAGTCGACGCCGATCACCACCACGCCGGCCCGGGCCGCATATTCACGCATGACCCGGTCGTGAGTGTCGAGGCTGAAGACTGTCCAGCCGCCGCCGTGCAGATAGATCAGCGCCGGCTTGGGTCCTTCCGGTGACGGATCGTGAATGCGAACGCGCACCGGGCCGTGGCGCGTGTCGACCTCGCGCTCGGATGTCGACGCCATGCGGGGGCCGCCCTGGCGCCAGGGTGCGCGCACGGTCTCGCAGATCAGCCTCATGTCGGCGTTTGATACGCTGGCGAGATCGGCGTGTTGACGGTAGGCCTCGCCGGTCTCGCGAATGAAGCGCGCGATGGCCGGGTCCAGATCATCGCCCGCCCGCGTCGTCAAGGTGTCGGTCATTCCGCTCCAGGAATTCTAGGTGGCGGTTCACGAACCGCGAGAAGGAAGGCGGCGCCTAAGCTTTGGTCAACATGTCCGACCCTTCCGCATTAAACGCTAGACTAGCCGGAGAGGCGTGGCACGCTGTCGATCACGGATCTTCAATCGTCTAGATTGGGCCACATGGAACGGAGCACAAAAGGCGAGGACTACCAGAACGTCTCAAGGCCCCTCGCGGTGCTTTCCGACGAGTATCCTGCGTCCTTCATCGACCCCCCTCACGCTCATCAACGGGCGCAACTGGTCTATGCCAGCGCCGGGGTGATGTCGGTGATGACCGAGACCGCCAGCTTCACGATCCCGCCGCAGCGCGGGGTGTGGATTCCGAGCGGTGTTCGGCACGAAGCACTGTGTCGCGGGGCCGTGTCGCTGCGCACGCTCTATGTCGAGCCTGGCGCTGACGACCGCTTGCCCCAATGCTGTCGGGTGCTGAAGGTCTCCAACCTTCTGCGTGAACTGATCATCGAAGCCTCGCTACTGCCGATGGAGTACGAGCTGGGCGGCCGTGACGACCGCCTCATGGCCCTAATTCTGGATGAGATCGCCCGCTCGGCGACGGGAGACCCCACCGCCCTCCATATCCCCATGCCGCAGGAGCCCCGCCTGGTTCGCGTCTGCCGCGCGATCATGCAGGACCCGTCCCAGGAGGATGATCTGGATCAGTGGGCGGACGTGGCGGGCATGGGGCGGCGCACCTTCACCCGCGCCTTCCGTCGAGAAACGGGCGTGACCTTCAGCCTTTGGCGTCAACAGGTGCGCCTGGCCGAGGCCCTGTCTCTGCTGTCTCTGGGACATTCGGTCACCAGCGTCGCCTTCGATGTCGGCTACAACAGCCCAAGCGCCTTCACCGCCATGTTCCAGCGGGCGTTCGGGGTCGCGCCCAGCCAGTACTTCGGAGGCTAGAGCATTTTCCGATTCAATTGGATCGGTGAAATGCTCTAGTCTTTTGTTTTAACGCATTTTCTGACGACGAACCGGCGTCCACTTCGTCGGAAAATGCTCTAGGCCCGGCCCGGATTAAACGCGGTCATCCAGGCCGCGAGATCCTTACGGCCCTCGGCCTTCAGCCCGTCCAGAATGTCGACATAGACGTCGTCGCGTTCGTCTTGGCCCAGCTTGAACATGACCTTGCTGCCCACGATACGGGCGTTAAAGCCGACGATCCCCCGCGACAGGCCGGCATAGCGCGCGTCCACCTCGGGCAAGCTCCAGGCATTGTCGCGGCCGGCCTCCATGGCGTCGATCAGATCGGCCAGAAGGGCGCGAAGTTCTGCCTCATCGTCGATGAACGTCAATTCCACGGAGAAGATGGCGCTGGCGTAGTTCCAGGTCGGGGCCTGGACGCGATCGTGCATCCACGATGGCGAGACATAGCCGTGCGGCCCCATGAACAGGACCAGAGCGCGCGGATTGTCGCGCAGGCGCTCCCACTGACGGTTGGATCGGGCGAAGTGGCCAATCAGGCCGGTCAGCGCGCCGTCCGCGTCCCTCAGGGGGCGCAGGGGCAAGGGCGTGGCGAAGGGGCCGTCGGCGCTCACCACCCAGGCCAGCGGATTCTCCGTGACCAGACGCAGGACGTCAGCGTCCGAGCGGGCTGCATATTTGGCGGGAGTCTGATCCATCAACCAGCCTTGGCAGTCAGTTGGGGCCACAGATGAACCCAGGGTTGCGCGACCTCAAGCTCCAAGGCCAAGGCAAGCAGCATGTCCTCCTGTCCGCGATCGGCGGCGAACATCACGCCGATCGGCAGGCCGTCGTCCGACCAGGCCAAAGGCAGCGAGATGGCCGGCGTGCCCGACAGGTTCTGCAGGCAGGTATAGCCAAGCCAGTCGAACATCCGCGCCATCAGCAGGTCGGGCGCGAGCGTGGGATGCATGAAGCCAATCGGCGGCGGCGGCGCAGCCAGGGTCGGTGTCAGCATGACGTCATAACTGTCGTACCAGGCCGACAACTGCCGCGGGGTTTCGGCGATCTGTCCCATCGCCGCCTCCAGCACGGCAGCGGGCATGGCGACCGCCTGTTCGCCCAGGGCCAGGGTCCATGGTTCGAGCAGATGGCCGCGCCCCTCGGATCTGACGGAGTCCACGGCGTCGGCCGCATCGTGGATCCACAGGGCCCGCATTGCCCGGGCGGCGGCGGCGCGGTCCAGGGACGGGGCCGCGACCTCGATCTGGTGGCCGAGGCTCTCGCAGAGCATGGCGGCGGCCTCGGCCGCGCGAACGACCATCGGATCGGGC
Organism: Alsobacter soli; assembly: GCA_943371355.1. GTDB lineage: Bacteria > Pseudomonadota > Alphaproteobacteria > Caulobacterales > Caulobacteraceae > Caulobacter. Next base: position 171,776 of record CALRUN020000001.1, read on the forward strand.
GCGCCCTCGCCAAGCGCGTCCATACACAGGCCGATCCGGAGGCGGCGGGACGACGGGGCGACGATCGTCTCGCGTCCGGAGTCGGGGTGAGCGGCCGCGAAGGCCCAGGCCACGTCACGAACGCTGCGGCTCATCAGGCTGTCGCCGACGATCAGGTCCTCGATGACGCTGCGAGCCCGCACCCGCACGGTGGCGTCGCGCCCCGGCTTGAGGCCCACCACGCCGCAGCACGAGGCCGGGATGCGGATCGAGCCGGCGCCGTCGCTGCCATGGGCCATCGGCACGAGCCCCGCCGCCAGCGCCGCGCCCGCGCCGCCGCTGGAGCCACCGGGTGTCGCGCCCTCGCCCCAGGGATTGCGGGTCACGGGGCCCAGCAGCGGCTCGGTGATTGGCAGCAGGCCAAACTCCGGCATGTTGCTCTTACCCAGCGGAATTAGGCCCTGGGCGTCAAAGCGATCGGTGAAGGCGAACGATCGCGTCGCCGGCGTCTCGGCGCGGGCCCGCGATCCGCCGCGGCCCGGCAAGCCCGGATAGTCCAGCGAGTCCTTGAGCAGATAGGGCACGCCGGCCATGGGCCCCTCGCCCACCGGCTGGGCAACCCGGCTGCGCGCCAGGTCGAATCCGCGCGCGCTGACCGCGCCCAGAACCGGGTCGAGCGCCTCAATGCGCAGGATCGCCGCCTCGGTCAGTTCGGCGGGGCTGACCTCGCCGGACCGCGCCAGATCGGCCTGACCATGGCCGTCGAGCCTGCCGATCCACTGCGCCTCATCAAGGTTCAAGCCTTTGCCCCCAGGGTCAAGCTCAGTTCGGCGAAGGCCCAGAACAGACCCATCTGGTTGTACTGTTCCGAACGCCCCGAGGCCGCCTGATGCCCGGCCGCCATGTTGATCTGGAACAGGGTCGGCGCCGGGCCGGTGTTGTGGCGTCGGACGTTGGCCACCCACTTGGCCGGCTCCCAGTAGCTGACCCGGTCGTCGCGGATGCCGGCTGTAGCCAGGATCGGCGGATAGGCCTGGTCGCGGACGTTCTCGTAGGGCGAGATCGAAGCGATGTAGTCATAGGCCTCGGGATCGGCAAGCGGATCGCCCCAGTCGGGCCGGAAGGCCGGGACCAGCGGATGGGTGGCGTCGCTCATGGTGTTGAGCATGTCGACGAACGGCACCTGGGCGATGACGCCGCCCCACAGGTCCGGTCGCAGGTTGGCGATCCCGCCCATCAGAAGGCCGCCAGCCGACAGGCCATAGGCGACCGTGCGACCCTTGGCGCCATAGCCGCCCGCGTGCAGGTGCTCGGCGCAGGCGATGAAATCGGTGAAGGTGTTCTTCTTGTTGAACCGTCGTCCATCCAGGAACCAGCCCCGCCCCCTCTCCGCCCCGCCCCGCACGTGGGCGATGGCGTAGATCCAGCCCTGGTCGACCAGGGCCAGGGCCGGAACCGAGAAGTCAGTCTCGCTTGAAATGCCATAGGCGCCGTAGGCGTAGAGCAGCAGCGGCGCGCTGCCGTCCAGCCTGGCGCCCTTGCGCATCAGCACCGTGACCGGAACAGGCGCGCCGTCGGAGGCCGCGGCCTCCAGCCGGCGGACCTCATAGGCGTCGGACGAGAATGTCGGACCGGCCGACATCGCCTTGACCACCGTCTGACTTCCAGACGTCAGATCGCAGTCGATCCAGCGTAATGGCGTGCGCGGCGACTGATAGACCAGCCGCAGCCGCGCGCCTTCATGGTCCTGCCGTGGGTCGAAAGTGACGGTGTAGGCCGCCTCTTCAAAGACGACCTCGCGCTCGGTGGTCTGGCCGAGCGCCGTGGCCACGACCTCCAGCCGTCCGTCGCGCCGCTGCAGGCGCACGAAGTGGTCCTTGAAGGTCAGGGTCTCAAGGATGTGCCGGCCGGACTGGTGCAGAACCCAGTCGCGCCAATTTGCCCTGCCCGGCGCATCAAGAGGCGCGCGCATCAGCTTGCCGTCGATCGCGCCATCGGCGTCGGTCAGAATGATCAGCTGCCCGTCCCAGTCCTGCACGGTGTAGTGCAGGCCGGGTTGCCGCGGCTCGACCAGGCGGGGCTCGGCGGTTGGATCAGCGGCCGGGATCAACCTGGCCTCGTCGAGGTCGGGGCCCAGGATATGGATGATCACGAAGCCGCCCGAGGCGGTGCGCTCCAGCGACATAAACAGCGCCGGGTCCTTTTCCTCGTAAACCAGCACGTCCTCGCCGCCTCGGGCAGGACGGCGAAACACCTTGGCGGGACGGCTGAAGGCGTCGCGCCAGATCCAGAAAATCCACTGCGAATCCGGCGAGACGACCAAGCCCTTCCAGCCATAGCCATCGGCCTTGGCCGAGGTGTGGATCTGGCCGGTCGCCAGATCATGCACGCAGATCACATGACGGTCGCCGCCCTCCAGGTCCTCGGCCCAGACGAACAGCGAATGGTCGGGACTGTGGGCGGCCTCGACGATCCGATAGTAGGCATGGCCCTTGGCGCGGGCCTGCTCGTCTAGCAGCACCTGCTCGGGACCGCCGCCGCGCGGCCGGCGAACGTGGACCGGATGGTCCTCGCCCGGACGGAAATAACTGAAGTAGAGCCACGGCCCGCTCGGGGCCGGCGGCGGGCTGTCATCGTCGCCGGCCATCGCCATCATGGCCGCCGCGTACTGGGCCTGACGCGGCCCGGTCGGCGCCAGGATCGCTTCGGCGTACCGGTTCTCGTCTTCGAGATGGGCGCGGATCTCGCTGTTCAGCGGCGCTTCGCCGCGCGAGACCTGCTTCCAGTTGGGGTCGCGCAGCCAGGCGAAATCATCGGTCCGCGTGCGACCCAGCTGGGTGATCACGTGTGGCCGAACGGCGGTGACCGGCGGCCTGGACAAGGAAGCCGCCGCCGCCAGCCGGGGCGTGAATGCGGCGACAGCCGCCGTCAGGAAGAACTGTCGCCGATCCATGTCTCGCCCCTTAAGCCTTACTCGGTCCGGATCCGGACGCCTACAGCGCCCAGTTCACCGTGACGCCGAACGTGCGCGGCCGCACCAGACCCTGGCTCAGACCGTTGGCCTCCGGCACCGTGCGGGTCACGCCCCGCTTGTCGGTGATGTTGGCGCCGAACAGCGAGACGCTGGTCTTGCCGAAGCTGGCGCGCAAGCGCAGATCGAACAGGTTGTAGCCGCCCTGCTCGCTGGGCGTGACGCCCGGCACCGCCGAGTTGAGGTCGCTGATGCCGCTCGAAAGATAGCGATGCGACGCCGTCAGGACCGGCTTGTAGGTCCCGCCGAACCGGTAGGAAGCGACGTTCGAGATCGACCAGTCGGCCGAGCCCGGAAGTTGCGCGCCTTCCGGCGCTGTGCCGTACCACAGGATGAACAGCGGTTCGGTCAGGCGCGCCTTCATGTAGGTGACGCTGGTCGACAGGTCGAGCTTGTCGGTCGCCTGCCATGCGGACGAGACCTCCACGCCATCGCTCTTGGCCGAGCCGCCATTGGCCGCGTAGTTGAAGAAATCCGGCGTCTGCAGCCGCAGCTGGATGTCGTCCCACTTCACGCGGAAGGCGGTGACGTCGAGCTGAAAGCCGGGCGCCGGATTGAGCCGCACGCCCGCCTCGTAGTTTTTCAGGGAGTCGCTGCTGGAGCCGGCCGGGATCGGATAGGCCGACAGGCCAGGCGTGTTAGGCGTGCCGAAGCGGAAGCCTTCCGAATAGAGCGCGTAGATCATCGCGTCTTCATTGGGCGTGTAGGTCAGCGACACCTTGGGCGAGAAGCCGTCCTGCTTGTCCTTCGATGGCGTGATGATCGGCGCGCCGGGATAGGTCGAGAAACCCACCTGGGTCGAGGTGCTGTCGATCTCCGTCTTGAACAGCCGCCCGCCGCCGGTCAGCTTGATCTGGGGCGCGAAGTAGTAAGAGGCTTCGCCAAACAGCGCCGTCTCCTTGGCGGAGATGTCGGAATAGAAGGCGTTGAAGATCTCGCCGTTCGGGGCGATCACCGCGCCCGAACCCGCGCCGAACAGCGGCGAAGCGTTGAACTGGGCGGCCGCGCCGGCCGCGCCGATCGCCTCGTACAGGTGCTTGTCGCTCTCGAAGTACATGGCGCCGACCAGCCACTCGAACCTGTCGCTCTTGGGCGAGGCCAGCCGCGCCTCCACGCTGCGGCCTTCGCTTGCGCCGCCGCTTTTGATGTAGAGCGGCGAGGTCAGGTTCAGGCCCAAGTCGGCGTTATAGGCGCCCCGCACTGGGGTGTAGTCGAACAGGTAGTCCTGGCTTTTTTCCTGATAGGCGCCGATGGCTGTGAGTTTGGCGAAGCCGAAGTCGTGGTCGACTCGTAGACTGTGCAACTCAACATCGGTGACGTTCGGCTCGGCGATGGCCGTGCTGCGCTTTAGGTCGCCAAGCGCGGGGTTGCGGTTGGGCGCGTCGTCAGCGTCGGTCTTCTGATAAAGGCTAAGCCACGACAGTTCGGTATTGTCCGTCGGGGTCCAGACCACCGACAGGCGACCACCGCCCACTGCCACGTCGCTGGAGCCGTTCCTGCCGATGCCAAGGTTGTCGAGATAGCCCTGCTCCTGGCGGTAGGCCACCACGCCGCGCACCGCCAGCTTATCGGTGACGAGCGGGATGTTGACCATCGCCTTGCCGGCGTAGCTGAGGTCCGCGTTCCTTGTCTGGCTCAACGTGCCTTCGACGGCCGCGTCGAAGGCCGAGGCGTTGGCCTTGTTGGCTACGTAGTTAATCGCCCCGCCCATCGAGGCCGAACCGTAGAGTGAACCCTGCGGGCCGCGTAGGATCTCGACATGGCCGACGTCGAAGGCATCGATATCGGGAATGACGATCGTCCAGCCCGGTTCAGTCAGCGGCACCTCATTGATGTAGTAGCCGGTGGTGCCCTGGCCCTGCACGTTGCCGGCGCTGGTGGCGATGCCGCGCACCACAACGTGCGAGGTGCCCGGCTGGAAATCGTTGAACATCACGCCTGGGGCGCGGGCGATGTAGTCGGCGAAGCTCTGGGCGCCCAGGGCCTCCAGTTGCTTGCCTGATATGGCGGTGACCGAACCGGGGATGTCGCGGACGCTCTCGTCGCGCTTGGTGGCGGTAACGATCACTTCGTCCAGAAGGCTGGAGCCGTTGGCGTCCTGGGCCAGCGCATGTCCCCCGCCCATCAGCGCCGCGCAGCTCGCCAGCAGCGTCGAGCGAAAGCTATTGAATCTGGCCATGATACCCCCTTGTTGGTCTTCGAGGTCAGGACACTCCCAAGTCCAGGCCACGACAGGGAGGCTATGACAGGTTGGTGACGGCCACGCTCCTTCAGGGGTCAATTACTCCCGAGAACGGGCCAGGAGGCGAACGCCGCACCAGGGTAGCCAACGAAAGCCGGCCGACACCGACCTACGGGTTCCCACTTATCAACGCCTCCTGCCAAGTCGGACTAACTTCGGGCGACAGCCAAAGATCTTCGATCCAAGATCGCTTCATCGTGCTCTTGGCGAGGAGTCGAACGGCGGTGCCTGGCGGGCGCCGGCGATCGCCAGCAGGCCGACGCGCATTCACGCCTCGAATGAACCCACACGCATCGCTTGTCGCGGAGAAATTCCGAAGGCGCGACGGTAAAGGCGGGCGAAGTGGCTGGGACTGACGTAGCCGACCTGCAGCGCCGCCTCAATAACAGTGAAGCCTTGCTCTACCATCAATGTCCGGGCGGCCCATAGCCGCTGGCCTTGCAAATAGCCGATTACTCCGACGCCGAAGAGTTGGCGGAAACCCTGTTTCAGAGTCTTTTCGCCAAGGCCGATGCGGCGGGCCAAGAGGGCGATCGTCCAGGGATGGGCGAGATCGGCCCGCAGCAGCGCGGCGGCCTGCTCGACCTGACGTCGCCGGCGCGCATCCAATCCTTCCTGGCGGATGGCCATTCGCGGCGCGATCATCTCCATAGAGAGCGTCAGGAGTTCCAGAGCGCGCGCATCCAGCAGCAGGTCATCGACATGATCGGCGCACGCGATGGCGTGTAACTGCTCGCCGACGCGGGCCAAGGCTGGCGTGACGGGCGCGGCGGCGACCCATATCCCGGGCCTGGACATGCAGTGGCGTGGATGGCGGGCATCGAGCGCCAGCAGTTCTTCAAGCCGCCCCAGGCGGGCCAGGAAGGCGTGCGAAATCCGCAGTTCAACAAGTCGATAGCGCGACCCGCCGGGCGCAGCCGAGCGGCCTCTCAACGTCCGTGTCGAGAAGCTGGCGTACCAGGTCATCGGACCATAGCCGACGCTGAGGTCTGGGCCGTCAACGTCTCCGAGGATGACGCCCTCCCCCCGCCCCTCGAACATCAACGTCAAGGCCAGGCAAGGCTCGGACTGAACCTCCTGGGCGCTGGCCTCCAGCACCTCGACGTCGTGCACGAGCACGTCCAGGCCTTCGCGGGCGGCGAAGCGCCGACTGTAGCCGGCGACGGGAATCCTGTCCGTGAAATACTGGGCCGCCGGCATGCCGACGCACTCGGCCAGATCCGGCGTCAGATGCTGCGCGAGGCGTCGTTCGCGAAGCTGGAAACGACGGGGCAAGACCGGTCTGGCGGCATCATTGTGCATGACGGATACTATTTGAGAATAGTTCTCAAAGTCAAATATTCCCTGATCGCGGCCGTCGGCGCCCCGATCCCGTTAGCAGCTCCCCGCCGTCGGGTTTAAGCGCGCCCCTCACAAGAGAGGCGCGCTGTCGGGGCGACGCCGCGCATCGGGAACTCCAGATAATGTCGACCAAGCTCTTGCTGTTGAGCGCCAGCCTCCTCGCGGGTCTTTGCACCCAGGCCAACGCGGAAGCCGACACCACCTTCCAGTCCGAGACGCTGATCGTCACCGCCAGCAAGCGGGCTCAGAGCTTGGACTCTCTGGACGGCCAGGCCGTGGTGATGCGAGGCGACGATATCGGTCTGTCTCGCGCCAGCTCGGTCGATCAGCTCGGCGGGGTGGTCGGTGACCTGACCGTTCGCCAGCGGGCCAGCAGGACCTATCTGAGCCTGACCTTGCGCGGCCAGTCGTCAGTCGACTTCTACAATCCCACCGTCCAGATCTATCTGGATGGCGTCCCCCAGGATCAGGCGACGTTCGGACAGGCCCTGCCGCTGAACCTGCAGCAGGTCGAGGTTCTATACGGCCCGCAAAGCACACTCTATGGACGTGGTGCGATGGGCGGAGTCATCAACCTGGTCTCCAGCCCGCCGGACGGCCAGACCTTCATCGCTCAGGGCGAAGTCGCCTCACGTCTGCGCGCCGGATCGGCCCTGGCCAGCGCGGCCTTGGGCGCCTCGACCTTCCTGGAACTCTCCGCGGGCTATCGCGAGGAGGACGGCGAGTATCGTAGCCCGACGGACGGCTCGCGCCTGGGCGACAGCCGAAGCGTCAACGGCCGCGCCCGCCTGCGCTTCGCCCCCGAGGGCGGTCCCGTCAGCGCGCTGCTGACCGTCTCGCGCATGGATGTCCGCTCAAGCGAGGAACAGTATGTGCTGGCCTGGGACCTGCCGACCCGCACCGCCTATCCTGCCGACAGCCGCCACCGGCTGACCCATGACCTGGCCAGCCTGCGCCTGGACGCCGACGTAGGGCGCGCCAAGCTGACCTCGGTCACCGCCTACCAGGATCGCGACTATCAACGCACGGTGCTCAGCACCTTGAGCCCCGAAACTCAGAAGACCTTCACCCAGGAATTGCGCCTCAGCGACGATACGGCCGTCGGCGGCGCGCTGTCCTACGTGGTGGGCCTGGCCTTCGAGCACACCGACTTCACCTTCGCCCGACCACAGTATGCCCAGAGCGCGGCCCAGACGCTGAAGACCTACGCCGCGTTCGGCGAGGCGACCTATAAGCTGTCCGACCGCCTGGACGTCACGGGCGGCCTACGCCTGGACCAGCACAGCGTCGAAGCCACCGCAGGCCAGGGCGCGCTGATCCTGAAAAGCGACAAGGACTTCCACAGCGCCTCGCCCAAACTGGCGATCGGCTATCAGGTGCGCGAGGATACGCGGCTCTACGCCCAGGCCAGCAGCGGCTACAAGGCCGGGGGCTTCAGCCGGTTCGTCACGCCCGCGACGGTCGGCTTTTCCTACAAGCCCGAGAAGCTGTGGAATCTGGAAGCGGGCCTGCGCGCTCGACGCCTGGAGGATCGGCTGCGCTTCACCGCCGCGGCCTATTTCACGCGTAGCGACGACTATCAGTACTATGTTGGCTTCGCGCCTAGCCAGTACCTGAGCAACGTGGGCAAGGTGGAGTCCAAGGGCGCCGAGGCGCGGCTGGACTGGGACGTCGACGCCGCCTGGCGGATCGAGACGCGGGTCGCCTACAACAAGGCCAAGTTTACAGACTATCACAACCCGACCAGCCCGACCGCGAACCTGACAGGCAATGTCCTGCCCTATGCGCCAGGCTGGACCGGAAGGGCGGCGCTCACGCGGCGCGTGGCCCTGCCACGCGCGCTCGGCCGGCTGGAGGCGCAGGTCGGCGCGACCTATTCGGGCCGTTACTGGTTCGAGGAAACTAACACCCTTGGCCAGGGCGCCTTCGCGCTCTACGACGCCCGCCTCTCGTGGCGGCCGACGGACCGCTGGAGCCTCGACCTCTTTGGCGAGAATCTGGGCGACAAGCTCTATGCGCCTTACGGCGTGGCCTTCGCCCCGGGGGTCAATGTCTACCAAGCGGGACCCAGCCGCCAAGTCGGCCTGCGCGTCCGCGCGTCCTATTGAGGCCAGCCATGCGATTCTGGATCTGGGCGCACAAGTGGTCGAGCCTCATCTGCACCGCGTTCCTGCTGGTGCTCTGCGTCACCGGTCTGCCCTTGATCTTTCGGGGCGAGATCGACCACGCCTTGGGGTACGGGACGGGCGGTCAAGCGGCGGCCAGGCCGGCCCCGCTGTTGTCCATCGAGGCGGCCGCCCGGGCCGCTCGGCCCCTTGGCAGGATCCACTTCCTGGTTTGGGAGCCCGACAAGCCCGGCGTGATCACCCTGTCGATCGCGCCTCCAGGCGCCAAATCCTTCTTTGATAATGAGAACGTGCTGATCGACGCCGCCACGGCCAGCCCCCCTTCGGGGGGAGACCGCGCCAGCCCCACCCAGTGGCTGCTCGATCTGCACGGGACCCTGCTGCTCGGTCCGATGGGGCCGCTGGTGCTAGGCGTTCCGGCCGTCCTGTTCATCGTGGCCCTGGTCTCGGGGGCCGTCATCTACGGCCCCTTCGCGCGTAAAGCCGGCTTTGCTCGCGTCCGCGTCGGCAGGACGAAGCGCACGGCATGGCTGGACCTGCACAACATGCTGGGCGCGGTGATCATGGCCTGGATGCTGGTGGTCGGCGCCACCGGCCTGATCAACACCTGGGGCGCCTCGATCATCCAGTTCTGGCAGATGAGCGAGCTTTCGACCTACGTCCAGCGCGGGTCGCGGCCCACGGGACGGACGGCGTCGATAGATGCGATCGTCGCCGCGGGGCGGTCACGCTATCCTGATTTCCAACCCTATTTCGTCGCCTACCCCGGCTCGCTGATGGCCGGCGAACGGTTCCACGCCGTCTATCTGCGGGGACCCGATGGGCTGAAGGAACACATCTTCCAACCGGTCCTGGTCGACAGCGTCACCGCCCGCGTGATCGGCGCGCCGCGGCCGCCCTGGTACATTTCCGCGCTGGCCCTCTCCCAGCCGCTGCACTTTGGCGACTATGGCGGAGCGCCGCTCAAGATCATGTGGGCGCTACTAGACCTGGCGACCATCGCGGTGCTGATCAGCGGTCTGAAGCTGACCCTCTCCAAGGGTGGCAAACGCTCGCGCGACATCAGCCCCGAGGTCCCCGCATGAAAACGCCGCTCCTATTGGCCGCCCTGCTAGCGATAGCCATGCTCGCCGGACTGATCCTGGCGCTGCTTGGCGACGGAGCCTGGGATGTCCTCGCCTACACCCTGATCGCTCCGGCCCTGTTTTTTGTTGCTCAGGTCTCGGCGAGGGCGGTGCGCGGCCTGCGCGCGGTTATCGATCTCGGACCGTCGCAACCGAGGCAATCGGGACTTCGCGCTGCGGATTCGCCAGAGGACTAAGCCGCTCCCGCGGCACGGGTGATCGGCGCTGGCGCCGCAGAGGGTCCAGCGCATTGCGCCCTCTTCAGCTCTCCAGATGGAAGACGCCTCGCGTAGCCCCCTCGCAAAGGTAGGGGATTTTCGAGACTATTCGATAATTGAGATTGACTCGCAACTAAGTCTGCCACTTACTTGCGAGGCGTTCGCAAGATCGCGTCGGGCCGCTCACCGAGGTCATGTTCGTTCGGGTGGGTGTCGGCCCCCTGCCCGGCGAGGAGATTTGCGGCGTGCGGCCCGACCCTTCCCAACCCGTCGATCTTAGCGACCTGACCTATGGCGAGCATCTGATCGTCTGGGCCTTCCGCGCCTTCGCCAAGGGGCGCGAGTGCGTCGTCGTCCGCAAGGAATTCGAGCACGGCTGCGGCGAACACGCGGCCCAGGCCTTCGCCGCCATGCGGGTTTTCGTTCAGCAACTGGCGATGCAGGGCCGACGGCCCATCACGCTGGCGCCGCCTGGCTGCCTGACCGTTGTGCGCGACGAGCAACTGGTGTTGCGCCTGTTCGCCGCCGCCCAGGAGCACGACGCCGACCGCTTCGCCGCCCACTTCCGTTGGCTGGCGGCCGGCCCGCACGACCCGGCGCTGGAGCGGGTCGTGCGCTTCATTGCTGACGCCTTGGCCATGCGCGGTCATCGCCTGAGGCCGGCCAACGAACTCGGAGCCCCTGAGGGCGCGCGTCCAAAGCAGGCCTATGACGCCTTCCCCGGCCCTCAATGGGCCCTATCATGAACCAAGCGGCTTCGGATGACGGCCGCGCCGACCTCCCCCGGTGCGGCCCTGAGGACCTTTCCAAGGGCGAACGGATTTTGCTGTGGATGCTGCGTCAGTGGGTGGCGGCCCGCGTGATGGGTCAGGAGCCTCGGGGTCGCTTGGCCGCCCGCGCCGGAACCTTCATCTCCCCACGCGGCGCGGCGTCGTTCGTGATGTTGATGTCAGCGATTGAGGAACGGGTGAGACGACCGCTTTGCATCTCGCATCCCGACTGTCGGGGCTACGCATGCGATGAGCAACGCCTCGTGGTCGCCTGCGGCGTCAGCTCGGCTTCTCCAGAGATCGCCGCGCGGCTGCTGGAGACCATGGTCATCGCACCAGGCGTTGTCGCGGCTGTCGCGCGGGTCTTGAACTTTTCGTTTGAGCGCGAGGGTCTACACCTGCCGTTACGGTTGAACGATCCTCGCCCTGCGACCTTCGCGCCGCACCTGCCGACCCTTCACTGACGGACGGGACGGCTTCGTGAAGCTGCAGGGCCGCACTGAGTTGCGCCGGCGCGCTTTCGCGCCATCGCGACTTCGGACCAGAGGGCGCCCTACAAGGAGGCCCCAGGCCAAGTCAGCTATCGTCGATCGCGACCCCATAGAGTTCAAGCCGGTGATCCACCAGGCTGTAGCCGAGCCTTCTGGCGATGGCGTGCTGCAGGGCCTCGATCTCCTCGTCCACGAACTCAACGACCTTGCCGGTCTTCATGTCGATCAGATGATCGTGGTGGTGGTCGGGGGTTTCTTCGTAGCGCGAGCGGCCGTCGCGAAAGTCGTGGCGCTCGATGATGCCGCTCTCTTCGAACAGGCGAACTGTCCGGTAGACCGTGGCGATGGAGATGTGTGGATCGACGGCGTGGGCGCGGCGGTGCATCTCCTCGACATCCGGGTGATCGGCGGCCGATGACAGCACCCTAGCAATGATGCGGCGCTGATCGGTCATGCGCATACCCTTTTCAACGCACAGTTTCTCAAGTCGATCCAATGTAGTGGCTCCAAAGGGAAGATGGCGGTCTGCCGCCTATAGATATGTTGTCGGATAGGCGAGTGCCAACACCGCCTCGCACCGCACATGTCGACTGAGGCGCAGCGACCTTGATCGCGGCGACGTTAGGGGACGTCAAAGCGAGAACAAGGCGGTTCCAACTGGCAGGGTGGCTACAATCGCCTTGCTCGCGCGCCGTCCTACGCACGCCTCAAGCATATGGAAATCCTAATTGCGAATTATTCTCAAGTATGGAATTCAATGTGTGAAGCAAGAGACGGGCCCAAGGGAGGTATATGTTGTGAATGTTCCGCTCCGCCGATCAACGATGGTCGGTCTTCCAGCGCTCGCCACCCTGTCAACCAGGGTCATTCTGTTCGTTCGCGCGACGTAGCGATGGGCGCCTCCTACTCCATTTCGCTAGAGGTGATTTTGCATTCGCGGGCCTTTCTCCCTATGTGGCTTGGTCGCGCCTCCAACGAAGAGGCGATGATGCAGGAGCGCTTCAGCCAAGCTTGGGAGGCCTATTGCCTCCAAACCGGGAGACTGATCCCCAAGAGGCCTACGTGATCGGTGCGCCTATCAACGGCCGCGAGCCCTACCCTGGTTATGGCTGCCTAATCGTGACCGCCGCTCGGTGTTGGCGAGCCGCGAGAGATGGGGGCCTGCCAGTCCAACCGGGTCTGACGCAAGCGCTTTCCGCGCAAGACTGCACCATGCTGGCCCCTGTATTCGACAGCCTCCTGCGTCTCTATGAAGCCGCCCTGGGGCGGCCAATCGTTATAGGCCAGACCGCCCTACCCTCGTCCGACGAAGGCTTGCTGATCGCCCTTATCGACCGATCACGGTCGCGAGCCTGCCTCCGTTGCACGGAAGGGGCGGGGAAGGCGCTCGACTGCGCACTTTGCTCAACCCGGATCATGATGACGATGACACGGTCAGCTCCGCGGTCGCTTCGATGACGAGCGTCATGCATTGGCAGTGGCCATAGTCTCCGCCGTCAGCGCCACTAAGACAACTGGCTCATATCCTCGCCAGAATGGTCTCGCCGCAGCCCAGCGGAAACTTAGCCGATTGGAGCGGAGGCTCTCCACCCTCGACTGGATCGAAGATGCTTGAACCTGCTTTCCGGGTCGAAAGCCGCGCCCGCAATTGCGAATAGATTGCAACTGAGATAGGGATCGCCACAGCCGCGTCGAAAGACCCACCCATCCTCGCTTTTAGACGGATTGCCTTGCGCGAACGATCCGCCCCCTTGCTGACGGCCATGGCCGACGAGCTTCACGCTCCGTTGCTGTCCCATGTCCGCAAGCATGTGCGCAACGCCAGCGACGCCGAGGACATCACCCAGGAAACCTGGGCCAGGACGACTGCGGCCGCCGCCGCTGGCAACCCGATCGCCAACGTCCGCGCCTATCTTTACCGCGTGGCCCGCAACCTGATGATCGACCATGGCCGTCGCGCCGATCGCGCGATTGAGATCGGCGGCCAGGACGACCTGATCGCCACCCTTCCCGATCCGCGTCCCGATCCGGAAAGCGAACTGATCACGGCCGAGCAACTGGCGCGCATGGACCGGATCATCGCCGCCATGCCGGGCCGGGCCCGCCAGGTCTTCCGACTCTCGCGCCTGGAGGGCCAATCGTTCGCTGAGATCGGTCGGGCGCTAGGGATTTCGCGCCAGACCGTCCAAGACCACATGACGCGCGCGCTGCTGGCCCTCCAACGGGCCGCTGACGGCGATTTCGGACTAATGACCCTGACAAACGCCTTGCAGCGTCGTCCTAGAGATCAAGGGCTCGTTCGGTGCGCGAACGCGCGCGCCGGAGACGCATGGTGAGCCAGACGCGATCAGGAGACGACTCTTTGCGCGACCTTGACCCGGTGATGACCGAGGCCACCCGCTGGTTCGTCGCACTGCACGAAGACGCCGCCGACGCCAGCCTTCGCCCCCAGTTCGAGGCCTGGCGGGAAGCCGATCCCCAGCATGCCGCCGCCTACTACCGCCTGCAACGCCTGTGGGGTGCTTCGGGACACCTGCCCAGCCTCGCACGGCCGGCCCGCTCGATAGACCGGCGGGACCTGATGCGCGGTGTCGTCGGCGCCGGCGGCGCCCTGGCGGTCTATGGCGTCACGCGCATCGCCTTGGGGCCGCACCCATTGGCCGACCATTCCACGCGCCCTGGCGAGCGCCGCACCGTGACCCTGGCCGACGGCTCCGTCGTCGAGCTTTCGACCGCCTCGGCTTTGTCGGCGGCGTTCGACGGTCGGCGGCGACGGGTGCGCCTAGTGGCGGGCGAGGCTTTCTTCCAGGTTCGTCCCGACCCTGCCCGTCCATTTAGGGTTGAAACCCGCGCCGGCGCGGTGACCGCCTTAGGAACAGGCTTTGGTCTCGCCGTCGATGGCGGACAGGCCGTGGTGTCGGTGACCGAACACGCCGTTCAAGTCGAGGCGGCCGCCGCGCCCAAGCGCGTCCAGGCAGGGCAAAGCCTGAGGTTTGACCTCCACGGCGTCGGCGTGATCGAGGCGGCGGACGCCAACGCCTTGGCCTGGCGGCGGGGACGGCTGGTCTTCGTCTCCAAGTCCTTGGGCGAGGTGGTGTCGGCTCTGGATCGATGGACGCCTGGGCAAACCGTGATTACCGACGCAGCCCTCTCGGCGCGGCTCGTGACCCTTATGATCGACACCAAGGACGCCGCCCAGGGCGTGGTCCGCCTGGCGGACGCCCTGCCCATGCGCGTCACGCGACTGACCCCGCTACTCACCGTTATTCGCCCGGAAACCTGAAAATAATTCGCATTATCGACCCTGACATCGACCGACGCGCTGCGTCTTCATCGGTAAGGGCGCGTTCGCGTCGACCAGGACGTCGGGGATTTTCGAGATGATCAAGAACAAGGACGGGGCCGCGGCCCTGCGACTGGCGATGCTTTTTGCCACCAGCGCCTTGAGTTTCAGCCTGCTGACGAGCGTGGCGGCCCAGGCCCAGGCCCAGACCAAGATCACCACCTTCGACATCCCCGCCCAGTCTCTGGGTTCGGCACTAGCCGCCTTCAGTCAGGCTGCCGGCGTCGATGTCGTCTACGGGGCGGCCCTACCCAGCGTGGCCTCGCCCGGCGTGAAGGGCGAGCTGTCTTCCGCCGAGGCGCTGTCGCGACTGCTAACCGGCACGGGCCTGACCTATCGCTTCACCTCGGCCAACAGCGTGACCTTGTCGCCCGCGCCGACGACGGGCCGCGCCATCCAACTGGGCGCGGTTCGGATCGAGGGCGCCCAAGGCGAAGGTCAGGCCGCCGCGCCGCCGCCCAGCAGCGACCCGGGCGCGACGGAGGGCAGCCGCTCCTACGCCGCGCGCATCGCCAGCACTTCGACCAAGCTGCAGTTGAGCCCGCGCGAGACGCCGCAGTCGATAACCGTGGTCACGCGCCAGCAGATCGAGGACCGCAACTTCATCACGATGGACGAGGCGCTAGAGACCGCCACCGGCGTGACGGGATCGGTCGCCGCCAACTTCGGCCAGGTCAACTTTATCTCGCGCGGCTTCAACCTGGGCTTCCAGGTCGACGGCGTGCCGACCATAGGCGGCAGCACGGGCGGCTATACGCCCAACCTGGCGATCTTCGACCGGGTCGAGATCCAGCGCGGCGCATCGGGCCTGGTGTCGGGCCGAGGCGATCCGGGCGGCGTCGCCAACCTGGTGCGCAAGCGTCCCCGCGCCCAGCCCAGCCTCGACGTCGTCCTCAACGCCGGTTCGTGGAACTATAGGCGCGCCGAGGTCGATGTGAGCACGACGTTGCGCGAAGGCGCCCGCGGCCGCTTGGTCGCGGCTTATGAGGATCGCGAGACGTTTCGCGACGGCGAGAGCAACAAGCGCCCCCTGCTCTACGCGATCGTCGAGGCCGACCTGACACCCGATACCGTTCTGACGGTCGGCGGCAGTTACGAGGAAAGCAAGCTCGACGGCTTCGTTCCCTATGGCCTGCCGCGCTACAGCGATGGTCGCGACCTGAAGCTGCCCCGTTCTTCTCGAGGCATTGCGCCCAACTGGACCTCCGGCCATTTCGAGGCTTCCAACCTGTTCGCCGGCCTTGAGCACAGGCTCACCGAGCGCTGGACGTTCAAGGCCGTTGGTGAATGGCAGCGCTGGGACCAGACCTTCGTCACTGTCGACACACGCGGCGCGGTCAATCCCTCCACCTTGATGGGACCCAAGTACAACTACCTGGCCGGCCGCTATGGGGAGGCTCCGGAGACCAAGGCGTTCGACGCCTCGATGACCGGCGAGGTCACCGCCTTTGGCCGCAGCCATCAGCTGGTGTTCGGCGGCTTCTACTCGGACTATCTCTATAAGGACGCGACCTATCAGGAAGCGGCGGTGACCCAGGTCACCCAGACCATCTTCGACTTCAACCCGGGATCGATCGCCGCTCCGGTCTTTCCGGACGAAGCCATCGACACCACCGAGACCAGCACCAAACAAAGCGGCGTCTATGGCGTGGCGCGCCTGAACGTCAGTGACCCGCTAAAGGTGATCCTGGGCGCGCGCCTAAGCACCGTGAAGAACGGCTACCTCGACCGCGCCGATCCGAGCGCCGCGTCCAGCGACAAGGAATCCAACGTATTCACGCCCTATGGCGGCTTGATCTACGACCTGAACGACCATTGGTCGGCCTATGCCAGCTACGCGGAAATCTTCCAGCCGCAGGCAACCCTGTTCACGGCCGCGGGCGAGCGGTTAGCCCCCATCACGGGCGGCAACTACGAAGCCGGCGTCAAGGGCAGCTTCCACGACGGCGCGCTGAACATCGCGATGTCGACCTTCCGCATGCTGCAGACAAACCGCTCGCAGCTGGACCCCGACAACCCCGCGCCCTGCCTGGGCTCGCCCGCCGGCGGCGACTGCTATATCGCCGAGGGTAAGGTCCGCGCCCAGGGCTTTGAAGCCGAGGTCAGCGGCCAGCTGCGCCCAGGCTGGGAGGTGATCGCCAGCTACGCCTATACGAACACCCAGTATAGGCGTGACCGCACCGCCACGGGCGCGGCCAGCGCTAACCAGGGCAAGACCTTCTCCACCACCACGCCCGACCATGTGGCGCGGATCTGGAGCACCTACGCCCTTGGCGACTGGTCGTTCGGCGGCGGCGTCAACTATCAGAGCGAGGTCTATCGCAACGATGGAATCTATCGGATCAGCCAAGGCGCCTACGCCCTGGTCAATCTGCGTCTGGGCTACAAAGTCGACGAGCATTGGTCAGCGGCGGTCAACGTCAATAACCTGACTGACAAGACCTACTACCAGCGCCTTGGCACCCTGCGGAACGGCAGCCGCTACGGCGAACCGCGCAGCGTGGTGGCCACCCTGCGGGCGTCGTTCTGATCTTGGCCAAGACTCCACGAGCCGCGGCGCCGGCCCGCTATCGCTGGGCGGTCGCCTCTCGCGCGGCGGCGGGCGTGTGCGGCGGCTACGGTTGCGCGGTGCTGACGATGATCCTGCTGGCCCGGACTGTCCCGGCCCAGAGGGCGCAGGCCCTGTCGGCCGGGATGATGTCGAGCTTCGCCTTGTGGATCGGCGTGATCATCTGGGCTTTCGCGGCGCGCAGCGCCGTGAGCGCCTGGAGCGGCGTGGGGGCCTTCGCGGCCATTGCGGGTGGGCTCGTCTGGCTGGTCGGTCGATGAAGGCGAGCTTCCGGCAGTCGATGGCGTGGCTGCACGGCTGGGCCGGCCTCCTGGTCGGCTGGCTTCTGTACTTCGTCTTCGTCACAGGAACGATCGGCTACTTCAATCCTGAGATCGATCACTGGATGCGCCCCGAGGAGCCGCTCGCCGCCGCGCTCCCCTCGACCGAAAGCATGGCCGCCGCAGCCCTGGATCGTCTACGTCTGAAGGCGACAGGCGCGGACAACTGGTCGATCACCCTGCCCGGTGCGCGCGGCGCCAGCACGCTGGAACTCAACTGGCGGGGTCCCGGCTCGAATGATCGCGGCGGCGAGACCCTCGATCCCGCGACCAACCTACCGCTGACCGCCGAGGTTCGGGACACCGGCGGCGGCCGGGCGCTCTACGTCATGCATTACGAGCTGCGCTACTTACCGGAGACCTGGGGCATCTGGATCGTCGGCGCGTGCAGCGTCGCCATGTTGCTGGCGATCGTCACAGGGGTCATCGCCCACAAGAAAATCTTCAAGGACTTCTTCACGTTCCGGCCCGGCAAGAAGCAACGCTCCTGGCTGGACGGCCACAACCTGGTCAGCGTGGTCACCCTGCCGTTCTGCCTGATGATCACCTACAGCGGCTTGGTCTTCTTCGACTACCAGTACGTCTTCGCCGGTCCACGCCTCATCTACGGCGCCGGGCAGGAGGACCAGTTTTACGCCGAGCTGGATCCGCGCGAGCGCGGCGCGCGGATCGAAAGCTCTCGTCCCGCGTCAATGGCGCCGGTCGCGCCGATGCTGGACGAGGCTGCGCGGATCTGGGGACCTGGCCAATTGGCGCGGATCAGCGTCTCTCATCCTGGCCACGCGGCGATGACCGTCGTCCTCCAGCGTCGCGCGGGGAGCCGGATCTCGCGCGGTCGCTCCGAGATCCTGACCTTCGCCGGCGCGACTGGTGCTCTCCAGCCGAGCCCTCAGACACCCCCTTCGCCGATCAGCGGCTTCCGCGCCGCTCTACTGGGTCTGCACGAGGGCCTTTTCGCCAATGGCGTCCTGCGCTGGCTCTACTTCCTATCGGGTCTGCTGGGTACGGCGATGATCGGCACAGGACTGATCCTGTGGACCGTCAAACGTCGCCTGAAGGCGGGCCCCAACGGCGCGGTCGGGATCGAACTGCGCGTCATCGAACGGCTCAACGCGGGCGTGATCGTCGGTTCGCCGACGGCGGTGGCCGCCTACTTCTGGGCCAACCGCCTGATCCCCGCTCACATTGAGACGCGCGCGGCCTGGGAGATCCACGTTCTATTCCTGACCCTGGCAGTGGCCGTTACCTATGCGGCCATTCGCCCGGTCGAGCGTAGCTGGCGAGAACTTTGCGCCGCTACTGGCTTTGCCTTCGCCAGCTTGCCGCTCATTAACTTGGCCACCACCCATCGGCATCTCGGCGTCAGTCTTCCGGCGGGCGACTGGGTGCTGGCGGGTTTCGATCTTTGCATGATCGCGATCGGCGGCATCTTCGCCCGGCTGAGCCTGCTACATAGTCCAGCAAAGGCCGCGACATGATCCCCCTCGCTCTTGGCTTGGCCGTCTGCGGCTTCGCGGCGCTCGCGCTGTCGAACCCGATCCACCATCGCGACGTCTTCAACCGCCTACCCACGACCCGCATGAGGCTGAGCTTTCGCCTAGGCGGCTGGGTTTTGCTCGGGGTTTCGCTCGTTAGCTGCGTGGAGGGATCATCCCCCCTTGCCATCGCCTTCGTCCTCTGGCCGGGCCTTCTGACCTGCGCCGCGCTCGGCGTCGCCTTGAGCCTCACCTATCGAGACGCCGTCGGCCGCATCGCCCGCCGCCCCCTCGCCCTACTCTCCCAAGCCCGCCGCGCGTTCGAAAGCTCCAGACCATGACCTCGCCTCGCTCTAAATCTCTCGTCATCTTCCTCGCCGTTCTGTCATTAGCAAAACCGGCCTTCGCGCAGGACGTCGCAGGAACCCTGCCGAAGGATCTTTCGGCCTGGGGGATGTTCACGGCCGCGGACGTCGTGGTGAAGGCCGTGATCCTGGGCCTGACCTTCGCCTCGATCGTCACCTGGACGGTGCTGATCGCCAAGTCGCTAGAACTGAAGGCGGCCACCACGCGCCAGCGCCGGGCGCTAAAGGCGATCGACGGGGCCCGCTCCCTGGCCGAGGCCGCCAAGCTGCCCGATGTCGCTGGCTCGCCCTTGGTCGAGGCGGCACTGGCCGAGCTGAAGCTGTCGGCAGACTCCCTGGCCGATCGCGACGCCCTCAAGGAGCGCGTCGCTTCGCGGTTCGAGCGGATCGAGGCGGCCCTTGGCCGCAAGATGACCCGCGGTACGGGCACCCTGGCCACCATCGGCGCCACCGCGCCTTTTGTGGGCCTATTCGGGACAGTCTGGGGCATCATGAACAGCTTCATCGGCATCAGCCAGAGCCAGACCACCAACCTGGCCGTGGTGGCTCCGGGGATCGCCGAGGCCTTGCTGGCCACCGCCGTCGGCCTGGTCGCGGCCATTCCCGCCGTGGTGATCTATAACCACTTCGCGCGCCAGATCACCGCCTACAAGGCGCTGGTCGCCGATAGCTCGGCCGCCGTCCTGAGGCTGGTCTCGCGTGACCTCTCGCGCGGCGTGACCGGCAAGGCCGATCTGCGCGTGGCGGAGTAGAGCCATGGCCGCCAAGCTGCGTCACGACGAGGATTTGGTCGAGAACCACGAGATCAACGTCACGCCGTTCATCGACGTCATGCTGGTGCTGCTGATCATCTTCATGGTCGCCGCGCCTCTGGCCACGGTCGACGTCAAGGTTGACCTCCCCGCCTCGACGGCGCGACCGTCGGCCAAGCCCGAGAAGCCAGTGTTCCTGAGCCTGAAGGCCGACGGCGCCATGGCCCTGGGCGACCAGGCCGTCACCCATGACAGCCTGGGTCAGGCCTTGACGGCCCTGACCCACGGAGACCGAGACCAGCGCATCTTCCTGCGCGCCGACAAGACCGTCGACTATGAGGCGATCATGGCCGCGATGAACGACCTGCGCGCCGCCGGCTATCTGAAGGTGGCCCTGGTCGGACTTGAGACTGGGCCAGCCCGTGATCGGTGAAGACCGGGCCCAAGCGCCCCGCTGGGTCGGAGCCTTTCTTGCGGTGACGGCCTTGCACGCCGCGCCGTTGCTGGTTGCGGCCTATTGGCTAGGCCCCGTGGTGGTGCGCCAGGTCGCAGAACCCGCCATCCTGATCGACATGGCGCCCCTGGCCGCGCCACCGTCGCCGTCAGAGCAGCCGCCTGGGCCTAGGCAGATCAAGGCCGAGCCCCCGCGCGTCATGACGCCTGAGGTCGATGGGGCGCCGCTGGCGCGCAATCCGGCCGTCGCCTTGCCGCTCCGCGTGCCCGAGCCGCCGCGCCAAGAGACCCCGCCCGCGCCCCAGACCACGGCCCTGCCAGTCAGGACTGCGCCGCCGGCCCCAGCCCCGTCAAGCGCCGCGACGACCTGGCAAGGCCTGCTGCTCGGCCAGCTCAACAAGGCCAAGCGTTACCCCGTCCTCGCCCAGTCCCGCCGCCAGCAGGGCGCGCCGTGGATTCGGTTCGTCATCGATCGCGACGGCAGAGTGCTGTCCTCGCGACTTGAACGCTCGTCGGGCTTTTCGGTGCTGGATCAGGAAGCCGTCGCCCTCCCGCGCCGGGCGCAGCCGCTGCCCAGACCTCCCGTTGATGTCCCCGGCCAAGCTATCGAACTGGTTGTCCCCGTGGAATTCTTCCTAAGGTGAGGCTAAACCTTGCCTCCAACGCGAGCAGCTGGCGCAGCTGTCCCCAAAAAGGGCAAGCGCATAGCCCGTTCAGCGGCGCTGCTTGCTGAAGTTGCGGATCGCCAGAGCCATGATCATGGCCGACGTAAGAACCAGGCCAAGGTTCACGCCTAGCCCGATTGAGGAGAGCGATGCCGCGCCATGCCGGATCATGTGGGTGATCGGTAGTGTCAGGACCATCGCACCCGCGGCCAACGGCGCGAGCCAGTGCAGCAGCCTCTGGTCGGCCCAGACGCCGCCAAGTGTCACGAACAGCAAGCTGATCCAGAATAGGGGCGCTGGGGGAACGCCCGCTAGCATTGCCAGCGTGCACGCCAGCGCCACCAGAGCGGGCGTCGCCCAGACGAACGTCGTCCAGGCCGACTGGATGCGTGGATAGGGCCGTCCCTTCTCCGCAGACTTCACGAGCCAGATATCCACGCCCGTCGTGCACAGAAAGCTGAGCCCCAGACCCAGAAGTACATAGATCAGCTTAACGGACATGCCGCCGAAGGCGCCGGCATGCAGGCGGAACATCGAGCCA
This sequence comes from Alsobacter soli, assembly GCA_943371355.1. Lineage (GTDB taxonomy): Bacteria > Pseudomonadota > Alphaproteobacteria > Caulobacterales > Caulobacteraceae > Caulobacter. Next base: position 193,581 of record CALRUN020000001.1, read on the forward strand.
TAGACCTGCCGGCCGATCTCGCCGTCGGAATAACCGTCCTTGCCCATCACGCCGCCGGCCGAATTGATGCGGTAGCCTTCGCTGTAGATCAGACGATCGCGATGGGCCGCGCCGATGCTCAGCTGCTCATCCTTCGTGCCAAATTGGCTGAGGGTCAGATAGACTGGTGGGTTGTCGGGGTAGACCTTGGCAAAGTTGCGCAGAGCCGCAACGAGGCGCGGTTCCGGTATCGCGATCGACGGCGGCGGACCGGCTTTCCGGGCCTCGGCGGCGACAGACTTGGGATCGCCATAGATCGCGGTCATCGCTTTGCCGCCATCGCCGCCGAACCGCATTGGCGCGGCGATCGCCAGCACCAAAAACGCCAGCCCCATGATCGCGCCGGACAGGGCGACGATGAAATGGAATGGCAGACCCCAGACCGCGATCCGGTTGTGGATGTCGACGCGAGACAGGCGGCGGCCGCCATCGAGCCGCAGGGTGAAGGCGTCTCGGAACATGCGTGGCAGCGCCAGCGCGCCGCCGACGATCAGGGCGACCAGCAGCACGCCCAGCACACCGATCATCACAAAGCCGATCGTGCCCGGCAAATTGAGCTCGTAGTGCAACTCGGTGAGGAAGTGCGTCAGCTCGTGCGCGCCCGGCCCGGCCGGTTTACCCTCGGCGTCATAGGACAACGCGTCCGGCTCGTAGTCGACGATGAGGCGCGGCATCTCGGCGCTGGGCGTGATGACATAGACGTCGGTCGGCTTGGCTCCGGTGCGGGCGATGTGCTGGCGCGCCGACGCGACGGCGCGCCCGACAGCCTCGGGCGAGACCTGGGCCATCTCCGGAACGCCCGGCGTCTCCCAGCGCTGAAACTCGCCATAGAACACCGCGACCGTGCCGGTGATGCAGACCAGGTACATCACCGCGGCCAGCACCAGCCCCAGCAGCTTGTGGGCCAGCAATTGACCTTTGACGAAGCCGGCCGGAACCCGTGGCCAGATTGTCTTTTTCGCCTTGTCGGCCATCAATGCGCTCCGGCAGCCGCGAGCGCGGCCAGCACCAGGGCCGCCGCGCAGCCGATAAGATCGGCTCGCAACGGCCGGGTCGAGGCCAGAAGCCACAATAAGGCGCCCGTCAGGACGCCGGCGAACAGAAAGGCGCTCAGCACCGTGCTGTCGATGGGGCTCCAGGGCGCATAGGCCAGACACACCGCGACGGCGGCGACGGACAGGGCCGGCGCGGCGACAAGCGCGCCGAACCAGCGCGCCGCATTGCGACGGGCCCGGCCCGCGGCGGCCATCTCATCGGTGTCGACCACCTCGCGGATCGGGCGCTCACGCCGAACCTTGCCGCTCGTCTGACGCCGCAGGGCGTCCGGCGCCAGCAGGGCGAGACCCAGCAGCATCGGCGCCAAGGTGCCCAACGCCAACGCCTTGTCGCCCGAGACGGTCAGAAGCCAGGGCGCCGCGCCCAGCACGATCAGCGCCCAGGCTCCGGCCAGCACGCCGCCGCCCAAGCCGTTCCTGGTCCGCCAATGGCGTAGAAGAACCGCGAGCCCCGCCGCCTGAACGAGGATTCCCAACGCTTGCAGCACGGCCCGCGTCCCCAGTCTTAGAAGCTATGCGTCAGCGAAACCGTGAAGTTACGCGGCGCGCCGTAGCGGTACTGGCTGAAGTAGCTGATCTGCGTGTAGTAGGTCTCGTCGAACAGGTTCTCGACGTTGGCCTGCACCGTCTGATCATCGGTGATCTTGTAGCGCGCCATCAGGTTCACCAGCGCGAACGCCTTCTGCTCGATCCGCGTGGCCGCGCCGCTCACCGGGTTGGCGGCCAGCGAGTAGATCGTGTCGCGCCAGCTGACGCCACCACCGACGCTCAGCCGGTCCAGCGCGCCCTCGAACCGATAGGTCGTGAACAGCGAGAAGCTCTTGCGCGGCTGGTCGGTGTTGACCTTCGCGCCTGTGGCGTCCTCGACCTCGAACTGGGCGTAGGCGGCGCTGACATCCCAGTTGGGCTTCACGCGGCCCAGCAGCTCGAGCTCGAAGCCCTTGCTCTCCGCGCCATCGGCTGGCGCATAGGCCTGCTCGGGCGGGGCCGATCCCGGAACCACAGCGCTCGTCGGCTGGCCCAGGCCGTCCTGCCGGATCTTGAAGACTGCGATGGTCGACTGCAGATTATCGTCGAAGAAGGCGCTCTTCAGGCCCAGCTCATAGGCCTTGCCGACGATCGGATCGAGGGTCTTGGCGTTGATGTCGCGCACGTTCTGCGGCTGGAAGATTTCGGTGTAGCTGCCGTAGAGGCGGTGGGCCGGGGTCAGGTCATACAGCGCGCCGACATAGGGTATGACCACGTCGTCGGCCGCATAGTTGTCCGGCGAGCCGCCGTTGATGCCGGTGCGCTCCCAGGTCGAAAGCCGCGCCCCGCCGATCACCTTCAGGGCGTCTGTGATGTTAAGGCGGGTCACGGCGAAGTAGCCGGTCTGTTCGGTCTTGTTGTCTGTATATTGGGTGGGCGTCGAGGCGAAGTCCGGCTTGGGGAAGTTTCCGGTCCAACCGTAGAGGCTGGTCGCCGGCGCGAAGGCGTTCGGCCCGCCTGCGACGTAATAGGACACGTCCGACGTCTGCTTGCTGCGCAGCGCGCCGAGCGTGAACTCATGCTCGCGCCCGAACAGCGAATAGCCGCCCTGCAGCTGGACGTCGAAACTGTCCTGCGTCGTCTGCCCGTTGCTCTTGTAAGGGTAGGTCGCCAAGCCTACGCCCGTCGTGCGATCAAGTGCGCCGTATTGGTAGAGCAGCTGCGAGGCCTGCTCGTTGAGCAGCCGGTTGTAGTTGAACGACATCTTCCAATCGTTGGCGAAGGTGTGCTGCAGATTGGCGAAGACATTGGTGTTCTGGGTGTCCCAATACGTCCACTTCGCCGCCGTGTTGGTCGAGACCGGCAGCTTGGTCAGGCCGCCGTCGGTATAGAAGGTCGGCAGCGAGCCCCAGAACGAGGCGTTGGGCGCGGTCACCTGCTCGCTGGCCCCGACACGCAGGAGGGTGGACTGGGTTAAGTCGGCTTCGACCACCCCGTAGAACACGTGCTTTTCCGAAGACTGCAGGTCGAAATAGGTGTCGCCCTTTTCGTACTTGGCGACGAAGCGGCCGCGGACCTGCCCGTCCTTGATCGCGCCCGAGATGTCGGTCTCGATGCGACGCTTGTCCCAGCTGCCCAGCGTTGCGGTGACCGAGCCCTTGAACTCGCGGGAGTCGGCGTGCTTGCGCACCAGATTGATCGAGCCCGACGGGTCGCCCGCGCCGGTCAACAGACCCGTGGCCCCGCGCACGATCTCGATGCGCTCATAGATCGACACGTCGGCGATGGTCTCGCCGGAATCGCCAGCCAGGCTCCACGAGGTCGGCACGCCGTCGATCTGGTAGTTCTTGATCTCGAAGCCGCGCGCGTTGAACACGTTGCGCACGTCGTCGACCTCGACCATCGAGACGCCGGCCGTATTGCGCACGACGTCGGAAATGGTCGAGAGGTTCTGGTCCTTGATACGCTGCTGGGTGATCACCGTCACTGACTGAGGCGTCTCACGCACCGACAGGCCAAGGCCGGTGGCGGTGTCGATCTTCTTGTCCACGGTATAGCGGCCGGTGACCATCACGGCGTCGACGGTGTTGTCCGTCTGCGCGTTGGCGACGCCCGCGACACCCACGAGCGCGACGCCCGCGAGCAAGCCCAGCTTGAAACCCATGATATTCCCCTGCCTCCAGAGATCGTCGCGACGCCCGCCGACGTATTCTGCAAATGCGAATTTGTTGCATTATCAGGAGGTGTAGGCCCGCACAAGCCGGGCGCTCCGCTGAAACAGCATCGTCGTCGCTCCAAACGGCGCGGGATGCCCGGCCCCTTACACACAACGGTTTGGCAAAGGCGTCAAAATTCATTGCGAATAATAATGATTCGCATTAACAGCCTCGCCGAGTTCGAAAATGTACCTCGGGGGATGCGATGATTTCCAAGACCAACACACGGCGCGTGGCGCTGCTGGCCACCAGTTGCGCGCTTGCGCTCGCCGCGCAGGTCGCGGCCCAGGCCGCCGAAACGAGCCCTGAACGCACCACGGTCGACCAGGTGGTGGTCACCGCCTCGGCCAACCAGCAGCGCCTGATCGACGCGCCGGCCAGTATCTCGGTCGTGACCGAAGAGGACCTGCATGTCCGTCCGATCCGGGACCTGACCGATATCCTCGACCGGGTCGAGGGGGTCACCATCAACCGCAGCGGCAATCAGCGCACCATCCAGTTGCGCGGCCTGGGCAGCGCCTACACCCTTTTCCTGATCGACGGAAAGCGGGTCAATTCAACCAGCGCCATGTTCCGCGGCAACGACTTCGACGCCGGCTGGGTGCCGGTGGAGGCGATCTCGCGCGTCGAGGTCGTGCGGGGCCCAATGTCGTCGCTGTACGGCTCGGACGCCATCGGTGGAGTGGTCAACATCATCACCAAGCCGGTCGGCAAGGTATGGTCCGGCTCGGCCAGCGCCGACTACATCGCTCAAGAAAATCGTGACGCCGGTGACGCCTACAAGGCGGGCTTCTTCGCCAGCGGCCCGCTGGTCGGCGACAGCCTCGGCCTGAAGATCTATGGCGGCTACAACCGCCGCCTCAGCGATGCCAACAGCGTCAACCCGTCGATCGGCGGCGTGGCCCAGCAGGGCGTTCGCGACAAGCACGAGGCCTATGTCGACGGCACCTTGGCCTGGACGCCGGACGTCGCCAACACCGTGCTGGCCAATCTCGGCTACAACCGCCTGACCCATGACGGCTTCCCGATGGAGCGGCTGGACTGGTCGCTGACCCACAAGGGTGAGTACGGCGTGGCCAAAACCCAGCTACGCGCCTACGGCGACCGCATCGAGAACGAGGTCGGCAACGTCACCGGCCAGAAAAACCCCAACAAGGCCGCCAACGCCGCGATCGACGGTCGGATCACCCTGCCCTGGGACGCGGCCCGCCAGACCATAACGCTCGGCGCCGAGTGGCGTCGCCAGAAGCTGGAAGATCCGGCCAACCTGCGCGGCCTGCCCGGCACCGCAGCCTACAACCAGAACCCAGAGACGCAGGTCGACCAGCGCGCCGTCTTCATTGAGGACGAGGTCAGAATCACGGATGACCTGCGCCTGACGGTCGGCGACCGCTATGACGACCACGAGAACTTCGGCGGCCATCACAGCCCCCGCGCCTATCTCGTCTATCACTTGACGCCGAACATCACCTTCAAGGGCGGCGCGGCCAAAGCCTTCAGGGCCCCGACCCTGCTGCAGAACAGCCCAAACTGGGGTTCGGTGTCGTGCGGCAGCGCCACCACCGGCTGCTACATCATCGGCTCGACCGAGTTGAAGCCTGAAACCGCCACCAGCCGCGAGCTGGGTGTGCGCGCCGAGTTCGATCGCTTTAGCGGCGGCGTTACGATCTTCAGCAACGACCTGAAGAACATGATCGACATCACCAATCGCACCCGCGACCCGGTGCTTGCCCGCACTTATTCCAACTTCGTGGGCTTGCTGCCCGATGGGCGGCCGATCTTCCGCTACCAGAACATCGCCAAGGTCCGCTCGCAGGGCGTGGAAGCCAACACTGCGTTAAAGCTCAACGAACAGTTCGACGTGGTCGCCAACTACACCCGGCTAGACTCCAAGAACCGCAGCAATCCCACCGAGCTGGCGATGATCTATCAGCCCAAGCACTCGGCCAACGTCACGCTGAACTGGCGGCCGATCCACCCCTGGTCGTTGTTCGCCACCTACAATTATGTCGGCGAGCAATACCTGTCGGTCTCGACCAACGCCGCCTACAATGTCAAGCAGCAGGCCTACGGCATGGTGGATGTCGGCAGCGCCTACCGCGTCTCGCCCGACATCACCGTTCGGGCCGGCGTGCTGAACCTCGCCGACAAGACCATCACTCGCGAGACCAGCACCGAGTACAACGAAGAAGGCCGGCGCTTCTTCGTGGCCGCGACCCGGCGCTTCTGATGGTTGGCGCGGGCGTGATCGCGCTGGGCATGGCTTTGCTGGCGACATCAGCGCTGGCCGCGCCGCTGGAGAGCGCGCGACTGGAAGCCTTGCGCCAGACCGCGTCCTCGCCAGGCGAATTGGCGGCGTTCTGGGCCGGGGTCGGCCGGTCGGGCGCGCCGCTGATCGAGCCGGGGGCCGACGGCTCCCGGCTCGTCACCTTCCTGTGGCGAGGCCATAACACCCGAGAGGTCGAGCTGAACTGGCCGGTCTGGACCGCCGATCGCCGCGAGAACCATCTCGAGCGTCTGCCGGGCACGGACGTCTGGTTCAAGACCGTGCGCCTGCCGGCCGACACCCGCCTCTCCTACCAGCTGGCGATCGATCCCAAGCGCGGCGCACCGGGCGACCGGGCCGCCTATCGCGCCGGCTTGCTGGCGGCGGTGCGGTCAGACCCCCTCAATCACCGTCGCTGGGACAAATCCTCGATCCTGGAATTGCCAGATGCGCCCGCCCAGCCTTGGGTCGCGCCGCGCCCGGGCGTCGCCAAGGGCGCATTGCGCACGCTGTCCTTCGAAAGCCAGGGCCTGGGCAATCGCCGCCAGGTGACGCTCTATCGTCCGGCCGGGACGGCGAAAACGACAGCCACCCCGCTGGTGATCTTCTTCGACGCTGATCGCTATCTGTCGTCGATCCCCACACCAACCATTCTGGACAACCTGATCGCCAGCGGCGCCATCCCTCCGGTCACGGCGGCGTTCGTCGCCAATCCCACCCCGGACTCGCGCGGCGTCGAGCTGGCCTGCAATCCGGCTTTCGCCGACATGCTGGCGCAGGAGCTTCTGCCTTGGGTCCGAGGCCAGGCGGCCGTCGTCGCGGATCCGCGCCAGACCGTTCTGGCCGGTTCCAGCTTCGGGGGCCTGATCTCGGCCTGCGCGGCGCTGCGCCATCCGCAGATCTTCGGCGCGGTGCTCAGTCAATCGGGCTCGTTCTGGTGGGAGCCGAAAGGCGCTGAAAAGCCGGTCGATGGTCGAGGCTGGGTCGCGCGGCAGGTTCAGATCCAGCCGCCAGCACCGGTGCGCTTCTATCTCGACGCCGGCCTGCTGGAGTCGGCCGGAGGCCCACAGAGCATCCTTATAACCACCCGCGACCTGGGCGTCGTGCTGTCGGCCAGGGGCTATGACGTCAGACAGACCACCTTCGCTGGCGGGCATGACGACCTGGCTTGGCGCTCGACTCTGGCCGACGGCCTGATCCACCTGCTCGGAGGGCTCTCTCGATGATAAGCCGTCGTCTCGCCCTGGCGCTGTTGGCCGCCTCGCCCGCCTTGCCGACGCTGGCCCAACCTAGCACGGGACCGGCGGGTCCGGGACTGTTCGAGACCGGCGCGCCGACCCATACGGTCACCCGCCACGCCTTCGTGTCGATCGACGGTCTGCGCCGCTATCGGGTCGACCTGGCGGTTCCAAAAGCCAAGCCGCCCAAGTCGGGATGGCCGTCCCTCTGCCTGCTCGACGGCAACGCGGCCTTCACCCATCTGACCAGCGCGAACCTGGCTACGGTCCCCGGCCTGGCCCTGATCGCCATCGGCTACGAAACCGACCGCCGGTTTGACGATGTCGCCCGGGCCTTCGACTATACGCCGCCCGGCGAGGGGCCGTCGGAGCGCCCAGAGCGTCCTGAAGGCGGCTCGGAGGCGTTCCGTCGACTGCTGCTGGAGCAGATCCGGCCCGCGCTCGCCAAGACGGCGCCGTTTGATCCGGAGCGCGCCGCGCTCTGGGGCCATTCCTATGGCGCGCTCTTCGTGCTCGACACCCTGCGCCGCCAGCCCGACGCGTTCTCGACCTATATCCCGGTCAGCCCGTCGCTTTGGTGGCGGCAAGGCGCCATCGCCGCCGCCCCCTTTCCTTCGCCGAAACGTCGCACGCGCATCGCCTTGATGATCGGTGATCGCGAAGCGCGCCGCGCAAGCCCCGGCGACGCGCCAGATCCGGACGCGGCGGCGAAAGCGGTCGCCAGGATCAAGGTTCTGACCGAACGGCTGGCGATCACACCGCGGCTGGACGCCACTCTCACCGTGCTGCCGGGCCAGACCCACGGCGGCGCTCTGACCACTTCCCTTCCCCTGGCCTTGCGCCTGGCCGCCGAGGAAACCCAATGAAAGCCCTGAGCCTGCTGACCAGCGCCGCATTCGCCGCCCTATCCCTGACAACGGCCGCCTTGGCCCATACGCCCTATCTGCAGCCGACCACCTTCGAGCCGGACGGCGACTATGTGACGGTCATGACCGCCTTGACCAATGGCCGCTTCTTCGTCCCGGAGTTTCCGATCAAGGGCGAGGCGTTCCTGGTGACTGACAGCGCAGGCAAGACGGTCCCGGGCCAGGGTCGCACCTTGCGCGACTTGGGCGTGTTCGAAGCCGTCCTGTGGGGTCCCGGCACCTACCGGATCTCGACGGGTGATCGCGATGTCCGCACCCTCAACCTTGGTCAAGTCGGCGACAAATGGCGACCGGTGAAGGACGCCAAGGATGGACCGGTTCAGGCTCCCTTTTTCGATCGCGCCAGCCTCGCGCCGGGAGCCAGGGTAGTGGCGGTCCGCACCATCGTCCGCGCCGAGACCTACGTCACGCGCGGCGCGCCCTCCTCGGCGATCGCTCCGATCACCGGCAAGGGCCTGGAGGTTATGCCCCGCACAGCGCCCAACAGTCTCTTCGCCGCCAAGGGGTTCGATTTCGGGCTGACCTTCGACGGCGCGCCGTTCGCGGACGCGGCCTTCACGGTGTTTCGAGCCAATGACAGCTATGCGGCCAAGACCTTTGTGTTGAACGGCAAGACTGACACAACGGGCGTTGGTCACATCACTTTCGATGGGCCTGGTGTCTACGTCATGGAGGTCCAGCGCGCCTGGACGCTGAGCGACGTCGTCGACCCGAAAACCTACCTCTACAGCCTCACGCTTGAGGTTACGCCCTAGGCGAGGAGGCGCTGGGCTCAATTGGTGAGCGATCTTTCACCCCAGAACGCGCCTGCTCCAGGCAGGTAACGCCACGCCCATCGGGAGAGACGTCGAAGACACTTCGAATAGACCGTGGGGGTCGTGCTGGCCTGGGCGTCTCCAGAGAACCTACGCCCCCGGGAGAAGGTGCGCCATCGGACAAAGCCGCTCGTGCGGCATGGGTGCCGGAAATCGACCTCGGAGCCAGAAGAAGACTCTCAGCCACGGCCGTGAAGCACTTGGACCATCTTACTTCAGGAAGAACTCCACCGGCGCTACCAACTCGACGGTGGCGCCGGGCACTTCGTCGGGCGGCTTAGGCAGAGGTTGAGCCCGGCGCCGGAGGGCCACGGCCTCAGCGTCGAGGGCGCGGTGGCCGGAGCTGCGCTCCAGGATCGAAGAGAGCACCTTGCCCTGCCTATCGATGACGAAACGGATGTAGGGCACGCCCTGCAGGCGACGGGCCTGGGCCTCGCGCGGAAAGCGCTTCTGCTTGTCCAGGGCGCCCAGCACCCGCCCCCCCCAGGTGGGCTGCTCGGCGGCGGGCGGGAGCGCGGGCGGGGCGGGCCTGGCGGGCGGCGCGGCGGTCTGGGGCGCAGGTTCGCGGTCCTGCCGCACGGGTTCGGACGGGGCTGCTGGGACGATCCGCGGCGGTGCATCCGGCGAGCGCGGCGGGATATCGCGCAACAGCCGGGGCCTGGGCGGCTTGGAATGTACCTGTTGGGGCCCCGACAGTTCCTCGGGGGGCGGCATCTGCGGGGCAGTGGAGCGCGCCAGCTCCACGACGAAAACCGGGTCGGCCATAGGCGCGAGCGGGGTTGTCGTGACCGGCCAGACAAGCATCATCAGCAGGGGCGCGCCGTGGAGACGGGGCGTACGCATCCGGTGAGGACCGCAGCGGCTAGGTCCGGTTGGCGGACACCATCAACGTGGCTTTCCGATGTTTGCTTTTGCCGCGATCACGTCGGGAGCACCTTAAACTGCGCGTCGGCGTGGCCCCAATTGATGGCTGCCATAAAGGCATCGACGTAGGCACCAGCCTTGGCGCCGTAGTCCATGGCATAGGCATGCTCGTACATGTCGAGCGCCAGGAGCGGCGTTCCGCCGGCCAGAGTCATGGTGTGGTCGGCGGCCCAAGTGTTGACCAGGCGTTTGTCGCGCGCGCTCCAAGTCAGCAGCACCCAGCCAGAGCCGCCGCCCAGGGTTTTGCCCATGGCCGCGAACTCGGCACGCCAGTGCGCTTCGCTGCCGAAGTCCCGCTCGATGGCCGTGGCCAGGTTCGCTCCCGGCTTGGATGGGGTGCCGAGGCCTGCGAAGTAAAGCTCGTGCAGGATCATCGAATTCCAGGCGATCAGTTCCTCACGCTTGAGGCCGTTCATCAGGAAGACCGGGGCGGTCGCCGGGTCCAGAGTGGCCAGTTGGGCGTCGATGGCTCCCAGGCGCTTTACCGCGCCGAGGTAGTTGTTGTCGTGATGGCTGACGAGGAGCTTCTCGGAGAGCCCGACAATGGTCTTGGGATCGAACGGCAGGGGCTGGGCGACGAAGTCCGGCGTGGCCTTGGCCTGAGCCAGAGCGGGCGAGGTATCAGCGGCGGCGAGCGCACCGACGAGCGCGGCTCCGGCTAGGACTTGACGACGATCGGCGTTGAATTTGGTCATGGGAAATCTCCTACTCAACGGACTGTGGGAGGGGTAGAGCGACAGGGACGCTTGGCCAACTCCGTCAACAAGGCTTCGAGGCGCTGTTGGAGATCTACCTTGGCTTGGTCATAGTCGGCATTCCAAGATGGCGTGCTCCAGACGCGGGCCGTCGCCAGGCCCGGCGCCGAAGCGGCCTCGTCGAAGGCGATGACGATGTCGGCCCAGGATGCGTCCAAGGGCGCGAAGGTCTGGGCAGGCTCGGCGTTTTGCACGAGCCCATTGGCCTTCAGGCGAGCCGCCAAGGCCGGGGAGACGTGATCCTCGACCTTCAGTCCACGAGACCGAACCTCCACGGGCAGCGATCTTTCCCGGACCCGTGCTCTCAGAGCCTCGAGAGCGATGGCGCTCTTCACTGTTCCGGCAGGGCAGACGAAGAGCACCCTCGTCTGCGCACAGCCGGCCTTGGCTACACCTGGAAGCAGAAGCAATCCTACAGCCAGCATGCGCCGGCGCGTCAGGTGAAAATGATCGAAATCAGAAGTCGCAAGACCTAATCCTCGGCGCATAGTTGCTCCTTCCCCAGCAGCGCTGGGAAACTGGAGCGGGTCTTGGACAGCAAGCCGTCTATGGTCGGGCGCCCGCGTCGGCCCGATGCGGCGGGCTTAGCGGAGTTTCCCGTGCTCGCAAAGCCCTCGTCAAGCCGCCTGTGCTGGCGCGGCGCCGGCCCGCCAGTTCCGCGGTAGGAGCTCGTCGATCCGAAGTGAACCGCGGAAACCCTGCGCTCCAAAGCTGCCGCCAAAGCTCGGCGCCGCGCGGCGTCCGGTCGATCACTGCGCATGGAGCCAAAGGAGATAGCCTTCCAGCGAGCTCTCTACGGCCGGTGCTCTCGTCCTGCTGGTCGTCGCTGGCAGCGGACACAGCATCAGCAACCGCAGGCCGCCGGTGAAGATCACCAGCACGTAAGCCTCGGCGTCAGGCAAGCTTACCGAGCAGCGCCTCGCACCCCGGCTTCAGCTCGCCGAGATTGGGATGGCTCTGCAGCCAGGCTCCGAAGGCGAGGATGTCCGCCGCATGGCCGGAGGACCAGCCCTCGCCATGGAGCAGCGCGCTATGAAATTGCTGGACCTGGCGACGGGGGTCGGGCGCGCTGGCATAGCCGCGCAGCAGCCGGCGAGCCGTCACAAGCGCCTCGGCGCGGGGAATTTTGAACACAACAGGACGTCCCAAGATTACGGAATCGGCCAGCGCCGACAGCGGCGATCTAAGAGGGCTGCAAGCGCAGGACCACCCCACAACACGCTCCTCCGGGCACGAACACGATGACGATCGCGCGCACGCATGATCCTGGCCGGCTCTTGCTCGAAATCTAAGGCGACCCGCATCACGTCTTTCGAGCCTTGCGGCCGCGCGTGAAACCGCGATCGCTCTCCATGAAGCGGCCGACCATCGGCACGATCAGCTTGCCTGGCTCGGCGACCTTGGCGTTCGTCTCGGCCGCCAGCTGCTTGCCGTAATCGATCAGATCGCGATGCAGCGCCGCGGGCAATTCCACCGTGACCTTCACGGGGGTGTCGTCCTCGATAGGACCCAGTTTCAGCTTGCTCATTGAGGGCGTTCCACGGTGTAGGGTTCGAGCACCAGATCGCGCGACAGCAGCACGCGCAGGGGCGCGCCTGGGCGGATGGTCACGGTCGGGGTCAGGGACAGGCCGCGGCCGACGGCCTGCTGACCGACGTCGCTGATCGACTGGCTGGCGCCGCGACGGATCGCCCGCTCCAGGTCTTCGCCACCGCTCGACTGCCCGGCCTCCGCCCCGATGGCCAGGACCGTGCTGAGCGCGGCGGCGGCGAGCACCGCCTTGCCGTGCCGGTCGACGCCATCGGCCAGCCCGGCCATGCCTTGGGCGTCGGCGCCCGGCAGCTTGTCGAGCATGATCGAACGGCCCGAGGGCAGGATCAGCCGTGTCCACGCCACCGACAGCCGGCTCTGGCCGACGTGGGTGGCGGTTTCATATTGCCCGATCAGCCGGGATCCGGCCGGGATCAGGAGGTGATGGCCGCCCAGGCTGTCAAAGACATCCTGACTGACCTGGGCGATGGCCAAACCCGCCGCGTCCGATCGAAGCCCTGTCACCAGCGCCGCCGGAATGATCGATCCGGCTTGCAGCAGATAGGGCGAGGCCGGTGGCTGGAGCCGCTCGGGGCTGGTCGCCCGCTCGTCGGCGATGCTGGCGACTGCCGCGCCCACCGAAGCGGCGGGCAAGGTCTGCTCACCGCCCTTCACCGTCGCCGCCGCGAACAGACCGGCTTTGCGCGCCGCCTGACGCGCCTGGACCTCTGGGTCCACCGCCACTGGCCTGTCTGCCGGACGCGGGGTCACTGGCGGCGGCAAGGACATCGTTTGCTCCGACGGCGCGGCTGAAGCGTCTAGCCCGCGCGCGCGCTGGGCGCTGAGCATGGGCCGGCCAAGATCGCCGGGCAGCGGCGGCCCCAGCGCCGGAACCTGCCGACGTTGCAGATAGTCGCGCGGCAAGCCGGTGACGGCTTCGGGCGGCGAGGCGGCAGGCTGGAACACCGGTTGAGCGGCGAAGCGTTCCTTTTCGCGCAGCGACCACGCCACGGCGGCGGCCACGCCGATCGCCACAACGCTAACCGTGATAATCAGGGCCTTGCGCGAGACGCGTGCCACGGGCTTGGCCGGTCCGCGCAGGCGCAAACTCTTGGCGATGGCCATCTGTTCTTGGTCGATGGGCTGGGTCATTTGGTGGCCTCCCGCGCGGGCGCCGTTCGCTCGATCCGGACGCGGCGTTCCCATCGCTTCAGGCCAAAGCGCAGCTCGGCGCGGTCGAACAGCCGATCGATCACCAGCCTACGACCTTCGAGGCGATAGTTGATCAGTTCCGAGGTCTTGCCGTCGGGTCCCAGACCATAGAGCGGCGGCAGGTCGGACAGGGCGATCGCGGGACCAAACTCGACATAGGTCCGTGCGCCGTCGTCATAGACCCGCGCTGGTCGCCAACGCGCCTCACCCTTGATGCGATAGCCGAGATTGAGCGTCACCGGCGCTGGCGGAGCCGGCGGCGACACCAAGACAACCGGCTTGACCGGGACCGTCGGCGCCAGGTTCGGCGCTTGCGGATAGCGCCAGGCCACCTGCGAGAGATAGGCGCGCGACGAGGCGCGCATTTGCAGGTGATAGCTGCGCCGGTTGGTGTTGATGATCAGGTTGGTCGAAAGGCTCGCCTCAACGGGCTTGACCAGGACATGGACGCGGCGGCTGGCCCCCTCGCCGCTCGTGGTGTCGCCGATCACCCAGCGGGCGGTGTCGCCGGCGGCGATCGGATTGGTCTCGACCAGGGTCTCGCCCGGCTCCAGGACGATGTCGGTGATCCGGCCTGGCGCGGCGACCAGCTCGAACACGCCGCGCTCGACGAAGAGATACTCCATGGCCGCCACCGCCTGCACAGTCCGGTCGGCGGCCTTGTGGGGCGGCGACGCCAAGCCGGCCGCCGGCGTCGCGAGCCCCGCCAGCGCGACAATCAGCATCGACCGGGTCATGCGCCATACTCCCTGGACCACGAAATCGCCCGCACGAAGATCCCAAACGGGTTCTTGACGAAGGCCTCGGGCGAGGTCGGCGCGGCGATCACCAGGGTCAGGATCGCGCTCCAACGCTGGGTCGAGACCAGCTGGCCATCAACATAGCGCCGCTCGGTCCAGGCCAGGCGGAAGCTGTCGGGCGAGGCGCGCACGACATTGGTGACATCGATGGAGACCTGCGCCTTGCCGACCTCTACGAACGGATCAGCGCCCCGCGCGTAGTCCGACAGGGCCGCCGCGCCCGCCGCGTCGGTGAAGTCATAGGCCCGCCGCCAGTTCTGCCCCAGCACCACCGGGTCGGCCGGCAGGGCGCGGGTATTCTCGACGAAGCGCGACAGGGTCCAGGCGATCACCGGATCGGGCGGACGATAGCCGCGAACCGCCGGGCCGACCACGAGGGTCTGGCCGAGGCGATCGACCTCGACGACCCAGGGGGTGACCGTGCCGCGCGCGGCCTGCCAGATCATGCCGCCGGACTGGACGATGTTGCTGGCCAGCAGGCCCAGGGCGATCAACCGCCAGTTGGCAGCCTGGACCCTTGCCGAACCGATACGCTGGTCCCAGGCCTGGCCGGCGCGCTGGTAGGGAGTTTCAGGAACGGGGGTCGCGCCCAGGCGCGAGGGACCCTTGAAGGGGTTCATCAGCTTTGCTCCGAAAGAGAAGGACTAGCGCCGCCGCTGTGGTCGTCGCCGCTGGCCAGGCCGTGGGCGGCCAGGCTCGCGCCATGAGCCAGGGCCTGCTGTTGCTTGAGATCGCGCGCCCAGGCCGGCTGAGCCGACCCGCCGCCCGATCCTGGACCCGGGGCAGGTCCTGCGCCGGCGCCGCTGGGAGCTGGCGCATCAGGACCCGGCCGCGGCCCGCCGGCGCCGCCGGCGGCCGAAGCCGCCGCGGCCAGACCCGCGCCGCCGCGCACGGCCATCTGCGCCGCGCCCGCGCCGACCATGGCCATGCCCGCCACGGTCAGGCCCGTGCCGACCGCCGCTCCGGCGCCCAGTTGCGGCGCGCCCGACACCAGGCCCGAGGCGATGCCCGGTCCGAAGATCGACAGGCCCAGGAGCGTCAGGGCCGCCAAGGCCATGGCCAGGACCTCTTCCAGGGTCGGCTGGCCGGAGGCGGCGCTGGTGAATTCGGAAAACAGCGTCGAGCCGATCCCGACGATCACCGCCAGGACCATCACCTTGACGCCCGAGGCGATGACCGCGCCGAGAACGCGCTCGGCCAGGAAGGCGGTGCGACCGAACAGGCCGAATGGCACCAGGACGAAGCCCGCCAGCGTGGCCAACTTGAACTCTATGAGGACCACGAAAATTTGCACCGAGATCACGAAGAAGGCGACGATGACCAGGAGGGCCACGGCCAGCAGGATCACGATCTGGACGATGTTCTCGAAGAAGCCGGGAAAGCCGCCCAGCTCGCTGGCCGCCTGCAGGATCGGCTTGCACGACGAGATCCCCAGGGCCGCCAGCTTGCCGGGCCGCAGGAAGTCGTCGGCCGAAATCGCCGCGCCCGAGGCCTTCAGGCCCAGGCCCGAGAAGCTCTTCAGAACGATCAGGCTGAGCGCGTGGAAGTTGCCGATCAGGAAGGCGAAGAAGCCGACATAGAGCGTCTTCTTGACCAGGCGCGCGGTGACGTCGTCCTGGGCCCAGGCCCAGAACAGCGCCGCCAGGGTCATGTCGATGGCCACCAGGGTGGTGGACAGGAACGCCACCTCCCCGCCCAGCAGGCCAAAGCCGCTGTCGATGTGCTGGGTGTAGACGTCCAGCATCCGGTCGATGAAGCCGGTGTCGCTCATGACGCCGGCCGCCCGAAGAAGCGCGCGCGCGCCGCCGCCCAGGCCGCGCGGCAGGCTTCATCGCCCTCCCCCGCCGTCCTGCAGCGCGCAAGCTCGCTCTGAGCCCCGGCCGACCGTGTCGACGCACAGGCCTGGATTGGCGCTTGGGACGCCCTGCCCGCCAAGACAGCGGCCCCAAGCAAGATGATCAGTGCGGTCCCCCAGACGAGGGACCGGGTCATGGCTGTGGCGCGGCCCCCATGAACTTGGAAAAGCGGGCCTTGGCGTCGGCGCGCGCGGCGGCGCGGTCGGCCGCCTCCAGGGCCTGCGCCCGACCGTTGGCCACCACCACGGCGGTCAGGGCCGAAAGCTGCTGAGCTTGCAGCGCGAGCAACTGATTGCCGGCCTGGGCGGCCTGCAGCGCGCCGCTCGCGCCCTGGCTGGCCGAAACCAGGCTCTGCATCTCGCCGCGGCTGGTCTCAAGGCCGCCGACGACGCCGGCCTGGACCTTCAGGGCGTCCTCGAACCCGGCCACCGAGGTGGTCCAGCGGGCCTCGGCCCGCGCTGTCAGGTCGGCATCCGTAGCGAGAAGATCGGCCACGTCGTAGTGGCGATGAAAGGCCTCCTGGATGTCCTGGACATTGTAGGCCAGGGCGCGGGCCTCTCCCAGCAAGGCCTGGGTCGCGGCGACCTGCTGCTGCAGCGCCGACAGCGACGAATACGGGAGGCTGGCGAGATTGCGCGCCTGGCCGATCAGCATCTGAGCTTGGTTCTGCAAGCTGCTGATCTGGTTGTTGATCTGCTGCAAGGCTCGCGCGGCCTGCAGCACGTTTTGGGCGTAGTTGGAGGGATCGTAGACGGCGACCTGGGCCACGGCCGAGGTGACCAAGGCCGGCGTGACCGCCAGCGCGAGCGCGCCGCAGAGCAGCGCCGCCATGCGGCGACGGGAGAGGCGTCGAGAAACACTCATCGCGAGGACTCCGGGAGGGTGATGGACGGCAGGAGGTCAGCGGCCCAGGCCAGGCCGCGATGGCGCAGCCAGCCGGCGGCGAAGTCCTCTGGGCCATGGGTGGCGAGGATCGCGGCGATGTCGGCCTGGTCGGTTTTCGAGGAGGCCGCGCAGAAGGCCAAGGCGACAGGGCCCAAGCCCATGTCGAACAGGCGCTCGCCCGCCCGGGACTGGACGTAGTAGTCGCGCTTGGGCGCGGAGCGGCTCAGGATCTCGACCTGGCGGGCGCTGAGCCCGAAACGGGCGTAGATCGCCGCGCTCTGCGGCTCGAGGGCGCGCGGGTTGGGCAGGAAGATCCGCGTCGGGCAGCTCTCGACGATCACCGGGGCGATCGGACTGGCGTCGATGTCGGTCAGCGACTGGGTGGCGAAGACCACCGACGCGTTCTTCTTGCGCAGGGTTTTGAGCCACTCGCGCAGCTGGGCGCCAAAGGCCGGGTCATCGAGCGCCAGCCAACCCTCGTCGATCAGGATCAAGGTCGGCCGACCGTCCAAGCCGCGCTCGATGCGGTGGAAGAGATAGGCCAGCACCGCCGGGGCGGCCGGCGTGCCCAGCAAGCCCTCGGTCTCGAACGCCTGGACGGCGCCGGCGGCCAGGGCCTCGTGGTCGGCGTCGAGCAGCCGTCCCCAGGGCCCGGCCAGGGTGTAGGGCGTCAGGGCGCTCTTCAGGTCCAGGGTCGGCAGCAGGGCCGCAAGCCCCGTCAAGGTCCGCTCATCGGCCGGGGCGGAGGCCAGGCTGGCCACGGCCGACCAGATGTGGTCGCGCACCGTCGAGGTGACCGGCACACCCTGCGCCGAGAGCAGGACCGCGATCCACTCGGCGGCCCAGACGCGCTCGGCCGGATCGTCCACGCGCGCCAGAGGCTGCAAGGCCACCGCCGGACGCTCGGCGTCGAGCAGCGCCCCGCCCAGGTCGTGAAAGACCCCGCCCATGCCCAGGGCCGCGGCCCGGATCGAGCCGCCGAAATCGAAGGCGACGATCCGCGCGCCCGCATAGCGCCGAAACTGCAGGGCCAGCAGCGCCAGGAGCACGCTCTTGCCCGCCCCCGTCGGCCCGACAACCAGCGCGTGACCGACGTCACCGACGTGCAGCGAAAGCCGAAACGGCGTGGAGCCCTCGGTCTTGGCCATCAGCAGTGGCGGACCGCCCAGGTGCGGGTTGGAGGACGGCCCGGCCCAGACGGCCGACAGCGGCGCGATATGGGCCAGGTTCAGGGTCGACAGCGGCGGCTGGCGGACATTGGCGTAGGTCTGGCCCGGCAGCGTTCCCAGCCACGCCTCGACCGCGTTGATCCGCTCCTTGATGATCGTGAAATCCCGGCCGGCGATGACCTTCTCGGCCAGGGCCAGCTTGGCGTCGGCGCGGTCGGGATCCTCGTCCCAGACCACGAGGCTGGCGGTGACATAGGCATAGGCCACGGCGTCGCCGCCAAGGTCCTGCAAGGCCTGATCGGCCTCATCGGCCTTGTTGGCGGCGTCGTTGTCGACCAGGGCCGAGGGCTGCTGGGTCAGGGCCTCCTGCAAGAGGACACCGATCGACTTGCGCTTGGCGAACCATTGGCGCCGGATCTTGCCGATCAGCCGGTTGGCGTCGGCCTTGTCCAGGCACAGGGCCCGGGTCGACCAGCGATAGGCGAAGGCCAGGCGATTGAGCTCATCGAGGACGCCCGGCACGGTCTGGCTGGGAAAGCCGACGATGGTCAGGACGCGCAGATGGGATTGGCCCAGGCGCGGCTCCAGCCCGCCCTCCAGCGGCTGCGTCGCCACCAGCGCGTCCAGGTGCATCGGCGTCTCGGGGACGCGCACGCCTTGGCGCTGGGTGGTCACCGCCCCGTGCAGGAATCCCAAGGTCGCCGCGTCCGATAGCCAGGCGGCCTCCCTTGCAAGGCCCTGGATCAAGGCCAGCAGGCGATCGGACCGGTCGATGAAGCCGGCCAGTTGAGCGCGCCAGTCGATGTCGGTGCGGGCGCGTCCCTCTACGAAGAGGTTCTCCATCCGCCCCGTCCGCTCGGCCGGCGGCAGATAGACGAGCGTCAGGAAGTAGCGGCTTTCGAAATGCGCCCCCTCCTCCAGGAAGGCCTGGCGGCGCTCGATGTCGACCAGGGCCGAGACCGGATCGGGGAAGACGCTGCCGGGATAGGCCATGGCCGGGTCACGGCGGGCCTCGATGAAGATCGCCCAACCCGACCCCAACCGGCGCAAGGCGTTGTTCAGCCGCGCGGCGACAGCGGCGACCTGCGCGTCGCCGACGGAGTCGAGGTCGGGGCCGCGGAAGCCGGCGGTGCGCTGGAAGGCGCCGTCCTTGTTGAGCACCACGCCCGGCGCGACCAGGGCCGCCCAAGGCAGGTAGTCGCAGAGGCGCTTGGGCCGGCGGGCATATTCGCGAAGGTCCAGCATGGCTAGACCTCCAGACGCGTCGGCACGCGAACGTGGCGGCGGCCGACGTCGAAGATCAGCGGGTCGTGGCGCGCGGCCCAGACCGCCAGGCCATGGCCGACCAGCCAGACCCCGACGCCGACCAACCACAGGCGCAGGCCAAGGCCCAAGGCGGCGGCCAAGGTCCCGTTGACCAGGGCGATCGCGCGCGGGGCCCCAGCCAGCAGCATCGGCTCAAGCAGGGCCCGATGCACGGGCGCGGCGAACCCCAACGCGCGATCGCCGGCCATCAGATCAGCGCCCCGCCGCCGAACGAGAAGAACGACAGGAAGAAGCTGGAGGCGGCAAACGCAATCGACAGGCCAAAGACGATCTGGATCAGCTTGCGCGAGCCGCCGGAGGTGTCGCCAAAGGCCAGGGTCAGGCCGGTGACGATGATGATGATCACCGCGATGATCTTGGCGACGGGCCCCTCGATCGACTCCAGGATCCGCTGCAGCGGCTCCTCCCAGGGCATGGACGAGCCGGCGGCCTGGGCGTGGCTGGCGACGAGGATCGCCGTCCCGGAAAACCCGGCGGCGATCGACCGCAGGGTCAGGCGCGAGAAGGGCCACCGGGGCGGTTCAAACGGGGATCCGGGCGCGACGAGGCTACGAGACATGGGGCATCTCCTTTGAGGTCAGGGCGGGGGTGAGCTGGTAGGCGCCGTCGGGCCCAAGGCCGGTCAGGCGCGCCAGATCGACAAGGCGGCGCTGCCGGCCACGGCCGGAGATGACGGCCACCAGATCGATGGTTTCGGCGATCAGGGCGCGCGGCACGGTGACCACCGCTTCCTGGATCAGCTGTTCAAGGCGCAGCAGCGCGCCCAACGCCGACCCGGCGTGCAGGGTGGCGACGCCCCCGGGGTGGCCCGTGCCCCAGGCCTTGATCAGGTCGAGGGCTTCGGCGCCCCGGACCTCGCCGATGACGATGCGGTCGGGCCGCAGACGCAGGGACGAGCGCACGAGGTCGGCCAGACTGGCCACGCCCTCCTTGGTGCGCAGGGCCACCAGGTTGCGGGCCGGACATTGCAGCTCGCGCAAGTCCTCGATCAGGACCACGCGCTCGTCGAGCGCGGCGACCTCGGCCAGCAGCGCGTTGACAAGGGTGGTCTTGCCGCTGGAGGTGGGACCCACGACCAGGATGTTGCGGCGCTGGGCCACCGCGTCGTCGAGCGCCCTTGCCTCCTCCGCGCGCATCACCCCGTGCTCGACGTAGTCGCCGAGGGGGAAGACCACGCTGGCCGGCTTGCGCAGGGAAAAGGTCGGCCCCGAGACCAGCGGCGGCAACAGGCCCTCGAAGCGCTCGCCGCCGCCCGGCAGTTCGGCGGCCAGACGGGGCCGGCCGGCATGGACCTCGACGCCGACATGATGGGCAACCAGGCGGATGATCCGCTCGCCGTCGGCCGGGCTCAGGGACAGGTCGGCGGGCCGCAGCCCCACGTCGAACCGGTCGATCCAGACCGAGCCATCGGGATTGAGCATGACCTCGGCGACGCCGGGATCTTCCAGCCGCGCCAGCAGCAGCGGACCCAAGGCCGTGCGCAGCATGCGATGGCTGCGCGACATCTGCAGATCTGGTTTGGAAGGCTCCACGGCGCATCCCCGTTGTTGACGGGGATAAGTAAGAAGACCGCGTCCGGCCCGGCCTCAACAGCCAAATGGACGGGGAAAACAACGGCTACGAAAGAGAACCTCACGGCATGGCCGCCCTGCGAACCAGACCTCGGCTACGTCGCCGAAAGACCGGCTTCGCCGTGCCCGGGCGTCGGCCTAAGCTGGAGCATGTTTCGAAACCCTCAGCTCCGATCGCTCGCCGCCAAGCTCGACCGCTCGCCGGGCGGCCTGGCCGTTCCATGGCCCGACCGCGATCCCGTGCTGGGGGGCCATCCCTTCAAAACGTTTCGCGAGTGGCACGAATTCGTCGATGCTCTCAGCCTGAACTCCACCGTGCCGATCAAGTTGGGTGAGCGCTGGACCCGCGTTCAAAGCGCCTACCTGGTGTCATGGCTTTCGCCCGATCTTCTGGTCGCCGCCGACCTCGTGAGCTTCACCGCGCTGGAGTACGCCGTGATGGATCGCTACGGCCATCTCGCAACGCCCCGACCGAAGCACAATCCGAAAAAGCCCAACGCGCCGATGCGCGTCTCATTCGCCAAGGCGCTCGACTATATCGTGACCGGCGATGGCCTGACCGACGCCACGCTACCCTTCGCGAAAAAATACGGTGGCGGCGTAGTCGGACGCCTTGTCCAGACGGCCCCGACCTGCCCCACCCTGCCCGATATTCGAAATCGCCTCGCCCATGGCGAGCCGCTTGAGCCGGGGCCGACATCAGGTCTTTTGGAGCTCGTTCGAGACTTGATCGACTATGCCTATCGGTCTTGGCCGGAACCCTGAGCATCGGCCTAACGCGAGAACGTCACAACGCGGCGCGAGGGGGCCCTGAACGGCGCCCTCGCGCCAACTGCGGAAGTTGGGGCTGCTCCAGATTCCAGACGTTTGGCACTGGGCGCCGTCGGCAATGATCCACTCTTGACGAACTCAGTTCGCCGCTTCTTCAAAGCAGCGCATCGGCGGCTGGAAACGCGGAAACGCGGAAACGCATAAACGAGCGTGTTGATCTGTCCGCCCACCAGTTCCCGGTCCGCCCCATCGCGGTGCCCCCGATCATAATCGGCGGTGTTGATCGCAACCATGCGGGTCAAGCTTGCACAACGACAGGGTCTCCACATTTCGCAGCGTTCCTTCCTGATTTTGCTTCGCAGCGTTCCCTAGACGAGCGCTCCGTCTTCAGATCGTCATCGAACCGACATCAAGGCGTGATGCTGCGGGGCAACACAATGGCGGGTGAACCAGGCTGTTGATCAAAGGGCGCGGAGCGCAGCGAACGCCGAGTCTGGAAACGCGGATCCGGTCTCTTTCGCCGCCCTGTCCAAGCGCCTCAGAACCCCGCTCACCCGCTTCTTCATGCGCAGGACCGCCTCGCGCAGCGACGCTGAGGAACTGGTGCAGGATCTGTTCTTGCGCCTGCTGCGCCGCGCCGACCTGCTGACCCTGGACAATGTCGACGGCTATGTCTTCGAGGCGGCCGCCAACATCGCCCGCGACCGGGGCCGCTACAACCAGGCGCGTGGCGGCGGTCGTCATGTCGACATCGCCACCGTGGCGCCCGGCAGCGACGAACCCAGCGCCGAACGCGTGGTGGAGGCCCGCCAGCGCCTGGTCCGGACGCTGGCCGTCCTCGACGCTCTGCCGCCGCGGGCCCGGACCATCGTCCTGTTGCGGCGGTTCGAGAACCTGACCCTCGTGCAGATCAGCGAGCGCCTCGGCATCTCCGTCAGCGCCGTGGAGAAGCACATGGTGCGGGCGATGTCGGCCCTGCGGCGCGACCTTGGCCAGGATCTGGACTGATGGTCGACACACAGGACGACGATCGGGCGGCCTTCTGGTTCACGCGCATGAACAGCGACGAACCGGCGAGCCCCAGCGACGAGGCGCACTTTCGGGCCTGGCTTCAGGATGACGCCAACGCGCGCGCCTATCGGCAATGCCAGGCCGCCTGGCGCAGCCTGGGGCTGGACGCCGGCGCGGGTCCAATGCTGGCCTTGCGAGCCGAGGCCCTGCGGGCCGAGACGAGGCCGACCCGCCGGCGGGCGATGTGGGGTCTTGGCGGCGGCGCCGTGGCCGCCTCCGCCGCTGGCCTGTGGGTGATGACGGCCTCGTCGCCGGCCCACGCCGTGAT
The DNA here is from genome assembly GCA_943371355.1 of Alsobacter soli. Classification (GTDB taxonomy): domain Bacteria; phylum Pseudomonadota; class Alphaproteobacteria; order Caulobacterales; family Caulobacteraceae; genus Caulobacter. The sequence goes on from CALRUN020000001.1 coordinate 216,742, forward strand.
CGCCACAAAGGCCGGCCAGCGTCTGACCGCTCCCTTGCCCGACGGGTCGGAAGTGACTCTCGCCCCGCTGACCTGCCTGCGGCTCGACTACCGCCCGGACCGACGCGCGATTACTCTGGAGACCGGCCAGGCCTATTTTCATGTCCTGCCCGGCGATCGCCGGCCCTTCACGGTGCTGGCCGGCGAGCGCGCCGTGATGGCCGACGGCAGCCGGTTCCAGGTCACCCTGGCGGACCGGGGGCCGGAGGTGGTGGTCGAGACCGGCGTCCTGACCATCGCCCCGCGCCGCGCACGCCAGATCGTCCTCGCGCGCCTGACGCCCGGCGAGCGCGCCGTCGACCAGGGCGGTCGATTGCGCGTCGCCGCCACCGACACCGAGAACCTGACCGCCTGGAGGCTCGGGCGCCTGGTGGTGCGCGACCGGCCGCTGGCCGAAGTCGTGGCCGCCTTCAATCACTACTCCGCCGACCGCCTGGTGCTGGCCAGCCCCGCGGCGGGCCAGGTGAGGATTTCCGGGTCGTTCCGCTACGACGGCGCCCAGGAGTTCGCCATGGCCCTGGAGCACACCTTCGACCTGTCCGTCGACCGCCAACCGGACGGCGCCTGGCGCATTGGCGGGCGTGAAGGATCCGCAACGGCTCGATGAAATTTCCACGACGGGATGGGGATCGGCGACCGGGCTTCCGTTCCTGAGGGCGAGCCGGAGAACTCCGGCCAAGATTTTCCTCAGGGGTTTGCCATGATCACGTCCTCTCCGCTCGTCGTCGCCCTCAAGCGCGGCCTCTTCGCCTGCTGCGCCGCCGCGGCGCTCGCCGCCGGGACGCCGTCCCTGGCCCAGGGCGCGGGCGGCCAGCCGGTCGCCTTCTCCATCGAGAGTCAGTCGCTCGAAACCGCCCTGACCCGCTTCGCCAGGACCGCCGACGTACAGGTGTTGTTCGCGCCGGAACTGGTGCGCGGCAAGCGGGCCAACCGCGTCACCGGCCTGATGCCGCCGGCCGAGGCGCTGCGCCAGATTCTGGCCGGCTCGGGCGTGACGGCGAAGCCGGTCGGTGAGCGGACCTTTTCTCTTTCGGGTGCCGCCGCCGACAGCGTCGAAGCGGACATGGTCGACGCGGTGATGGTCACCGCCCAGAAGCGCTCCGAGCGGATCCAGGACGTGCCAATGGCCGTCACCGTCCTGAACGGCGACGACGCGGACCGGCGCGGCATCAACAGCGTCGCGGGTCTGGTCGACGAGGTCCCCGGCGTCTCGATCAACTACGCCTTTGGCGGCACCAACTACGGGCTGATCAGCATCCGCGGCGTCGGCGGGGCCGACGACTACAAGCCCAATGGCAACCCCTCGGTCGCCCTGCACGTCGACGGCGTCTACCAGACCTCGAACGCCTATCTGGGCATGCCGCTGTTCGACCTTGAGCGCGTGGAAATCCTCAAGGGGCCGCAGGGCACGCTCTATGGCCGCAACACGACCGCTGGCGTGATCAACGCAATCACCAAGGGGCCGGGCGAGGTGGTGGAGGGCAGCGCCCGGGTCGAGGTCGGCAATTACGACTACAAGACCGCGGAAGCGGCGATCGGCGGTCCGGTCAGCGACCGCGTCGGCGTGCGGCTGGCGGTGATGACCGAACAGGGCGGCGGCTTCATGAACGGCGCGGGCGCGGGCGATCTGGCCGGCTACCGACTGTCGGTCGGCGGCGTGGTGCAAAACCAGATGCCGGCCATCGTCGATCCGGGCAAGCGCAAGGGTTTTGGCGACAAGGACCTGTTCGCCGGCCGCGCCACCGTGGCGATGGCCTTCGACGACAACACCAACCTGACCGTCAAGCTGTTCGGCAGCCGCGATCGCGGCGACACTCGCCAGTACGACCGTATCTCGGCCGCCCAGGACAGCAACATCGCCAACGCCGGTGAAAACAGCGATCCCTACGAATTCTACTCCTCGGAATATCCGACCCAGAAGATCGACATCTACGGCGTCTCGGCGATGCTGGAACGCACGCTGGCCGATAACCTGAACCTAACGGTGATCGGCAACGCCCAGGGCACCAAGCGCTCGGTCCAGGGCAACGGCGACGGCTCGCCCTACCCCGCTTCACGCTTCGACGCCGACGAAAAGCTCAGCCAGACCTCGCTGGAAATGCGCCTCAGCGACGACACCGGCGGCGCCTTGGACTGGATCGTCGGCGCCTTCTACGTCTCCGACGACATCGACTTCGACACCACCTGGACCAGCTACACGGCCCGCACGATCTACGACAACCTGCACAAGCAGGGCCGCGACAGCTTCGCCCTGTTCGGCCAGGTCGACTACAACCTGACCGAAAAGCTGCAGATCTCCGGCGGCCTGCGCTACACGCGTGACAAGGCGACCTTCAGCGGCCGCAACGACGACAAGAACCCGTGGGGCATCTCGACCTTCACGACCACCTTCGCCACCACCAACCCCTTCATCTGGGATCGCGATTTCAAGGACGACAACGTCTCGGGTCGGGTCACCGCCAAGTATAACTTCACCCCAAACCTGAACGTCTTCGTCTCCGGCGGCACCGGCTATCGCGGCGGCGGCTTCGACGGCACCTCGATCTTCACCCAGGCCGAGACCCTGCCGTTCGACTCCGAAACCGTCGTGGCCTATGAGACCGGCCTGCGCTGGACGACGGGTCGCCTGCGCCTGTCGCTCGACGCCTTCGACTATCGCTTCAAGGAACTGCAGGCCACAACCCGCCTGGCCAACGACACCAACGGACGGGCCAATGTCGGCAAGGCCAAGAGCCGCGGTATCGAGGCGGCGATCAACGCCACGCTGCTGCGGACGCAGGCCCAGACCCTGAGCGTCGATCTGGCGGCGGCCTTCCTGGACACCGAAGTGCTGTCGTTCAACTCGGCCCGCGTCGCCGACGTCCTGGCCACGGTGGGCGATCCCCTGCCCGGCGCGCCAGACGTCACCGCCACCCTGTCGGTCAACCACGGCGTGGCCCTGGCCAGCGGCTGGCGGGTGGACACCCGCGCCGGCCTTTCCTACCACGGCGAGGAGTCCAACCGGCTGAACGCCATCCCCGGCAACACGGCGGCGGCCTACACCCTGCTCAACGCCCGGATGGAGCTGACCTCGCCCAACAACTGGTCGGTCTATGCCTATGGCCGCAACATCACAGACGAGGTCTATTTCCCCGAGCTGAACGGCGCCTCGCGTCTGGTCGGCACCCCGGCGACCTATGGCGTCGGCCTGCGCTACAGCTTCTAGTGACTTGCGCCGCCGCCTGGTTCGAGGCGGCGGCGCGCCCTTTTCCCGAGATCACCGGACCCGCCATGCCCCCGCTGAACCGTCGAACCCTGATCACCACGGGCCTCGCCGCCGCGGCGCCCGGCGCGGCGCTCGCCCAGTCCAATCTGGACTGGATCGGCATCAAGCGCTTGATGCAGGGCCCTGTGCTGGGCTGGTGCGCGCCCGACGCCGCCGTGGTCTGGACCCGGGCCAGCGGCCCCTGGCCGGTCTGTGTCGAGTTCGACAGCGATCCGTTGTTTTCCAATCCCCGGCGCTCTGGGCTCCAGACCGCCGCCGACGCCGAGGACTTCGTCCAGATCCACCACCTTGAGGACCTGGAGCAGGGCCGGACCTACGCCTACCGCATCCTGGTCGACGGCAAGATCAATCCCGATGATCAGGGCCTCGAACCCTATCGCCTGATGACGCCGGCCGAGGGGCCGTCGCGGTTCCGCCTGGCCTTCGGCTCCTGCGCCCGTCGGGCCCGCTATCCCGTGCAGCCGATCTGGCGGGCCGTAGAAACGGCCCAACCTGACCTGTTTATCTGGGCCGGCGACGCGGTCTACGCCGACAGCCTGGACCCGCACATCCTGGCAGAGGAATATCGCCGCCAGCGCGACCTGCCGGAAATTCGCCGGTTCATGGCGACCACGCCCCAGTTCTGTATCTGGGACGACCACGACTATGGCCTCAACGACCAGGATCGCCGCCATCCCGGCAAGGTCGGCGCGCTGGAGACCTTCAAGCGCTATTGGCCCAATCCGGCGGCCGGCCTGCCCGGCACGCCGGGCGCGTTCTTCCAGTGGTCGCAAGGCGGCGTCGACTTCTTTTTCCTCGACGTCCGCTATCATCGCGACCCGAATGAGGCCCCCAATGTCGCCGGCAAGACCATGCTCGGCGCGGCCCAGCGCGACTGGCTGCTGTCCGGGCTCAAGGCCAGCCCCGCGCCGTTCAAGGTGCTGATCTCCGGCTCGGGCTGGAACGACGGCAAGGCCGAGGGCGGGGATTCCTGGTCGTCCTTCACCCATGAGCGCGACGCGATCCTCGACGCCGTGATGGCGGCCGGCGTGACCGGGGTCATCCTGCTGTCGGGCGACACTCACTTTGGCGAGATGAACTGCCTGCCCTGGTCGCAGCGCGGCGGCTACGACCTCTACGAGTTCGTCAGCTCGCCCCTGGCCCAGGACACCGTCGACCTTTACCTGACCGGCCGGCCGGTGATGCGCGTTCGCCAGGCCTTCTCGGCCGATGTCAACTTCGGCGTCATCGACTTCGACCTGACCCTCCCCGACCCGGTCGTCCGCTTCGAACTACGCGACGAGGGCGGACAGGGCGCCTGGCCGGCGGTCGTCGTCAAGGCGTCCGAGCTTCGCCCCAGCGTCAAGTCATGGCCCGGCAAGCTCGACGCGGTCTCGTCGGGTCGCTGGGCCGCGGCGTTGGGCGGGCGAGGTTACTACGGACCCGCTCGCCCCTAAAGCAATCGCGCTGGAAGCGAACTGGTTGTCGTTGATCGCTAGTGGGATCCCGCGAATACTGAGCTCGCTGGCGCTCTTGGTCCATCTCGCGCCATTTGCCGACCTTAGCGCCGCTCCAGACTACGGACCTTCAACCCGGGTGCTGAATGGGCTTCCAACCCCTAAGCGGCGTGCAGCGGGCGGACAACAAGTCTCGCGGTCATTTCATCCGCAGCGCAAGGCCAGCGACCATCAGGGTCACCGTGCCGGCCGTCTTAGCCAGGCCCTGGTGCAGACGCCCGGCTTCGTCGCGGAAACGGCGGGCTAGCGCGTTGTCGGGCACAATGCCGAAACCGACTTCGTTGGACACTAGCCACAACGCGCCTTGAAAACGCTCCGCGGCCGCCACCAGATCGCCGGCCGCTGACGCGACGTCCATCTCGGCCAGCATCAGGTTCGATAGCCAGAGTGTCAGGCAATCGACCACCACCACGTCCTCCGCATTCAGGCCGTCCATCTGGGCGACGAGGTCGAGCGGCGCCTCTATCGTCGTCCAGGCCGGGCCGCGATCCTGACGATGGCGACTGATGCGGTCGCTCATCTCGGCGTCAAAGGCCTGGGCGGTGGCGATCATCACGAGACGTCCGCCCGCCTCCATCGCCTTGGCCTCCGCCGCCGCTTGGGCGAAGGCGCTCTTGCCAGACCGGGCTCCGCCGAGAACGAGGTTGAACGACAAGCCATGCTCCGATTGACCGTGTGCGACGCAACATATAATGCACCGCTTGCGATAGGTTCTTCGAGAGAAGATGAAAAGGGAACTCGGGTGTGAAGCCTGGGCTGCCCCCGCAACTGTAAGCGGCGAGTCCGCGCGTCACGAAGCCACTGGTCGTCGTCCTTTTGGGGCGCTGGCTGGGAAGGCGACGCGCACCGGCATTGACCCGCGAGCCAGGAGACCTGCCCATCGCAGTCGTCCTTCGTCCGGCCGGGGTGCGCCGTACGATGGGGTTCTTTCCCCCGTGGCGACATCGTTGGGCCGGTCCAAATCCTTGGGCCAGCCTTCGTTGCCGTGCGCGGAGGATTTGAACATGCGCTCTAGTTCCGTCTTGGCCCTGGTGGCCGCCCTTCCTACCCTGACCCTCGCCTTGCCAGGCTATGTGCTGGCCGCCGAGATTGTCGCTGACGCCGATGCTGTCGATCACGTGGTCGTCACGGCCGCACGCGCCACAGACAAGCTGTCCGAAACGCCGGTCAGCATGACCGTGATCACCGCAGAGACCTTGCGCCAGCGCCAGGCTGTCGTGGTCTCTGAGCTCCTGTCGCGTACGCCGGGTGTGACCGCTACGCGCAACGGCGGCGTGGGCGGCTCGACCCAGTTGCGCATCCGCGGCGCGGAGACCGACCAGACCGCCGTGTTGATCGACGGCGTCAAGCTCAACGACCCGTCGTCGACGGGCGGCGGCTACAACTTCGCCAACCTTCTGGCCGGCGACGTCAGCCGCATCGAGGTGTTGCGCGGTCCGCAATCCACCCTGTGGGGCAGCCAGGCCATCGGCGGCGTGGTGAGCCTGATCACCAAGACGCCAGACGGCCCCTTGTCCGGTGACGCCACCCTGGAAGGCGGTTCCCGGGCCACAGCCTATGCCCGCTTCGGCGTTGGGGCCGGTGGGGCCTGGGGTGGCTGGCGACTGTCAGCCAACCAATACACCACGGCCGGGATCTCCAACTTCGCAGAGGCCCGGGGCGGCAAGGAGAAGGACGGCTACCACAACACCGCCGTCAGCGGCCGCTTGGACCTGAACGTCACCGAGGCGGTCGCTCTGGACGGACGGGTTTCCTACACCTCCGGCCGTAATGAATTCGACGGCTTCCCTGCCCCGCTCTACGCCTTCGCGGACACGGCCGAGTATGGCAAGACCAGCGAACTGGTCAGCTACCTGGGCGGGCGCCTGTCCAGCTTCGATGGCGCTCTGGCCAGCCGCGTTGGCTATTCCTACACCCAGACGGACCGCGACAACTACGACCCAACCTTGAGCGCGCCCAAGACCTTCGACTCACGGGGTACGGACACCGGCCTTGAGTATCAGGGCGCCTGGATCATCAATCCGGTCTGGCGGGCAGTGTTCGGCGCAGAGACCCGGCGCACATGGTTCCGCACAGCCTCGCCGTCGTTCAGCGCCCAGGTCGACCGCCACGCCACGGGCATGGACAGCGCATACGGCCAAGTTCAGGCCAAGCCAGCCCCGGGCCTGACCCTGACCGGGGGTGTCCGCCGCGACGAGCACGACACCTTCGGCGGCGCCACCACCTATCAGGCCGGCGCGGTCTGGAGCCCGAACGTCGGGGCCACTGTTTTCCGCGCCAACTACGGCGAGGGCTTCAAGGCGCCGTCGCTGTATCAGCTGTACAGTGACTATGGGAACGCCACGCTGAAGCCGGAAGAGGCCAAAAGCTGGGACGTCAGCGTCGAGCACAGCCTCCTGGACGGCCGCCTGCAGGGCGCGATCACCTATTTCAGTCGCGACACCAAGAACCAGATCGACTTTCAGTCAAACAACAACCCGCCAAACTATGGCGGCTATGCCAACACGGCCAAGACAGAGGCCAGGGGCGTCGAGTTCGAGGCGTCCTACGCCATCAATTCGATTTTCACGGTCTCGGGCAACTACACCAACATGGACGCCACGAACCGCTCGGCCGGCGCCAATTTCGGCAAGGACCTGGCGCGTCGTGCAGGTGAAACCGCCAATGCGGATCTGGCCATCGATCTGCCTAGCGGCCTGAACGGCGGCGTGTCGATGCAGTATGTCGGTCACAGCTTCGACAACGCCAGCAACACCCAGCGACTGAAAAGCTATGTGCTGACCGATGTGCGGATCGCCTACCCGATCAAGAGCGCCCTGGAAGTCTATGGCCGGATCGAGAACCTGTTCGACCAGCAGTACGAGACCCTCTATCGCTACGGGGCTCTGGGGCGCGGCGCCTTCGTCGGGGTGCGAGCCAGGTTCTAGCCATGGCGACGCCGGCGGCGCTACGGGGCCACGGCGGTCGCCTCGGCGCGGCGCGGACGCTCTATCCAGACGCGCCCGCGCCCTGGCTTGACCTGTCAACCGGGATCAATCCCTGGCCCTATCCGGTTCCGGCGCTAGCGCACGAGGCCTGGTCGCGCCTGCCCGACCCTGACACCGTAAGGGCCCTGGAACGGGCGGCGGCGGCGGCGTTCGGCGTCGAGGATCCGGCTCGTGTGGCTGCGGCGCCTGGCAGTGAGGCCTTGATCCGCCGCCTGCCAAGCCTGCTGCCGGCCCGGCAGATCGGTGTGTCCGCCAGGACCTATGGCGGCCACTCCGAGGCCTGGCGCCTGGCGGGCGCGACCTGCCTGTCTGACGACGCGGGGGCCGTCGACCTGCGGGTGTTGGTCAATCCCAACAATCCCGATGGCCTGGCTTTGTCGCGCGATCAGATCCTGGGCCTGACGGAGGGCCTGCTGATCGTCGACGAAGCTTTCGCCGATATCGATCCCGCACTGTCGGTCGCGCCACTGGCGGGCGCTCCGGGTCATGAGCGGCTTATCGTCCTGCGCTCGTTCGGCAAATTCTATGGCCTGGCCGGCGTGCGCCTGGGGTTCGTGGTCGGCGAGCCTGCTCTGGCCTCGCGGGTCCGGCAAGCCCTGGGCGACTGGCCGGTCTCCGGACCGGCGATCACCGTGGGCCTCGCCGCCTATGCCGATACGACCTGGGCGGCCCGCACGCGCGGGCGACTGATCCAGGACGCGGCTCGGCTAGACGCCCTCCTGCACGGCGCCGGGTTCCAAGTCGTCGGCGGAACCACGCTGTTTCGCCTGGCTCGCGCCGCCGACGCATCGCGCCGGTTCGACGTACTGGCCCGCGCCGGCATCCTCACCCGCCCCTTCCCCTGGGACGAGGCGCTGATCCGCTTCGGCCTCCCCGGCCCCGAGCCCGATTGGCTCCGACTCGCCAACGCCCTGGAGACCCTGTGATGACTGAAGACCTCAACACCCGACACGGCGAGGCGATGCGCGCCCTCAAGGCCGAGCGCGAGGCGATGATGCAGACCAAGACCCTCGAGAAGGGGTTGCTGCTGGTCCATACCGGCGACGGCAAGGGTAAGTCCTCGGCCGGCTTCGGCATGGTAGCGCGCCATCTCGGTTGGGGCCTGAAGGTCGGCGTCGTTCAATATATCAAGGGCAAGTGGAAGACCGGCGAGCGGCTGTTCTTCAAGAAGTTCCCCGATCAGGTCCGCTATGAGGTGATGGGCGAGGGCTTCACCTGGGACACCCAGGACCGCGAGCGCGACATCGCCGCGGCCCGCGCGGCCTGGCTGGTCTCGCAGGAGATGATCGCCGATCCCAAGCTCGACTTCGTGCTGCTGGACGAGATCAACATCGCCCTGCGCTACGACTATCTCGACATCGAAGAGGTGGTCGAGGTTCTCAAGGCCCGGCCCAACGACAAGCATGTCTGCCTGACGGGCCGCAACGCCAAGCCGCAGCTGCTGGAGATCGCCGACCTGGTCACCGAGATGACCCTGGTCAAACATCCTTTCGAACAGGGCTTCAAGGCGCAGCGCGGGGTCGAGTTTTGACCCTGCTGACCCGGCGGGCGACAATTGGAACCGGCCTGGCGGTCGGCCTGGGCGGCAACGCGGCCGTGGCGCGCGCCCTGCCCCGCGTGGTGTCGCTCAATCCGTGCACCGACGCCGTATTGGTCAATGTCGCCGACCGCCACCAGATCCTGGCGCTCAGCCACTACGCGCGCGACGCGCAGCAGTCCACGATCTCCGACGTCGCCAGGACCTATCCGATCACCTACGAGAGCGCCGAGGAAGTGATCGCTCTTCGTCCCGATGTTGTGCTGACCGCCGCCCACTCGTCGCTCGCCACCCGGACGGCGCTAAAGCGGATGGAGATCCGTACCGAGCTCTTCAAGGTGCCCAACAGCTGGGTCGAGAACCAGGCGCAGATCCGGCGCATCGCGCAGGCCGTCGGCCACCCTGCGCGTGGCGAGGCGCTGGTCGCCCGTATCGAGACGGCCATGGCCAAGGGCGCGCCGCGCCAAGGCGATCGGCCGGTCACGGCCCTGGTGTTTCAGCCCAACGGATTCTGCGCCGGTCACGGCACCCTGGTCGACGAGATGATGCGCCGCGCGGGTTTTGTGAACATCGCTGAGCGCTATGGCCTCAAGAAGTGGGGCAATGTCTCGCTGGAGCGCCTGCTGGACGACCCGCCCGAGGTGCTGCTGGCCGGCCAGGCCACGCCCAATGCGCCAACCTGGGCCGAGCGCATACTCAACCACCCCGCGTTGGCCAGCGTCGCCCCCCGCATGCAACGGGCGGTGTTTCCTGAGCGGCTGCTCTATTGCGGCGGCCCGGTGCTGATCCAGACCGCAGCCGTCTTGGCCACCGCCCGCCGGCAAGTGCTCGGAGCGTCCGCATGACCGGCAAGCGGCTGCTCTTAATGACGGGCCTTTGCGCTCTGGTGCTTTTGCTCGGCGCACTGTCCCTGATGGCCGGGCGGGTCTGGGTGCCGTGGAGCGCCTGGTCGCCCGAGGCGCACGATCCGCGCTGGGCGATCATCTTCGAACTCCGTGTTCCCCGCACCATCCTGGCCGTCGCGGTCGGCGCGGCGCTGGGACTCTCGGGCGCGGCGATGCAGGGCTATACGCGCAATCCGCTGGCCGACCCGGGCGTGCTGGGCGTTTCGTCGATGGCCGCCCTGGGCGCGGTGTCGACCATGTATTTTGCCATGGGGCTCAGCACACCCTGGATGCTGTTCGCGGCGGCCATGGTCGGCGCGGGAATCGGCGTGGCCGCCATGCTGGCCCTGGCCGGCGGAACCGGCGGAACGATCACCTTCATCCTGGCCGGGGTTATTCTCGACAGCGTAGCCACCGCCGGCGTCGCCCTGGCGCTAAGCCTGGCCCCCAGTCCCTGGGCGGCCCAGGAGATCATCAACTGGTTGCTTGGCTCCCTGGCCGACCGTAGCGCCGAAGACGTCTGGATGGCCCTTCCGTTCATCGCGGTCGGCTGCGGGGTGCTGCTGACCCTGGGCCGAGCCCTGGACGCCCTGACACTGGGAGAGACCGGGGCGAGGGCCTTGGGGATCAACCTGCCCCTGACGCGGGTGCTGCTGGCGGTCGGGGTCGGCATGGCCTCGGGCGCCAGCGTGGCGGTCACGGGGATGATTGGTTTCGTCGGCCTGATCGTGCCGCACATGATCCGGCCCCTGGTCGGCCACCGGCCCGGCGCGCTGCTGGCCCCCAGCGCCGTCGCCGGCGCCGTGCTGGTGCTGGCGGCCGACATTGTCGTGCGGCTGACCCCATCAGCCGCAGAGATTCGGCTGGGCGTCGCCATGGCCTCGATCGGCGGGCCGTTCTTCCTGGCCCTGCTGATCTCGATGCGCCGGAGGCTGGCATGAGCGTGGGCGACACCGGCGACCTGGTCGCCGACAACCTCGTCGTCGCGTTCGGCGAACGGGTCGTTCTGGATCGGATCAGCACGCGATTCCACCCGGGCGAGGTCACGGCGATCGTCGGGCCCAACGGCGCCGGCAAGTCGACCCTGCTGGCCTGCCTGGCGGGACTGCGCCGTCCCGACGCCGGCCGCGTAGCGCTCGGCGACACACCGATCCTGACCCTGCCGCACCGCGAACGCGCCCGGCGGGTGGGCTTTCTGCCCCAGACGCCGGAGGTGGCCTGGGCGGTGGATGTCGAGACCCTGGTGGGTCTGGGTCGCACGCCCCATAGCGGGGCGCGCGGCCTGAGCGAGGCCGACCAGGCGGCTGTGCGCTCGGCCCTGGATCAAACCCGGATGACCAGCCTGGCCCACCGCGACGTCACCACCCTGTCCGGCGGTGAACGGGCGCGCGCCCTGCTGGCTCGCGTTTTGGCAGGCGAGCCCTCCTGGCTTCTGGCCGATGAGCCGCTGGCGGGCCTGGATCCCGGCCACCAGTTGGACACCGTCGACCTGCTGCGCGCCTTCGCGGCCAAGCGCGGCCAGGGTGTCATCATGACCCTGCACGACCTCGGCGTGGCCCTGCGCCTGGCCGACCGGGTGGTGGTGCTGCAGGACGGCGCGCTGATCGCCGATGCGGCGCCGCTGGACGCTTTGACCCCCGATGTCCTGCGCCGGGCCTATGGCGTCGAGGCGGCGATCGTGCCGGGATCGGCGGGCCCGCTGATCGAATTGATCGGACTGGCCGGTGCCTGACGTCCCGCCCTGGCCCTGGATCGTGGCGGTGGCCCTCGGCATGGAGGCTGTGCTGGGCTACCCGGCCTGGCTGCACCGGCTCGCGCCGCATCCCGTGGCGTGGCCGGCGGCGCTGATCGACGACCTTGAAAGGCGCTGGAACAGGCCTGAGTTCAGCGACAACCGGCGGCGCCTGTCCGGCGTCGCCGTGGTCGCCATCTTGCTGGGGGCAGCCGCGTCGCTGGGCGCGATCCTGCACGCGATCCTGGGCGAAAGCCTTGTCAGCCTGGCGATCATCGCCCTGGTCGCAACTGTCGGTCTGGCCCAGCGCAGCCTGCACCAGCATGTCGCCGCCGTGGTGGTCCCACTGCGGACCGACGACCTTCCTGCCGCCCGGGCGGCGGTGAGCAGGATCGTCGGCCGCGACACCGCCGAACTCAACGCTGCAGAGATCGCCGCCGCCGCCCTGGAAAGTCTGGCCGAGAGCTTCAATGACGGCGTCGTCGCCCCGGCCTTCTGGCTGCTGGTCGGCGGCCTTCCCGGCCTGTTCGCCTACAAGGCCATCAACACCGCCGACAGCCTGATTGGCCACCGGGAGCCGCGCTGGCGAATGTTCGGTTGGGCGTCTGCGCGGACCGACGACCTGATGAACTGGCTGCCCGCACGACTGGCCGGCGTCCTGCTGGTCATGGCCGCAGGTCAGCGACGAGGGGCGGCCTGGCGCACGATGCGCCGGGACGCACGGCTGCATGCGTCGCCTAACGCGGGCTGGCCCGAGGCCGCTATGGCTGGAGCGCTAGGCGTCGGGCTGGGCGGCGCGGCGCGTTATGACGGCGTCTTGGCCGCACGGCCGGCGTTCGGGGACGGCCCAGCGCCCTGCCTTGAAGCGCTCGAACGCGGCCTGGCTATCTATCGCTGGGCCTGCGCGCTGCTGTGGATGATCCCGCTGGCCTTGGGCATTGCGACCTTACTCGCCCGATGACCCCTCCTCGTCTATCCAGGACCCTCGTCATGACCGCCTTGCCGACCGTCATCCCCGTCGACACCACGCTGGAGCCCCGGCTGCGCGCCGTCCTGGCCGCCAAGGCAAAGCCGCCGGGCTCCCTGGGGCGGCTCGAGGACCTGGCGGTGCAGATCGGCCTGATCCAGGATCGACTCGACCCGCGCCTCGACCGCACCGAACTTTATGTGTTCGCCGGCGACCACGGCCTGAACCAGGAGGGCGTCTCGGCCTATCCCTCGAGCGTGACCGCCGCGATGGTGCGGCTGTTCCTGTCGGGACGCTCCAGCGTCGGCGCCCTGGCCAAGGCCACGGGGGTGCAGGTGCGCGTGGTGGACGCCGGGGTTGACGCCGACCTGCCCGCCCATCCCGACCTGATCGCCGCCAAGGTTCGACGGGGATCGCGCAACGCCGCTAAGGAACCTGCCCTGACCCGGGATGAGGTTCTGCAGGCCATCGCCCATGGCGCCGAGATCGCCCGGACGTCGACCGCGCAGGTCTTCGCCCTGGGGGAAATGGGCATCGGCAACAGCTCGTCCGCGGCCCTGATCATGCACCGCCTGGCCCCGGCGCCCTTGGACGACTGCGTCGGTCAGGGCGCCGGCCACGATCCTGACGGCATGATCCGCAAGCGGGCCAGTATCGCCCTGGCGGCCCTACGCTCTGACGCGAGGGTGCCCCTGGACGTGCTGGCCGAGTTCGGCGGTTTGGAGATCGCCATGATGACCGGCGCCGTGCTGGGCGCGGCGGCCGCGCGGCGCGTCGTGCTGATCGACGGCTTTATCAGCACGGCGGCGGCTCTCGCGGCGATCCGGCTGGTTCCAGCGGCCCTCGACTATTGCGTCTTTTCCCACGGCTCGGCCGAGCGCGGCCATCCCCTTATGCTCCGGGCCCTGGGCGTCCGCCCCCTGCTCGACCTCGACCTGCGGCTGGGCGAGGGCACCGGAGCGGCCCTGGCCGCGCCGCTGCTGGCCGCCGCCGCCAATCTGCTGACCGAGGTGGCCGACCTGGCCGAAGTTCTGGCGCAGCCCGCCTGATGCCTCGCCAGCTGAAGCTGTTTCTCTGCGCCGTGCAGTTCCTGACCCGCTTGCCGGCCCCGTCCTTCCGCGACTTCGAACCGGACTGGATCACCCGCGCGGCGCGCTACTTCCCTCTGGTCGGCGTCCTGGTCGGCGGCGCCTGCGCCCTGGTATTGCTGGCGAGCGGACAACTCTGGCGCGGCGCCCTGCCCGCCCTGCTGGCGATCGCGGTGGGCGTGCTGCTGACCGGCGGCTTCCACGAGGACGGCCTTGCTGACACCGCCGACGGGCTGGGCGGGGGGCAGACCTCCGCGCGCCGTCTTGAAATCATGAAGGACAGCCGCGTCGGCGCCTACGGCGTCCTCGCCCTGGGCCTGGTCCTGGCCCTAAAGGTCGCCGCTCTGACCGTCCTGCCGCTGACGACGGCCGCCCTGGCCCTTATTGCCGCCCACGGCGCCGGCCGGGTGGCCGCCGTGACGGTTATGGTGCTGCAGCCCAATGTCAGCGGCCCGGCCAGCGCAAAGTACAAGCCCGCGCCGGACGGGGTTAGGCCGGGCGAACTGTTCGTCGCCGCTCTCCTGGGCCTCTGGCCGCTGGCGCTGCTTGGCATGGCGGGGCTGGTCGGCGCTGCGATCGGCGGCGGGCTGGCGGTTATGTTGACGCACACGGCCCGGCGCCTGATCGGCGGCTATACCGGCGATGTGTTGGGCGGGGTCGAGCAGGTCGCCGAACTTGGCGTCCTGCTAGGTGTGTCGATCATGCTGGCCGAACGATGACCCTGCTCGTCTGCCCGCTCAGCAAGGTAGAATCGGCGGCTGCCCTGTACCGACCGTCCCATATGGTCAGCCTGTTGTCGCCGTCCTCGCCCCCGGAAAGCTGGCCCACGCCGGATGGCGAGCACCTGCGATTGGCGTTTCATGACATCGCCGCGCCGCGGGATGGCCTTGTCGCCCCGGGCGGTGAACAGGTTGCCGAGCTACTAGCGTTCGCAGCTCGCTGGGATGCTACGCGACCGCTGCTCGTGCACTGCTGGGCCGGGGTCAGCCGCTCGACGGCGGCGGCTTTCATCATCGCCTGCCAGCGGGCGCCTGGGCGCTCGGAAGCGGAGATCGCCGGCGCTCTTCGCATTGCCGCGCCTTATGCGACACCCAATCCCCTGCTGGTCGCCCTAGCGGACGAAACGCTCGGACGCGGCGGCCGGATGATCGAGGCCGTTGCGGCTATAGGCCGAGGGGCCGAGACGTTCGAGGGAGCCTTGTTTGAACTCTGACCTGCTCCTGAAGAACTGGACCGGTTAGAGCTAGAATTTTCTCGTTTTGCGGCAAGGGCAGCCGGTCAGACGCCTTCACCGAACCTCCGGGGCGCTCCATATCCACGACGTTCGGGGCAGCGCGTCAGCGAGCATGGTATAGAATGCTCAGCAACATTGGGGGGCTGTAGTATCGAGCGCTCTTCCCGCGGCCAAGTTTTCTGGAATTCCCCTCAAGCTGAAATCCTTTTCCGAGTCTGATCGGCTGACGCCTCTCCGACAGCCGACACGACATCGCCGATGACGATCAAAGCGGGCCGCCGACCGTCGAGGCTCCGACTTTCGGAAGCTCCCCAAGGGTCACCGCCGTCAGCTTGGCGCTGGGCGCGTCGACGCTGTCCAGGATCGTGACCGGCGTTGTCGGAGCCCTGCCTTGCCACAGAAGCGCCGTCGCCAGCGAACAGGCCGCTCAGGCCACCACCCCCGATCGGACCTTCCCAAGGTCGCCTAAGAGTCATGATTGATCGCCTCCGCCGGCGACGTCGTTCAAAACTTCCCCGCGTAGCAGCCGTCCCTCTGCGATCCGTCGCGACAGCAGGTCGATGAACGCCGCGTAACGCTCCTGCCCCTTCGCGCTGGCTGCTCTGTCCTCGACGGACGACATGGCCGGCGTAACCTTCAGCCAGGTCTTCACGAAAAGCCCGATCGCCTCGTTCGCGATCGTGACGTCGCGCTCCAGCCGATCGAGCTGCCGAGACATTCGATCAAGACGGCGAAACAATGCCGCCTCCCCGGCCTCGACGCTGTCGGGCGACAGGTAGGCCTCGACTGCCGCCCGGACGATCTCCGACTTCTGCCGTTTCGTCCGGCGGGCGCGGTCGTCCAAGACGCGGATCGTATCGCTCGTCAGGAACACCTTGGTGGGGATCTTCATGCGTCGCCCCCCAGCGGAATGCCATCGTCGCGGTCCATCGCCGCCTGGCGCGCCACACCCGTAAACCGGCGCTGCAATTCTCGCCCCTGCTGGGCTTCGTCACCTTCCTGATCCTCGCTCAGATGGACGTCATCATCGCGGTCATGCGGTGGCGGGGCTTGGGGACCATCCAAGTCGGGCTCTCGTTTCAGTCCGCCGTCGTCTTGCGCGGTCGAGCGCTCCGCCGCGGTCGTGGCCATCGCCGAGACAGCGCCACTCCAATCGGCGGCAACGTTCGCGTTCGGGACGCCCGCTGCGGTGTCCAGAACACAGACCCGGCCAGCGAGACGTGGATCGGCGTAGTAGCGGATCTTGGTCGCCCGGATCGGCGGCGCGCCGGCCACCAGGACGACGGCTTCGTGCGGCGGCAGTTGCATGACCTCGCCGGGCGTGAGCAGCGGACGCGCGGTTTCCTGGCGCGAGACCATCAGGTGTCCAAGCCAGGGAGATAGCCGATGGCCCGCATAATTGGCCATCGCCCTCATCTCCGTCGCGGTGCCCAGCGTGTCGCTGATCCGGCGCGCGGTGCGCTCGTCGTTGGTCGCGAACGCCACGCGGACGTGACAATTATCCAAGATCGAATGGTTGGGTCCGTAGGCGCGCTCAATCTGGTTCAAACTCTGCGCGATCAGGAAGGCCTTGATCCTGTACCCGGCCATGAAGGCCAAGGCGGCCTCGAAGAAGTCCAGCCGGCCCAGCGCGGGAAACTCGTCAAGCATCAGCAGCAGCGGACGACGGTTGCGCGACGCCTCCAAGCCTTCGGTCAGTCGTCGGCCGATCTGATTGAGCACCAGGCGGATCAGCGGCTTGGTGCGGCTGATGTCGGATGGTGGGACGACGAGGTAGAGGCTGACCGGCTTATCCGACTCCACCAGGTCGGCGATGCGCCAGTCGCAGCGCGAGGTGACCTCGGCGACCATGGGATCACGATAGAGCCCAAGGAAGCTCATCGCGGTCGAAAGCACGCCGCTGCGCTCATTGTCGCTCTTGTTCAACAACTCACGCGCGGCGCTGGCCACGACGGGATGGACGCTGTCGCCGAGATGGCGCGTCGTCATCATCCCACGCAGAGTGGTCTCGATCGGCCGGGACGGATCGGCCAGGAAGTTGGCCACCCCGGCTAGCGTCTTGTCGGGTTCGGCGTAGAGTACGTGCAGGATCACGCCGACAAGCAGGCTGTGGGAGGTTTTCTCCCAGTGATTTCGGCGCTCGAGCGCACCTTCTGGGTCGACCAATATGTCGGCGATATTCTGAACGTCGCGGACCTCGGTCGGCCCGCGCCGCACTTCCAGCAAGGGGTTGTATGCGCTGCTAGAGACATCGGTGGGATCGAACCGCAGGACATGGCCGAACTTGGCGCGCGCTCCGGCGGTCAACGTCCAGTTCTCGCCCTTGATATCGTGGATCACCGCAGAGCCCGGCCAAACCAGGAGGCTAGGCACGACGAGGCCCACTCCTTTGCCGCTCCGCGTGGGCGCAAAGCATAGGACGTGCTCAGGTCCACTGTGGCGGAGGTAATGGTCGCCGTGCCGTCCCAGCACCACCCCGTCGTCACCGAGCAGACCAACGGCCTTGATGTCGGCGGTATCCGCCCACCGCGCCGATCCATAGGTCGTCACCTTCTTGGCCTCCCGGGCGCGCCAGACCGACATGACAATCGCCACGGCAACGCCGATCATGGCGCCTGAGGCAGCGATGAATGCGCCGCGCACGAACACCGACGGCGCATAGGCGTCATAGACAAACCACCAGAAGAAGAAGGCAGGCGGCGGATAGACGGGCCAACCGCCGAGTCGAAACCAAGGTGGTCCAAGGCCTGGTTGATAGGCCAGTTGCCAGGCGACCCATTGGGTGGCGGCCCAGACCCCGCCCAGCGCTAGGGCCCCGATCAGCAGGATCTGGCCCCACAGGATTTTCGTACCGTTCATTGCTTGCGCCTCTCAGAGTCCAAGCCCGCGCTTTTTGCCCAGCGACCAGTCCATGCCGCCGCTGGGCGACATCATTCCCCTCACCTCTCGTCCAAGCTGGGCGTCGAGCGACCGCGTCCAAGGCACCAACTGAAACCCCAGACCGTCCTCGATCATCGCGAAGCGGCCCGAGACCAGATCCAGCCGCCGGCTGTAGAGGCCAGAGACCATGTCGCCCTTCCCGGTCTCGACGAACGTGGCGCTCGTCTCGGCCCGGATATTGACCGCCACTCGCGCCAACTCCTGTCTGCGCAAGGCGCCGATGAGATCGCGCGCCGGCGTCAACGTCCCGTTCTGCCGGTTGGCCAGGCCAACCTTCTCCAGGTGCGCCCGCCGTTGATCGAGCGCGGCGCGCGCTTCCAGGCCGAAACCCGCCTGAGCGAGCACCTGCGGATCCCGCGCAACCATCTGCCGATCTAGCCAAGTCGCCCCCGATGCCTTGACCTGGCCAGCCAGATCCAGGTCCGATCGATGGATCAACTCCAAGCGCGCGGAGCCATCGTCCAGCGTCCGCGATCGAACCTCCACCAGGCCGCCGACCGGCGTGTCGCCCGTCTGGATCAGATCGCCGAACCGGAAGTGATGGGTCCGGCCATCGACCGCATCGACGACCACATAGGCCTGGCCGGTCAGTTCGTCATGAAGGCCCCGATCGGCTAGTTTCCCGACCACAGGCGCGGCGAGCTCACGCTCCTGGATGACAATGGCGTTCGGATCGCGATCTTGCCCGCGCATCGTGGCGTGCAGCGTCTTGATGATGTCACCCCGGATTCCCAGCGCGCGCAACTGCGTCTCCAGATCTTCCGACAACCGCCACTGGCCCGGCGAATGGGCCTCGGCCAACCCGAGCCGTTCGAGATGCTGGACGCGTCCGACCAAGCGAAGGTCGCCCGCTTTTGGGCGCTCGGCGTCCGGCCGCAGATCAACGACGCCCGCTTCCCCCGCCAGATCACAAAGCCGTCGGTCGAGTTGGGTCCAGCGATCGGCGGTCATCTCGCGATTGAGACTGGCGGCGATCTCCGCTTCCGTCCTGGGCCCAAGCTCCAGCGACACCAGGGCTTCCGCCAATTCCCGAAACCCATGCTTCATGAACTCGGGATTGATGACCAGGTCGCGTCCGTCATCGGCGACGCCACGGACCAGGACATGGACGTGGGGGTGATCGGTGTTCCAGTGATCGACAGCGATCCAGTCCAGTCGCGTGCCCAGTTCCCGCTCGGCGCGCTCCACCAGTTGGCGGGTCGTGGCCCGCAGGTCCTCCAGTCGGGCCGCGTCCTCGGGTGAGATGATGAAGCGGAAATGATGGCGGTCCTCCTCGCACCGCTTGGCGAATGCGTCATGATCGGCGATGCCGTCGCGATCGAACATCTCGGCCCGCTCGCCATCGCGCGTGGCGCCCTGCCGACGCAGGTAGCTCAGGTGCATCTTCATTGGCGCTGCGCGATAGCGCGCGCCCCGGTGCTGGACGATGCGGGCCTTGATGATCACGCGCCGGGACGCCAGGCGCCCCCGCGCTCCAGCGCCGCGGCCGAACCGCCCGGCGCGGCCGCGCGCGCCATGGTCCAGCGTTCCAAGACCCGAACGGCGGGCGGCGGTCAGGACCTCGCCGACAAAGCCTCGAACCTTACCTCCAGCTCCGGCGCCCCGATCGCGAGGCCGGCCGATCCGAAGGCGAAAATCGTTTTCCCGCTTCATGAGGCTGCTCTGACCCAAAGGTCCTGATCAAGCCCCTGATAAATCTGAACAATATGTCCGGAGAGGAACCTGCGCCCTTGGCCAGGTTCCTGTAAATCCTCAACACCATCAATGACATGGGACCCAAAGGTCCCTGTCCTTTTATCTAGCCCTAGGACTGAGCCTGCCCCAGCACCCTTCCAGCCCCTCTTTTCGACGCCCACGCCTGCGTCAACTTCCCGCCAGCCACGCATGGTCATGGCCACAGACCCATGTGCGGAGATTGCTCACCGCCCTGGCCCTGCGGACCCTCGTCCAAGTGACTGGGCCGAACGAAGAGGCTTGCGCCGCGCGGGTCCATCGCACTTGCAGGCCGATGCGTGCTGGACTGTCCGAGCAGCAAGGGAGCCACCCGCTGGACATAGATTCTGGTCTCCAGCGGCAAGGGCTGCGCGCCAGTCAGGTGGTCGGCGTAGCGCTGGGGGCCAGCATTGTAGGCGGCCAGGAAGCCCGGCGATCCAAACCGGTCATACATGCGGCGCAGGTAGGCTGCGCCAGCCAGAACATTGGCCCGAACATCGTAGGGGTCGTTTCCGAGGCCCAGTTCCAGCGTCAGTTCACGCCACGTCGCCGGCATCAGTTGCAGCAGGCCCATCGCGCCCTTGGGCGAGACCGCGTCGGCTCGACCGCCGCTTTCCTGGCGCATCACCGCGTAGATCCAGGCTTCGGGCAGCCCAAAACGCGACGCCGCCTCCGACACGGCCTGCGCGATGGAGGAGCCGGTTTCCGCCTGGACGCCCACGGGGGAAGCGGCTTGCCGTGCGGCGGCGGGCGCGGCCGTCGCGAAGACGCTAAAGGCCGCAATCAAGGCTGCGGACGCGCGCAAAGCGCGCGGGGTTTTCCCTGTCGTCTCGGTCGCAACAACCGTGCAGCCGGGCTTGTCGGCATAAAGGGCAAGGCGCGAGACGCGCCGGCCTGCCGGCCGCCCTTGACCCCGCCCGCGCCCAGCCGCTGACACGATCTTGACCGGGACGAGGAAAGGACCGGCAAACCGACCGAACAAGGAAAGGATGGAAGGCCGCCTCATCTCCGCGCCTCCCACGTCCACAGCGGGCGCGCCCGACCGACGAGCCCAAAGAGCGGAACAGGCCCGAAGTAGCGGCTGTCGAGGCTGTCTGGCTGCGCATTGACGAGCATGATCTCGCCGGCGACAAGACGGCGGCATTCCTGGAACGGGGGCAGCGCCCTGCCCCGCCGATCACTCGCCCGCGCGCGCGCCACCGGCTCGCCGTCGATCGACAGGACGCCGCCCCGTCCGCAGACGTCCTGCCCAGGGAGCGCGGCCACCTGCTTGAGCAGCGGCACGTTCAGGGGGAGATAGCGACGGATCGCCAACCATCGCGCCAGGTCCGGCGGCGGCTTGATGGCCACCCATTCGCCGACCACGGGCGCTCCAGGACGCAGGACATAGAAGCCCAAGGGGGCGCTGGCCGTTGTGTTGAACAACAGGCGGGGCGCAAAGCGATCGCCTCCTCCCATGCCGACCAACAGACATCCGGTGGCGGCCACCGCGATCAAGGGAAGCTTTCTGCCGGCGGCCATCACAGGAACATCCGCCGCAGCAGCCAGGCGCGATGTCGACGACGGGAATAGACCCGCGGCGGCAGGCCGACACCCACGCGCGCGCCCACATGCCGCCAATAGTCTGGTGCGGCGAGGTCCGGCCGGACGCCGACCCGCTCCACGCCATCGATCGCTTCGAGCACGCTCTGGACCCTGGTCCAGCCCGCCACGTCGAGCAGAATTTCCGCACCGGGCGACACCTCAGGATAGGTGGTGAACGGCGCTCCCGGCGCGACGGCCTGCAAGATGGCGATGCGGGAATCGACCGTGCCGTAATCCCCTGCTCGCCATCGCACGAAGGCGAAGACCGCGCCGGGCGCGAACATAACCGCGCGCCGCCGGCGGTCATGGACCTGCTCGGCGATCGGCCGGCCAAAGCGAATCCAGCGCTCGATCCGGTCCTTGAGGAAGACCAGTTCCACGCGGGTGACGCCGCTTGTTGGACGCTCAGTCATCGCCGTGACGCCGCGCGTAGGCCGGCGCAAGGGCGGCGTGCTGCTTGGCCGGCGGCGTCACCACGGCGGCCTGGTCGCTGGTCGAGCGCCGCTCGCCACGCCGCGACCAGGCCTCCAAATCGGCGAGCGTGTAGACGATCCGCCCGCCGTTCTTGCGGTAGACCGGACCGGTGCCATAGCAGCGATGCTTGGCCAGGGTGCGCTCGGAAATGCGTAGATGTTTGGCCGCCTCGGGCGCCACCAATAGGCGCTCGGAAAGCGGAAGATCGTTGGGTGACATGCTCTGACCCTCAGGGAACCGCCGGCAAGCCTCGGACATCGGGTGGCGGCCTAGGAAAAGCCTGGCGCGGGAACGACTGGATCATGGATGGCGAAGACAGCCCTGGGCGGAATTCGCCACCCTAGAAGCCGGCTTTCAGAAGCTTCAGATAACCGCCCATCATCAGGTTCCGGCCTCGGCGCACCAGCCGAATCGTGACGCCTCGGACCGACGAGGTCTTGAAGTCGGCGCCGTCGCCCATATCGCCAAAGAGACCAGCGGCGATGTCGCGATAGCTCTGCGCTTTGAGCGAAGCGTCGAGCGCGAAAAGGCTGCGGGCGAGCCGCGCCCGTTGGTCGGCGCTCAAGCGCGACCTGGGCGGCGTGTCCGTCACCGCCGCCCTGCGTAGGGCGTCAACGGCGCGCACACGGAGGTTGAAGTCACTGTCGTAGGCCAGCACGACCATCAGGGGGCCAGTGGGCGTCGCCTCGCCGCGCAACTGGACTTGCAGGCCGCTCGGAAACCTAAGATGGCGGCCATCCGCGCCCTCAATCGGCTCGTAGTCGGATCGAGGTAGCGCTTTCGGCCGGCCGAAGGACCGGCGCTCCACCGGCACGACCACGCCCGGCGCAACGTCGGCTCGCCACACCACGCGCGCGTCATCAGCCGCAAGTTCGGGATCGGCCGGCGCGGCCAACCCCCAGCGCCTATCCAAGCTTCCAACGCCGCGCGCCAGGTCTCCGAAGTGTTCGCAATAGGCGGCATTGCGGCGGAGGAATTCCCAGCAAAGGCTGGGCACCGTCAGACCTAAGAACGCGCGCCAGCCGCCGCCGTCGCCACTGTCCGGCGGCCGCTCAGAGCCCAACCTGACGGGCGACGCAGCCATTTCTCAAAGGCGCCAGCGACGACTTTCGGGCGCATCTCAATTCCGATGTAGGAACGGTCAAAGCTGATGTACCGGCAGCGATCAGACCACTCAGCGGCAATCATTCAGCCATTGGGACCGTGATCGTTTCGCGTTTGCGCAAGGCTTACCGCCGCGTTTGCCGCAACGTCTACGGACGTAGGTTGAGCGCCGAAACGAGCAAATCTCTGACGCGGCTGAGCTCATCTTCGGCCATTGGCGAGAGCAAACTGATGATGTCTACCAGGGCGTCCTGCCGCCCGTCGCGTGCCGCATAGTCGCCGATATCAAACAGGTCACGCACTTCAACGCCGAGTGCATCGGCCAACAGTGACAGGCTCTCAAACTCAGGCGCAGACTTGCCGTTTTCGATCCGGCTCAGCTGAACATTGGTCCGACCAACACGGTCGCCTAGGTCCTGCTGCGACAGGCCGGCGCGCACCCGATGGTGACGAATAAGCGCCCCAACCTGCTCTTGTAACGTGGCCATACGCCCCACTGCACCCCGTCAACAACTGACGACCGATGGTGGGCGAAGGTCACTGCGACGCACATATCGCAAAATGTTATCAACGTCGTACTTTTGCCTTTCAATGTTAAATCGGATGAGAGATTCTGTGGGGCAATCTCTGGTGGATCGTCCGATGGATGGCTTTTTCCCTCCCGCGCCCGCGCGCTCCAGTCTCGCCCTGGCCGTCGATGCGCTGTTCCGGCGCTATGACACATGGTTCCGCCGCACGCTTCGCAAACGCTATGGCGACATGGCCGATGACCTCGCGCACGAGACTTATCTTCGCGCCGCCGCCCAAGAGGCCGAAGGCAAGGTGCGCTACCCCAAGGCCTTCCTCCTAAACGTCGCCAGCAACCTGGCGACGGATCGTATGCGCAAGGAAGCACGCGAGAACGACTACGCCACGTACCGTGGCGCGTTCCCGACGCAATCGACGGCGGCAACCCAGGAGATGGCGCTCACCCTAAAGCAGATCATGCTAGCCCTCCCCCCAGAGTTGCGCGATTGTTTGATCATGAGCCGCGTCGACGGCCTGACGCACGGGGAGATCGCGTTGCAGCTCGGATTGACCAAGCGCACTGTGAAGGATCGGGTGCGACGTGCCGCGATCTTGGTCGCCGCCGCCATGCAGGACTAAGGCGCGATCATCATGATCAAGGATCCGAAGAAAGCGCCGCGCCCGACGCGCGAGGCGGCCGACTGGTTCACCAGGCTCAACGAGCCGACGATCGAAACCGAGGAGCTTGAGGCGTTCTCGGCCTGGCGCACCAAGCCCGAAAATCGCGCGGCCTATGAGCGGTTAGAAGACCTTGGACGCGCCATGAGCAGCCTGCGCGATGATCCGGACATGCGCCAGGCGACGGCCGACGCGCGCGCGCGCGGCGCGGCGCGCCGCCAGCGACGGTTCACCATCCAGCGCGGCGCGCCCCTCTTGATCGGCGCGTTGGCGGCGGCCTGCGTGATCGCCGCGATCGCGACGACGACGGTGATGCGTCTGCCCACCTATTCAACCCGCGTCGGCGAAACCTACAGCGCGACGCTGGAGGATGGCTCGCGGATCCAGCTCAACACCGATAGCGCCGTCAAGGTTCGATACTCGGCAAGCCAGCGCCGAGTCGAACTTCTGCGCGGCCAAGCGATGTTCCAGGTCGCGCATAATACGCAGCGCCCCTTCATCGTCGCCTCCGGTGACGCCGAGGTGCGGGCGCTCGGCACCCGCTTCGACGTTCGTCGCGAGGGCCAGACCGTGCGTGTGGTTCTCGCGCAGGGCAGCATCGAGGTCACCGACAGGTCCGTGCGCGCAACGCCATGGCGGATGACGGCCGGCCAAGCCTTGGCGCTTGAACCGAAAGCCAGGACGGCGCCCCGTCCCGAACCCGTCGATGTGCCTGCAGCCACCAGTTGGACGACCGGGAACGTGACCTTCGAGGGCGTGCCGCTGTCGCAGGCCGTGGCCGAACTCAATCGGTATCGGCGCGACAAGATCATCCTCGCACCAGGCGTTCCCGGCAGCCGCCCGGTCGGCGGCGTGTTCACCGCCGGCGACAATGACGATTTCATCGCGGCGGTGTCGGCCCTCTATCATCTCAAGGCCGTTCGCCAGCCTAACGGCGACCTGAAATTGCAACCAGAAGGCGGCGCAGAGAGTTGACGTCATAATTTTTTCATGAGGCCGCTGTCCTGCGACGTCACCCCAGTCGTCTCACCCCCAAGCCAACCGCGGGGCCACAGCGCATCATATCGAGCGCCCCCGTCGCCGGCGGGGGAAATTGAGACATGAAGCCTGTTCTCGGGGACTTGTTGTTCAGCGCCAGTGTCGCTGTCCTTGCGGCGGTCGCCGCGCCTTCCAACGCAACGTCGGCTGAGCGAACCGTCGCGCTCAACCTGTCTGCCGGCCCTCTGCAGAAGTCGCTGGTGGCGCTCGCAACCCAGGCCGACATCAAGATCCTCTTCGATATGGAACTGGTCGCCGGGCTGAACGCGCCGGCGCTGCAAGGCCGGTTCACCGCCCGTGAGGCGGCTGAACGGCTGCTCGTCGGCAGCCACATCGCCGTCGATCAGGTCCGACCCGGCGTGCTGATCCTACGCTCCGCCCGCTCGGGTCCCGGCGCCGAAGCCGCCGCGTATCCGGCCAGCGCCGCCGGCGCGGAAGGCGACGACACCATGCTCTCGGAAATCGTGGTCGGGAGCCATATTCGCGGCGGCCAGGGCGCCTCGCCGATCCTGACCTTCAACCGCAACGTCATCGACCAGGGCGGCTATGCGACTCTGGCCGACGCGCTGACGGCCCTGCCCCAGGCGTTCGGCGGCAGCGTGTCGGACGACACCGGCGCGACCGGCGCCGACACCACGGGCGTGAACACCGCGCGAGCCACCGCAATCAACCTGAGGGGCCTGGGCGCGGACTCGACGCTGGTGCTGGTGGACGGCCGACGCATGGCGGGCGCGGGATTGAAGGGCGATTTCGCAGACGTCTCCAGCTTGCCCTTGGTGGCGGTGGATCGGGTGGAGGTGCTCCTGGACGGAGCCTCGGCGCTCTACGGCTCGGACGCCGTCGGCGGCGTGGTCAACATTGTCATGCGCAAGGACTATGAAGGCGCCGAAACGCGGCTGACCGCGGGCGGGTCCACCCATGGCGACCTTGGCCAAGTGTCCCTGGCCCAGACCTTCGGGACCCGCTGGGCCGGCGGCCATGCCTTGATCTCCTACGAGTATCAGGACCGCCAAGCCTTGGCGGGACGGCGGCGATGGTATGCCGGCCAAACCGATCTGCGACCTTGGGGCGGAACCGACCAGCGGCGCTACTACGCCAAGCCCGGCACCGTAGTGTCCTTCGATCCGGTCAGCGGCGCCCTGGCGCCGGCCTACGCGATCCCAAACAGCGCGCCGGGGACCGTGCTCCAGGCGAGCGACTTCAAGGCCGGGCAGAACCTGGAGAACTGGCGGAGCGACTACGACGTCCTGCCGGCCCAGCGCCGCGACAGTCTGTTCCTGGCCGCCAGCCAGGACCTTGGGCAGCACGTCACGGTCTCTGGAGATCTGCGCTATTCGGATCGGCGGTTCCACGCGACGGGCCTGGCCTCCGACAGCCTCATCTTCGTCACGCCCGACAATCCCTGGTACGCTTCCCCAACCAACGCCCCCTCGGAGATCGTCGCCTATTCCTTTCTGGACGAGCTGGGCGGTGTGCGCAGCCAAGGCTCGGTCCATAGTCTGGCCGTCTCGGTCGGCGTGGAGGCGCGCCTTCCGCGTGACTGGCGCCTGACGACCTATGTGGCCCACGCTGAAGACCTCTCGCGCACCCGGGGCGATACCGTCGTCAACCCGACCCTGCTCGACGAAGCCTTGGGGGCGGTTCCAGACGACCCGGCGACGTCTTTCAGCGCCGCGCGGGATGGCTACTTCAACCCTTTCATCGGCCAGGGCTCCAACAGCAAGGCCGTGCTCGACTTCATCGGTTCGGGCTATGAGACCCGACGTACCCTCGGCGAGACCGACAGCTTCAGCCTTCAGGCGGATGGCGCCCTGGCCACCCTGCCGGGCGGCCCCCTGCAGGCGGCCGTCGGCGTGCAGTTTCGCCGCGAACGCCTGGACACCAGCGGCACGAGCTTCGTGGGCGGAACCGCGCCGCGCGCGGGCTTTGCCCGCAAGGGCGAACGGACGGTCAGCGCCGGCTTCGTCGAACTGCGGCTTCCGCTGATCGGCGCGGACAACCGCCGGCCCGGCATCGAGCGGCTCGAACTCTCGGCCGCCGGCAGGATGGAGTCCTATGACGACGTGGGGACCAGCACCGTGCCCAAGTTCGGCCTGGTCTGGAAGCCGGTCGGCGACCTCACGCTCAGAGGGACCTATGGGCGGGCATTTCGTGCGCCGTCACTGGGCGAGCTGAACGACCGGTTCCTGATCACCCCGGTCTTCCTGACACGCGGCGCCGACAGCGTGCTCAGCCTGCTGCTGTTTGGCGGCAATCCCAACCTCAAGCCCGAGACGGCCAAGACGTGGACGGCGGGGTTCGATTGGACGCCCAAGGCCTTGCCGGGCCTTAAGGTCTCGGCTTCGACCTTCGAGACCCGGTTCAAGGATCGCATTGGCCAACCGGCCAACGACAATCTCGGCATCGTGCTGACGGCCGACGAGTTCGCCGCCTTCCGCCAGTTCGTCAATCCGGCGGGCAGCGCCAGTGATCTGGCCCTGGTTCAGGGGCTGATCGACGATCCGGCCTCGCGCGCGAAGGGCCTCTTTCCGGCCACCGCCTATGGCGCGATCGCCGACGCGCGCTACGTCAACACCGCCGCGCTCACGGTGCGCGGCGTGGACCTGTCGGCCCGCTACGGCGCAAGCGTCTGGGGCGACCCACTCGATCTGGACGCCAGCCTGACCTGGCTGACCGATTTCAAGCGCCAGACCACGGCGGCGGCGCAACCGATCGATCTCGCCGGCCAGACCGGCTCCCCGGCCGACCTTCGCTTTCGCCTGTCGGCGACCTGGACGCATGGCCAACTGGCGACCACGGGGACGGTGAACCATGTCGGCGATCTTCGAACCGAGATCGGAGAGCGCGTCGCCTCCTGGACCACGGTCGACGCCCAGTTGCGTTGGACGGCGGCGGCCCAAAGCCGTCTGCAGGGGCTGACCGCCGCGCTGAGCGTCACCAACCTCCTGGATCGTGACCCGCCGTTCTACAACTCTCCGCTGGGCTTGGGTTACGACCCGGCCAATGCCGATCCCGGTGGCCGGCGGGTGAGCCTGCAGCTCATCAAGGCCTGGTAGGCGGGAGCATCCTCAATGACTCGAATGCTCAAACGCCGCGTCGCGGCGATCGCCCTGTCATGCCTGCTCACCGGAGCGACCGCCGCGTTGGCCGCCACAAGGCCCTACAGGATCGATGATCTGCTGGACCTGCGCACGCTCGGCCCGACGGTGATCGATCCCAGTCAGCGCTGGCTGGTCATCGCCACGACCGCGCCCTGGTCGCAAGCGCCGCGCTACGATCTGGACTGGGCGACCTTCGAGGCTCTGGGCGAACTGGCCCTGGTCGACCTGAACACGCCAGGTTCGCCCAAACCTCTGCTGCCGCCAGAGGCTGGTGTCGGCTACGTGGCCGGCCCCTTCTCGCCGTCGGGTGAGAAGATGGTCGTCTTCCGGCTACGGGGCCACGCGCGGGAGATCGGCGTGGTCACCCTGGCGACGGGAAAAGCGCAGTGGCTCGGCCTCGAAGTGGAGCCCGCGCCCTGGGGCCGATCGGCGCAGTGGCGCGGCGACGATGAGTTGCTGGCCGTCGTGCACCCTCCCGGCGCGGCCTCCCGGGGGTTGGGCTATGGGTGGCAGGTGCAGGATCGCTTGCTCACGCTGTGGGCCAGCGCCGCGCGCGGCGAGGCGGCCGTCACCGCCCTTGGCGCGGGCCGCTACGCGCCGATGAACCCCCGGCTCAAGGGCGAGCGGCTGGTGGCGATCACGGTGTCGACCGGCGCGGTCCGAGACCTGGTCGACGGCGAGATCATCGACTTGGAGATCGCGCCCGGCAGCCGGGTGGCGGCGGTCGTGGTCGAGGGCGAGACGATCGCCGTGACGGCGGCCGACGCCGTCACGCCCTCCACCCCGTGGCGGCGGCGTCGCCTCAAGCTGGTGGATCTGGCCAGCGGCGACATCCGCGATCCGCTGCCGCATGCGGACCTGCTGCCCACAAGCCTGGTCTGGTCGCCCGACGGCCGGCGGCTGCTGGTCTTCGCCCGGCCCGACGGCCGTGACTGGGCGTCAGGATCCTTGCACGAGATCGACGCCGAGGGCGCGGCCCGCGACCTGGCGGCCGCCGCCGTCACGCCCAGGCTGGCGACCGCGCGAGACGGGCAGGTTACGGTGCGGGCGGGGTTCGCCGCCGATCAGATGGTGGTGTTCGGCGGGCGGGCTGGCGGGCCGGCGACCGACGCTCCGGCCTGGCGCAGACTGGAGGGCGACCTCGTGGGGGCGCCGGACGCCGCACGCCTCGAGATGAATGATCCCTCCGGCGGGGTCTTCGTCAGCGGCGAAGGCGTCATCCGCCTTGGACCACGCCGGGCACCCCAGCGGCTTGCCGGATCCGGGTTTCGGCTTCAACGCCCGAGCGAACCCGCGATCGGCGTGCGGCCCCAACTGACGCCGATGGCCGGCGGACCATTGTGCTGCGCCCTGCTGTCGGCGAGCGCCCTCCGGCTGGACCATAGGACCTTGCCTCTGAAGGCGGGCGAGGCGGTGCTGGCCTATGCCCCGGCGCTCGGCCTGGCGGTGATCGAGGCGCGCGCGCCGAGCGGGGCCTCGACGGTGACGCTGAGGACGTCGCGTGGCGACCTTTCCCTCCTGACCCTCAACCCTCAACTGGCGCAGATCGAACGCCCCACGGTCCAAGCGATCGGCCACATTGGCCCTCGGGGCGAGATCCTGACCAGTTGGCTTTATCGGCCAGCGCATGCGCCGCTGCGCGAACGGCTGCCGGTGATCGTGGTGCCCTATCCCGGCTCGATCTATGCCGCGTCGCCGGCCATGGCGCAGCCGCAGTATCCGCAGTTCTCGGCGAGCATCCAAGCCATGGTGGGACAGGGTTATGCCGTGATCGCGCCCAGCCTGCCCCTGCCTGCCGAAACCGAGCCGGGCGACGCGCTGGCAAAATCAATGCTGGAGATCGTCGACAAGGCCGCCGAGACTGGCGGCGTCGACTCCAGCCGTGTCGCCGTGTGGGGGCAGAGCTTTGGCGGCTACGCCGCCTTGCTGGCCGCCACCCAGAGCGAGCGCTTCTCCGCCGTCATCGCCTCGGCGCCGGTCTCGGACCTGGCCAGCTTCTGGGCGGCGGTGCCGCCGCAGGTTTCCCTGATCGCCGAGCCGGGTTTGCCCGTTGGCGCGCTGGCGGGATGGGCCGAGAGCGGTCAAGGCCGCATGCTGGGGCCGCCCTGGCGCGATCCCGAGCGTTGGCGACGCAACAGCCCGCTCTGGGCGGCCCAACGCATCAAGGCGCCGGTGATGCTAATCCAGGGCGATATTGACGCCGATCCGAGCCAGTCGGCGATGATGTTCCAGGCCCTGGCGCGCCAGAACAAGGATGCGGTGTGGCTGACCTATCATGGCGAAGGCCATGTGGTGATCGGCCCGGGCAATCTGCGCGACCTCTATTCCCGAGCCTTCGCGTTCCTGGCCGCCAGTCTCGCCGCGACACCGCCGACGCGGGAAAGCGCGCCGCCCTAGGCGCCCCGCGCTTCCCATGCCCTCACCCAGGATTCCAACACCGCCAGGCAGAGGATTTCCGCCGATCCATCACGCCAGATCATCGCCTCCGGCTGCATCGCTTCGGAGAGCGCCGCGACATCGATCAGGCCCCGCGCCGCCAGTCGTCCCTCCAGCAGACGCGGCCGAAGGTCCGGCAAGCTCTTGGCCACGCCCTTGGCGAAGAAGACCGACAGATCGCCCTTGGACTGCCTGTCCAGCACGAGGCGGGGCAACTGGGCGCGGAAGGCCGAGCGGACAAAAGCGCGATCCTGCTCCCCGCCGGCCAGGACCGCCGCCGGGGTCGAGAGGCAAAGCTCGACCAGGGGCTGGCTCAGCAGCGGGTGGACGAGGTCGGCCACCGCCCCACGGCGGCTGGCGGCGAACACGGCCTGGTTGGCGACCAGGGCCTCGATCTGAATGCGCTTGGCCGCGCCAACGCCCCGCAGCTCTTCAAGCCAGGGGTGTCTTGGCGTTCGCCCAGCGTGTCGCGCCCCATAGGGAAAGGTCGCGCGCACCGGAGCCCGAGCGCCCAGTCTCAGGAGCGACCAGACCGAGCGGTTGGTGCGTCGCGACAGAGCCATGAGGCCCCGCCGGCGCGGCCCCCGGACCAGGAGGTCGAGCGACAGCTGCGGCGCGGGCATCTGGTAGAAGACCGCGTCTCCGCCCTGCCCCGTAAACAAGGCGCTCTCGCCGCCCTGGACGAGGCGCTGGGCCAGCACCGCATCATAGACAGGATCCACTGCATTGAAGCTTGGCCTGGCGACGACCGCCGCGTCGAAGGCGTCCGGCGCGACGGGCGCGACACGGCTGGCGATGACCTCCAGCCGTGTGCGCACGGCCTTTGCGACGGCCCGCGCGTAGGGGCGTTCATCGGCCTCGGCCTGCGGCCAGTGAAAATTGATGGCCGATCCGAGCTTCCCGCCCTCCGCCTTGAGGCTTGTGGCGACGATCGCTGAATCGAGGCCGCCGGAGATTTCGCAAAGTATGGACTCGTGCCCCTTCGCCAGCGCCGCGATGCAGGCGCGGGAGATCAGAGGAATGCGCTCGGACGCGGTCCAGGCGTCCACCCTCGGCGCGCGGGCAAAGCGCGCGGGCGCCCATAGGCGGTGGACCGATCCGGTTTCATCGACCACCGTCCCCGGCATCACGGCCGTCACGCCCGTCAGCGGAACCTCGGCGCTGGCCAGGTCGGGCTCGGCTATCAGGTGGGCCAGGCGTATCTCATCGATCGCCAACCCGTCCGGCGCCAAGACGGGCGGCACGTCGTCGGCAACGCACCAGGCCTCGTCCTTTCGCCAGATCAGGGCGTCAAGCGCGCCGAGCGGCTCCCTCAAGACGATCGGGCGGCGCGCTTTGACCGGCAGCACCAGGACGTAGCGCCCCCAGGCCTCGTCAACGACCCGCCGCGCGACGGTCAAGCCGTCCTCGTCCCCCAGGTGATGCAGATCGTAGGCGGCGACAGCGCCGGCCTCGGTCGCGGCGCGGTCAAACATCTGACCGATCAGCACGCCGCCCTTGGGCAAAAGCGTCACGGCCGGCGCGGCGGTCCCGCGAACATAGACCCGCAGGCAAAAGCGCTCCAAGACCAGGGTCCAGCCGTTCTTGCCGTTGAAGGCCGCATGCAGGGCGTCGGCCGCCACGGACGGTTGGCCCGGCGGCCAGGTCATCAGCAGGTAACTCACGGGGGGCCGCCAGCGGACGCTGTGAGGATCGGCCTATAGGCGCAGAGCCTTTCGGGCCAATCGTCCAAGGCGTTCGGACCCGACTGCAGCCAGCAATGGGCGCGGAATGGCCAGGTGCGCACGCCGATCACGAAGTCGGGACGGTGGCCCAGCGCCATCAAGAACCGCCGTCGAAGGACACTGCGAAACAGGCACTCCCCGTCAAAGGGACTCCAGGCGAGCAAGGTGTCGAACACCGCGCAAGCCTCGGCGAGCGAGCGGCGGCCCTCCCCTGGCGGGGCGGCGCGCTCGGCGCGCAACGTCGCCAACAGTCGCGCCATCGGCCAACGCCGCACCGCCCTGGCCACGCGCCAGGCCTGGACAAGAAAAAGCAACGCCTCCGAGGGCCTGACGGCGATGTGGCCCGGTCGCGCGAGCCGGGCCTGCGGAGCGGGCGGCGCCTTGGCCGGCGCGGCGCCGGTTTGACGGTGCTCGACCAATCCGCCCTCGATCAGGTCATCGACCGCGTGCGGCGGATCAAAGCGCAGCGCTCCATCCGCCCGAACGGACACGACCTTGGCCCCGTCGAGAAGACAGACATAGGCGTCAGCCGCTTCGTCCAGCAAAACCAGGTCGTCCTCGACCATCACCGCGTGAACGCCTACGCGCCAATCTAGCGTCATCTCGCCTTCCATCGTCAGGATCCCCGAAGCGCCCAGACCGGGTGCGGCCAGCGACCTTGGCCGCTGGCCGCTCGCCGTTGTCAGTCCCAACGACGAACCATGTTGGGCTCGGGGAACAGGACCCCGATCCCCGAGCGGGTCAGGTGTTTGGCCGAGCCCAGGCGGATCAGCCGATAGTTGGGAGACGCCATGACGTCCTCCATTGAGGGAAAGGACCGCCCTCCGACGTCAACGCGCCGTCGGCGGCGAAAGGACGCCCTGGAACCCTCGGTTCGATGATCCAGGGCGTCCGACGAGGCGGAGCGGCGACGCGCGCGGCCGATCCGCAGTGCGCAGATCAGGCCGGGTCGTAGCGCTTGATCTGGTTGGTTTCCGGGAGAAGCACCCCGGTGCCGGCGCGCGTCAGGCGCTTGGCCGAGCCGAAACGGATCAGCCGGGTCTTGGTCTTGGTCATGATGGCCTCCTCTAAGGCAAGAAAAGCCGCTGCTTGCGGCCCCCTCAGCAGGCGCCCTGGAGGTTGTATATTCAAATCTATATTATACGGGGGGTCGCGCTCAGGGCGCTGCCGAGGATATCGCCCGCATGGCGCGCCCGCCGACGGTAGTAGCGACGCACCTGGACGCGCAGCGCTCGCCACCCTTGATCGCTTCGACTGATCTCGGCGATGGTTCTGGCGATGCCGTCGCGATCCACGCTGTCCAACACCGCGTCTTCGGCGGCGCGAAAGGGCGCCAGTTGGGCTTGGATCCGCGCCAACAGGGCGTCCAGAATGCTCGCCGGTTCGGCCGAGAGTTCGGCGAGCGGATCGCCTCGCGCAACGACGAGGTGGGCGCGAACCGCGCCCTCCGGCGGCGCCTCGGCCAGGACGGCGTCGGCCAAAAGGCCGGCCAGTTCGTAGAGGCGCGACAGACTTCGGCGGTCATGCACCTGCGCGGCGTAGCCTCCGGCGCGCCTTGCGATGACGCCCTCGCCCGCCAGCCACGCCAAGGCCTCTCGGACGGGCGTTGGGCTGACGCCCAGTTCGGCGGCCAGAGGCGTGACCAGAAGCGGCGCGCCTTGTAGCGGCCCTGATCGCACCAGTCGGGCGCGCAGCGCCGTCAAGGCGCGGTCGAAAGGATCACGGTCTCGGCCCACGTCAGTCTCCAAATTCGGAGGCACGACTGTCGGCCCGTGGATCAGCCCGCGTCGATCAAACCCCCGCTGCTCCGGGCGCCGGACGGCAGAAGGCTGTGGATGATTGATTCGATGCGCAACAATCCGCCCCATCGATCCCAGATCGTTGCGCATCTGAGGCTCGATCGTTGCCGGTTGGCACGCAACGACAGCGCAATGCCTCCGAGAATCCGCCGCCGCGCCCGGCTGAGACTAAAATCTTTCCGACAACGGACGAGATCCACACGCAAAGCGGTTGCAGGCCGTTCTCGTCGCTGGCCTACTGCACTTCTAGTTGATTTCGGTCTGGAGCGTATCATGGCCGCCTCACCCAAGACGCCGCTGTCGCGTCAGGCGAGACTGCTCTCCACGATCGTCAAGATGATCCGTAAGGAACGCAACATGACCGGCGCGGGTACTGCGGCGGCGATGGGCGTTTCCTTACGGACCTATCAGGATTTCGAAGCCGGACGTCGCGAGTTCGATTTCAACAAGGTCCGGCTGTTCGCCAAGGCGACCCGGTCGGATGCGGTCGGCATCCTCCTGGCGATCCACTACGGTTGGCCTGAGTTGGCCGTCCTGTTGATGGACAACAAGCTGGCGAGCGCCTGCTACATCCTGATCCGCGATCTGTTCACCGAGGTCGGGCCGCGCCTGTCGCGCGTGCCCTCGGCGCTGTTGGTGTCTGGCTTCCGGTTCATTCGCGACGAGGTGCTCAAGCTTTTCGCGCGGCAGGACGCCAGCAGTGAGAACTATATCGAGCGCGCCATCCTGGAGAGTTACGACGCCCCGCCCACGCCGGCGGGCGAGAGCGAGAACTTGGACGGTCGCTGACGCCCAGCTAGTCGGGGGCCGGCGTCGGCGGGGCTCTGTCCGTCGCGCGATCAGGGATCTTGTCCTCGGCCCGGCGTATCCAGGTCAAAGGCAAGACGCCGTCCTCGGCCGCCATCAGCCGCACGTTCACCGGCTCGGGCCAGGTGGGATCGTCCAGCTTGATGTTGAGCAGCGCGCCGCTGGCGTCGCTGGCTCTCCAGGCGGCTCCGACCTCGTTGTCGCCGACCAGGGCGATGTAGTCTGGCCCTTTGGCGGAGACGCGGGTCGCCGGCGCCAGCCGCAGGGTGACGTCCAGCGCTAGGGTCGCGATGCGCCCGGTGAACCCGTCGCCTTCGCGGCGGAAGTGACCAATGACCGACATGATGATGCTCCAGCCCGCCGTGCCAGGGAAAGCGCCAGGAACGGCGGCCCGGGCGACGGCGGGGGAGACCGTCGGGCCGGGCCGCCGCGACCGGCCGCGTCCGGGGGGACGAGACGCTTGGCCGGTCTGGCTGCGCGGACCTTTTCAACGACGCCTGGCGGGCGGTGGGGGCGTCTGTCCGGGGCCGCGCCAAACCGTTGTGGATCAAGGCGTTGAGGCCCTCAATCCACAGGGAAAGGCGATCGATCGAAGAGACCCTGCGGGAAAGAATCGGCGCCCTGCCCTAGCCTCGGCGCCGAACGGATTCGACTCGCGGTCGAATTTCGTTCTATTTTTGTTCTTATTCCTCAGGCGCCTTGGGAGACGCGACATGACGACGGACGA
This sequence comes from Alsobacter soli, assembly GCA_943371355.1. Taxonomy (GTDB): domain Bacteria; phylum Pseudomonadota; class Alphaproteobacteria; order Caulobacterales; family Caulobacteraceae; genus Caulobacter. The sequence continues at coordinate 252,603 of CALRUN020000001.1, forward strand.
CAGCGTGGTGATCGGCGGCGTCCAGTTCATGAGCCTCTACCACCATGACGGCCGCTTCGTGCGCGGCGGGGGCCTGTTCGCCTTCGCCCGCCGCGATCCTGACGGCGGGCGCACGATCTTCTGCCTGGACCTGGCGCAGGACATCAGCCGCCAGGCCGACTGCGGTCACGCCGCCTGGGCGCACGCGGTTTCCCACGGGATGAATGAATTGCTGGTCCACCTGGCCGGATCGCAGCAGACGCCGGGCGAGGTCGAGCCGGGCGCGGCCTGGCCGCCGATCCGCTACGCCTTGCTTGAGGAGAGCCAGGCGCTCGCCGAGCCCGCCGCGCCCGCCGCCGGCCACGCGGCCTGATCGATCCGGTCGGCCTCCGGTCTAGGGCCTGGCCTTGCCCTTTCCCCGACGCGCCAAAGCCCCCGCGCCTTGCGGCGCGGGGGCGGCGAACCCTTAGTCCTCGGGGTTCCAGATCAGGGCGAAGACGTCGTCGTCGTCCTGGCCGGCGGCCCGGCCCAGCGTGACCTTGATGGCGCGCGGGCCAAGGTCGGGGTGGGCCAGGGTCAGGCCGATATATTCGCGGCCCGAGATCTGGCCGACGTTGAGCCAACCGGCCCCAAGGTCCACGCCGTTCGAATAGACGCGGTAGTCGGGATGGGCGGCCGAGGGCTTGTCCGGCGCCGGCACGATCTCGATGTCGGCGCGGAAGCGGGTGGTGCGCAGCTCGCCCTTGAAGGCGCCGGTTTCGGCGCTGCGGGTGACGTTGCCCAGAGAAGCCATGATGGTGTTCCTTGTCCTGTGATCCGTCGGGGCCGATCCCCGGCGACAGGCGCCCCGTGATGGGCGGGCCGCGCCGCCCCCAACCCGGCAGGGCCGCAGCGCCAGCGAAGGACCCGAGCGCACGGTCTTTTTTGAAGCGCAGCGCCGCGAGGAGCCGTCCTTCTTCGAAGGCGGCGGGGAAAAAAGCCGGACGCGAGGGTTTGTGGGCGGGGCGGCCGCCCATAGGGTTCAAGCCATAGTCCGGGGATCGACAAACGACGGATGACGGGCGAGGACGCCGTCATGGCCTCTGGGCGACGTCGCACGCGGCGTCGAACCGGTGTCTTCAAGGGCGAGCTGCGCACCACCCGCTTCCGCGCGGGCGTCGAGACCCCGCCGGCGCCGGACAAGCGCCTCGCCCGCCCATCCCGGCCGCCGCGTCTATTCGAGCGGCATGGACCTGGGGGCGGCTGGCTCAATGTCGGCCAGGTCTCGGGTCGAGACCTTGTCGGCTGGCTCCTGGCCCACCGCGACCCTGGCCCGCGCCCGATTAGGGTGATGCTGGGCCGGGCCGCCGCTCAGGACGACGGCGACGCCTTCGCCCTGGTCTGGAACCCCGAGGACGGGGGCTCGCCATCCCCGGCGCCGCAAGGCGCGGGGGCTTTGGCGCGGCAAGGAAAGGGCAAGGCCTGGCCTCGGCTCCCGCCGCGCGCAGGTCCGCGCCCCGCCCCGTCTCGTCCCGTCTCGTCCCGCCAAAAGCCCAAAAGAAAAGCCCCCGCGCGAGCGCGGGGGCCTGGAGGCGGGTTCGACAAGAGGCCGTGCTACTCGGCGGCGAAGCCCTCGGCGTCCCCCGGAGCCGCCGGAGCCGCCGCGCGGGTCTGGCGCGCGACCGCGTCGGGCGCGACGGTCTCGGGGGAGCCCGCCTCGTCCTGGGGCGGGCGCACGCGGCGCAACAGCGGCGCCACGGCCTTGGACCGCTGGGCCGTGGCGAAGGGCCTGCGGGTATAGGCCTGGGCGGGGAAGGTCAGCCAGCGGGGCGTCCAGCGCTCGACCTTGAGCCGGTCATTGGTCCCGGCCAGGAAGTCGCGCAAGATGCCCTTCTGGGTGCGGACCTTCTCGCTCACGTTGCCGTCGGCGACCTTCTTGCCGCCCACCTCCCTGAGCATGGCGTTGACGGTCTCGCGGTCCTTGATCCCGTCGAAGAACGCCTCGTCGGGCCGCCAGAAGTCGCCCATGTCGACCTGGAGATAGGTCCCGGCCGCCTCGACCTCGGCGCTCCCGGCCGCCAGGGTCTCGCCGATGACCACGGCGGCCACGGCCAAGACCTCGGCGTCGCTGAGCGACAAGAGCCGGACGAACACCGCCGCCGCCCCGCCCGCGTGCCCCCGACCGACCAGATCACCGCCCGCCGTCAAACCCAGCAGACGAAGGACTTGCGACTGCTTGACCGCAAAATGCGTCTCGCCGGGGCTGGCCTTGAGGCTGTCGGCGGCCTCCTGCGACCCGGCGCCCAGCGGATCGGTCTCCACGCGCCAGTAGCGGGACCCGGCCACGGCGTGGGCGACCAGCAGCCGCAAGGCGACGTCCAGGTGATCGGTGAGCACCGCGCGCACGGCGGCCCGCCGGTGCAGATCGATATAGGCCTGCTGGTTGGCGGTGACCTCCGAGCGCTCGGCCTTGGGCGCCTCGCCGCTGGCGGCGGAACCCTCCTTGCCGTCGCCGCGCGTGGCGGCCCGCTCGGCGGCCTCGGCCCGGCGGGCCTCCTTGGCCGTCAGCCAGCCTTCATGCACCGTGACCTCGCCCCGGCGACTGACGGCGATGAACACCTTGCCGCCCTTGGCCTTAGGGGTCGCCACGTGCTGGTAGCCGTAGAAGGTTAGGCCGACCTCCAGCACCTCGACATCGCTCCAGCCCTCCGCCCGCAAGGCCTCGGCCTTGGCGGCCACCGCCTGGTTCTGGTGGGTCCAGAACAGCGCCGCGTCGGTGAAGTAGGCCTCCTCGCCGAAGAGGTCGGCGATGATCGCGCCGGGATAGTCGTCCAGGGCGAAGAGCGCCAAGCTTGTCGGGATCGCCTCGCCGCCGAACAGCCAGGCCTTGAGGCTGGCGCCGCGCGGTTCGCGCTGGGCGGGATCGTCGTAGAGCTTGAGCCAGTCCTTCTGCTGGCTCTTGCTGGCCAGGGTCAGCTGGCGGACCGTGGCCACGTCGATGGCCTCCTTGCGATAGAGCTTGCGGATGCGCGGCAAGAGGTTGCCCAGGGCCAGAACCCGGTGAATGACCACCTGGGTCTTGCCGAAGGTGGCGGCCAAGTCCTGGGGCGTGCGGCCTTCGCGGATCAACCTCACGAAGGTTTCCCAGCAGGCCACCTCGTTGGGCGGCAGCCGGGCCATGTTCTCGATCAGCGAGATTTCCAGGGCGGCGGCGTCGTCGCCGGGTTCGAGAATGCCGATGGGTACGGGATCGATATCGATCCCCTCGCCCGCCACGGCCCGGGCGGCGAAGCAGCGCCGCCGCCCGGCCACGACCTCGAAATGCTCGGGGACCAGGACGCCGTCCTGGAAGGTCTCGCGCACGAGGAGGGTTTCCAGGACGCCGTGCTGGCGCACCGATCCGATGATGTCGGAGACGTCGGGCGCGGGCTCGTCATGGTGCATGTTGAGCGGTGAGATGACCAGCTTGCGCGGGTCGGCGTGGGAGAGTCTCATGGGTCGGCTCCTGTTTTCAGGGGTGAACCGGTCCCGCCCGTGATGCTGTCCAAGGCGAAGGGCGGGACCGGGGATGCGCCGGGATTGGCGCGGTCGTCCGACGCCGGGCGGACCCGGCGCGCGGAAGGGCGAAAACCGGTTCAGGACGGGCCGTCCTTGGCGTGATGGGACATCAGGCGGACCATGCCCTCGGCCGCGAAGATCGAGCCCAGGCGATGGGCGAGCTGCGCCCACATCGACAGCGGGACACGACCGACAAAGAAACGGTCGCGCTCGATCCGAAAGCCGTGCGGCAAGGCGACGGCCTCGATCTCGTCGAGACTGACGTAGCCCAGCTCGGGAAAGCCCTGGTCCAGGTCGCACAGGCCAAACAGGGTGTCGGCGTCGGCCATGATCTCGGTGATCAGCCAGCGCCCCGGCCCGACCGGGTTGAAGAGCTTGAGCGGCGGGACCGGGTCGCGTTCCTCCTCGGCCGCGCCATTGGCGATCAGCTGGGCCATGATCGCGTCGGGGATCAGGGGCGTTTTCATGCCGCGACCTCCGAGACCGGCGCGGTGTCCCGCGCCTCGCCCTCATCCTTGCCTTGGCCCTCGTCCGCCCGGTCGGGGGCGAAGGCCAGCAGGTAGTCGGCCGCCTTGCTGGCCTTGGAGGCGGCGCGGAAGATGGCGCGGTTGTCCTCCTTCAGGATCGCCAGCCAAGCGCCGAGGTAGTCGGCATGACGCACGGTGGGGACAACGCCCAAGGCGGCGCAGGCGAAGGCGGCCGACAGTTCGGCGACCAGTTCCTCGAAACCGTAACGCTTGGAGCCGAACCGCCCGCTCTGGTCGCGGTTCAGGCGCGAGGGATGGCCCGTCCAGTGCGACAGCTCATGCAGGGCGGTGCGGTAGTAATCGATCTGCTGGCGAAAGGCCGGTTGCGGCGGCACGCGGACATAGTCCAGGGCCGGGGCGTAATAGGCCTCATGGCCGCCGATCCGAAAATCCGCCCGTGTCGCGGCGATCAAGGCCTCGACGTGCGGGATGATCTGCCGCTCGGGCAAGGGCGCGGGATCGGCCGCCAGAGCCTCCAGCCCCTCGCACTGATCGACATTGAAGACGGTGAAGCGCTTGAGGAACGGCACGGCGCCGGGCGCGTCGCCCTCGCGCGCGGCCCGCTCCTGCTCGGCCCTGGGGGTGAACTTGTCGGCGAAGACGACGGTGGTCCCGCGCTCGCCGCGCCGCACCTGCCCGCCAGCCTTCTGGGCTTGGCGGAAGGTCAGCCAGCCCTGGGTTTCGTAGCCATGCTCGATGACCGCGCCCCACAGCAGCAGGATGTTCACCCCCGAATAGCCGCGCCCGGTTGTGGCGTTGCGCGGCAGGCCCGGGCCGGTCGCGCCAACCTTGCCCCACGGCTTGACCCAGGGCAGGCGCCCGGCCTCCAGTTCGCCGATGATCCGGCCGGTGACTTCGTCATAGAGGCTGGCGCGCGAACGCTCCGGCTCGCCCGCTCGGCGGGTTTCATCCGGGTCGGCCGAACCGTCCCCCTCCCCACCGCAGGCCGGGGCAGCGCCCCCCGGCCGGGCCGCCGAACGGGCGGCGGACGTCCTTGACGCAAGCTTGACCGTTCCCTGACGGCCTTTCCGGGAAGAGCGCATGAGGTGGCCTCCATCCCCGCCCCAAACCCCGCGTCCTTTCGCCGGAAAGGGGGGTGGGCGGCGATGAGCGACCGGAGAGGCCCGCCGCAGCGGGCGGAGGCACCCGAAGGGCCGCAACGCAGTGGAGGACCGGCCGAAGGCCGGTTGCCGCCGTCCGTGGCGGGCCTAGAAGGGCGCGTCGCCCACCCCCCTTTTTGGAGAAAGGATCTTCAAGAAAGTCATCGCGCGTCGCGCGATGGCCTTATGCGGGCCACCGGCCCGCCTCTGCGCCAGTGATCGTGACCCGTATGGGACGAGACCCGCTCGGGGCTCGGCGGTCTTTGCCGTAGAGCACGATCGCGGCCTGACGCGAGGCGCTCCCGGACATTTACAGCCTTTGACCTCTCATCGGCTCTGGCGGACAACAGAGCTTCCCCCAAAAAGGATCGCCCATGACCGACGCTCCATGGACCGAGACCGAACGTAGGGCCCCGGCCCGCGCGACGCTGGCCCTGGTCGAGTGCTGCGTGCGCAACGCCAAGCTCGACGAGAAGACGGCCCAAGGCATTGGCGACAGCATCGCGCTCCGCGACGGCGACGACCCCGCGTCGATCCACAGCGGGCGCGCGCTCGATCCAGGATGACAAATCAGCGCCGCGCAGCCAGTTTGGCCGGCCAAACAGCATAGGAGCTTCTCCATGAACGTTTCAGACCTCGTCGACGCCGCCGTTGCCGCCGAGCCCAAGCTCACCAAGACCCAGGCCAAGGCCATGATCGACGGCGTCTTCAAGGCGCTGACCGACGCCGCCGTGAAGGGCGAGGAAGTCTCGATCCCGGGCTTTGGCAAGTTCAAGGTCCAGGCCAAGCCGGCACGCACCGGCCGCAACCCGGCCACGGGCGGCACGATCGAGATCGCCGCCAGCAAGAAGGTCGCCTTCACGGCCGCCAAGCAGCTGAAGGACGCCGTCAACGGCTGACGATACGGCGGCGCGACCCAGGTCCCGAACGGACCGCGGTCGCGTCGCCCCGCCGTCTTGTTGCCTTTGATTTCCGGCCCGCGCCGACGGCCGCTTGTCGGTTGCGCGATCTATCGGCGGCGCAGCAGGGTGACGGCGTGAGGACGCCATGACCCAAACTCCATCCCCTGACAAAGCCCGGACCGCCGACCGCCCGCCCTTGCGTGCGATCCGCCGCGCCCAGCTCCACAAGATCGTCCCGCTGGCCGACACGACCATCTACGAGATGGAGCGGCGCGGCGAATTCCCCCGCCGCTTCGCCCTGACCCGCCGCTGCGTCGTCTGGGATTTGGCGGAGGTCGAGACCTGGCTGGCCGAGCGCAAGCGGCAAGCTCAGGAAGGGACCCAAGAGCGTGCCCCCCTGCCGGATGTCCGCGATCGCAAGACCAGGCCGGTCAGGAACCGATAGTCGAGCAGCACGGCACGACAGCTCTCGGGGATGACGCCGCCGAAGGGGTCACCGTCGTGGCGGGCGTGCGCCGACCTGGACCTGACTGCCCTACTGAACGGTCGGCCGTGCCGGCCGATCGGCCGGTAGAGCGTCTCGTTTACACCGAGAGGGTCAGGGCGGCGTTCAGGCCCGTGGATCCAGCGTGACCCCCTGGATGTCAGCCGGTTTCAAGGTCGGGATATGCCGCTCGCCCCGCACCCAGGCGTCGATCATGTCCGCCCACTCCTGAAGCATGTGCCGGCGCTGCTGGGCGTACTCGGCGACATTGTAGACGCGACGGGAGGTTCGCCGATCGACGTGGGCCAGGCACTTCTCGATCCAGTCGCTTTCGAACCCGATCTCGTTGAGCAGGGTCGAGCCGGTCCGGCGCAGGTCGTGGACCGTGAACGGCGCGAGGGGGAGCCCCTGCGCCTTGGCCCGCTCGGCAATGCTCATGGTCACGCGGTTGAACGTAGCCCGCGACATGGGCTGGTCGGCCTCATAGCGCGAAGGCAGGAGGTACGGCGAGTTTCCTGCGCAGGTCTTCAGCGCGATCATGATGTCGAGGGCCTGGGTCGACAGGTAGATGTTGTGGGCCCGGCTGGCCTTCATCCGGGCAGCGGGAATGCTCCAGATCGCGTTGACGAAGTCGACCTCGTCCCAGGTGGCGTCCTGCAGCTCGCTCTTGCGCACCAGGGTCAGCAGGATGAGCTTCATGCCAAGCCGGATCGTCGGCAAGGTCGGGACCTGCTCAAGGAGCGGATAGAGCAGCCGGATCTCCTTGGGCGACAACGCCCGCTCGCGCGGCGTGAAAGACCAGATCGACGACGGGCTGACGTCCTTGGCGGGGTTTTCCACCTTCTCGCCGTGCAGGCGCGCGAAGGCGAAGATCAGGTTGATCTGATCGCGGATGTGGATGGCGGTCGCGGGCGCCCCGCGATCCTTCACCAGTTGGCAGAGCGCGCGAACATCGCCCGGTTCGATCTCGGTCAGCATCCGGTTCTTGAAGGCCGGCTCGACGTCGCGCTCGTAGATCGCGCGGCGCATGGCGCGAGTGCTGTCGGCCATGCGGCCTTCCTCGATCCACTTGCGCCCGAAATCGGCGAAGGTCTTGGCCGCCTTGATGCGCGCCTTGTCACGCTGCTTTTCGATCGCCGGCGAGACCCCTTCCCTCACCCTGCGTCGAGCTTCCATCCCAAGCTCACGCGCCTTGAGCAGACTGACGCCATCGCGCCCGTAACGACCTAGCGTCAGGGTCTCCCGGCGGTTGTTGATCCGGTAGTCGAGCCGGAAGGTGATGGAGCCCGCGGGAGAGACCACGACGTAAATACCGTCACGGTCCGCGACCTTGTACGGTTTCTTCTTTGGTTTCAAAAACTTGAGTGCGGCATCGGTGAGCATGAACGGCCTCCTTCTTGCCCCGAAAACCGGCGAAAAGGCCGCAAAATACCGTCACGCCAAAAACGGCATGTCGGGAGCGTCTTTTCTGAGGAAATTCAGGGGCTTGATGTGAGAAAAAATACCGTCAGGCCTGACTTGCCTGACGGTATCAGCCGCTCGCCCTCGCGAGCAAGGTCGCGGGCGTACCGTCAATCGCACGAAATTTGAACTGGCTCCCCTCGATCGTGTCCGATCGTTGGTGAGCCAGAACACTTATTATTTCAATGATTTAACCGATATTCGCGATGGTCCGCGAAGGTCCCCGAAAGGCCCTGAATCATTCCCACTCGATCGTGCCGGGCGGCTTGGACGTTACGTCATAGACGACGCGATTGACGCCCCGGACCTCATTGATGATCCGGGTCGCGGTCTTGCCCAGGACGTCCCAGGGGAACTCGAAGAAGTCGGCGGTCATGCCGTCGGTCGAGGTCACCGCGCGCAGGGCCAGGACGTTCTCGTAGGTGCGGGCGTCGCCCATGACGCCGACGGTCTTGACCGGCAGCAGCACCGCGAAGGCCTGCCAGATCTTGTCGTAGAGGCCCGCCTCGCGGATGGCTTCCAGATAGATGGCGTCGGCCTGCTGCAGCACGGCGACCTTTTCCGGCGTGATGTCGCCCGGAATGCGGATGGCCAGGCCGGGACCCGGGAAGGGATGGCGGCCAACGAAGGCCGGGGCCAGGCCCAGCTCGACGCCAAGGGCGCGGACTTCGTCCTTGAACAGCTCGCGCAGCGGCTCGACCAGCTTCAGCTTCATGAAGTCTGGCAGACCGCCCACATTGTGGTGGCTCTTGATCACCGCCGAGGGGCCGCCACGCGCCGAGACGCTCTCGACCACGTCAGGATAGAGCGTGCCCTGGGCCAGGAAGTCGGCGCCGTCGATCTTGGCGGCTTCGCGGTCGAAGATGTCGATGAACTTGCCGCCGATGATCTTGCGCTTGGTCTCGGGATCGCTGACCCCGGCCAGGGCGCCCAGGAACTCGGCCCCGGCGTCCACATGGACCAGCGGGATGTTGTAGTGGTCGCGGAACAGGGTGACGACCTGCTCGGCTTCGTTGTGTCGCAGCAGGCCGGTGTCGACGAACACGCAGGTCAGCTGGTCGCCGATGGCCTCGTGGATCAGCACGGCGGCGACCGAGCTGTCGACGCCGCCCGAGAGGCCGCAGATCACCTTGCCGGTCCCGACCTGGGCGCGGATCTTGCCGACCATCTCCTGGCGGAACGACGCCATCGTCCAGTCGCCCTTCAGGCCGGCCAGCTTCAGGAAGTTGCGATAGACCTGCGTGCCGTTGACCGTGTGCACGACCTCGGGGTGGAACTGCACCGCATAGATCTTGCGCGCATCGTCGGCGATGGCCGCGAACGGGGCGCCGTTCGAGGTCGCGATCACCTCGAAGCCGTCCGGGATGGCGGTGACGCGGTCGCCGTGGCTCATCCAGACGGTTTCCAGCTCGCCGACACCGGCCAGGCCTTCGAACAGCGGATTGACCTTGCCGATGGTCAGCTCGGCGCGGCCAAACTCGCCGGCGTGTCCGCCCTCGACCTTACCGCCCAGCACGTCGCACAGCAGTTGCTGACCGTAGCAGATGGCCAGCAGAGGCACGCCCAGATCAAAGAGCTTCTTGCCGATGCGGGGGCTGTCAGCCTCCAGCACGCTGGCGGGACCGCCCGACAGGATGATCGCCGAGGGGGCGTAGTCGTCGACAATAGCCTCGGCCTTGTCGAACGGATGGATCTCGCAATAGACGCCCGCTTCGCGCACCCGGCGGGCGATCAGCTGGGTCACCTGGCTGCCGAAATCGACGATCAGAACGCGCTGGTGATGGACGGGGGCGGTCATGGGCGATGGGTCTCCGGCGTGTTCAGGACCTTCTCCCCCGAGGGGAGAAGGACTCTTATGTTCGTTCCAGCACGGCGGCGAAGAAGCCGTCCGTGCCAGCGGTGTGGGGCGTCAGGCGCAGGTAGCCCTGGGCGCTGACGTGTTCAGCGATGGCTTCAAACGTGATCGGCTTGACGGCGAAGTCGGATCGGCGTGCCAGGAAGGCGGCGACGCGGTCCTCGTTCTCCTCGACCAGCAGCGAGCAGGTCACATAGACGAGGCGTCCGCCCGGCTTCACGAAATCGGCGGCGTCGATCAGCACGCTGTCCTGTTCGATCTGGCGCTTGGCCAACTGGTCGGGCGACAAACGCCATTTCGCATCAGGGTGGCGGCGCCAGGTGCCCGAGCCGGTGCAGGGCGCGTCGACGAAGACGACGTCCAGCTTGCTCTCCAGCCCCTTCAGGGGCTCGGCCTCGATGGGCGAGCGGATCTGCAGGTTGCGGACCCCTGCCCTCTGGCTGCGACGGATGGTGTCGGCCAGGCGGCGGGCGTCGCTGTCGTGGGCGAAGATCTGGCCAGTATTGTTCATGGCCGCCGCCAGGGCCAGGGTCTTGCCGCCCCCGCCGGCGCAGAAGTCCAGCACCTGCTTGCCCTTGATCTCGCCGGCCATCGTGGCGGCGATCTGGGAGCCCAGGTCCTGCACCTCGAACCAGCCCTTGGAAAAGGCCGGAACGGCTTCCACCGAAGGCGTGCGATCAGCAGCTTGCGGCGCGGGAATGCGGAAGGCGTTTTCCAGCACGCCGGCCGGCTCGCCACCGATCAGAGCGACGGCCTTGGCGCCGCGCTCGGCGTCGGTCTTGATCGTATTGATCCGCAGGTCGACCGGAGCCCGTTGTGACAGGGCCGCCATTTCGACGCGAACGCCGTCGCCCAGAGCGCGGGCCAGGAAGGGTTCAAGCCAGTCGGGATAGTCGCCCGCGACCGGGGCCGGTGCGTCAGCCAGCGAAGCCGGCGAGGTCAGGGCCTTGATCTCGGCTTCGGCCAGAGCGCCCGCGCCATGCTCTTCGCCCGCCGCCTCGGCGACGCGCTCGGGCGACCAGCCCCAGACATGGGCCAGTACGCCCAGCACCACGCCGCGCGCGCTGCTGTCGCCCATCATGAAGCCCAGAGAGCGCTTGCGGCGCAGGGCGTCCAGCACCAGGCCAGACACGAACGCCCGGTCCTTGGAGCCGGCATAGCGTGCGCTCTCGCCCCAGCGCTTCAGCGCCATCTTCACCGGAAAATGCCGCGCCTCGATCTCGGCCAGAACCTCGATCGCTGCTGAAACCCGTCCTCCGTCCCGCATGGTCTCAGACCACCATGGCCGCGAGGACCATCCCGAGACCGATCAAGGACAACAGCCAGACGAAGCTGCGGACATAGGGAATGCCGAACGCATAGAGCGGCACATAGACCACCCGGGCCGCCACATAGAGCAGCGCGCCATGGGCGGTCAGATAGCCGATCCGGCCCGACAGATAGGTGACGAGCACGGCGGCGGCGAACAGCGGGAAGGTCTCGCGGAAATTGGCGAAGGCGCGTTCGAGGCGCCCCGCCATTCCGGTCAGGACCACTGGTTCGTCGCGCGGGCCGACGTTCCACTTCAGACCCCGCTGCGGTTGCGCGGCGGCGGCAGCCCACAGCAGGTGGACCAGTCCGACCAGGACCGCGGCGGCAAGGAGTTGAAGTTCGACGGCGACCCGCATGTTCTAGACCGCGCTCGGATAGTTGGGCGCCTCGCGCGTGATCATCACGTCGTGGACGTGGCTTTCCCGCAGGCCGGCGCCGGTGATGCGCACGAAGCGGGCGCGGCTCTGGAACTCGGCGATCGTGGGGGCGCCGACATAGCCCATGGCGGCGCGAAGGCCGCCGACCAGCTGGTGCAGAACCGGGGCAATGGCGCCCTTGAACGGCGTCTGGCCCTCGATGCCTTCCGGCACCAGCTTGAAGCTGTCGGTCACTTCCTTCTGGAAGTAACGGTCCGCCGAACCGCGAGCCATGGCGCCCACCGAGCCCATGCCGCGATAGCTCTTGTACGAGCGGCCCTGGTACAGGAACACCTCGCCGGGCGCCTCTTCGGTGCCGGCGAACATCGAGCCCATCATGGCCGTGCTGGCTCCGGCGGCGATGGCCTTGGCCAGGTCGCCGGAGTATTTGATGCCGCCATCGGCAATGACCGGAGTGCCGCTTTCACGGGCGGCGCGGACGGCCTCCATGATCGCGGTCAGCTGCGGCACGCCCACGCCCGCGACGATGCGGGTGGTGCAGATCGAACCGGGGCCTATGCCGACCTTCACCGCATCAGCGCCGGCGTCGATCAGGGCGCGGGCGGCGTCATAGGTGGCGATGTTGCCGGCCACGATCTGGACGCGGTTGGCTTCGCGCTTCAGACGGCTGACCGCCTGGGCGACCTGGCTGGAGTGGCCATGGGCTGTGTCGATGACGACGACGTCCACGCCGGCGTCCACCAGACCCATCGAACGCTCGAAGCCGGCGTCGCCGACGGTCGAGGCCGCGCCGACCAGCAGGCGGCCCTTGTCGTCCTTGGCCGCCAGGGGGTGAGCCTGAGCCTTCTCGATGTCCTTGACCGTGATCAGGCCGACGGCGCGATAGCTCTCGTCGACGACGATCAGGCGCTCGATCTTGTGCTTGCGCAGCATCTCGCGCGCTTCGCGATGATCGATGCCCTCGGACACCGTGATCAGGTTCTCGCGGGTCATCAGCGCCGAGGCCGGGACCTTGTCGTCGCCCTCGAACCGCATGTCGCGATTGGTCAGGATGCCGACCAGCTTGCCGGTGTCGCGCTCGACCACCGGGAAGCCCGAGATCTTGCGGCGGGCCTTGATCTCGCGGATCTCGGCCAGCGTCGTTTCCGGGTTGATGGTCAGCGGATTGATGACCATGCCGCTTTCGTAGCGCTTCACTTCGCGCACGTGGTCAGCCTGCTCGTCCACCGTCAGATTGCGGTGCAGGATGCCCATGCCGCCGGCCTGGGCCATGGCGATGGCGAGGCGGCTTTCAGTGACCGTGTCCATGGCGGCGGACACGAGCGGGATGTTCAGACTGATTTCACGCGTAAACTTGGTCTCGGTCGTCACCTGGGTCGGCATGACGTCGGATGGACCGGGTTCGAGCAAAACGTCGTCGAAGGTGAGCCCTTCGCGAATCTCCATTGGAGTCTCCATTTTGCGGCGCGGGTATAGCGGCGAGGCCCGGGTTTGTCGAGCCGCTCAAGACACTTCGCGGTCTGGTTCTAGGTCGACACCGAAGCAGCGTTCTCGAACAGGCGGTCCAGCGCGCCGCGCCCCAGCTTGGACAGCAGCACAAGGCCGTCTCCGGCCTCGATGGGATGGTCAGGGGCCGGCTTAGCGATCACCGTCCCGTCCGGCCGGTTGATCTGCAGCAGGAACGCCGCGCCGGCGCGACGCTCGACCTCGCCCGCCGTCAGGGCGCCGTGCGCGACCTCACGCGGCACGACCAGGATTTCGAGATCCAGGCCAAGGCGGTCGAGGGCCTTGTCCAGGGTCGCGCCCGCCTGTCCGCCCCGAAAGATCTGCGCCATCTCGGGAAACAGGATCAGTTCAGCGATCCGCTCGGCCCCGATGTGGGTGGGCAACACCACCCGGTTCGCGCCGGCCTGCAGCAGCTTGCCCTCGGTCGACGGACGCTCGCCGCGGGCGATGATGTGGAGCTTGGGGCTGAGGCTGCGCGCCGAAAGCGTGATGAACACATTGGCGGCGTCATCGGCAAGCACCGTGGCCATCACCTTGGCCCGCTCGATATGCACCGCCTTCAGCATCGCCTCGTCGGTGGCGTCGCCCTGCCGGCAAAGATGCCCCAACTCGAGCGCGTGTTGGGCGCGCGCCTCGTCGCGCTCGATGATCACCAGCTTCGAGCCGGCGGCCGCCAGCTCGCTGGCCAGCATCATGCCGATCCGGCCAAAGCCACAGATGATGGTGTGGCCTTCCAGCCGCTCGATGGTCTTTTCCACGCGTTTACCGAAGAATTGTTCGAGTTGGGTCTGGGTCAGGGCCTGCACCAGCGAGCCGGTGACGATGATGACCCCGGTGCATCCGAACACCATCGTGGCCATGGTGACGAGGTGCAAGTAGTCGGTGTCGATCGGGCGAACCTCGCCATAGCCGACCGTGAAGATGGTCAGGGTGACCATGTAGAGGGCGTCACCGAACGGCCAGCCGGCCGCTCCGTAGGCGACGATCGCGCACGCGGCGACAAACAGGACGAAGGCGATCGAGAGCGCCAGGTTGCGAAACGGTCGCGAAACCAGGCTTTCGATGCCGCCCGCCGACCTGCTCACCGCCCCCGGAACCCCGTAGCCACCAGGAACACCTCCGAGCTGTCGGCGCGGCTGGCCTTGGGCTTGTAGTGCACGACCTTGTCGAAGTTCTTCTTCAGGCGGGCGATCACGTCAGCCGTCTCGCCGCCCTGGAAGGCCTTGGCCACGAAGGCGCCGCCGGGTTTGAGCACCTCGATGGCGAACTCCGCGCCCATCTCGATCAGGCCGACAATACGCAGGTGGTCGGTCTCGCGGTGACCCACGGTATTGGGCGCCATGTCCGACAGCACCACGTCCGGCGCGCCGCCCAGCAGCTCGATCAGCTTGGGCGGACAGGCGTCGTCGGTGAAGTCCATCTCCAGGATGTGGGCCGGCTCGACCGGATCGACCGGCAGCAGGTCGACGCCGACCAGCTGGGTGACGCCCCGCTCGACCGCGATCTGCAGCCAGCCGCCCGGCGCGCAGCCCAGGTCGATGACGCGGGCGCCCTTCTTGAAGAAGCCGAACTTCTCGTCGATCTCGCTGATCTTGAAGGCCGCGCGGCTGCGATAGCCCATGGCGCGGGCCTTGGCCGAGAACGGGTCGTTGATCTGCCGTTCCAGCCACGCCTGCTGCGAGGTGGTGCGGCCATAGGTCTTCTTCAGGCGCGCGGGCTTGGTGCGGCCAGCGTCGGTGCCGCCAGCGGGCGGCTTGACCATGCGCTTGCGGGGCGGTTCTTCTTCGGTCATTCGGACACCGGCTTGAACTTGGACGCCCCGCCACGGCGGCGCCGACGCGGGCGGCGCTGCTGTTCGGACATCAGGGACATCAGAAGCCCCTCTCTAAGCCCTCGATCGGCCACACGCACGCGCGAACACGGCCAAAGCTCCTGAACGGCCTGAAGAATCGCCGCGCCGGCCAGGACCAGGTCAGCCCGATCGGCGCCGATGCACGGCTCCAGCGCCCGTTCGGCGGCCGTCAGAGCCAGCAGACGATCCGCCGCGACCTCGCAATCCTTGCGGTCCATCCACAGGCCGTCGACCACATTGCGGTCATAGCGCTGCAGGCCCAGATGCAGGCCCGCCAGGCTGGTGATGGCGCCGGAGGTGCCAACCAAATGCGCGCGGCCGCTGGCGAACACCTCGCGCATGGGCTCGGCATGGGGGAAGGCCTCGATCCGCGCCTTGACGTCGTCGACCATGGCCCGGAACCAGCCCTCCTCGACCCGCTCACCCTCGGGAAAGCGTTCGGCCAGGGTCACCACCCCGACCGGAATCGACAGCCAGGCCCTGATCGGCAGCTTCCAGGCCGCGAACTGGCGCGGCTTGGCGTCCAGGCCGTCGCCCTTCAGATCCACCCAGGAAAGCTCGGTCGAACCGCCGCCGACATCGACCACCAGGGCGGCGTCGGCCTCGCGGTCGAACAGGCTCATGCAGCCGGCGACGGAAAGCTGAGCCTCTTCGCGCGGCGTGATGATCTGCAGACGCAGGCCGGTTTCCTCGGCCACGCGCTGAACGAAGGCGGCGCCATTGTCGGCGCCGCGACAGGCCTGGGTGGCCACGGCCTTGATCTTGATCGCCTTGCGACGGCGGATCTTCTCGGCGCAGACCTTCAGGGCCGCCATCGAGCGATCCATGGCCGCGTCCGATAATTTGCCTGTCTGCGAAAGCCCCTCGCCCAGACGAACAATGCGGGAATAGGCCTCGACGACGCGGAACCCGCGCGGAGATGGCGTCGCCACCAGGAGGCGACAGTTATTGGTGCCCAGATCGAGCGCCGCATAACACGACTGCTCGCCCGGCGGCCGCCGACGCCGGCCGCTCTCCTCACGAGGAGAATGCGGCGCGTCGGGCGCACGCGGCGCCTCCGACATGGTCTTTCCACCTGTCTCGCAGACGCCGCAAATCACAGCGCCTCACTTCGAAGCGGAGCATAGCAATGCGCGCGGCCGGCGGAAGCCTTGTTATCCGTCTGCGGAATTCTGCGTTCAGGATTCAGTCAGGTGAGCCTGCTATCGTTCACGCATGAATTCGAGATTCGCCAAATTCGCGATCGGCCAGGTGGTCAAGCACCGGATCTTCCCGTTCCGGGGCGTGGTGTTCGACGTCGACCCCGTGTTCGCCAACACCGACGAGTGGTGGGAGTCGATTCCCGAGGATATCCGGCCGATCAAGGACCAGCCCTTCTATCATCTGCTGGCCGAAAACGACGAGAACACATACGTCGCCTATGTGTCGGAGCAGAACCTGCTGGCTGACGAGACCGGCGAGCCGGTGCAACACCCGCAGACGACGGTGATCTTCGAGTCCTTCGATCACGGCGCCTACAAGCTTCGCCCCCGGATCTCGCACTAGGCGCAAGTCTTCTCCGGCGAACCTGGCTTTCGGCGCAAATTCCGAACAATATTTGCGACTAATGGGGCGTAGCGTCGTCGCATGAGCGCAGACGGCTTTACCCCCTCGCCGCCACCCGGAGCCCGGGCGGACTGGACCATCGATCAGGGCTGGGAAGGCTATTCCCAGGCTGAGCACGAGGTCTGGATCACGCTCTATGAGCGCCAGACGGCCATGCTGCCCGGCCGGGCCTGCGACGCCTTTCTGAAGGGGCTCGACGCCCTGGACCTGCACCGTTCAGGTATTCCCGACTTCGCGCGGATCAACGACGAGCTTCAACGCCTGACCGGCTGGAGCGTGGTCGCCGTGCCGGGCCTGGTGCCGGATGATGTCTTCTTCGACCACCTCGCCAACAGACGCTTCCCAGCCGGCCAATTCATCCGCAAGCCCGACGAGCTGGACTACCTGCAGGAACCCGACATCTTCCATGACGTGTTCGGCCACGTGCCGATGCTGACCGACCCGGTCTTCGCCGACTACATGCAGGCCTATGGCCGGGGCGGACAACGTGCGCTGGACCTGGGGCGGCTGGCCAATCTGGCCCGCCTCTACTGGTACACGGTCGAGTTCGGCCTGATGCAAACGCCAGACGGCCTGCGGATCTATGGCGCAGGCATCGTCTCGTCGCGGGCCGAGTCGATCTTCGCCCTGGACGATCCCTCCCCCAACCGCATCGGCTTTGATCTGGAGCGGGTGATGCGCACCCCCTACCGGATCGATGATTTCCAGCAGGCCTATTTCGTCATCGACTCGATCCAGACGCTGCAGGACGTCACCCTCCAGGACTTCGCGCCGATCTATGACCGGCTGGAGGGCGCCAGCGACATCGATATCGCCGGGATCCTGCCCGGCGACACCGTGTTCACGCGGGGGACCCAGGCCTATGCCAGGACCGGCGGACGACTGGCCCCGGCGCGAGGCTGAGACTTCAGGCCAAACAGCCAGCACACCACCGGGATGCGACGGACGACCTCGTAGGTGGCGAAGCAGCCCGCGAAGGTCGCGGCGATCAGGATGGTCGCTTCCAGGCCCTGCGGCAGGGCAAGCTTGGCCAAGTGATAGGCCAGGACCACGATCAGGGTCTGGTGGACGATATAGAGCGGGAACACCGCCAGGGTCAGGTAGCGCAGGGCCGGTGCGTCGCGGTTCAGATGCTTGGCGCCAAAACCCAGGATGGCGGCGATGGCGCACCACTGGTTGATCGAATAGACGCACCGCATGAACAGGCGTAGGGCCTGCGCCGGATTGGCGTCGTCGGCGCGATAGAGCCAGGCATAGCTCGCCCAACCCGCCCAGCAGACGACCGCCAGCACCAGCGCCATCCAGCGCGCGCCGATCAGCCGCTCCCGCAGAACGTCCGACTTGGCCAGGCCAAAGCCCAGCAGGAAGGCCCCGAACGACACCGCGTGGTTGTACCAGTCGTCGGTCAGGGCATGGCTGATCTCGAACAGCGGCATCAGAAACATGCGTGTCACGGCCAGGAAGGCGATGGGCCAGATCAGAAGGCCCGGTCCTTTAAGTATGCGCTCCAGGCCGCCCTGCAGCTTGGCGCCCAGCCCGGGAACAAGTGCGAGCATCAGGGCCATAACCAGCGAATAGACCAGCAGATAGGCCACGAACCACATATGGTTCCAGGTTGGGGTGACCAGGCACTTGCCCTCATCCGGGCCACACCAATGGCCCGAAGCGGTGGCGTATTTCGCCCAGAAACCGGCATAGGACTCGAAGCCCGTCAGCCAGCCGGGGTGAGCCGCTGCGTATTCGATGACCTGGTAGTAGCTCTGGGGCGGTACGATCACGAACATGGCGAAGATCAGCGGCGGCAGCAGCCGCGCGATCCGCGCCGTGGTGAGCTTTCCGACGCTGACCTTGTCGGCCATGAACCGCGTCGCCGCGCCGGACACCAGGAACAGCAGAGTCAGTCGCCACGGATTGGTCAGTTGCATCAGCGGCTCGATCGCCTCGACCGGATGCGGGCTCTTCACGTGCCAGTCCCACGGTACGTAGAACATGCCGACGTGATACAGAATCAGCAGGAAAAACGCGCCGACCCGGATCCAGTCCAGGTCGTAACGACGGTCGAAGGATGAAGCGGTCGTGGTCATGAAGAGGCGCCCGGCTTGAAAAGGGATGCGAAGGTCGTGCCTCGCGACGTCCAGACCCGCCAAGAGCCTCGGGATCGGCGGGCCCTGTCGGGGACGAGCGGAAAACCAGGCGGGACGAACGGCGTGCTTTTCGGGATGAGCGGCGAAGAGCGGCGCTCGATCCTGCGGGCCTGGCTGCTGGGGATCGGCTTGATCGCCACCATCTGCGTCGTCAACATCCTGACGATCCAGCACGATGACCCCGATCTGCCGCCCCTGTTTCCGGTCCTCTGGGAAGGCAGCAGCGCGCTGGTCACCCTGGCGATCTTCGCCATTCCGGCCGCCGTCGCGCTCTGGTCCCATCGCAAACGCCCGCCGTGGTGGCAGGCCGCGCCGGTCCATCTCGTGGCGGTCCTGACCTATTCGGCCCTGCATGTGGCGGGCTTCGTAGCGCTGCGGAAGCTGGCCTATCTGGTGCTGCTGCAACAGACCTACGATTTCGGCGACCTCTCCCGCGAGTTCCCCTACGAGTTCCGCAAGGACCTGCTCGCCTACGGTATCGCCTGGACCACCTTCTTCCTGTCGCTGCGTCAGGGGCGCCAGCAGGCCGCCGCCCTCGCCTCACCCTCATTGGCGACCTTCGACATCCAGGACGGCGCGCGACTGGTGCGGGTGCCCATCAACGACATCCTGGCCGTACGCTCGGCCGGCAACTATGTGGAATTCGTGCTGGTCGACAGCCGCCGACCCTTGATGCGCACGCCGCTGGCCGCCGTCCAGACCGACCTGACCGAGCACGGCTTCGTGCGCAGCCACCGCTCGTGGCTGGTCAACAAGGCCAAGGTCACGGGCCTGCGTCCGGAAGGCTCCGGCGACTACGCCGTCGAACTGGGCGAGCTGGAGGCCCCGCTCTCGCGCCGCTTCCCGGAGGCCCTGGCCGCGCTGCGCGGCTAGATCAGCATCCCCATCAGGATGTCGTCTTCGAGCCGTCCGTCGGGATAGCGCCCGCGCGCCACCTGACGGCCCTCGTGCTTGAACCCCAACCGCTCATACAGCCGGATCGCGCCGGGATTGCCGGCTCCGGCCGCCAGCTCGATCCGCAGGATCGGCGGGTCCATCGTTCGCGCATGAGCGATCAGCACCTCGAACAGCCTCGAGCCGATGCCCAGGCCCTGGCGATCCGGATGGACGGCGACGGTCAGGTTGGACAGGACGTGGGAGAACAGCGCCACGGTCTCACGGCCCGCATGGATCTCGCCCCAGATTCCGCCGTCGGGCCCCACGGCCACGAAGCTGATCCCGGCCAGAAAACGCTCGACATAGTCCCGCGTGATCTCTTCCGGACGCCGCGCGAGGCCATCGGGAACGGCGGCGACCGCCTTGTGCAGAGCGACCAGCGCCGTGACGTCGCTAGAGGTCGCCGGGCGGATTTCGAAGCTCATGCGCCCCTCTGGAACGGATAGAAATCGCCGCCGAGCTCGAGGATGCCCGTCAGTTCATCCAGGGCCTCGCGCACCTCGGTGAGCAGGGCCGGGTCGGCCAAATCGCTCGGCGCCAAACGGTCGCGATAGCGGCGCTCGACCCAGTCAGCGAGGCGGGCGTGCAGGGCGGCGTCGAACCGCTGGGCGGGATTGGTCGCCGCCAGTTCCGCGTCCGTCAGCACCACGCGAAGGCGCAGGCAGGCAGGCCCGCCACCGTTGCGCATGCTCTGGCGGACATCGACGTAGTCGACCCGGCCGATGGGGCCGTTGGACGTAGCAAGGCTCTCTGCCACGGCAAAGGCGCGGGGATTGTCGCGGGTCTCGGCCGGGGCCAGCAGCACCAGTCGGTCCTCGCCGGGGATGACCAGCAGCTGCGAATTGAACAGGTAGCTCGCCACCAGATCGGCCATTGGCAGATCGGCTTCGGAGATCTCGACAAAGGCCGGCTCGAACAGGCGCCTGGCTGCCGCGCGGACATCGGCCTCCATGCGGCCCCGATCCTCAAAGGCGCGTTCGTGGAAGAACAGGCATTCGCGCGTGCCGACGCAGACGACGTCGTTGTGGAAGGCGCCGCCATTGATCGCCGCCCGCCCCTGGCGCGGGAAGACCGCCCGCGCCGCGCCGTGGCGACGTACGACGGCCTCGAAGGCCTCGCGGGTCTGGCGGGCCGGATAGCGGCCCTCCCAGTGCTCCCAGGCCTCTCTGCCCCACACGAACAGGTTGACGCCCGGCGCGCCGTGCTCGGCGCAGAGTCGCACATGATTGGCCGCGCCCTCGTCGGCGAAGTGAGGCTGGGCCGGCAGCGGATCGTGGACGGCGAACTTGCTGGCATCGGGAAACAGGCGCCGAAGGCTGCGGGTGGTCTGCGGCCCCTCGAGGCTACGATGCAGGTTGGTCAGCAGGTTGGCGGGCGTGAAGTGGACGCGGCCGTCGGCCGTGTCGGCGCTGGGCGTCACCGTGGCGGCGTTGGCGGCCCACATCGGCGAGGCCGAGCAGACGGCCGAGGCCAGGGCCGGCGCCTCTTTCCAGGCGCGCTCGAGAACCGCGCCATCGGAGCCCGAAAAACCCAGAGACTTCAGAAGACTTATATCGGGACGCTCATGCGGCGGCAGGGCGAACTGGGGCACGCCCAGATCAGCCAACTTGCGCATCTTGGACAGACCTTCCAGCGCCGCGCCGCGCGGGTTGGACACCTCGCCGGCGTTCTTCTGGCTGGCCAGGTTGCCGGGCGACAGACCGACATAGGAATGGGTCGGCCCGACCAGGCCGTCGCAATTGGCCTCGACCGCTGAACTCATGCCCGCAAGCCCTTGATATCGCCAAGGGTATCGAGCACCGCTTCAGCCTCGAAACTGGCCACCGGATAGGCGCAGTAGTCGGCCGCGTAATAGGCGCTGGGCCGGTGGTTGCCCGACGCGCCCAGCCCGCCGAACGGCATGCTGCCCGCCGCCCCTGTGGTCGGCCGGTTCCAGTTGACCACGCCGGCGCGAATGCGGTTGAGGAACTTGTCCCAAAGCTCTGATTGATTAGAGATAAGCCCTGCTGACAGGCCGTAGCGCGTTGCGTTGGCGGCGACGATAGCCTCGTCGAAACTGGCGACGCGACGCACCTGCAGGAGCGGCGCGAACAGCTCCTCATCGGCGACTTCAACACTGGTCACATCGACGAAGCCGGGTGACACGAAGGCGTCGCTCAGCCCGTCAACCGCGCCCAGTGTGCGGATGCGCTGCCCACCCAGGGCCTCTGCCCCGGCCCTAGCAAGGGCGGCGGCGCGGGTCGAGATCAGCGGCCCCATGAAGGGCTCGCTGGGGCCGTTCCACGGACCGGCCGTCAGACGATCCGACAGCGCCGCCACCGCCTCGATCACGGCTCGGCCGGCCGCATCGTCCGACACGATCAGGCGTCGCGCGCACGAGCAGCGCTGGCCGGTGGTGATGAACGCCGACTGCACGACCAGGGCGGCCGCAGCTTCGGCGTCGCCCGCGTCCCAGACCACCAGAGGATTATTGCCGCCCAGCTCCAACGCCAGGATCACGTCCGGACGGTCGGCGAAATAGCGGCGGAAGAACGCGCCGGCCTGGGCCGAGCCGGTGAACAGCAGGCCGTCGATCTCCTCGGCGATCAGGGCCTGGCCGGTCTCGCGACCGCCCTGCACGAGGTTGATGACACCCGCAGGAACGCCCGCCGCTTCAAGGGCTTCGACCAGCATCTGACCGGCCAGCGGCGTTTCTTCCGAAGGCTTGAACACCACCGTGTCGCCCGCCAGCAGAGCCGGCACGATATGGCCGTTGGGCAGGTGGCCGGGGAAGTTGAACGGACCCAGCACCGCCATCACGCCATGGGCGCGGTGACGCAGCACGGCCCGGCCGAACGGCATGGCGTTCTCGACGCCGCCCGTGCGCTCGTCATAGGCCTTGATCGACAGGTCGACCTTGCCGGCCATCGAACCCAGCTCGGCCTTGGTCTCCCACAGCGCCTTGCCGGTCTCGCGGCTCAGGGCCTCCGCGAAGGCCGGCGTGCGCTCGACCAGGATCTCCTTGTAGCGGCGCAGGATGGCGATGCGCTCCTCGCGCGGCCGGTCAGCCCAGGGCTGAAAGGCGCGTCGCGCGGCCGCTACGGCGGCGGCGACATCGGCCTGAGACGCCGTGGCCTCGCGCCAGATGGTCTCGCCCGTGGTCGGATCGATGGAGACCGCTTCGCCGCCCGCGCCCGAACGCCAGACGCCGTCAATAAACACCCCGCCGCTCATGCCTTCACCCGCACCATGTCACCTTCGGAAAGTCGCAGCGCCTGGGCCGCATCGCGCCCTACGATCGCCGTTTCACCGTCGATCAGCACCGGCGCACGCACGGCCCGGAAGCTGCCGATCTCACCCGTGGAGACCAGAGCCTCCTCGCCATAGGCGTCCTCGCCCAGCTTCAGGCGCAGCCGCCGCGCATCGCGCACGGTCTTGATGTCATCGCGGCGGGCCGCGACGGTCGGGCCAGCGTCGAAGATGTCGATCAGGCCCTGATAGCGGAAGCCCTCGGTCTCCAGCATGGCCCGCGCCGCCTCGCCCTCGCGGTGCACGCGGCCCAGCACGTCGCGCGCCTCCTTGGGCAACAGCTCGGCATAGATCGGATGGCGGGGCGCCAGGTCGAGAATGAACTGACCGTCGGTCGAGGCGCTCATCATGTCGGCCTCGTCGAATTCCAGCCGGAAGAACTTGCTGGCCACGTGGTCCCAGAACGGACAGCCGCCATCCTCGTCGAACCAGCCGCGCAGTTCGGCCAGCACCATCTCGGCGAAACGCTCGGGCTCCAGACCGATCAGCATGTAGCGCGACTGGGCCAGCAGGCGCCCCGCCCCGCCCTTGCGGCGCTCGGGCTTGAGGAACAGCGAGCCGACCTCCGACCAGCCGGCGCATTCATTGACCAGCACCAGGGCGCGGTGATCGAAGCGCTTGTCCAGGGTCGGCGACGACTGGGCCAGGGTCACCACGCGGAACGAGAAGTGCGGACGCTTCAAGCCGACGCCGGCCTTGACCCCGGCCACGCCGATCACATCGCCGGCGTCCAGGTCTTCCAGCATCAGGGTGTACCAGGCCTCAGGCGCGGCGACATCGGCCTTGAAGCTGGCCTCCGAGAGGTCCAGGCGCGAACGCAGGGTCTGCTCGTCCTCGGGCAGGCTGGTGAAGCCCCGGCCAGACAGCACGGCCAGCTCCATCAGGGAGTCGAAATCGGAAGGACCAGCGGGACGGACAACAAGCATTCAGACAGTCTCCATGGCAGCGCGGATCGATCTTCCGTCGATCTCGCCGCTGGCCAGTTTCATCAGGATCAGGGCCGAGAGCTGGGCGCGCTCGACAAAGCTTTCGGGCCAGGCGTGTTCGGCCTCGCTGTGAATGTCGCCGCCCCGCACGCCCAGGGTGTCGACATTGGGCAGGCCCGAGGCGAACAGATTGTTGCCCTCGCAGACGCCGCCGGACGGCTTCCAGGCTATGTCCTGGCCCAGCAGGGCGCCGACCTCCTTGACCGCCCCGAACAGCTTCTGCTGGGCGGCGTTGAACGGCTTGGCGCCGCGGGTGATCAGGCCGTGCAGATGGACGTGCAACCCGTCGCGCGGCTCGTCCAGGATGCGGGCGACCTGCGCCTCGAACCAGGCGGCGGCCTCGGCGTCAGGAAAGCGCACATTGAACCGGGCGATGGCGACGTCGGGCACCATGTTCAGGGGTGAGCCGCCATCGATGCGGGCGACGTTGATGGTGACACCCTCACGCTGACCATTCAGACCATGCAGGGCTTCGGCGATCCGGGCGGCGCCGATAACGGCGTTGCGGCCGGCCGCGAAGTCGCGCCCCGCATGGGCGGCCTTGCCGTGGACGACGACATGGAAATTGCCCGACCCCTTGCGTGACGAGGCCAGCGATCCGTCCGCCAGGGCGGGCTCGTAGGTCAGGCCGACATGGCCCATGCGGGCAAAATCGCTGAGGATCGGACCCGAGGCGATCGAGCCGATTTCCTCGTCGGGCGACAGCAGCACGCGGTAGCCGACCTTGGCCGAGTCGGGATGGCGCTCGAACGCTTCCAGCGCCGCCAGCATGACGCTGATCCCGCCCTTCATGTCGGCGATGCCCGGTCCATGCAGCGCGCCGTCCGGACGCGTCGTCACGGTCTGGAAGCCGCTTGTCTCGGGATAGACGGTGTCGTAGTGGCCGGTCAGCACGACCTGCAGCGGCGCCTCGGGCCGTACGACCACGGCGATGGCGGGCGTATGGTGCTGCTCGCCGACCCGGCCGTCGGGGCCGATGACTTCCGAGGCCGCCAGGGGGATCTCGGTGGGCGCGCCCGGCAGCGCCGAGACGGCGTCGAGCAGAACCTGTCTCTGCCGTTCCAGCCCTGCCAGATGCAGGCTGCCTGAATTGATCGCGCACCAGGCCACCGCCCGGTCAATGATCCGCCCGCCGTCCGAGGCGACAGCCTCCAGGACAGCGCGATCCTCGTCTTTGAGTCGCATAGACATGCCATTCCTCCCCCAGTCACGATAAACCAAGGGCCGCGGGTAAAACGTGCTTCCTCTGACGAGGTAACCGGGTGCCCGCGCAACAGCCTTGCTCGGAACGTGACAGCCGAAAGTGGAAGCCGGTTTCGGCGCCTGTCACGTTCCAATGTAAGAATGAGCCTGCTCGAAATCGAATTCGATTTCGGACAGGCTCTCAGTAGTCCTTTCGCCAGCGGACGGAAAGCTTTGCGTCGCCCTGGCTGCCCAGTCGCGAGACCAGCGACAGGGTTCGGCGAATCCGCCACTCGACCTGGGCCTCGGGCCCTTCGCGGCCGCCGCCGATAATCTCCAGATAGACATCGTCGGTGACATACTTGCCGCCCGCCACGGTCATCCCCGCGGCGCTCTCGGCGAAGGCCAGACGGTCCAGGCGGGCGAAGCTGCGCAGGTTGCCGATCACATCAAAGCCGCCGCCGCCCGCCAGGGCCGCCAGGGCCGAGGCCAGCTGCGCCGCCTCGATCGGCGACAGCTGGGCGGCCGAGGCGCCGAACAGCACCTGACTCAACACTTCGTCGCTGGGCAGCTCCGGGGTCGAGGTCAGAGTGATCTCGGGCTTGGCCGCCGTGCCCTGGATCCTGACAATGGCGGTCAGCGACGCATCCTCGCGACGGGCGCTGAGGTTCAGGCGGATGCGATCCAGCTGGGTCGACAGGGTGACCACGCCATTGTCGTCGAACTCGAAGCGCTTGCCGGCGAAGTCGTACTCGCCGCGCACCATGCGGGCCACGCCGTCCAGGCTGGGTGAGAACGACGTGCCGCCGACATGGGCGTCCAGCGACAGCTCGACGTCCAGACCACGCCCCCTCACGAACACGCGGCGCGGCGCCTTCAGATCGATATCCAGCGCGATACCGCCGCCGGGGCTGGCGCGGCGCGGCTGGGAGCCCTGATCCAGATCGGTGGGGCGATTGCGCTCGATGACGTCCATATTGACCACGCCGGCCGGGGTCTTGCTCTGGGCCGAGACGTCGGCGCGATCGATGGTCAGGTCGCCGCTGAGCTTGACCTTGCCGTCGGCCGACCGGTTGACGGTGGCCTGGCCGGTGGCGGTCGCCGTGGCCAGATCATTGTCGATCAGCCGGAAGCCCTTGAGGTCCAGCTTGAAGCTGCTGACGCCTTCACGGTTCAGGCTGATGCGCCCGCCGCCGGTCAGGGAGCCGCTGAGACCATCCTCGGCCGTGGCCTGGCTGACATCGATGGCGTTGTCGGCCAGGGTCATGCGCAGGGTGATGTTGCGCAGCCGCAGGCCTGTCTGGCCTTCCTCGAAGCCGCCGCCATCCAACGATGCGCGCCCGACCAGTCGCGGATCGGCCAGGGTGCCGGCCAGGGTTCCCTCGGCGTCGATCTTGCCCGACAGCGAGCGCTCAGGGCCCAGCAGCAGGTCCCAGAGCGGCTTGATCTCGCCCTGCGCCTTGAAGGTTCCCGTGACCGGCCGGCGACGGTCGATCGCGAGATGGAGCGGCTTGGCCGACGCCTCGGCGGGCAGGGTCAGGCGGGCTTCCGACTTCAGGCCCTGACGGTTGGCGCCCTCGGCGACGACGGTGAGAATCCGGTCCTTGAGGTCACCGCGAATCTGGGCGTCCAGCGACTGCTCAATCTTGGAGCCCCGCTCGCGCGCGCCGGTCAGCCGGGCCGCGAAATCGCCCAGCAGGGTCTCGCCCTGGCCATGCAGGTTGACGGTTCCGTCGATGTCGCCGGCCAGATCGGGATCGAAGGCGGTCAGGCTGACGCCGGCCAGGCGCGCCTTGAGGCTGGCGGTCTCGCCGCCCAGGTCGGCGTCGACATCGGCCTGGCCTTCGCCGATCAGCAACCGCAGTCGCGTGATCGTCGAGGCCCCGCCAAACCGGACCAGGGCTGTTTCGCGCGTCTTGATGTCTGTGCGGCCCATGCGCCCGGCCGCATCCAGGGACAGAGCATAGTCCTCGCCCGACTGGGCCAGCGCGCCGGACCCCGCCACGCGCCAACGACCGCCGGGCGCCACGCCCTGGGCGTCGAGCGTCAGGGGCAGATTGGCCAGGGTGCCATCAGCCTTGAAACGCGCCGAACGCACCTTCCAGCCGCCGCTGACGATGTCTTCGGCGGTCAGGTCCAGGGTCGCGCGCGCGCCGGCCGGCGCATCGACGATCTTCGCCGAGCCCGACACCCGGCCTTGCGGCAGGAACGCTCCGGGGCCGATGGCCACGGTCAGGTCCGCCGAGGCCGGACGGCGGCCGCGCAGGGAGACAGCTCCGCTGGCCTTCGCGCCGCCAGCGTCGATATCCACGTCAGTGAGATCAAGCCCGCCCGTCGCGAAGCGGAAGGCCGCCCCCGCCCTGGCCGGGCCATAAGTGCTTTGCCCGGTCAACCGCGCCACGCCGTCGGCGCCGCCGGCCGTGCGGGCGAAGGTCAGCGCCAGATGCGCATTGGTCAGGGGAAGTTTCGGCAGGTCTATGGAGTCGAAATCAGCCGTCAGGTCGGCCTTGGGGGCCGACAGGGTTCCGGTGATCGCACCGTCCCCCCTGGCCTTGCCCGTCACCTCGATCGGGCCGGCGCGGAAGGGGCCGGTGGCGGTCCAGTCCAGCTTGAAACCCAGGCCGCCGCCGCGCTGCATGGCGCCGGAGGTGCGAGCCTCGGCCGCCGCTCCCTCCAGCTTGGCGTCGGCGATCGAGAGCACGCCGTCGCTCCAGGCGCCCTTGCCGCTCAGACGCGGTGCCTTGCCCAGAAGCCGGTCCAGCTCGGCCAGGCCCACCGCGAAGTCCTGCCCCCTGGCGTCGACCGTGAAACCCCAGGGCTTGCCGCTGGAACTGCTGGCCGACCACTTGGCGACCAGCTTGCCGCGCGCGCCGGCGCGGATCGGCGCCAGGCTGGCGACGCGCGCCTCGCCCTTGAAATTCAGGCCGCCGAGGATGCCGCGATCGCCTTCGCCGGTGACCACCAGATTGGGTCCGGTCACCGTCGCGGAGCGGATCAGGAACCGCCCGCCCTTGATCCGCGCGCCCTCGAAGGTGGCCTTGGGGCTGGCGCCCAGCACGGCCAATACGCCGGTTCCGCCGCCGCCCTGCCCCGCGGCCTCCGCCTTGATGGTCAGCTCGCCCTTCGACCACCGCACCATGGCCGGCCCCTTGGCCCGCGCCAGTTGGTAGCCCAGGAGCGACAGATTGGAGACATCAGCGTCGCCCTCGACCGAGAAGCCGCCTGGCTCCAGCCGGAACCGGCCCTTGACCAGGCCCGTCCCCATTTCCGGGATCGAGACGATCTTCTTCAGCGAGCCGATGCGCGCGGTGAATGGCAGGCCGTCGGGCCCCGTCCGCTTCTTGCCGATGTCGGCCAGCCCCCGGGAGTCCAGCACCAAGTTCTCGGCGCGGATCTGGGTCGTGAGGTCGTAGAGCCCGCCAGAAGCCTTGCGCCCCTCGACGGCGAAGGCCGCCTCAGGGCCGAACATGGTCTCAAGACGACGCGTCAGGCTGGAGGCGCCCAGATCGATCCGTCCTCGGGCCGATCCTCCCTGCGGCGTCCAGGCGCCCGTAGCGTCCAGCGGAATGTCCCTGCCGGTTTTCGCCGTGACGCTGAAAGCGCCCTGGTTCATCGCCCCGTCGGCCTTGGCCTTCAGGTCGAAGGGTCGATCGACGGGCAGACCCAGGGCGCCGGCGATGGCGCCGCCATTGGCTTCCACCGCTTCGGCGTTCAGGCGGATCGTGTCGTTGCGGCCCAGGTCGAAGTCCAGGGTCAGGTGGTCGCCCCGGTGCAGCCGGCTGGCCACGCCGATCCGCCCCTTCTTGCCGCCCTGCCGCGCCATCTCGTAGGCGCCGACGACATCGAAATCACCCGCTTGGCGACTGAATTCGGGCCTGGTGATCAGTCGCAGGGCGAAGGCGTCCAGATCGACCGAAACCGGCGCGGCCCCGGACTTGCCCTTGGGCGTCAGGGTCGGACGGCGCAACACGATGACATCGCGCGCATCGATGCGTTCGGCGTGGAAGCGACGACTGAACAGCTCGGCGGGACTCCAGGCCACCCGGACGTCGTGGGCCTCGAGCCAGACGCCCTTCTCGTCGATGATGGTCAGGCGGCGAACCCCGAAGTTCTTCCAGATGTCGCCCGACAGCCCTTCGATCTTCAGCCGGCCGATACGCCCCAGCTTCAGGCCGCTGGCCCGGGCCTCCAGGAACATGCGACCCTGGGGCGTGATCGGCGCATAACGCAGCCCGCCGAAGAACACGGCGACGATGACCACCGCCACCACCGAAACGATCATCAGCCAGCCGGGACCGCCGACTTTCTTGGCGACCTCGACGACGGTCTCGACCGCCTCGTCAACCGCGTCTTCGATGGGATGTTCAGGCGCGTCGGTCAAAAGCTTTGCCCGATGCTGAGATAGATCTGGAAGGCCGGGTCGCCGGCGCGCTTGCCCAGCGGTATGGCGATATCGGCGCGGATCGGGCCAAAGCCCAGGTCGTAGCGGACGCCGATGCCCGCGCCGAAACGGAAGTCCTCGGTGTCGGGCTTGCGCTCCGGACCGATGGCGCCCGCGTCGATGAAGGCGACGCCGCCCCAGCGCTCGGTGAACCGGTGGCGCACCTCGAACGAGGTCTCGACCAGCGACACGCCGCCCTGCGGGGTGTTGTCGGCCAGGCGCGGGCCAATGGCCTGGTAGGCATAGCCGCGCACCGAACCGCCCCCGCCCGAGAACAGGCGCCGCGAGGCCGGAATTTCCGAGACCAGAGCCCCGAAGATCGCCCCCACCTTGACGCGGGCGGCCAGGACCGTGCTGGCGTCGTCTCCGAACGGTAGATAGGCCGAGCCCTGAACCTGGGTGCGCAGATAGGCCAAAGTGGTGTCGCCAAAGCTGGTGGTCGGCTCAGCCCGCGCCTCGAAGCGCCAGCCCCGCGTCGGGTCCAGGATATTGTCCGACTGATCCCATGCCATCGCGCCCAGCGTGGTCAGGGTGGCCAGGTTGAGGGTTTCCTTGACCGAGCCGGCGCCGCTGTTTTCGAGCTGCTCGGACTGCGACAGGTCCAGCGCCACGCCATAGGTGCGATACGAGGTGGTCTTGCGGCGCTGGGTCAGGTCGGCGCTGATCGTCGCGCCGGTTTCGTCATAGGCGTCGGTGGTTTCGCGGAACACCGCGCCGTTCAGCTTGAGGGTCTGCTGGGGCTTGCGCCAGTGCGGCAGGGCCACTTCACCCTCAAGCCGCTGCTCCAGCTTGGCCAGGCGCGCGGTATAGGTCGTGGTGTCGGCCCGCCGCAGGCGGTTGTAGCGGATCAGGCGCGCATCGACGCCCGGCCCTTCACTGGTCGAATAGCCCGCGCCCAGCTCGATGGTGCGCTCAGGGCGATCCGTCAGGTTCACGACCACGGGCCGGCGGCCGTCGGGCAGGATCTTTTCGCGCGGCGCGATCGAAACCGAGACCGAGTCATAGACGGCCGTGTCCCTCAGGCGCCGCTCAAGCTCGGCGATATCCTCGGGGTCGTAAACATCGCCGGCCTGCCACGGCGTCAGGTGGGCGACCCAGGCCGGGTTGCTGCGCCCCTTGGTGATCAGCTCGACACCATCCAGGCGGGTCAGGTCCCCAGCGGCGATGTTGAAGGTGGGGCGCACCGTGTGGTCGGCATGGTCGACGATGACCTCGCGCGGTTCGGCGGCGA
The DNA here is from genome assembly GCA_943371355.1 of Alsobacter soli. Classification (GTDB taxonomy): domain Bacteria; phylum Pseudomonadota; class Alphaproteobacteria; order Caulobacterales; family Caulobacteraceae; genus Caulobacter. The sequence goes on from CALRUN020000001.1 coordinate 283,307, forward strand.
CATCGGCATAGCCCAGTTGCTGGACCTGAGCGATGACCCGCCCCTCGGCGCCCAGAATGTCGGCGGCGCGGCCCGGCTCGCCGGGAGTCAGCCGCATGGCAGAGACGGCTCTCTGGCTCACGCCCTCATCAGGCGCAGCGCCACTCCAGACGATGGTGGGATCGGCCAGCACGAACACCGGCCCAGGCAGGACCCTGACCACACCACGCGGCGGATCGTCTTCGCTGATGTCGGGTTCGACGGCATAGGCGTAGTAGCCCTCGGCGCGGAGCACCGCGACCACGTCGTCGCCGGCGTCACGGGCGCGACGGCGGGCTTCGGCCCGGCTTTGGGGCGCGGTCTTGGATATCGAGAGCACGCGCTGGATCGCGTCGCGCAGCGCCTTGTCTTCAACCCCGGTGATCGTCGCCGCCGGCTCATCCGCCCACGCGCCACCCGCAGCCAACAAAGCCGCTGTCGCGATTCCCAGGGCCAATCGTCTACGCACCAAGCCGTAATTCCCCGCGCGGAGCGCCCCCGCTCCCCCTGTAGTCGCCGGCCCCGTCGCTGTCACCGTCGGAAATGCAGGGAACGGAAGACGGCGAGCGCTTCCCTCGCTGCTGAAAAGGCGCCCAAATGACAGGCAGTCGTGCGCATTGACGCGGCGGCGGCGAAAATCGCCGACTTCAGACGCCGCGACGTTCTAGGGTTGGTGGCGGCGCGTCTGACTCGACGGAGCCCAAGGCAAACAAGCGTGGACGAAGGCGTGGCGGCGAAAATTCAAGATCTTGAGGCTCCGACCCTTCCCCTGACGGAGGCGGCGTACCTACCCGGTGTCGCCTACGACGAGATGTTCGCGCCCGGCGGCGCGGTGCGTTCGCACTACGATCCCCTGCACGCCCGCATGTCGACCCTGGGCGGCGCCGAGCTGGCGGGACGCCAGCAAACGCTGGAGCGGTCGTTCCTGCTGCAGGGCATCACCTTCACGGTCTATGGCGGCGGCGAGAACACCACCGAACGAATCATTCCGACCGACCTCTTCCCGCGAATCATCCCCGCCCAGGAATGGGCCAAGATCGAAGCCGGCCTGACCCAGCGCCTTCTGGCCCTGAACCTGTTCCTGGCCGACATCTATGGCGACCAGCAGATCCTGATGGACGGCGTGGTGCCGCGCGAACTGGTGCTGGGCGCGCCGTCCTATCGCCGCGAGATGCAGCACATCTACGTGCCGCACAAATCCTACGCCAATGTCTGCGGCAGCGACCTGATCCGCTGCCAGGACGGCCAGTTCGCGGTGCTGGAAGACAATCTGCGCGTGCCGTCGGGCGTCTCCTACATGCTGGCCAACCGCGACGCGGCCAAGCGCACCTTCCCCGGCACCTATCGCGCCGCCGGCGTACGTCCGGTCGAGCGCTATCCCGACCTGCTGCTGGCCACGCTGAAAAGCATGAGCCCCGAGTGGCGGCCCAATCCCCAGGTCGTGGTGCTGACGCCTGGCGTCTATAACTCGGCCTATTACGAGCACGCCTATCTGGCGCGGCTGATGGGCGTTCCCCTGGTCGAGGGCCGCGATCTCGTGGTCCACGACAACATGGTCTACATGCGCACGACCACGGGCATCCGCCGGGTCGACGTGATCTATCGCCGGGTGGACGACGACTTCATCGATCCCCTCACCTTCCGGCGCAACTCCTCGCTGGGCGCGGCCGGCCTGTTCAACGCCTATCGGGCCGGCAATGTGGTGATCTGCAACGCGCCGGGCACCGGGGTGGCCGACGACAAGGCCGTCTATGCCTATGTGCCGGAGATCATCCGTTACTATCTGGGCGAAGACGCCATCCTGCCCAATATCGAGACCTTCCTGTGCCGGGAGCCGGCGCAGCTGGGCTATGTGCTGGCCAATCTGGACAAGCTGGTGGTCAAGGCCGTCGGCGCTTCGGGCGGCTACGGCATGCTGGTGGGCCCGCACGCCCCCCAGAAGGAACGCGACGACTTCGCCATCGCGATCAAGGCCGATCCGGAAAACTATATCGCCCAGCCGACCATCCAGCTATCGACCGCGCCCTGCCTGGTCGATGGCCGGATCGAACCGCGCCACGTCGACCTGCGTCCCTTCATCCTGTCGGGCGAGAAGACGATCGTTACGCCTGGCGCCCTCACCCGCGTGGCCCTGAAGCGCGGCTCGCTGGTGGTCAATTCCAGCCAGGGCGGCGGCTCCAAGGACACCTGGGTGCTGACCGACGATGGCCCCGCCAACGGCTCCAACGGTAGTGGGAGCACGCGCCCATGATGCTCGCTCGAGTTGCCGACAGCCTCTACTGGCTGGGCCGATACATCGAACGCGCCGAACACCTGTCGCGGCTGTCCAGCGTCATGCTCAACGCCACGCTCGACCAGACCGACGCCGGCGTCCAGGCGGTCTGGATCGCCCTGTCGGCGGTCGGCGAGCCTGAAATGAGCAGCGCCGTCGGCTCGTTCGAGGCGGCCGAGGCGCTGGTTCTGGATCGCTCCGACCCCAATTCGGTGGTCTCGTCGCTGTCCCGCGCCCGCGAGAACGCCCGTCAGGTGCGCGACCAGATCACGACCGAGACCTGGGAACGGCTGAACCTGCTCTACCTGAAAGTCACCGACGAGAACGCCAAGCGCGAGTTCGCCGACGGCTCGACCACCTTCCTGCACGACGTGATCGCCGACCTGCACCTGTTCAAGGGCGCGGCCGACACCACCATGAGCCATGGCGAGAGCTGGCGCTTCATGATGCTGGGCATGTATCTGGAGCGCGCCCAGCTGGTCTCGCGCCTGCTGGAGGTGTGTTTCGCCGAGACGCCGGGCCGGCAGATCAACGATCACATCGCTCTGGTCAGCCTGCTGCGCATGGCCTGCGCGCTTGAGCCCTATCTGCGGGTCTACACCGCCGAGATCGAACCCCGGCACATCTTGGAGTTCCTGGTGTTCGACGAGGACTTCCCGCGCTCGATCCGCTTCGCCACCTCCCAGATCGAGGCCAATCTCAGCGTCCTGGCCCGCCGCGCCGGCGGCGAAGGGGCCGGGCCGGAACGGATCGCGGGGCGCCTGAAGGCCCGCCTGCAGTTCGCCGACATCAACGAACTGGAAAACCAGGGGGCCGGCGCCCTGCTGGCCACCGTCGTCAACGAGTGCGCGCGCATCCACGAAGCGATCTACGAGACCTTCGTGGCCTACCCGCTCGAAATGCGTCTTCCGGCCTAGGATCCTCCCAGTGCTCCTCGAAATCCGCCACGTCACCCAGTACCACTACGAGCGCCCGGTTCGCGAAAGCCTGATGGAGCTGTGGATGCAGCCCCAGAAGACCGCCCGCCAGCGCCTGATCAGCTTCGAGCTGGACCTCAATCCGGCGGCCCAGGTATTCTCCTACGCCGACAGCTTCGGCAATGCCGTCTATCACTTCGACGTGCCCCAGCCGCACGACAAGCTGACCATCGTCGCCCGCTCAGCGGTCGAGACCGAGCCGCCGGGCGAACGGCCCGACGCCCTGGACATGGGCGAATGGGACCGGCTGCGCAGCGAGTTCGTGCGCGGTGAATGTTTCGACTTCCTGAGAATGCACGGCTTCGTCGAGACCACCGAGGCGCTGAACGCCTTCATCGACGAGCACAATCTGGACGACCTGCGCCGCAGGGATCCGCTGACGGCGATGCGGATGCTGTCGGAGACCATCTATCGGGCCTTTGAATATCAGCCCGGCGTCACCGACGCCGACAGCCCCATCGATCTGGCCCTGAGCGCCGGCCGCGGGGTCTGCCAGGACTTCGCCCACATCATGCTGGCCGTCTGCCGCTCGTGGAATGTGCCCGCGCGCTATGTCTCGGGCTACCTGTTCACCGACCGCGACGCGGGCGACCGCTCCGATCCGGACGCGACCCACGCGTGGGTCGAGGTGTTCCTGCCCAGCCTGCGCTGGGTGGGCTTTGACCCGACCAACAACATGATGACCGGCGAGCGCCACGTGGCTGTGGCCGTGGGCCGCGACTATGGCGACGTCACGCCCTCGCGCGGTGTCTACAAGGGCGATTCAGACAGCGAGCTGGCGGTCGGCGTCTCGGTGCGCCGGGCGCGGGCGGCCCTGGCCGAGCCCGAATTCCTGCGCATGGCGCGCCCCAACTTCGCTGGCGGGCGTCGCCGCCCCGAAAACGCGGCGGCCCTCCGGCAGGACCTGCACCAGCAGCAGCAACAACAGCAGCAGCAACAACAGCAGCAGCAGTAAGGTCAGGCCGGATAGACGTGGGCCTTGCGGGCCGACATTTTCACCGCTCCGGTGAACCGGTCGGCCTGATCGCGCGACACCGTCACCTCGATCCGGCGGCCATCGGCGGTGACGCCGTCGACGGCGGCCAGGGCGCCCTGGATATGGACGCGGTTGACGCGCACCTCGAAGCCCTCAGCGTCAAGCACCAGGTCATGGGGTCGAACAAACGCAACGGCTTTGCCGTCGGCCACATTGACGGCCGGGAGGACAACCGAACCGGCGGTGAAGCGGCCGTTCGACGCCGCGCCCTCGAACCGGTTGGCCTCGCCCACGAAACCGCAGACGAACGGCGAAACCGGTTCGTCATGCACCTGGGCCGGCGTGCCGACCTGCTCGATGACGCCGTGGTTCAGGATCGCCACGCGGTCAGCCAGGTCGAGGGCCTCTTCCTGGTCGTGGGTCACGAAGATGGTGGTGACGCCCGTGGCGTCATGCACCCGGCGCAGTTCCTTGCGCAGCGACTTGCGGACCGTAGCGTCCAGGGCGCCGAACGGCTCGTCCAGCAGCAGCACGCTAGGCTGCACGGCCAGGGCGCGCGACAGGGCCACGCGCTGGCGCTGGCCGCCCGACAGCTGTGACGGATAGCGGCCGCCCAGGCCTTCCAGCTCGACCAGGCGCAGCAGGTCATCGACCCGCTTGGTGATCTCGGCCTTTGACGGCTTGTCCTTGCCCTTGCGGACATCCAGGCCGAACGCGATGTTGCGGGCCACGGTCATGTGCTTGAACAGCGCATATTGCTGGAACACGAAGCCCACGCGGCGTGCGGCGGCCGAGGCGAAGGTGACGTCCTGGTCGTGGAACAGCACCTGGCCGGCGTCGGGAAATTCCAGGCCGGCGATCACGCGCAGCAGGGTCGTCTTGCCCGAGCCCGAAGGCCCCAGCAGGGCCAGCAGCTCGCCATCGGCGATCTCAAGCCCGACCTTGTCCAGCGCCGGATAGCGACCGAACTTCTTTTCGACGGAACGGATGGAGATGGTCATGGGGTCTGGCGTTCCGATCAGTGGCCGCCGCGCCGGCGCGAGCCGGGCTGGGCGACTTCAAGCGCGGTCTTGAGGACGAGGGTCACGATCGCCAGCAGACACAGCAGGGCGGCGACGGCGAAGGCCCCGACGAAATCATACTCGTTGTAGAGGATCTCGACGTGCAGGGGCATGGTGTTGGTCAGGCCCCGAATGTGACCGCTGACCACCGACACGGCCCCGAACTCACCCATGGCGCGGGCGTTGCACAGAAGCACGCCGTACAGCAGACCCCAGCGCACGTTCGGCGCGGTCACCCGCCAGAAGGTGTAGAGGCCCGAGGCCCCCATCGAGACGGCGGCCTCCTCCTCGCTGGTCCCCTGCTCCTGCATCAGCGGGATCAGTTCGCGAGCGATGAAGGGGAAGGTCACGAAGATGGTGGCCAGCACGATGCCGGGCACGGCGAAGATGATCTTGATGTCGTTGTCGACCAGATGGTCGCCGAACCAGCCCTGCAGCCCAAACACCAGCACATAGATCAGGCCCGCGACGACCGGCGAGACGGAGAACGGCAGGTCAATCAGGGTGATCAGCAGACTCTTGCCCGGAAACTCGTGCTTGGCGACGGCCCAGGCCGCGCAGAGGCCGAACACCACGTTGAACGGCACGGTGATCGCGGCGGTCAGCAGGGTCAGCTTGACGGCGGCGATGGCGTCGGGATTGGCGATGGCGTCCAGCGCCGGCTGCAGCCCCTTGCGCAGGGCCTCGGCGAACACGGCCGCCAGCGGCAGGACCAGCACCAGTCCCAGGAACGCCAGGACCAGGCTGATGATCAGGACCTTGGCCCAGGCCGGATCTTCGGTGGAAAGACGCGGAGCGGCCATCAGGAGAACCTTCTCGCCCAGGCCTGCACGGCGTTGATGACCAGCAGCATCAGGAACGACACGCCCAGCATGACCAGGGCGATGGCGGCTGCGTTGGCGTATTCGAACTGCTCCAGCTGGATGATGATCAGCAGCGGGGCGATCTCGGACTTGTAGGGCATGTTGCCGGCGATGAAGATCACCGAGCCGTACTCGCCAATCCCTCTGGCGAACGCCAGGGCGAAACCGGTCAGCCAGGACGGGCCCAGGGCCGGCAGAACGATACGCGTAATGGTCGACAGCCGGCCGGCCCCGAGACTGGCGGCGGCTTCCTCGACGTCGTCGGACAGGTCGCGCAGCACCGGCTCGATGGTGCGGACCACGAACGGCAGGCCGATGAAGATCAGGGCGATGGTCACGCCAATCGGGTTGTAGGCCGCCTTGATCCCCAGCGGCGTCAGATAGGCGCCGATCCAGCCATTGGGCGAGTAGAGCGTGGCCAGGGCGATGCCGGCCACGGCCGTGGGCAGGGCAAACGGCAGATCGACCAGGGCGTTGACCAGGGCCTTGCCGGGAAACTCGTAACGCACCAGCGCCCAGGCGGTCAGCACACCGAACACGCCATTGATGGCGGCGGCGACGAAGGCCGCCCCAAAGGTCAGGCGATAGGCCGCCAGAGCCCGCTCGGAAAAGGCCGCAGCGACGAACTGGGCAGGCGAGAGCTCGGAGGCTTTCAGCGCCACGGCCGACAAGGGGATCAAGACGATCAGCGACAGGACCGTCAGGGTCACCCCAAGGGTCAGGGTGAAGCCCGGGATAGCCGAGCGACGTCGAAACAGCGGCCTTCGGGCGACAGGGCCAGCCCCGGGAAGTCTTGGGCGGATCGCGGCGGCGGTCTCGGCGGTCATCGTCTGATCGTCGTCCTGGTTCCGGCGAAGTCCGGTGTGAAACGCGCCGAAACCCCGCTGGGTCCGCCGCATCAAGCTAGGCAGCTTAAATCCCCACCAAGCTGGTGGGGTCAATTGAGAATTCCCCGCGCAGGCTCCCAGAAAAACTCACCAGCGCCCGGCCGGCGGACAGGCTGGGCTACAGCGATGCTATCGCATTTTCGATGACCGTTCCCCAATCCCCGGGACGAGGCTGGCGGGAATAGAGATCCATACCCGGGACGGATAGCGGTAAGGACGATTTCAACGCGCTCCGGAACACGGTCCGAACAGCAGCGTTGCGACTTGGCTTCTTGCTGACTTCGATCCGCGCGCGCCAGACGGCGCACGGATCTTGAATTGGTAGGCCGGGTGGGGTTCGAACCCACGACCATTCGATTAAAAGTCGAATGCTCTACCACTGAGCTACCGGCCCGCTCACGACGCGGCGTGGCCGGTGGAAGCGGCGCGGAACATAGTCGGGGGGCGCCGCAGCCGCAAGCGGGGTTTCACCGGTTGTTTGACATGACGGCGCCGCTTTTGGCGCGATAAGGTGGCGTATGCGTGGTTTGTTGCTCACAGCCGTGACGGTTCCGCTTTTTCTGGCGAGCGCGCCCGCGTTCGGCCAGCAGCAACCGCCGCCCCCGCCGCCCTCTGATTCGAAAATCCAGACCACATCGGACGCCAACAAGGACGGCATAGCCGGCGCCGTCAGCGCGCCCCTGCGCGACGTCAATATCGTCCGCACCAAGATCCCGCCCGTGCTGATCGAGGCGATGAACGATCCCTATGCCCGGCCGCCCAGGGTCAATTGCGGCGTGCTGATCGGTCTGGTCTCGCCGCTCGACGTGGCCCTTGGCGAGGACCTAGACGCCCATCCGCCCGAGGAAAACGAAGACCTGATGGATCGCGGCCGCAAGGCGGCCGGCAGCGCCGCGCTTGGCGCGGTGGCCAGCGCCGCCCAGGACATGATCCCGATGCGGGGCTGGGTGCGCAAGCTTACCGGCGCCGAACGCCACGACCGGCTGGTGCAGAGCGCCATCACCTCGGGCAATGTCCGCCGGGCCTATCTGAAAGGCCTGGGCGAGGCGCGCGGCTGCAATCCGCCGGCCACCCCGCAGCACAAGCCGCCAGCCCCTATCCCCGTGGTCGATCCCGGCATGCCGCCGCCCGTCCAGCCGGGCTCTGGCCGCAAGCCGCGCTTCCCCATCGTCCAGCCCGCGCCCGCGCCGAAATCCTGAGCGGCCGCCGCCTTGCTCAACCGCCCGCGTGACGGGCCGCGAAGTCGCGACGGAACTGCTCGAACCGGCCCTGGGCGATCGCCTCGCGCATGGCCGCCGTCAGGGCCTGGAAGAAGGCGATGTTGTGCCAGGACAGCAGCACCTGGCCCAGGATCTCCTCGGCCTTGAACAGGTGGCGCAGATAGGCCTTGGAATAGTCGCGGCTGGCCGGGCAGTCGCTGGTGGGGTCCAGCGGCGTGTCATCCTCGGCGAACCTGGCGTTCTTGAGGTTGATCGGACCATCCCAGGTCCAGGCCTGGCCATGACGGCCCGAGCGGGTGGGCAGCACACAGTCGAACATGTCGACGCCGCGCGCCACGGCCTCGACCAGGTCGATCGGCTTGCCCACGCCCATCAGGTAGCGTGGCTTGTCGGCGGGCAACAGGTCGGGCGCATAGTCCAGCACCTCGCACATCGCCGTGTGCCCCTCGCCCACAGCCAGACCACCGATGGCATAGCCGTCGAAGCCGATATCCTGCAGCCGCTGCGACGACTCGCGACGCAGATTCTCGAAGGTCGAGCCCTGCTGGATGCCGAACAGCACCTGGCTGTCGCGCTTGCCGAACGCCGCCTTGGAGCGGATGCCCCACCGCGCCGACAGCTCCATGCCCTCGCGGGCCCGCTTCTCCTCGGCCGGCCAGGCGACGCATTCGTCCAGTTGCATGACGATGTCGCTGCCCAGCAGGTCGGCCTGGATCTCCATCGACCGCTCGGGCGAGAGAACATGCTTGGAGCCGTCAATATGGCTGGCGAAGGTGACGGCCTCTTCGGTGACCTTGCTGATCCCCGACAGGCTCATGACCTGAAAGCCGCCGCTGTCTGTCAGGATCGGCTTGTCCCAGCGCATGAACTTGTGGAGGCCGCCCAAGCGCTTCACCCGCTCGGCCGTCGGCCGCAGCATCAGGTGATAGGTGTTGCCCAGGATGATGTCGGCGCCGGTGTCCTTGACCTGATCCACGGTCAGGGCCTTGACCGTGCCCGCCGTGCCCACGGGCATGAAGGCCGGCGTTCGGATGTCGCCGCGCGGGGTCTTCAGCACGCCGGTACGCGCCTTGCCGTCGGTGGCGGAAATCTCGAAGGGAAAGGCCATCAGAGGGTCTCGGGGTCGGCGGGAAACAGCAGCGAGCTGTCACCGTAGGAATAGAAGCGATAGCCCGTGGCGATGGCCCGCTCATAGGCCTCGCGCATGGTCTCCTGACCGGCGAAGGCGCTGACCAGCATGAACAGGGTCGACTTGGGCAGGTGGAAGTTGGTCATCAGCACGTCGGCGGCGCGGAAGCGGTAGCCGGGGGTGATGAAGATCGCGGTCTCGTCGGCGAAGGGCCGGATGACGCGATCCTCCCCGGTGGCGCTTTCCAGCAGACGCAAGCTGGTGGTGCCGACGCAGACAATGCGGCCGCCGGCGGCGCGCACGGCGTTCAGGGCGTCGGCGATCTGCGCGGTCACCTCGCCATATTCGGCGTGCATCCTGTGCTCAGACACCACGTCGGTCTTCACCGGCAGGAAAGTGCCGGCCCCGACGTGCAGGGTGACGAAGTGGAGGGAAACACCCTTTGCCTTCAGCGCCGCCAGAAGGTCTGGCGTAAAGTGCAGGCCGGCGGTCGGCGCGGCCACCGAGCCGTCCTCGCGGGCATAGACGGTCTGGTAGTCGGCGCGGTCGCGGTCGTCCTCGGCCCGCTTGGCGGCAATGTAGGGCGGTAGCGGCATCTCGCCGTGACGGGCGATGCCGATATCGAGGTCCGGCCCGGACTGGTCGAAGGCCAGCAGCACCTCGCCGCCCTCATGCTTTTCCAGCACGGTGGCGTCCAGGCGATGCTCGTCAGAGCCGAACGCCACGCGGTCGCCGGCCTTCAGGCGCTTGCCCGGCCGCATGAAGGCTTTCCAGCGATCCGGCGACACGCGGCGATGCAGGGTGGCCTCAACCGGCACCGGCGCACCGTCGCCGCCACCCGTCGTGCGGGCTTCGCGCAGACCCGCCAGCCGCGCCGGGATCACCCGCGTGTCGTTGAAGACCAGGGCGTCGCCCGGGCGCAGGAAGTCGGGCAGATCGCGGACGACGTGGTCGGCCAGGTCCTGCCCCGGTCTCACCACCAGCAGACGCGCGGAATCGCGCGGCTCGGCCGGACGCAGGGCGATGTTGTCCTCAGGCAGGACGAAATCGAAGTCGGAAAGGCGCATGGGGCGGCTTCAAGGACACGGCGAGGCCCGCAGGTCAAGATACTCGCCGCCGCGCGAGCGCCATGGACAATCGGGAAGCGGCGCCGCCAATCTCCCGAATAACAATAGTCTTCGGGGGAAATCGCCATGAAACGCCTGCTGGCCTGCGCCGCGCTGCTGCCGTTTCTGCTCGTCGCCTGTGACAACCAGCCCACCGCGCCCGCTGACGCGCCCGCCGCGACAGCGCCCGCCACGCCGCCCGCTCCGCCAATGGCCGATCCCGCGGCGGCCAATTTCCAGCGCGACGCCACGCTCGACGTCTTCGGCTACTACTTCGCTCAGGCGCCGGTTCAGGTGGGGAACTGGAAGCTGAAGTCCGTGAACATGGGCACGCCCGACGACTTCGCGTCCTGGGAGGACGGCAAGCGCCCCAGCAACTTTGGGCCCTTCTTCCTGGAGTTCGAGGATGTCACCAGCCCGACAGCAGAGAATGAGCTGGGTCAGGTCTATCACACGGTCAGTTTCCGCCTGATGCCGGACAGCTATCGGGTCGACACCCACGAAGTTGTGTTCCGCGGCAAGGATCCCCGCGTTGGCGAGGTGGTGTTCTCGGGAATGTTTGACGTCGCCGCCCTGAAAGCGGCAAAGGCCGCTGGACCCGGCGGCGAGGTCAAGACCGTGCTGACCGGCGGACTTCAGCTGGGCGCCGAGCGGATACGCAATATCAGCTTCATCTACTTCGCCGGCGACTGAGTTCATTTTCCGTCATCACGGCCGTGTTATGGGCAGACCATGGATCTGTTGCTGCGCCTCCTGAGTCTGTTTTTCCGTGGCACCGGCCTGATGCTGGGCGTGGTCGGCGCCGGCTTCGCCGTCGCGTGCCTGGGCGGCGTGTTCAGCGACCGGCTTGACGCGTTCACCCACCTGACGCCGCTGTGGCTGGCCATGGGCGTGGGGGCGATCATCCTGGGCTGGATCTTCGCGCGTCAGGGCGAGCGCGGCGCCATTGTCGGCCTGGGCGGCGCGGCGGTTCTCGCCTGCGCCATCCTGATGGGTCCCGAACTGCTGGCCGCCGCCGGAGCCAAGCGACTGGCGTCGCGCCCCGACGACCTGAAGATCATCCAGTTCAATATCTGGCACGAGAACGAGACACCCGAACTGGCCCTGCGCTGGCTGCTGGACGAGAACGCCGACGTCGTGGTGATCGTCGAGGGCGGCGGCATGTCGGGTCGGGCGGTCAAGGGCCTGAAGGCCTACTACCCCTTCTCCGTCACCTGCGATGGCAAGAAGCATTGCGCCACCATGATCTTCAGCCGCAAGCGCATGCTGGCCCGCAACGGCTTCTATCCCGAGGGTCGCGAATTGGCCGGCGCCTGGGCGACCCTGGCCGATCCCAAGGGCGACTTTACCGTCGCCGGCATCCACTACGTCTGGCCCATGCCCGCCGGTCCCCAGCAGCAGCAGGGCAAGCGGCTGGTCGAGGCCATGGCCCGGTTCGACAAATCCGACACCATCCTGACCGGCGACTTCAACTCCACGCCCTGGTCGTTCACGCTCAAGCGTCAGGACAAGGCCCTGGGTCTGGAACGCCGCACCCGTGCCATCCCCTCATGGCCCTCGGGCCGCTTCTCGCGCCTGGCCAATGCGCCGGCGCCGTTCCTTCCGATCGATCACGTCTATGCCGGCAAGGCCTGGAAGACCGTCAGCGTGGTGCGCGGGCCAGCTTTGGGCTCGGATCACCGACCGATCATCGTCAAGCTGCGCCGGGACTAGACGTCCAAACGAAAAACGGCCCCGGATCGCTCCGGGGCCGTTCTCGTATTCAGTTTCGACGAGATCAGGCGTCGGCGGCGATCTTGGCGGTGAGAATCTTGCCCGGCTCGCGCGGCGGCTCGCCCTTGGGCAGGGCGTCAACGTGATCCATGCCCTCGGAGACCTGGCCCCAGACGGTGTACTGGCCGTCGAGGAAGGTCGCGTCGTCCAGGCAGATGAAGAACTGGCTGTTGGCCGAGTTGGGATCGGGCGTGCGGGCCATCGAGCAGACGCCGCGCACGTGGGCTTCCTTGGAGAACTCGGCCTTGATGTCCGGCTTGTCGCTGCCGCCGCGGCCGGTGCCCGACGGATCGCCGCCCTGGGCCATGAAGCCCGGGATCACGCGGTGGAAGACCACGCCGTCATAGAAGCCCTCGCGGACCAGTTCCTTGATCCGGTCGACGTGGCCGGGAGCCAGGTCGGGGCGCATCTGGATGGTGACCGGGCCGCTTTCCAGCGTGAGGATCAGGGTGTTTTCGAGGTCGGCCGACATGGTCATCCCTTGGGTGCGAAATGGGTGAAGGCGCTTCTAGCGCGCTTTTCCCCCCGCTGTGAACCGCCGCTCACCCCAAAAGGGTGAGAGGCTAGCGGATATCAACCGGGGTTTTCAGATCACAGACGGAAAAGTCCGCCCCTTTAAGCGCGCGTTGGCGGCGGATTTCGCCCGCAAACCACGCGCCCTGGGTGTTGATTACCCGCACCCTGGGACGTTCGGCCGCAGGTATGTCCGACAGCATCCGGACCTTCTCCATGCGGTCCTGCGGCGCGGCCACCGGCTCGCCGGTCTTGATGGCGCGGATGGTCTCCAGCCCGCTGATCACCCGGCCAAAGGCGGTGTAGCGCTTGTCGAGCGACGGATAGGGCTGGCGCATCAGGAAGAACTGGCTGTTGGCCGAGTTGTTGTCGTCGTCGCGGGCCATACCCACCACACCGGGACAATAGGTCCCCCAGGCCGAGACGTTGCCGTCGGCGGTGACCTCGTGCCAGCTCCAGTGCTGGCTGAACACCGGCAGCGAACCCAGCAGGCCCACCTGCAGCCCCGACGGCGCGGCGGCCGGCGTAAAGGGCGTCGCGGCGGTGCGCCGGAAGGTGAACTCGGCCTTCAGGTTGGGCTTGTCGGTATTGCCCTCGCCATTGTCCTTCGGGTCGCCCGTCTGGGCCATGAACCGGTCGATCACCCGAAAGAAGGTGCGGCCGTCATAGACGCCGGCCCGGGTCAATTCGCGCATCCGCGTCACGTGGCCGGGCGCAACCTCGGGGACCAGCTCGACGACCACCCGCCCCCTGTTGGTCTCGATCACCATCACGTTGTCGGGGTCCGGGACCCGCCAGTCCGCGGCCGCCGGCGCGGCGACCGCCCTCGCCTTCGGCTTGGCCTTGGAAGCGGACAGCGCCGGGCTGGCCAGTACGGCCAGGCTCAGACCCAGGACGACAACGGCGGATGGCTTCATTTGATCTGCACCGGGATTTCGACGTCGCAATTGCTGAAGCTGGGTCCCACCTCGGCCCGGCGCTTGGCGACCAGGGCGGCGAAGGCGGGGCCGCGGGTGTCCATGACCTGCACCGAAGGGCGCTTGTCGGCCGGCAGGTCGGCCAGCAGCTTGACGCTGGTCATCCTGTCCTGCGGATCGGGCGCGGGTTCGCCGACCTTGATCGATCGGATCACGTCGAGACCCGACAGCGCGCGGCCAAAGGCGGTGTAGGTCTTGTCCAGCGACGGATAGTACTGCCGCATGAAGAAGAACTGGCTGTTGGCGCTGTCGGGGTTGTTGGCCCGGGCCATGCCCAGCACGCCGGGACAGAAATTGCCCCAGGTCGCCACCTTGCGGTCGGCGGTCATCACCGCCAGGGCCGCCGGCTGGCTGGTCACCGGCAGGGCGCCGACGAAACCGGTCTCATTGCTGCCGGCCTTGCCCGGCGCGGCCAGCGGCGTGTCAGCGCCGCGACGGAAGGTGAACTCGGCGGTCATGTCCGGCTTGTCCGAGCCGCCCGCGCCGGTGTTATCCGGATCGCCCGTCTGGGCCATGAAGCTATCGATGACCCGGAAGAAGGTCAGGCCGTCATAGAAGCCGGCCTGGGTCAGCTCACGGATGCGCGCCACATGGGCCGGGGCGGCCTGCGGGCTGAGCTCGGCGATGATCCGGCCCTTGTTGGTCTCGATGACCAGCACGTTCTGGGGATCGGGCGTGCGCCAGTCGCCAACCTGGGCCGACGCCGTGTGCGCGACAGCGGTCGTGGCCAGCAGCGCCAGAGCGGCGACGGAATACGCAAGCTTCATGGAAATCCCCGAACAGAAAGGCAGACGGGGGCGTAGAACGACGACGCCCCCGCGACAAGTCCACCGTGTTGAAGCCTATGATTTCGACAGCTTCACGGCAAACCCGCTGTTTCAGGCCTTGCGCAGCTTGGCGACCAGCTGTTCGCCCACCCCGGCGGGCACGAACTTGGAGATATCGCCGCCCAAGGCCGCGATCTCCTTGACCAGCCGCGAGGCGATGGCCTGGTGCCGGGGATCGGCCATCAGGAACACCGTCTCGATCTCGCGATCCAGCTGCTGGTTCATCGCCGTCATCTGGAACTCATACTCGAAGTCGGCCACGGCCCGCAGGCCGCGCACGATCATCTGGGCCCCGACCTCGCGGGCGAAGTGCATCAGCAGGCTGTCGAACGGCCTGACCTCGATCACGGCCAGCTTGTTCAGGTGCGCGGTTTCCTGCTTGAGGATCGCGACCCGTTCTTCCAGCGAGAACAGCGGCCCCTTGCCGATGTTCACCGCCACCCCGATCACCAGCTTGTCCACCAGCTTCACGGCCCGACCGATAATGTCGAGATGGCCGTTGGTAACCGGATCAAACGTTCCGGGATAAAGCCCGACCCTCATGCAACCCCCTGCGTTACGGCGTCTTACGGGGTCTCGTCCGCCCCGCTTGCTTCGCCTTGATCGTCGTCGCCGCCGCCGGCGTCAGCCAGCCGCTCCACGCTCACGACATGTTCGTCCTTCGCGGTGCGGAACACGGTTACGCCCTGAGTATTCCGCGCTGCAACACGAATTTGCGAGACGGGGCACCGTATCAACTGTCCGGCGTCTGTCACCAGCAGGATTTCGTCGCTGTCCTCGACCGGGAACGAGGCCGCCAGACGGCCGCCGCGCTTGGACAGATCCTGGGCCGTAAGCCCCTGCCCGCCCCGGCCCGTACGGCGATAGTCATAGGCGCTGGTGCGCTTGCCAAAGCCTTCCGACGAGACGGTGAGGATGAACTCCTCGGCCGCGCCCAGCTGGGCGATGCGTTCCGGCGTCAGGCTGGCCTCGCCGACGTCCTCGTCCGATTCTTCCGGCGCGGGGGCGTCATCGCCCTCTTCGCCGGCCGCGCGCAGCATGGCGCGGGCGTGTTTCAGATAGGCGGCGCGTTCGGCCGGCGTGGCGTCGACGCCGCGCAGGATGGCCATATTGATCACTTCGTCGCCCTCGGCGAGCTTCACGCCGCGCACGCCGGTCGAATCACGGCTGGCGAACACGCGGACCTCATCGGCCGAGAAGCGGATGCAGCGGCCGACGGCCGTGGTCAGCAGGATGTCGTTTTCGGTGCCACAGACGCCGACGCCGACAATGCCGTCGCCCTCGTCCAGCTTCATGGCGATCTTGCCGTTGCGGCGCACGTCGACGAAGTCGCTCAGCTTGTTGCGACGCACGCTGCCCGAGCGGGTGGCGAACATCACGTCCAGGCGATCCCAGGTGCTCTCGTCCTCAGGCAGGGTCAGGATCGAGGTGATGGTCTCGCCCGGCTCGATCGGCAGCAGGTTGACGAACGCCTTGCCGCGCGAATTGGCGGCGCCCAGCGGCAGCCGCCAGACCTTCAGCTTGTAGACCTTGCCGCCCGAGGTGAAGAACAGCAGCGGCGCGTGGGTCGAGGCCGAGAACACGCGGGTGACCGCGTCCTCGGTCTTGGTGGCCATGCCCGACTTGCCTTTGCCGCCCCGGTGCTGGGTGCGGTAATTGGCCAGCGGCGTGCGCTTCACATAGCCGCCCATGGTCACGGTGATGACCATTTCCTCGCGGACGATCAGGTCTTCGTCTTCCACGTCGGCGTCGCCGTCGACGATCTGGCAGCGGCGCGGCACGGCGAACTTCTCGCGCACCTCGACCAGCTCCTCGCGGACCACGGCCATGATGTTGGCGCGGTCCGACAGCAGTTCCAGGAAGCCGCGGATGGCCTCGGCCAGGGCTTGCGCCTCGTTGCCGATTTCCTCGCGGCCCAGGCCGGTCAGGCGCGACAGGGTCAGGGCCAGGATGGCGCGGGCCTGCTCGTCGGTGAGACGGATCAGGTCGCCCTCTTCCTTGAGGGTGCGCGGATCTGCGATCAGCTCGACCAGCGGCAGCATGTCGCCGGCCGGCCAGGCCCTGGCCACCAGACGCTCGCGCGCCTCGGCCGGGTCCTTGGACGAGCGGATGATGTGGATGAACTCGTCGATATTGGCGACAGCGATGGTCAGGCCGACCAGGACGTGGCCGCGATCGCGCGCCTTGCCCAGTTCGAACTTGGTGCGTCGCACCACGACCTCTTCGCGGAACTTCACGAAGATCTCGACCAGTTGGCGCAGGCCCATCTGTTCGGGGCGCTTGCGGTTCAGGGCCAGCATGTTGACGCCGAACGAGCTTTGCAGCGCCGTGAAGCGGTACAGCTGGTTGAGGATCACGTCGCCCGAGGCGTCGCGCTTCAGCTCGACCAGGATCCGCATGCCGTCGCGGTTGGACTCATCGCGGATGTCACTGACACCCTCGATCTTCTTGTCACGCACCAGTTCAGCGATGTGCTCGACCAAGTGGGCCTTGTTCACCTGATAGGGGATGGCGGTGATGATGATGGCTTCACGGCCCTGGCGGATCTCTTCCACCGTGGCCAGGCCGCGCATGATCACCGAGCCGCGTCCGGTCAGCAGCGCCTGGCGCGGACCGCTGCGGCCGATGATCTCGCCGCCGGTCGGGAAGTCGGGGCCCGGCACGATGTCCAGCAGGGTCTCGGCGCTGACCTCGGGGTCGTCGACCATGGCCAGACAGGCGTCGACGATCTCGCCAAGGTTATGCGGCGGGATGTTGGTGGCCATGCCGACGGCGATGCCGCCCGCGCCATTGACCAGCAGGTTGGGAATCCGCGACGGCAGGACCGTCGGTTCCTGTTCCTTACCGTCATAATTTTCCTGGAAGTCGACCGTGTCCTTGTCGAGATCGGCCAGCAGGGCCAGCGCCGGGGGCGCCATCCGGCACTCGGTGTAGCGCATGGCCGCAGGCATATCGCCGTCGACCGAGCCGAAATTGCCCTGGCCGTCGATCAGGATCAGACCCATCGAGAACGACTGGGTCATCCGCACGAGCGTGAAATAGATCGAGGCGTCGCCGTGCGGGTGATACTTACCCATCACGTCACCGACCACGCGGGCCGACTTCACATACGACCGGTCCGGCGTATGTCCTTGTTCGTGCATGGAAAACAGCACGCGGCGGTGAACGGGCTTCAGACCATCGCGCGCGTCCGGCAGGGCGCGGCTGACGATCACGCTCATCGCGTAGTCGAGATACGAGCGACGCAGTTCGTCCTCGATGAAGATCGGGGCGATATCCCCTCGCGGCCCTTCGGGAGGGGTAGTGATTTGATCGTCGCTCAAGGGGATTTTTCGCCGTCAGAATCGGACACGGAACTGTCCGAAACTGTTAGCATTCCCCCAAGGGCGGCGCCACCTTTCCGGGACGGCTGCGTTCCTCGTCCGCTTGTTTTTGAAGGATTTCCCATGCGCTCTCCCCTCGTCGCGACCGCCTTCGCCGTCGCCGTCCTCGCCGGCCCCGTCGCCGTCTTCGCCCAGGCCTCGGACGGCCAGACCGCGACCGCCGCGATCAAGGCCGGCGACGGCAAGGACCTGGGAACCGCCAGCCTGACCGAGGCGCCGCACGGCGTGCTGCTTCGCCTTGAGCTCAAGGGCCTGACGCCCGGCTGGCACGGCCTGCACTTCCACGAGAAGGGCGACTGCGGCACGCCCGACTTCAAGTCGGCCGGCGCTCACGTGCACACCACCGCCGCCGTCGTCCACGGCCTGCTCAATCCCGACGGCAACGACAATGGCGACCTGCCCAACATCCATGCCGGCGCCGACGGCTCGGCCATGGCCGAGCTCTATTCGCCCCTGGTCTCGCTGAAGGGCGCCGGCGGCCGCCCGGCCCTGCTCGACGCAGACGGCTCGGCCATCGTCGTCCACGTCAGCCCTGACGACCACAAGAGCCAGCCCATCGGCGGCGCCGGCGCCCGAGTGGCCTGCGGCGTGGTGAAGTAGGCCCATCGCCTACGCCGCTATCCCTGTCCTGGCCCTCTTCGCGGTCGGGACAGGGCAAGTGGCTCAAGACCCCTAGACCGTCTCCGCCGTCATCGCCTCGGGCTTGGCCGTCCGCTTCTCGGTCAGGGCCACCAGGGCCACGCCAGCCAGGGTAGCCGCGCCGCCGATCAGCAGTTGCGGGGTCAGCCGGTCGCCCAGGAACAGGATGCCGATCGTGCACGACACCAGCGGCGTCAGCAGGAAATAGGGCGTCACGCGCCCCGCCTCGCGGCGCTGGACCAGCCAGAACAGCAGCGCGCTGGCCCCGATGGTCGAGACGATGCCCGCGAAGGCCACGCAGGCCCAGGCGATCGGCGGCGCGGCCATCACCCGTTCGACCACGTTGGACTCGAACGTAAAGGACATGGCGATCAGGGTCGGCGCGGCGACAATGGCCGTGATCCCCTGAACCTTCAGCGGTTTCACCCCCGGGGTCATGCGCACCAGCACCGTGGCGACCGCCCAGCAGGCGCAGGCCGCGATAACCAGGGCGACGGCCGGAAGGTCCCCGGACCCGTGCGGGTCCAGGCTCATCCAGGCCACGCCGACGAAGGCGATCAGCAGGCCGATCACGGCGGGCAGCCGCATGGTCTCGCCCAGCATCCGCCAGGCCGCGACGGCGGTGAACGGGATCCACAGCTGGCTGGCCACCACCAGCGGGCTCAGCGACTTGCCCATGCCGAACGCCACATAGATCAGGCCAAAGTGGATCGGCCCCGACAGCAGGATGATGGCCAGCAGCTTTTTGGGCTCGGGAAACGGCGGCCGGATGAACGGGATCAGGAAGATCAGCGCCAGGCCAAACCGCAGGCCGCCCACCATCATCGGCGGCAGATGCGCGGTGGCCACCTTGGCGGCGGCGTTGTTCAGCCCCCAGGTCAGGATGATCGCCAGGATGGCGAGGCGTTCCAGACCGGACAGGGGCGAATTGGAGGACATGGCCGCTTGGACCAGACCTCGCTGTTTGGGTCAATCGGCCCCGATGACGCGGCGCACCGCCCGGGTCAGAAGCGCCAGGTCCGCATCGGGCGTCGCGAAGGCCGGCGTCAGATAAACCACCCGGCCCATCGGCCGGATCCAGACGCCCTCTTCCGCGAACCGGGCGCACAGATCGCCGACCGCGACCGGCGCCGCGAACTCGACCACCCCGATCGCGCCCAGCACCCGCACGTCGACGACACCCGGCGCGGCGCGGCAAGGCTCCAGCCCCTGCGCCAGAGCGGCCGAGACCCGCGCCACATCGGCCCGCCACGCGCCATCCTCGAACAGGTCGAGCGAGGCGTTGGCCGCCGCGCAGGCCAGTGGATTGGCCATATAGGTCGGGCCGTGCATCAGGGCGGCTTCGGGATCATCCGACAGAAAGGCCTCGAACACCCGCGTCGAAGCCACTGCCGCCGACAGCGGCAGGGTGCCGCCGGTCAGGGCCTTGGACAGGGTGACGATGTCGGGCTCGATCCCCGCCGCCTGCATGGCGAACATCGATCCGGTGCGACCAAAGCCGGTGAAGATCTCGTCGAAGATCAACAGCACGCCATGGGCGTCGGCCAAGCGACGAAGGGCTCGCAGCGTGTCGGGACCATGCAGCAGCATGCCCCCCGCCCCCTGCACCAGGGGCTCGACCAGGATGGCGGCGACCTCCCCGCCCCTTTCGGTCAGCAGGGCATCGAGCGCCGCCTCACCCTCGGCGTCTCGGGGAAGGTCGGCAATCACCTGGGCCGGCATGACGCCCGAGAACAGGCTGTGCATGCCCTCCTCCGGGTCGCAGACCGTCATCGTCGCCAGGGTGTCACCGTGATAGCCGCCCCTGAACGACAGAAACCGGGTGCGTTCCGTCTGCCCACGATTGATGTGGAACTGCAGGGCCATCTTCATGGCGATCTCGACCGCCACAGAGCCCGACTCGGCGAAGAAGGCATGGTTCAGGTCGCCCGGCAGCAGGTCGGCCAGCCGCTTGGCCAGACGATAGGCCGGCTCGTGGGCCAGCCCCCCGAACATCACATGCGGCATGCGCTCGATCTGGTCGCGCAATGCCTGCGCGATATGCGGATGATTGTAGCCATGGCAGGCGGTCCACCATGAGGCCAGGCCATCGACCAGCTCACGGCCATCGGCCAGGACCAGCCGCGAACCGCGTGTGGCGACCACCGGCAGCGGCGGCCGGGCCGTCTGCATCTGACAATAGGGTCGCCAGACGTGGGCCGCGCCGGCGCTCATCCAGTCGGGGGTCATGGCGATCCTGCGTTGCGTCGAAAGGGCGCCTTGCCTATGCCCTGCGCCCTGCCTTCGCAAACGGGAAACAGCATGCAGAGCCTCGACGCCTTCGCCGGCGACAAGCTGACCGCCCTGGACGCCCAGAGCCTGCGTCGCCGTCTGAAGCCCACCCGCCGGCTGGACGGCGCGGTTGTGGAGCGTGACGGGCGGCGGCTGATCTCGTTCTCCTGCAACGACTATCTGAACCTGTCGCATCATCCGGCCGTGCGCGCCGCGGCGGCCGAAGCCGCGCTGAACTATGGGGCCGGAGCCGCCGCCTCGCGTCTGGTCACCGGCGATCACCCGCTGCTGGGGGATCTGGAAAAGCGCCTGGCGCGGCTCAAGGGAACCGAGGCCGCCTGCGTGTTCGGCTCCGGCTATCTGGCGAACATGGGCGTGATTCCCACCGTCGTCGGGCTCGGCGACCTGATCCTGGTCGACGAACTGGCCCATGCTTGCATCTGGGCCGGCGCCAAGCTCTCCGGCGCCCGCACCATCGCCTTCAAACACAATGACGTCGCCGATCTGCAACGGCTGCTGATCACCGAGCGCCCGTCGGCGCGCCATGTCCTGGTCGCCACCGACGGCGTCTTCTCGATGGACGGCGACATCGCCCCGCTCGACCAGCTCTCGGCCCTCTGCAACGCGTATGACGCCTGGCTGCTGTCCGACGACGCCCACGGCGTGGGCGTGTTGGCCGAGGGGCGCGGCTCGGGGGCGCTGTTCCCTGGCGCAGAGATCCCGCTGCAGATGGGCACCCTGTCCAAGGCGTTGGGCTCCTATGGCGGCTATCTGTGCGGCTCCAAGGCCGTGATCGACCTGCTGAAGACCCGGGCCCGCACGCTGGTCTACGCCACCGGCCTGCCGCCGGCCTGCGCCGCCGCCGCCCTGGCCTCGCTGGACATCATCGAGACCCAGCCCGCCCTCATCACCCTGCCCCTGGCCAAGGCCCGCGCCTTCACCGACGCCCTGGACCTGCCGCCCGCCCAGAGCCCGATCGTTCCCGTCGTGATCGGGCCGGCCGAGGCGGCGCTGGACGCCTCCGCAAGGCTCGAGGCCGAGGGCTATCTGGTCGTCGCCATCCGTCCGCCCACGGTGCCCGAAGGCACGGCGCGGCTGCGGATCGCCTTCAGCGCCGCCCATTCGGACGCCGACGTGATGCGACTGGCGGATCTGGTCGCCGACATCCGCCGGGCCACCGCCGCATGAAAAGCCTGTTCGTCGCCGGGACCGGCACCGATATCGGCAAGACCCATGTCGCCTGCGCCCTGATCCGCGCCGTCCGCGCCCGGGGCCTCAGCATCGACGCCTTCAAGCCGGTGGTCAGCGGGTTTGATCCGGCCGATCCGGACGCCAGCGATCCCGGCCGCCTGGCCCAGGCGCTGGACGAGCCGGGCGCCCTGCCCCGCATCTCCCCCCGCCACTATCGCGCGCCGCTGGCTCCCAACCTCGCCGCTGCGATGGAGGGCGATGTCCTGAGCCTGGATGATCTGGTTGGCGACTGCCGGGACCGCCTGGCGCGTCTCGACCGCGACCTGCTGCTGATCGAAGGCGCCGGCGGGGTGATGTCGCCGCTGACCGACGCGGCCACCAATCTGGATCTGATGGTCGCGTTGAAACTGCCGGTTCTGTTGGTCGCCGGATCCTATCTGGGCACGGTCAGCCACGTGCTGACGGCGCTGGAGGTGATCCGGTCCCGAGGCCTGAGCGTGGCCGCCGTCGTGATGAGCGAAAGTCTGGCCGCACCCGATCTCGTCCAGACCGGACAGATGCTGCGGAGCTTCGAAACCCGCGCGCCGCTGGTCCTGGCGCCCCGCGACGCGGCCTGGAAGGCGACGGAACTCGCCGACCTGATCTTCCCTCAGGGGACGAAAGACGAGCCCGCCAAGGTCCACTAGGGTGGCGCCATGCGCACAGACTATCTCGGCAACCCCGTCTCCGTCGCCAGTGACGCCGCCCAGGCGGCGGCGGACGATTTCATCGCCGGCTTCCTGGCCTATGAGACCCGCGCCGCCAACATCCTGGCGGCCGCCGACGCCGCGCCAGGGGAGCCTCTGCTCAACGCCTATGCGGCGATCCTGTGGCTGCTGCTTGAAGCGCCGGACGCCGCCGCCCGTGCAGCGCCCTATCAGGCGCGAGCCCAGGCCGCCATCGACGGCGCCCATGAACGGGAGCGCCAGATCGTGGCCTTTGTTGCGGCCTGGTCGGTCGACGACATCCCCGACGCGCTGTCGATCGCCGACGCCATCCTTGAAGCCTGGCCGCGCGATCTGCTGATGCTCAAGCTGCGGCAGTACCACGACTTCAATCGGGGCGACTTTCCCGCCATGCTGCGCGCGGCCAGTCGCTGCCTGCCCGCCGCCGCCGACATCCCCCACCTGCACGGCATGCTGGCCTTCGCCTATGAGCAGTGTCACCTGCTGGCCGAGGCCGAGGCCGCCGCCCGCCATGCCCTGTCCCTGCAGCGCAAGGAGCCCTGGGCCCAGCATGCCCTGGCCCATGTGATGCTGACCCAGGGCCGCATCGACGAAGGCGTCGCCTTCCTGGAGGGCGTGCGCGACACCTGGACCGACCTGAACTCGTTCATGGACACCCACCTGTGGTGGCACATGGCGCTGTTCTATCTCAGCCAGGGACGGTTCGAGGCGGCGCTGGCGGCCTATGACGAACACTGCTGGACCCAGGCCAGGGACTATTCGCAGGATCAGGTCGGGGCTGTGTCGCTGCTGGCCCGACTGGAGCTGGCCGGGGTCGACGTCGGGCCGCGCTGGAACGATCTGGCCGAGTATCTCGCCGTGAGGGCCGGTGACGTCGTGCAGCCTTTCCTGTCGCTGCAATATCTCTTCGGCCAGGCACGCGCCGGCCGACCCGAGGCGGACCAACTGCTGGCGGCGATTCGCCGGGCGGCCGTCGAGGCCCCAGACTTCGCTCGCCCCACCTGGCGTGACGTCGCCCTGCCCGCTGCCGAGGGTCTGGTCGCCCATGCGCGTGGCGACTATCCGGCCGCCCTGCGAGGCCTGCGCGCCGCCCTTCCCCGTCTGGCCGAGGTGGGCGGCAGCCATGCCCAGCGCGACCTCTTCGACCAGATCATCCTGGACGCCCTGATCCGGTCCGAACGCCTGTCCGAAGCCCAGCAGATGCTGGAGCTGCGCCGGGGCTTCGATCCCGACGGACTGCCCGTCAACCAGGCGCTGGCGGACCTGTACGCGCGCCTCGACCTGCCGGTTCAGGCTGCGGTGGCCCGCAAGCGCGTGGCGCGCCGCCGCGCGAGCTTGTAGGCCCCGACACGGTCCCCTTGCGAGCCCCTCGCCCGCCCGCCATGGTGCCGGCCCTCGCCCTGCCTCCATGGGCCAAGTTTGAGGGATCGATGCGTAAATCTCTGATGGGCCTGGCGGGCCTGGCTCTGTTCGCCGCCGGCGGCGCCGCGGCGCAGGACCCCGGTCCCGAGGCCCCGGTGCAATATGATGTGGCGTTCGAGAACGCGCGCCATCACGAAGCGCAGATCACCGCGACCTATCGCTCTGTCCCCCCGGGCGCCTTCAAGGTGCGTATGTCCCGCGCCTCGCCGGGGCGCTACGCCATTCATGAGTTCGCTAAGAACGTCTATCAGGTGCGCGCCGAGGACGGCGCCGGTCGCCCTCTGACGCTCACGCGGACCGATCCCTACAGCTGGTCGGTCGCAGGCCATGACGGCACGGTGCGGGTGACCTACACCCTGTACGCCGACCGGGGCGATGGCACCTATTCGCAGATCGACACGACCCACGCGCATCTGAACATGCCCGCCACCTTCCTGTGGGCCAGCGGCTATGAGGACAAGCCGATCCGCGTGCGGTTCAAGCGCCCCGACCCCCGCTGGAAGGTCGCCACCCAGTTACCGGCCGCGAGCGAGGCCGACATCTATTGGGCGCCCAACCTGCAGTACTTCATGGATAGTCCCACGGAGATCAGCGACTTCGCCCTGCGCGAATGGCCGGTCACTGACGGCGGCCGAACCTACACCTTCCGCCTGGCGCTGCATCACCCGGGCACGGAAGAGGACGCCGACAAGTTCGCCGACAGGCTCAAGAAGATCGTCCCCGAACACATCAAGGTCTTTGGCGAGGCGCCCCGGTTCGACTACGGGACCTACACCTTCATCGCCGACTACATGCCCCAGATCACCGGCGACGGCATGGAGCACCGCAACTCCACCTTCATCAGCAACAGCCAGTCGCTGTTCCGCGCCAACTTCGCCCAGCTGGGCACGGCCAGCCACGAGCTGTTCCACGCCTGGAACGTCGAGCGGATCCGGCCGGCCGAACTGGAGCCCTTCGACTTCACCCAGGCCAATCCCACGCCGTCGCTATGGCTGGCCGAAGGCTTCACCAACTATTACGGCCCGCTACTGATCCGTCGCGCCGGCCTGTCCAGCGTCGACGACTATCTGAAGACCCTGAGCGGCGCGCTGAACGGCGTGGTCAACGGCCCGGGGCGCAAGTACGGCTCGCCCCAGGACATGAGCCTGCGGGCGCCGTTCAACGACGCGGCCACCGCTCTGGATCCGACCAATCCCAACACCTTCACTTCCTACTATCCCTACGGATCGATCGTCGGCCTGGCTCTGGACCTGCAACTGCGCGGCCGGCCCAAGACCCAGACCCTGGACGACTACATGCGCCGCCTGTGGCGCACGCACGGCGCCACGGAGAAACCTTACAAGCCCGCCGATCTGCGCGTGGCGCTGACCGAGGTGACGGACGACGCGGCCTTCGCCGACGGTTTCTTCAAGGCCAGCGTCGAAGGTTCGGGCCTGCCCGACTTCGCCCCGCTTCTGGAGCAGGCCGGACTGAAGCTGCGCCCCAAGTCGCCCAAGCGCGCCTGGCTGGGCGCCCAGCGGGTGCGGGTGAACGGCGCCGAGGTGCTGCTGGCCGAACCGCCCGCGCCAGACACGCCGCTCTACGCAGCCGGCGTGGAATCCGGCGACCGCATCCTGGGCATCGGCCGGTTCGAGTTCGCCACCGAAGCCGACTGGCAGGACGCCCTGGAGCGGCTAAAGCCGGATGAAACCACCACGGTGCGTTTCGTCCAGCGCGGCCAGACCCGCGAAGCGCCGCTGAAGATCGCGGCCGATCCGACTCTGGAAGTCGTCCGCTTCGAGGCGGCCAGTCTCAAGCCCAGCAAGGCGCAACTGGCGTTCCGGCAAGCCTGGCTGGGCGCGGATACGCCCGCGCCCGCCAAGTAGAACGCTGGAGCCGAGGGCCGCGATCTTCCGGTCGCGGCCTCAAGCCTCGATGTCGACGTCCTTGGTTTCCTTGAGGAACAGGATGCCGATCACGGCCGTCACGCCGGCCACCACGATCGGGTACCACAGGCCGTAATAGATGTTGCCCGTGGCCGCGACCATGGCGAAGGCCGTGGTCGGCAGGAAGCCGCCGAACCAGCCATTGCCGATGTGATAGGGCAGGCTCATCGAGGTGTAGCGGATATTGGTCGGGAACATCTCGACCAGCATCGCCGCGATCGGCCCGTAGACCATGGTCACATAGATCACCAGCAAGGTCAGGATCCCAACCACCAGGGGCTTGTTGACCAGGGCGCTGTCGGCCTTGGCGGGGTAGCCGGCCGTGGTCAGGGCCGCGCCCAGCTCGGCTTCCCAGGTCTTCTTGCGATCCTTGAACGCCGCCTTGTCCAGCGTATCACCGGCAAAGGACGGCAGAACGGTCTCCCCGATCCTCACCTGCGCCACGGCGCCGGCGGGAGCCGCCGCGTTCGTATAGGTGACGCCGGCCTTGGCCAGATAGGACTTGGCCAGGTCGCAGGAGGTGTTGAACACCGTCTTGCCGATCGGATCGAACTGGAACGAGCAGTCGGCCGGGTCAGCGACCACTGTCACCGGTGACGTCGCCACGGCGGACGCCAGTTGCGGGTTGGCGGCGACGGTCAGGGTCTTGAACAACGGGAAATAGGTCAGGCAGGCCAGGATGCAGCCGATCATGATGATCCACTTGCGGCCGACCTTGTCCGATAGCCAGCCGAAGAACACGAAAAAGGGTGTGCCGATCAGCAGCGAGATGGCCACCAGCATGTTGGTCAGGCCGCCATCGACCTTGAGCATCTTCTCCAGGAAGAACAGGGCGTAGAACTGGCCGGTGTACCAGACGACGGCCTGGCCGGCGGTCAGGCCCACCAAAGCCAGCATGACGATCTTCAGGTTGCCCCACTTGGCGAAGCTGTCGGTCAGGGGCTGCTTGGAGCCCTTGCCCTCGTCGATCATCTTCTGGAACGACGGGCTTTCCGACAGTTGCAGGCGGATCCACAGCGACACGCCCAGCAGCAGCACCGAAATCAGGAACGGAATGCGCCAGCCGTATTCCTTGAAGGCGTCCTCGCCGATCACGTTGCGGGTCGCCAGGATGACGATCAGGCTCAGGAACAGGCCGAAGGTGGCGGTGATCTGGATGAAGCTGGTGTAGAGGCCGCGCCGGTTGGCTGGCGCATGCTCGGCGACATAGGTCGCCGCGCCGCCGTACTCGCCGCCCAGGGCCAGACCCTGCAAAAGGCGCATCAACACCAGGGCGATGGGGGCGATGATGCCGATCTGCTCATAGCTGGGCAGCAGGCCGACCACGAAGGTGGACAGGCCCATCAGCAGCATGGTGACCAGGAAGGTGTTCTTGCGGCCCCAAAGATCGCCCAGGCGACCGAAGACCAAAGCCCCGAACGGACGCACCGCGAATCCGGCCGCGAAGGCCAGCAGGGCGAAGATATAGCCCGTCGTCTCGTTCACGCCGGAGAAGAAATGGTGGGTGATGTAGGTGGCCAGCGAGCCGTACAGATAGAAATCGTACCACTCGAAAACCGTGCCCACCGAGGCGGCCCCGATGACGAGTCCGTCCTTACGACCGACCACGACGCCGTCTTTTGCGCCCATATTTCCGGCGTTCGCCATGCGTTTCCCCCGTTTTTGTTATCGCTACCATGGCATGAGTTGAGCGTCACCACGCTCAGACCCGCTTATCTCGGCATGTTGTCAGAGTTTTCCGGGGCTGAGGAGGTGAACCTTGCCTTTCGCAACGTAGAAATGCCCCTATTTGCTGGGATGACGTGACAAATCCTTCCCGGTTCGTCAGGCTCGACGTTCCTTGATTCCACATTGGATGAGCTATCAAAATGAACGTTTCCGATCTGGTCGACGCCGCAGTCGCCGCTGACGACAAGCTGACCAAGGCTCAGGCCAAGGCGATCATCGACGGCGTGTTCAAGGCCGTGACCGACGCCGCCGTTAAGGGCGAAGAAGTTTCGATCCCCGGCTTTGGCAAGTTCAAGGTCCAGGCCAAGCCGGCCCGCACCGGCCGCAACCCGGCCACGGGCGCGGCGATCGAGATCGCGGCCTCCAAGAAGGTCGCCTTCACGCCTGCCAAGCAACTCAAGGACGCCGTCAACGGCTAATCCTCTGGGATTTGAGACGACCGGCGAGCCAGAGGCCCGCCGGTCGTTCTCTTCCACGGACTTGTAGAACAGTCTCCGGGACCGCGCTGCGGTCTCAGAGCCTGTAGCCAGCCGCGCCCGCCCTAAGCCCAGACGCCTGCTCGCGACAGGCGGCGCCCGGCATGGCTCGAATATCTCTTGGGTGTTGAGCCGGACGGGATTAAGCCGTTGATCCGCCTTTGCCCGCCTTGGCCGCCATGACCTCGTTCGCTCCGTCTTCAGCCCTCGTTGTGAGGCGCAAAATTCGCCCTCGCCGGCGCAAATCGGTGAGCGTGCTGCGACTGGCTCTGCCCGCGATCGCCCTGATCGTCGGCGGCGCCATCGCCACCCAGGCCGTGATCAGCGCCGCCCGGGCCAAGGCGTCCAACGTTGTCGCGGTCGCGCCCCTGCGGATGGAAAACCCGCGCTTCACCGGCGCCATGAAGGACGGCCGCGAGTTCCTGATCGTCGCCACCGCCGCCGTGCGCGACAAGGTCGATCCGAACAAGATCGCCCTGGAGTCACCGCAACTGACGCGCGGCTATGGTTCGGACAATCCCACCCAGGTCGTCGCCCGGCAGGGCAATTATGACGAAGCCAGGGGCGCTCTGCTGCTGACCGGCGACGTGCAGATCGAGAATGGCGACGGCTACGCGTTCAAGACCGAAAAGGCCGTGATAGACACCCGCACCGGCGAGGTGATGGGCGACGCCGGCGTGCGCGGCGCGGCCTCCGGCAATCAGGTCCAGGCCGACAGCTATTCGGTGACCGACAAGGGCGACCGGGTGATCTTCAAGGGTCGGGTGCGCTCGCGCCTCAACCCCGGCAATTGATCGGGCCGGCGAAACGCTCATGAGCCCCGCCAGGTCCGCCCCCTCCAGGCCCAGGGTCTGCTTTCTCTACATCGCCCAGACGCATCAGATCCTGCACAGCCTGCCCATCGCGGTCGCCCTGGCCAGGGGCTGGCCCGGCATCGAGGTCGAGATCGCCGCCACCACCCAGGAACACCTCGACTACGCCCGCCAGCTGCTGGACGCCCTGGGCGGCGCGCCCATCGCCTCGCGCCTGCTGCCGCCGGCCTGGCTGCGCGGTGTGCGCCTGAAGGAGGCCTCGACGCCGCCCAAGGCGCTGATGCTGGCCGCCAACGCCATGGCCCTGGGCAAAATGGACGCCATCGTCACGCCCGAGCGCACCACGGCCCTGCTGCGCAAGTTCGGCGTTCACAGATCCATGCTGGTCTACACCCAGCACGGCGCCGGCGACCGGGGCGGGGTGTTCGAGCCGCGCCTGCGCCAGTTCGATCTGGTCATGGCCGCCGGCCCCAAGCAGCGCGACCGCATGGTCGAGGGCGGCTGGGTGAAGCCGGAAAACTGCGCCATGGTCGGCTATCCCAAGTTCGACATCATCGACGCCCTGCCCGGCTCGCCGATGCCGGTCTTCCCGGACGCCAAACCCATCGTCGTCTATAATCCGCACTTCCACGCCACGCTGGGCTCGTGGCCGCGCTTTGGCGTCAAGGTGCTGGAGCAGTTCGCTGCCGACGACCGCTTCAACCTGATCTTCGCGCCGCACATCCGGCTGTTCGACGGCGCCAGCCCGGCGATGCTGGACAGCCTGGCGCCCTTCCGCGACCACCCGCGCATCCATATCGACCTGGGCGGTCCCGCCGCGATCGACATGACCTATACCCGCGCGGCCGACATCTATCTGGGCGACGTCTCAAGCCAGGTCTATGAGTTCCTGCGCACGCCCAAGCCGTGCCTGTTTCTCAATCCCGGCCAGATCGCCTGGCAGGGGGATGAGAGCTTCCACCACTGGCAGTACGGCCCGGTGCTGACCTCGGTCGATCACCTGACCGACGCCGT
Organism: Alsobacter soli; assembly: GCA_943371355.1. GTDB lineage: Bacteria > Pseudomonadota > Alphaproteobacteria > Caulobacterales > Caulobacteraceae > Caulobacter. The sequence goes on from CALRUN020000001.1 coordinate 313,492, forward strand.
CGAGGCCGCTCGCCTGGGTCATGGCGACTATGTCGATATCCAGAAGAGCGGTTTCGCGGAAAGCTTCGACCTGACGGCCACGCCGTCGTCCGAGCGCGCCGCCCGAGCCATCGCCGAGCGCGTGCTGGCCAGGGCCTCCCAAGCCGCATGAGCGCCGAACGCTCCGTCTTCGCCCGCGTCCTGGCCAATGCCGGAACCCTGCTTGGCGGTCGCACGGTCAACGCCATTGTCGGCCTGGCCTATATCGCCCTGACCGCCCGGGGCCTCGATCCAGCCCAGATGGGCGTCCTCTACCTGATCACGACCTTCGCCCAGTTCCTGGGCGAGGTGGTCAAGTTCCAGTCCTGGCAGACGGTCCTGCAATATGGCGCCGAGCCCCTGCTCAAGAACGACCGCCAGGGCTTTCAGCAGGTGGTGCGCTTTTCCCTGTTTCTCGACCTGAGCAGCGGCCTGGTCGGCGTGACCCTGGGCGTGGTCGGCGCCTTGCTGTTCGGCTCGCTTCTGGGCTGGTCGCGGGAGCTCGCGCCCGCCGCGGCGCTCTACGCCCTGACCATCGCGGTGATGACCTCGGCGACGTCGGTAGGCCTGCTGCGCCTGTTCGACCGCTTCCGCTATCTGGCCGGCGAGCAGGCGGTCAGCTCGACCGTGCGGCTGGTGGGCGCGGGCATCGCGTTCGCCCTGCACGCGCCGCTATGGGCGTTCCTGCTGGCCTGGGCGGCCGGCCCGCTGGCCTCGTTCCTCTATGTCGGCGCCATCGCCTGGCGTGAGCTTGCCCAGCGCAGGATGCTCGACGGCTTCAAACTGATCGGTCCGCTGGGCGAGGGCCTGCCCGGGGTGTGGAAATTTGCCTGGGCGACCAATTTCAGCAGCAGCCTGGACGTGGCCTTCACCCACGTCATCACCCTGATGGTCGGTTCGCTGCTGGGCCCTACCCAGGCGGCTCTGTGGCGTATCGGCCGCCAGGTGGCCGACGGCATGGCCAAGCCGGCCAGGCTGGTGGTCCCGGCCCTCTATCCCGAACTGGCCAAGCTCCGCGCGCTCGGCGGCGACGCGGCGATGCGCAAGCTGGCCGGGCAGGTCGCCCTGCTAGGCGGCGCTGTGGCCGGTCTCCTGCTGCTGGTCACCGCCCTGTTCGGCAAACCCCTGCTGAGCCTGATCATGGGCGAGGCCTATGTCGGAGCGTCCGGCGTGATGACCTGGCAGGTGACCGCCGCCGCCATCGGCGTGCTGGCCTTGCCCCTGGAGCCGATGCTTGTCTCCATGCGCGCCGCCGGCGCGGCCCTGCGGGTCCGGATGGTGGTCAGCGTGGTGTTTCTTCTGGCGCTGGCGCCGCTGGTCAAGCTGTTCGGGATGAACGGCGCCGGCGCCGCCCTGGTCGGCGCGGCGATCGCCATGGCCATCGGGATGTTCTTGACGCTCCGCCTGCGACTTGCGCGATTGTCCGTCCTCAGTGACAACGAACCCTCTTGCGCCGATGACGCAAACGACGCCAAAGGCGGCAGGTGATGATGATGACTCCGACTGGCGCCGCGCGAACGGTTCGTTTCGCTGACTTTCCCACGCTGACGGCCGCGCTCGACTTCGCGGCCCAGGGCGAGACGGGTGTGAACCTCTATTCGCTGCGCGGCGAACTGGTCGAGGCCCTGCCCTATGCCCGTCTGCGCGAGCAGGCGATGGAGCTGGCCCAGCGCCTGCTGGCCGCCGGCGCCAAGCCCGGCGACAGCGTGGGCCTGATCGCCGAAACCGACGCCGACTTCGTCCGCGCCTTCTTTGCCTGCCAGTATGCCGGCCTGCCGCCCGCGCCCCTGCCCCTGCCCGCGCCGCTCGGCGGCCGCGAAGCCTATATCGACCAGATCGCCCGCATGCTGGCCTCGGCCAAGGCGTCGGTGCTGATCGGCCCGAGCTCGATGGCGGCCTGGCTGCCCGAGATCGCCGCTCGGCAGCCGCTGAGCTTCGCCGGGACCCTGGCCGACCTGCCGCCCGCCGAGGGCGCCGAGTTGCCGGTCATTGAGCCAGATCGCACCTGCTATCTGCAATTCTCGTCGGGCAGCACGCGCTTTCCGACCGGCGTGGTGGTCACCCATCGCGCCCTGATGGCCAATGCCCAGGCCATCACACGCGACGGCCTGAAGGTGCGTCCCACCGATCGGGCCATATCGTGGCTGCCGCTCTATCACGACATGGGTCTGATCGGCTTCCTGCTGAGCCCCATGACCAGCCAGATGACGGTCGACCTGCTGCCGACCGGAGCCTTCGTGCGCCGGCCGCTGATGTGGCTGGACCTGATGACCAAGAACGGCGGCACCATCAGCTACAGCCCCACCTTCGGCTATGAGCTGTGCGCTCGCCGCGCCGAGGCCGCCTCGATCGAGCATTTGAACCTGTCGGGCTGGCGTAGCGCCGGCCTGGGCGGCGACATGATCCGCACCGGCCCGCTGCGCGCCTTCGCCGAGCGCTTCAAGACCGTAGGCTTCTCCGACACCGCCTTTGTCGCCAGCTACGGCATGGCCGAAGCCACCCTGGCCCTGTCGATGTCGCCGCTGGGCGAGGGGCTGAAGGTCGAGACCCTGGACGTCGAGCAGCTGGAACAAGGCCTGGCGGTCATCACCACCGACACTGACCGCGCCCGCGACTTCGCCCGCAACGGTCCCGTTCTGCCCCATCATGAGTTGGAAGTCCGGGGTGATGACGGCGCGGTCCTGCCGGCGCGCGGCGTCGGCCGCATCTTCGCGCGCGGCCCCAGCCTGATGCGGGAATATTACGAACAGCCCGAAGAGACCGCCCGCGTGCTGTCGGCCGACGGCTGGCTGGACACCGGTGACCTTGGCTATCTGGTCGATGGCGAGATCGTCATCACCGGTCGCGGCAAGGACCTGATCATCCTCAATGGCCGCAACATCTGGCCGCAGGACCTGGAATGGACCGCCGAGGCCGAGATCGAATCCTTGCGCAGCGGTGACGTCGCGGCCTTCTCCACGCCGGGCGAAGGCGAAGAAGTCGTGGTCGTCCTCGTCCAGGCGCGCGGCGGCGATCCCGAGACCCGCAAGGCCCTGGCCGAGCAGGTCGCGACGGTCCTGCGCCTGCGCCACAGCGTCGAGACCCAGGTGCATCTGGTCGGCGCCCACGCCCTGCCCCAGACCTCGTCGGGCAAGCTGAGCCGCTCCAAGGCCAAGGCGGCCTTCCTGGCGGGCGCCTACGCCGAGCGCGCCTGACCATGAGCCGGGGTGTCGTTGCCGTCACCGGCGCCACCGGCTTTCTGGGCCGTCACCTCGTCAGCGCCCTGTTCGCGCGGGGCTGGACCGTGCGGTTGCTGTCCCGTCGCGACATCATCGATCCTGACTGGAGGGGGCTGGAGCCCCAGATCGTCATCGGCGGTCTTTCGGATCGCGCCGCCCTGGACCGGCTGTGCGCTGGCGCGACCCTGGTCATCCATGTCGCGGGCCTGATCAAGGCGCGGTCCCGGGCCGAATTTGATCGCACCAATCTGGACGGCGCCAGAGACGTGGCCCTGGCGGCCCGGGCCGCCGGCGCGCGGCTGGTGCTCGTCTCCAGCCTGGCGGCGCGCGAGCCGTCGCTGTCGGACTATGCGGCCAGCAAGCGCGGCGGCGAAGAGGCGGCGCGCGAGGTAATCGGCGACGCCCTGACCATCGTTCGCCCCCCCGCCATCTATGGACCGGGCGACATGGAGACGCTGGGCCTGTTCAAAGCCGCCCAGAGCTCACCCGTCCTGCCGGCGCTCGATCCCGCCGCGCGGATCGCCATGATCCATGTCGAGGACGCCGTCGCCGCCATCACCGGCCTGGCCGTCGATCACCGACCGGGCGTCTTCGCCCTCTCGGACGCGCGCACCGATGGCTACAGCTGGACTGAAGTGATGACCGCCGCCGCCCGCGCGGTGGGCAAAACGCCACATATCGCCCGCACGCCGACCTGGCTAATCAGGGGCCTGGCGCGACTGTCCGAGGGCGTATCACTCGCCAATGGGAAGATTTCTATTTTCACGACTGGCAAAGCGCGCGAAATGCTCCATCTGGATTGGAGCGTCTCAGACAACGAAGCCCTTCCCGGAGCTATCGCTCCGCGATACGGGATCGACTCCGGATTCGCCCAAAGCGTGCAATGGTATCGCGCCAAGGGGTTTTTAGTTGCGGTGGAATGACTATAGCAGCCAATTTTGACAGGAATCCGACAATAGGGCTGTTACAATTCGAGTCAGTCAGGCCCGCTAACGGGGGTATCAGCGAGTCGATATGAAAGCGGTTACAGACCTTACCTTGCGTGAAATCGGCCTGGCGGCGTCCTCGGTTCTGGGGCGCACCGTGGAGGTTTCCGACGAGACTCATATCGGCCGTGACCTTCAGGTCGACTCCCTGGCCCTGATGAACATCATCATGGAACTGGAAGACGCGTTCGACATCTCGATCCCGCTTGATCGTCTCGCCTCGGTCGAGACGGCGGGCGACTTGTCCAACCTGATTAAAGATCTTCGGAACAAGGGATAACTATGGGGCTGTTCGACAAACACCTCGCCTACCGCGACGCCTATCAGGCGATCCGGGAAGCCGGGGCCGATCCCTTCAACGTCCGACTCGATGCGGTGGTTTCACCGACCGAGGGCGTTATCAATGGCCGACCCACGATCCTGCTGGGCACCAACAATTATCTTGGCCTGACCTTCGATGCCGAAAGCATCGCGGCCTCGGTCAAGGCGGTGCAGGAGCGCGGCACTGGAACGACCGGTTCGCGGATCGCGAACGGCAGTTTCGAGGCGCACGTCGAGCTCGAACAGGCCCTGGCCAAGTTCTATCGCCGCAAGCACGCCATGGTGTTCACCACCGGCTATCAGGCCAATCTGGGTGTGCTGTCGACCCTGGTGGGTCGCGGCGACCACCTGATCCTGGACGCCGACAGCCACGCCAGCATCTATGACGGCTCGCGCCTGGGCCACGCCGAGGTCATTCGCTTCCGCCACAACGACCCCGAGGACCTGTACAAGCGCCTGAAGCGCATGAAGGACCTGCCGGGCGAGCGCCTGATCGTGGTCGAAGGCATCTATTCGATGATCGGCGACACCGCGCCGCTCAAGGAAATCGCGGCCGTCAAACGCGAACTCGGCGGCTACCTGCTGGTCGACGAGGCCCACTCGATGGGCGTGCTCGGCGAGCACGGGCGCGGCCTGGCCGAACTGGAAGGCGTCGAGGACGACGTCGATTTCGTGGTCGGCACCTTCTCCAAGAGCCTGGGCGCCATCGGCGGCTTCTGCGTCAGCAACATGGACGACTTCGACGTCATGCGCGTCGTCTGCCGTCCGTACATGTTCACCGCCTCGCTGCCGCCGGCCGTGGTCAGCTCGACCCTGGTCGCGCTGAAGCGTCTGGAAGAGATGCCGGAGCTGCGTCATCGCCTGATGGCCAACGCCCGTCGCCTCTATGACGGCCTGACCAACCTGGGCTTCCAGACCGGTCCGACCGCCAGCCCGATCGTGGCCATCACCATGCCCGATCAGGAACGTGCGATCGGCATGTGGAACGCCCTGCTGCAGAACGGCGTCTATCTGAACCTGGCCCTGCCGCCGGCCACGCCTGACAGCCGTCCGCTGCTGCGCACCAGCGTCAGCGCGGCCCATACCGACGAGCAGATTGAGAAGGTCCTGGCCGTATTCGCCAGCGTCGGCGCCGCGATGGGCGTGATCGACAACCAGCGCCAGCGCGTTTCCGCCTGACGCCGCAGAAGGCCGGGGCGGCTAAGCCTCGGCCTTTCGCGCCTTCTGGGCGCGCCACAGATCCCACAACACCCCCGGGGCCGCCAGCACCGGATGTTTCTCGCGCCAGGGCGTCAGCGGCACGGCCACGCCCGTATGGCGTTCAATCTTCCACGCCGCATAGCGGGCCGCGCCTTCGAACGTGAAAGCGGCCTTGATCAGGCGAGCCACGTTCAACGACTTGCCCATCCGCCGCCGCACCTGCCAGGCCCGCCCGAAGCGGGCCCGCGCCTCTTCGGTCAGGTTGGGCTGGACGGATCCGGGCGCCAGGATGTCGAGCAAGCCCTGCTCGCGCCAGCAGGCGATCAGCAGGCGATCATAGCGCGCGGCGTCGAAGGCCAGGATCGATTGCTCCCGGCCGCCGCGCTCCACCCGGAACTCGGCCTTGTAGGTCTGCTGGAACAGGGCCGACCAATAGGCCTCTGAGGGACCTTCGACAGGTCCCAGGGCCGCCGCGAAACGCGCGGCCGAATGGGCGGCCTCGGCCACGGCGTTGATCACGACAGGCTCGATCTCGGCGCCGGACGACCAGACCAGGGCCGAAGGCTGGACAAACCGCGTCCAGATCGTGGTGTCGATCTCGCGGCCGCGCGCCGCCAGGGCGAACTGGGCCAGGGTCATCGACGCGACCTTGGCGCGCAGGGTTCGGCCCTCGTGTTCGATCTCGTGATAGCTGACGTCCGGCCAGAGCTTGCGGCCGACAATGCCGCGCCAGCCGCGTCGGGCCTGGCTGGTCAGCACATAGAAGTCCATGACGCCGTCGAGATCGCCAGTGCGCAGAACCGACCCGTAGAAGAGCACGGCCACCGGGTTTTCAAAGGCGGAGACCAGTTGGCGCGCGAAGGCGACCGCATGCGGCGGCGCGGGGGCGCGCAACTCGGCCTCGACCATCGCCAGCACCGGGCTGGTCATGACGCCAGGAACCGCAGGGTAGGCCCAAGAGAGACGGTCAGACCGCCCGATCCTTCATAGACCTCGCCGTCGAGCACAAACGCGTCGCAGGTCTGAATGCGCAGGGACTTTGCGTCTCCGCGGCGATAGCCCTGCCTTGCCAGCCATGGCGCATCTCCGCCGCCCAGCAGGGTAATCAAGGCCGATAGTAGCCGCTGGGGCTGGGCGTCGACGTCCAGCGCCTTGAGGCCCTCCCGGGGCGGCCCGAACGGTTTGATGCCCAGGGGCAGGCGCTTCAGGGTCGTTGCCATCAACAGGAAGCGGTTGCCCTTGGGCGCCGGCTCCCCGTCGATGGAAAGCTCGACCGGCACCCCCTCGCGCCAGTGGTCGCGCGCGCCGCCAAACAGCGCGCCCGTCGCCGCACCGACAAGGGTCAGGCCCACGGACAGGCCGTGAAACGCCCCCATCCGGTTGACGCTCTTGGACATCTTGGTGGCCCGCACGAACGCGCCGAGCCCGAACACAAAGCCGCTCATGGCCGCCCGGCCATCGTCCCAGGACACTTCCAGCGGCGCGCGATACTTGATCACCGCCTTGGGCGAGCGCGCCGCAATCAGCGCTTCGTGCAGCGTCCAGCCCCGTCGAACGCCCAGGTCAATGGCCAGAACATTGGTCTTTCCGGACGGCAACAGAATGATCAGCGGGGACGCCTGGCCAAAGGCCCGCGGCAGAAGGCTCAGCACGTCACGGATCGTGCCGTCGCCGCCGTCGATGACCAGCAGCTCAACGCCGCGCGCCGCGAAGGCTATCAGGTCGACCTCCAGCGCCTCGCGCGTGGCCGGCCGCACCAGCATCACATCATCCGGAGCCCAGTACTCCGCGCTGCGCCCCATATTGGCGTGACTGCGCGGATTGTGGACGACGCCGACCTTCATCAGCGCGACAGCCAGGAGGTGACGCCGCCCTTGGGCGTGAGCAGGCCCTGAACGATCTGGCTGGCGTGAACGACGAAGCAGATCGCCGTCCAGGCGGCCACCAGCACAAAGCCGATGTCAGGCCGGCCGGCCAGAGTCGTGGCCGTCAAGAACAGCAGGTTGGGGTTCCGCCGCGCGGTGATCAGCCGGAAGAAGCTGTCGAACGGCCGCCAGGCGTGCATCTCGACCTTGAACAGCGACAGGAAGATCCCCTCCTCCACCCGCTGGGCCACATAGCCGCCGACGACGATGGCCAGCAGCAGGCCGCCGTGCGGCACGGTGAAGCCCAGGGCGCCCAGGCCGACGAACCAGGCCCACCACCAGAACGGCGGGTGGATCAGGTCGATGCCGTGGTCGAAGACATTGCCCCACTTGGACGAGGTCAGGGTCACCCGGGCCAGCTTGCCGTCGACAGTGTCGAGGAAGGTCATGATCCAGGCGCAGACCAGACCCCAGCCATACTGGCCGGTCCAGAACAGCCAGAAGGCGGCCAGCACCATGAGGAAGCTGGCGAAGGTCACCATGTTGGGCGTCAGCTTGGCCAGCGCGCACCAGCGGGTGACAACCCGGGCCGGCGCGGGCCAGACATATTTCGTCACCAGGTCCGTGACGCCCTTGTACGAGCCCTTGAACAGTCGCTTCTCAACGGCGTCGACCGTCTCGGGCGTCAGGCGCTCCAGCACCGGCGGCTCGCGCTTGCGCAGCTCGCTGTTATAGGCCGAGCCCAGTTCCATGGCCGTCAGGCACGGCGCGTCGCCGACCGCGGCGGAAAGATCCTCGCCGACCGCAAGCGCACGTTCGGCCGGCAGGTTGAACGCCACGACGCGTCCGCTCTCGTCGACCAGCGCCACGCCGGGACGTCCGGCCAGAGCGCGGATCAGCGACTCATCGAACACCCAGCCGGCGTCGACCACCACCACGTCGCCCCTGGCGGGCGCGGCCTCGCGGGTGACTTCGTTGAGGCCCACGCGGCCGTAGATCCGCGACAGGCGCTGGGCCGAGGTCATGCCCCAGATACGCGTGGACGCCTGGCCGACCGTGATCGCCGCCTGTCTGGCGTCGCCGCCTTGATTACTTCCGCCGGTCAATGTGCGAGAACCCCTTGAAACCCGAGGCGATTGATAAGCAGCTTCGCGGCCCTATGACCAGAATCCGCGACCCAGACTTGTCTATATTCCGCATCGCCCATCTGTCCGACCCGCATTTGCCACCGCCCAAGGGCGCTTTTGGCCTTCGCGACATCGTGTCCAAGCGCCTGCTGAGTCGGATCGCCTGGCGTCGCAAGCACAAGGAACACCAGCCGGACGTGCTGGCCGCCCTGGTCGCCGACATCAAGGCCTATGCGCCCGACCACATCGCCGTCACCGGCGATCTGACCAATTTCGCCTCCGTCGTCGAAGTCGAGGCCGCGCGCCAGTGGCTGAGCGGTCTTGGCGCGCCGGACAGCATCACCCTCAGCCCCGGCAATCATGACGCCCTGGTCGGGGTTCGGGCGCCCGAGCGATTCGCGGCCTGGTCGGACTGGCTGGGCGACGGCGACGAGGCGGCCTTTCCCAGGCTTCGGATCCGCGACGGCGTGGCGATCATCAATCTGTGCTCGGCCATCCCCACCGCGCCGCACCTGGCCACCGGCCGGCTTGGCCGGGCGCAACTGGCCCGGCTGGAGGCCCTGCTGGCCGATCCGGCCCATCGCGACCTCTTCCGGGTGGTCCTGATCCACCATCCGCCGATCCCGGGCGCGGTCTCCCGGCGCAAGTCGCTGGACGATCAGGATGACCTGCGGGCGATCCTGGCGCTGCACGGCGTCGACCTGGTGCTGCACGGCCATGCGCACGAAGGCCTGGTGGCGACCACCCCGGGCCCGAACGGCGCGGCGACGCCGGTGCTGGGCGTGCCCTCGGCCTCGGCCCTGGGGCGCGGAAAGCATCCGGCCGCGCGCTGGCACGCCATCGAGATCCTGCGCGACGACGCCGGCGCGACCTCCGTTCGCGTCATCGCGCGGGGACTGGATCCGGAAACCGGTCATGTGGCGGAGCTTGGCCGGTACATGCTGGCCTAGCGCTGGTAGCGCATCTTGACCCGCAGCGCGTTCTCGCCCGGCTTGACGGCGAAACGCACGGCGTCGAACGACGGCAGACCAAACCGCGTCGGCGCATCATTCGAAAACCCGAAACCCTCGACGGGCATGCCGACGCGGTTCCGGTCAAAGTCCTGGTTGGCGTTGGCGTCGTGATAGACCGCCACCGCATAGACGTCCGGTCCGGGCAGGTTGAAGCAAACCCGCGTCGCGGGGGTCGTCGTCTTGACCCTCAGCCGCAGCAGCTTGCCGCGCGGGGCCAGAAAACGGCGCGGATCGGACGGATAGACCGTGACCACCACCTCGCCGGCGGCCGAGGAAAGTTGCGAAACCTGGACGGCCAGCGTGGTGTCGCCGCCCGGACCGGCGCAGTCATCGGCCGCCGTCGCGGGCGAGGCCGCAACGATCAGACCGGCCACGGCCGCGACAAACAACGCTGATCGCACTTCCATGAAAAAGGCCGGGTCCCTATTGTGAATCGGCGGCGCTCGACGCCACGAGGCGAGCGTGCACATGACCAATCCAACCGCCGTGAACTTTGGCTACCCCGACACCAAGGTGGCCGAAACCGACTACTGGCTTGTTCTGGTTCGCCCCAAGCAGCCAACACTTGGGGCCTTGGTCCTGATATGCAAGGAAACGGCGGAAGCCTTCTCTCAGCTCAGCCCGGCCGCCTTCGCTGATTTGAAGGTGGCGATCGACGGAATCGAGCGATTGCTGGGCAAGTTCGTGGCGTACGAGAAGATCAACTATCTGATGCTGATGATGGTCGACCGCGACGTGCACTTCCACGTCATCCCCCGATACGACGGCGCCCGTGTCCACGAGGGTCGCACCTTCACTGACGCCGGCTGGCCCGCCGCCCCGGCTCTGGGCGCGACGGTCGATCTGGATCCGCCCGCCGCCGCCGCCCTGGCGACCCGGCTGGCCAGGGACTGGTCGGTCGCGTGACCAACCTGCGTCTGATCGACCGATACATGCTCAAGCTGGTGGCCTGGCCGATGGTCGGCTGCCTGGGCGTCACCGTCGTGGCTCTGTTGCTCGAGCGGGTCCTGCGCCTGCTCGACGCCCTGTCGCAGAGCAGCGCCCGCTTTGGCTATGTCACCGAACTGGCCGCCAATCTGGTGCCGCACTATCTGGGCCTGGCCCTGCCGGTAGCCTTCTTCGTGGCCCTGTTCATCGTCATCACCAAGCTCTCGGACGGCTCGGAGATCGACGCCCTGCTGGCCAGCGGACAGTCGCTGAGCCGCATCGCCATTCCCTTCGTCTGCGTGGGCCTGTTTCTCAGCCTCTTCAGCGTGGCCCTGTTCGGCTACAGCCAGCCCTACAGCCGCTACGCCTATCGCTCGGTGATGCACGCGGCCGTCAACGCCGGCTGGAACGGACGCCTTTCGGGCGGCGCCTTCATCGACGAGGACAACCTGCTGATGACGGCCGACGGCGCCGATCCGGCCGGCCAGAGTCTGACCCGCATCTTCATCCGCCGTCTGGACGACAAGGGCCGCGAGGAGGTCATCACCGCCCAGACCGCCACGCTCAGCGCCAGCCCCGGCGGCGACAAGGTCACCCTGCTGCTGCGACGCGGCCAGCGGATCGGCCTGGACGCGGCCGGCAGTTATCGCACCCTGGCCTTCGACCAGTTCAGCACCGAGATGCCCCTGGCCGGCGCCGCCACCCTGCTACGGGCGCGCGGCGGCGACGAGCGCGAGCTGACCCTCAACGAGCTGGCCCGGCAGGCCGCGTCGAACACGTCTGTGCTGCCCAAGCCGACCCTGCTGGCCGAGCTCTACGGACGGCTGGCCCGGGCCGCCTTCCTGCCCTTCCTGCCGCTGCTGGCCTTCCCGCTGGGCCTGGCCGCCAAGCGCGGCAACCGCACGCCGGGCCTGATCGTGGCGGGCGTGCTGCTGCTGGCCTTCCAGCATTCGCTGCTGCTGGGCCAGAGCCTGGCCGAGGCCGGCAAGGCCAGCCCGCTGCTGGCGATCTGGGGGCCGTTCCTGATCTTCACCAGCTTCAGCGTCTGGATGTTCATGGGCAGCCGCAAGCGGCCGGGCGACACCCCAATCAGCCGGGTGGTCCGCCGCATCGGCGAAACGATCGACCGCGCCGTGCGCATGGTCGCTCCCCGCCGTCAGGCCGCGTCATGAGACTTCAGCGCTATGTTCTGGGCGTCGCGGCCAGCCGCATCCTCGCCGCCGCCGCCGTGCTGATGGGCATCCTGCAGGTCCTGGACCTGCTGGAGGTGACCACCGACATCCTCGACCGGGGCCTGGGCGTGGGCGGCGTGCTGTACTACGCCGCCCTGCGCACGCCGCGCCTGATCGAGCAGATCGCGCCGATCAGCGTGCTGGCCGGCGGCCTGTTCGCCTTCTCGCAGCTGGCCCGCGAGAGCGCCATCATCGCCATGCGCGCGGCGGGCATCTCGGCCTATCGCATCGTGGCCATGGCCGCGCCGGCGGCGGTGGCGATGATGCTGCTGGACTTCACCTGCGCCCAGGTGATCGCCCCGCGCACGGACCCGATCCTCGACGCCTGGTGGGAGGCCCACACCCCCGCCGCCGATCGCAAGGTCACTGGCCCTGTCAGCTTCCGGGTCGGCGACGACCTGGTGATCGCCGCCAGCGCCACGCCGGACGGCCGCGCCCTCGAGACGGTCAAGATCTATCGCCGCGACCAGACCGGTCGTCTGATCGAGCGCATCGACGCGCCCGCCGCGACCTTTGCCGGCAAGACCTGGAACCTGTCCAAAGCGGTGACAACCCGCTTCTCAGGCCAACGGGTCGACACCGTCAGCGCCAGTCAGATGACCTGGCCCTCGGCGCTGCGGCCCGTGGACGTCCAGGCCCTGTTCTCGGACAATCCGGCCCCGTCGGCGGGCTCGGCCCGGCGCGCCCTGCTCAATGGCGGCACCGATCGGCCACCCAGCTACTACGAGACCCGCCTGCTGGGAGCCTATGCCGGGCCGTTCGGGACGCTGATCATGCTGCTGCTGAGCGCGCCTGTCGCCCTGGCCAATTTCCGCAGCCGGCAGGGCGCCGTGCTGCTGACCGTGGGCCTGGCCTCGGGCCTGGTGTTCCTGGTCGTCGACGGCCTGCTGTCGGCCCTGGGTGAAAGCGGCGCGATCTCGCCGATCCTGGCCGTCTGGGGCGGTCCGGTGATCTTCGGCGCCCTGGCGATCAACGCCCTGATCAATCTGGAGGGCTGATGCCGTTCGACTCCCAAGACGCTGACCTTCGGGTCATCCCGGTTCGCACGCCGGACGAGCTGGACCGGTTCATCAAGCTGCCCGCGCGCCTCAACGCCGGCGACCCCAACTGGATCACGCCCCTGATGATGGAGCGGTCCGAAGCCCTGTCGCCCAAGACCAACCCGTTCTTCGAGCACGCCGAGGTGCAGCTGTTCCTGGCCGTGCGCGAGGGCCGCGACGTCGGCCGGATCAGCGCCCAGATCGACGCCCTGGCGCCGCAGGCGGAGGGCCAGAAGACCGGCAATTTCGGCCTGATCGCCGCCGAGGATGATCCCGCCGTCTTCAAGGTGCTGTTCCGCGCCGCCGAGGACTGGCTGCGCGACCGCGCCTGCACCACGGCCCTGGGCCCCTTCAACCTGTCGATCAACGAGGAGGTCGGCCTGCTGGTCGACGGCTTCGACACCCCGCCCATGGTGATGATGGGCCACGACCCGGCCTATACCGGCGGCCGCGTCGAGGAGCAGGGCTACGCCAAGGCCAAGGACGTCTACGCCTATGTTTGCGACCCGACGGCCGACCTGCCGGCCGTCGTTGTCCGCCGGGTCAAGCGCGGCCTGCCGGACGGTGTGGTGCTGCGCGAACTGGACATGAGCCGCTATGACGAGGAGGTCGTCTCGCTGACGGCGATCCTGAACGACGCCTGGGCCGGCAACTGGGGCTTCGTACCCACCACCGAGGCCGAGACCCGGCAACTGGCCAAGGCCCTCAAACCTGTCATCGAGAAGAAGATGACCCTGTTCGCCGAGATCGACGGCGAGCCCGCGGGCTTCATCGTGCTGCTGCCAAACGTCAACGAGGCCATCCGCGACCTGAAGGGCAAGCTGTTGCCGTTCGGCTGGGCCAAGCTGCTATGGCGGCTGAAGGTCAGGGGCGTGAAGTCGGCGCGGGTGCCGCTGATGGGCGTGAAGCGCAAGTTCGCCGACACGATGCGCGGCCAGCTGCTGCCCTTCCACCTGATGAACGCGGGCCGCAACGCCTCGCTGGCCCTGGGCTATACCAAGTTCGAGTTCTCGTGGGTGCTGGAGGAGAACATGCCGATGCGGCGGATTTCCGAAGCCATGGGCGCGACGATCTACAAGACCTATCGCCTCTACGAGAAGGCGCTTTGAGCTTCCAGGCGCTCGTCCTCGCGGGCTCGCGCGGCGGGATCGATCCGGTCGCCGACTATGCCGGCGTCAGCCACAAGGGCCTGATCGTGCTGGGCGGCGAGACCCTGCTGAGCCGGGTGCTGCGGGCTCTCGACCAGGCCGGCGCGACGCGGATCGGGGTCTCGACCTCGGATATCGCGCTGGTGGAGGCGCTGGCGGGCGTCGCAAACGCGTCTCCCCTGCCCGCCGCCGGCGGTCCCAGCCAGAGCGTCCATGACGGCGCCAGCCTGATGGGCACGCCACTGCTGGTCACGACCGTCGACCATGCCCTGCTGCAGCCGGAATGGATCACCGAGTTCCTGGCCAAGGTCCCAAGCGACGCCGACATCGCCGTCCTGATGGCGCCGGAGGCTGTCGTCAGCGCGGCGGCGCCGGAGACCAAGCGCACCTACTGGCGGTTCAGGGACGGCGGCTATTCGGGCTGCAACCTGTTCCTGCTGAAGAACGAGACCGCCCTGAACGCCGTGGCCTTCTGGCGCAAGGCCGAGGCCCTCCGCAAGCAACCCTGGAAGATCGCCGCCCTGCTCGGCCCGGTCATGCTGGGCCGTTACGTGCTGGGCCTGATGACCATCGACGAGACGCTGGAGCGTCTGGGCCGGGCCGCCGGCGTCAAGGCCGCCATCGTGCGCTCGTCCTACGGTCTTGCGGCGGTCGACGTCGACAAGCCGTCGGACCTGGATCTGGTCAGGACGATCGTGGAGCGCTGAACGTCTCGAACCTTGGGAGGACCACAGTGACTGACCTGCCCCAACTCCACCCCGCCGCCGCCAAAAGCCTCTCGGCCTGGCATGAGATGGTCGCCAAGGGCGACCTCGGCGACCTGCGCTCCATCGTCCATCCCGACGCGACGTTCCGCTCGCCGGTAGCCTTCAAGCCCTACAGGAGCGCAGACGCCGTGGTGCTGGCGCTGAGCACGGTGCTGACCGTGTTCGCCGACTTCGCCTATCACCGGCAGGCCACGACCGACGACGGGCTCAACGTCGTGCTCGAGTTCAGCGCCATGGTCGGCGACAAGGCGGTCAAGGGAATCGACTTCGTCCGCTTCGACGCAGACGGCCAGATCGTCGATTTCGAGGTCATGATGCGACCGCTGAACGGCGTGCAGGCCCTGGCCGAGGAAATGGGCAAGCGCCTGGGCGGGATCATTCCGGCCTACAAATAGACCGGAGCGACCTTACGCCTCCACCAGCTCCGCCACCCACGAGGCCGCCAGCTCGCGATTGCGCGGCAGGTCTTCGGGGAAGTCCATCTCGGCCCAGTCCAGGCCCTGGATCGACTGCACCCGGACCACGTCGTACTCCTGGGCGATCTGGTTGATCACGCTGAGATACCAGCGCTTCAGGCCTTCCGGCGTGCGCAGGGCGGCGTCGACGATCGAGGTGAACAGGGCCGCCCCTTCCGCGTCGAAGCGCAGGAAGCCGATAGACTCGGCGTCATAGGTCTCGATGGTCTTGCCGATGGCGCGCAGGGACAGGCCTTCGGTCGCCACCTTCATGTCGTCGGCGTCGTAGCCGCCCTTGCGGTCGATGGTGACGGTGATCGGGGCCGGCGGGGCGGCGATCAGGCGCTCGGCGATGGCGGGCTCGAACAGGGTGTCGCCGTTCAGCAGCAGGAAGTCGCCGACCATCTCGCCGCGCGCCAGCCAGCAGGTGGCCAGGTTGTCGGTCAGGCCGAAGAACGGGTTGAACAGGGTGCGCACGGCCATGCCGGGCAGGTCCAGGCCCGCGATCTCGGCCTCGACGGTGTCGGCCGCGAAGCCGGTGACGACCACCACCTCGGTGATGCCGGCCTGACGCAGATGGCGCAGCTGCCAGTGCAGCACGGTGCGGCCGGACAGCTCGACCAGGCACTTGGGACGCGTGTCGGTCAGAGGGGACAGACGCTTGCCCTGGCCGGCGCTGAGAATGATGGCTTTGGTCGGAGGCGCCACGGAGACTCGATTCAATTCTGGCCGCACGGGTCGGCGTCTGATTCAGGGCGGGAAGCTACAGGATACAGCAGCCCCCATATAGGGCCAGCGCGCTCGCCCGGCGAGAGGCGCAACGCCGCAGCCGCGACAGCCATGAAGAGGTCGGTGCAAGGCGCGACAAGCCACCTCGCGCCCTTGATCCGCATACAGATTTCTACATCGCCGACTGTCGTAAAACCTTGATATAGTTCGACAGAACATGTTTGAACGCCGCGCGTTCTCCCGTCTGACCTCGCAGAATCCGGATCGATCACCATGACCAAGCTTCTTGGAGCCGCCGCCGCCCTCGCGCTGCTGGCCGCCGCCGACACCGCCTATGCCGCGCGCGACTATGTATGGGCCGCAGGCTCCTCGACCGTCTTCCCGTTCTCGACCCGCGTGGCCGAGAACTACGCCAAGAAGACCGGCAAGAAGTCGCCCAAGGTCGAAAGCCTGGGCACGGGCGGCGGCATCAAGATGTTCTGCGGCGGCATGGGCGAAAAATATCCCGACGTCGCCAACGCCTCGCGCCCGATGAAGAAGTCCGAGTTCGAGGCCTGCAAGAAGGCCGGCGTCAAGGACATCGTCGAGCTGAAGATCGGCTTCGACGGCATCGTCGTGGCGATGGACAAGAAGTCGCCCGACTACAATTTCAAGCTCGAGCACCTGTATCTGGGCCTGGCCGACCAGACCCTGCGCGGCGGCCAGCTGGTCAAGAACCCCTACAAGTCGTGGAGCGAGGTCGGTCAGGGCCTGCCCAAGACCCGCATCCTGGTCTATGGCCCGCCGCCCACCTCGGGCACCCGCGACGCCTGGGTCGAGCTGGGCATCGAGGGCGGCGCCGGCAAGCTGCCGGTCCTGGCCAAGCTGAAGGCCGATGACGAGAAGGCCTTCAAGGCCAAGGTCGCGCCGATGCGCACCGACGGCGGCTGGGTCGACGCCGGCGAGAACGACAACGCCATCATCGGCACCATCCAGAAGACCCCCAACGCCCTGGGCGTCTTCGGCTATTCGTTCCTCGAGCAGAACGCCAACAGCATCAAAGCCGCCAGCATCAACGGCGTGAAGCCGACGATCCAGACGATCACCAGCGGCGCCTATCCGATCTCGCGCTCGCTCTACATCTACGTGAAGAAGGGCCAGATCGGCGTTACGCCGGGCCTCAAGGAATTCGTCAACGAGTTCGTCTCGGACGCGGCCACCGGCCGGGGCGGATATCTGCAATCGCGCGGCCTGATCCCGCTGCCGGTCCAGCAGCATGACGCCAACAAGGCCAAGTCCAAGAGCCTGCCGGTCATGGCGGCCCCGAAGTCCTGATCTGGCGCGTCATGCCGGAAACTCGGGCCGGAGCCACGTTCCGGGATGACGCCGCCCGCCGGGCTTAAGATTGTGCAATCGCACCCAAAGACTTGACCGACCGCGGTGTTGCGCGCCCCATGCGGGCCTGTCACCGCGGAGCGCCTCATGGCTGAACGTGTCGAAGAACGCCTGCAGGATCTGGAGCGGCTGGTGATCAAGCAGGCCGAGCGGATCGAAGATCTGGAACAGCAACTGCTGACCATCACGCGCTTGGCGCATCTGGCGGCGCAAAGGGTGCGACCGCCCGAGAGCGAAGCGGCCTGATCCCGAAAAGCGCTAGTTGGTCGGCTGGTCCGGCGTCGCCCGCGAGGTCATGCCCGCGGCGGCGGCGTCGTCGGCCATCTGGCTGTCGACCGGCGGCGTCTGACGGACGGGCGTTTCAACCGAAGGCGGCGGTACGGCGGCGACGGGCGCCTCCGCCTTGCCGGACGCCGGCGTGGCGGGGCCAGCGTTCAGCGCTGCTGCAGCCGCATCGTCGGCGGCAGTGCGCATCTCGTCGGAGCCTTCGTCATAGCCGCCCAGGCCGGCGGTCAGGAACAGGATGACGCCGAAGGTGGCGATGACGCCGACGACAAATCCCAGGAAGATCCATCCAAACGGATTGCCGCGACGCTCAGCGCTCATTCCAGGCTCCCTGCCCTCGCGGGCCTAACTTCCCTGCCAGCGCCGGAACGGCCCGACATCGACGTGCACGAACTTGCTGTCGGGATAATAACCGACGCCGCCCCGCTTCAGATCCAGCGCCGCGGCGCGGAGATGATCGAGAGCGACATCCTCCAGATAGATGTCCATGGCCTTGCCGTCCATGTGCAGGCTGCGCTTTGCGACCTCGCCGCTGCGTTCCGACAACAGTCGGTTGCTGGCCGGCGACCGGTAGCCCGAGATGATCTGGAAGGCGGTCTTGGTTTCGGTCTTGCGATGGATGTCGGTCAGCAGGTCGAACAGATGGACATTCATCGGGGCGACCTCGCCGGTGCGATGATCGCGCAGCACCCTGTTCAGGGCCTGCAGGGCGTCGGGAACATAGGTTCCGTTCTCCCAGTACACGGCCTGCAACTTTTCGTCGGTGTGGAGGTTATACAGCGAGACCCACTTGGGGGCGGCCTCGACGACAGGCTGGATCGCGGCGACGGGAGCTGCGGTGAGCGGCGTCTGCGCTTCCAGAAGCGCGCCGATGATATCGTCCTGAGCGTGGGCCGACGGGCCTATCGCCGCTGCGCCAAGCGCGCTGAAACCCAGCTGAAAAAGCCTACGCCGTGCGATCATCACGCTATCCCCGACACCGTACTGGCGTCAGGACACCCCATGCCGACCCGAAGGTCAAGCTGAGCCGGAGAGGGCTGCGGCGATACGCTGCACCAGCAGCTTGTCCCAGCCATAGGGATCTTCGCGGAAATTGACCTGGCCGTCGGGCGTCACATAGGCCGTCCAGTAGAGCAGGAAGACCGCGATCTGCTGGGGCAGTTGGGCCCGGACCGTCTTGCCGCCGGCGATGGTCTCGTCGATCACTTCGGGCGTCCAGGTCGCGTCGCCTTCCATGATGGCGCGGGCCAGATCGACCGGCTTTTCGACGCGCACGCAGCCGTGGCTGGCCAGGCGGCTGAAGCTGGCGAAGCGCGCGCGGCTGGGCGTGTCGTGCAGATAGACGCCGTAGGGATTGTTGAAGTCGAACTTGATCAGGCCCAGAGCCGCCTTGGGTCCGGCCTTCTGCTGCAGGCGCGAGCCGCCGCCTTCGGTCGGGATGACGATGAAGTCATTGCGGGCGAAATAGCCCGGATTGGCGCGCTCCTTGGGCCACAGCTCCTTGGCGGCGATCGACGACGGCACGTTCCAGGGCGGATTGAGCACGATGCTGTGGATGTTCGACTGCAGCATCGGCGTCTCGTCGCCGGGACGGCCGGTGACGGCGCGCATGGTCAGGGTCGGGGCGTCATGGTGGAACACCGACAGCACGGCGGCGGCGATATTGACCTGGATGCGGTCGGCCGGCAGCACCTGGGGCAACCACCGCCAGCGCTCCATATTGGCGAGGATCTGGTCCAGGCGCAGCTCGACCGGCGTGTTGAGGCTGTTCAGCGTCTTCTTGTCGAGCACGCCCGTGGGATTGAGCCCGAAACGCTTCTGGGCCCGCATCAGGGCCTGGGTCAGGGCCTCGTCGAACAGGGCCACGCCATCGACGGCCACGGTCGGATCCTCGACGGCCAGCCGCGCTTCCAGGGCCACGACGCGGGGATCGGTCGAGCCCTGCTTCAGATCCGGTCCCGCCGGCAGCATGGCCCAGCCGCCCCGCGCGGCGATGTCGCGATAGGTGACAAGGCCCCGGCGCAGGGTCTGATAGCCGGTATAGGGCGGCGGCAGGGTGTCCAGCCACGGTCCCAGGCGATCCTGGGCGACGGCCTGGACGAATTCGAGGCTGGGATCATAGACCGCCGGGCGCAGGCCCCAGTCGGTGCGGAAGCTGGTCAGCGGCAAACGGCCCGAACGCACGGCCTTGGCATAGGCCAGGGTCAGGCCGATCAGCTGGCCCTGCCCCGTCCGGCGCGCGTTGACATCGCGCGAGGCCAGCAGCGCCAGGGCCTGATCAGGCGAATAGGCGCCCGGCTCGAAGCCATGGGTGGGCGCTTCGGCCAGAACGCGGCCCAGCAGTTCCATCTGGTCGGCGCGCAGGGTCACGGCATAGGGGTTGGCGGGGAACGCCAGAGGCTGCTGCAGTGCGGCCTGGGGCTGCCGTGCGCCAGACAGAGAAGGGTTCTGGGATTGGGCCTGGGCCGCGCCGCTCGCCAGGAGCCACAGCGCCCCCGCCGCCAGAGCGCATGATAGTCTCGACAAGCCGCTCACCGCCAATGGATCTCGTAACACCTTGCCGCGCGAAGGATCCGCGCGGTCCCAGATGGCCGTTTGCACCCACCTCCGTCAACGCGAGTATCGTGAAAGGCGAACCCTCGGACGCTCGCCAGGGTTCTTTTCGCGCCGCAGGAACCGGGAAGCCACACAGATGGTTTCCGTTGTGTCGTCAGGCCGACCCTAGGTCTCGCCACAGTCCGGAGACCGCGTGCCCCAAAATCCAACGCCCCAGAATCCAGCGCGTCAGAACCTTGACCTGTTTCCGATCGGCAATTGCGCCGTCAGCGCCCTGATCGACCGCAGCGGACGGTTCGTCTGGGCCTGCGCGCCGCGCGTCGATTCCGATCCGGTGTTCAGCGCCCTGCTCAGCGACGTTGATCCCAAGAGCGGCGCCGCGACCGGCGTCTGGGATGTGAACGTCGACGGCGCGGTGTCGACCACCCAGGCCTATCTGCGCAACACCCCGATCCTGCGCACCGAAATCACCGACGCCGACGGCGCGCGGATCGAGATCATCGATTTTGCCCCGCGCTACCAGCAGTTTGGCCGCATCTTCCGGCCAACGGCCTTCATCCGCCTGATCCGCCCCGTCGCCGGCACGGCGCGGATCACGGTGCGGGTGCGCCCCACGGCCCAGTGGGGCGCGCGGCCGGCCGAGATCACCTCCGGCTCCAACCATGTCCGCTATCTGTGTTCGGACCTGACGATGCGGCTGACCACCGATTGCCCGGTGTCGCACATCCTGGAGGAGCGCACCTTTCGGCTGGAGCAGCCGATCGCGCTGTTCCTGGGTCCCGACGAAAGCTTCGACGCCGATGTCGGTTCGACTTGCGAGCGCATGCTGCGCGAGACCACCGCCTACTGGATGACCTGGGTCCGGGGCCTGGCCATTCCGCTGGACTGGCAGGCGGCGGTGATCCGCGCGGCCATCACCCTGAAGCTCTGCGTCCACGAGGAAACCGGCGCCATCGTCGCGGCCCTGACCACCTCGATCCCGGAGCATTCCGACAGCGGCCGCAACTGGGACTATCGCTACTGCTGGATGCGCGACGCCTATTATGTGGTCCAGGCCCTCAACCGCCTAGGCGCTGTGGACATCCTGGAGAACTATCTGGGCTATCTGCGCAACATCGTCGACCGCGCGGCCGGTGGGCACATCCAGCCGCTGTTCGGGGTCGGGTTCGAGCCGCAACTGACCGAGCGTTTCGCCCCCGACCTGCCCGGCTATCGCGGCATGGGGCCGGTCCGTATCGGCAACCAGGCTTTCGAGCACCAGCAGCACGACGTCTATGGCCAGATCGTCCTGTCCAGCACCCAGGCATTCTTCGACGAGCGCCTGCTGCGCCAGGCCACGGTCGCCGATTTCGAGGCCCTGGAGCCGGTGGGCGAGCGCGCCTTCCAGCTGCACGACAAGCCCGACGCCAGCCTGTGGGAGTTTCGCGGCCGGGCCAATGTCCACACCTATTCGTCGGTGATGTGCTGGGCCGCCTGCGACCGCCTGGGCAATGCGGCGGAAAAGCTGGGCCTGACCGATCGCGCCCGGTTCTGGAACGGTCGCGCCGCCATGGTCCGCGCCACCATCGACGCCGCCGCGTGGAACCCCGAGCTTGGCCGCTTCGCGGCGACCTTTGGGGGCGACGAGCTGGACGCCAGCCTGCTGCAGCTGGTCGACCTGCGCTTCATCAGCGCCAACGACCCGCGCAACATCGCCACCGTGGCGGCGGTCGAGGCCGGCCTGCGCAAGGGTTCCTACCTGCTGCGCTACGCCATTCCCGACGACTTCGGCGAACCCAAGACCGCCTTCAACATCTGCACCTTCTGGCTGATCGAGGCCATGCATCTGGCCGGCCGCGCCGACGAGGCCCGCGCCCTGTTCGAGGACATGCTGGCCCGCCGCACGGCCGCGGGGCTGCTGTCGGAGGACATCGGGTTTTCGGACGGCGAGCTGTGGGGCAACTATCCGCAGACCTATTCCCTGGTCGGCCTGATCAATTGCGCGGTGCTGCTGAGCCGGCCGTGGACGTCGGTGCGATAGGCCGCGCGCAAGCAGAGCCGCATTTGTGGCGGATCGAAATCGGCGCCTTGGCGTTTCAGTGGTCATGTACCGCTTTGAAGAGGGGCGTCTGGTGATGACCACAACCGGGTCAAACGCGAGACAGAGACCCCATGACCTTCCCGCCCCGCCGGCGTTCCCGCCGGCTTCAGCCGCACTGTTTCTGGATCTGGACGGCACCCTGGCGCCGATCATGCCCCGCCCCGAGCAGGTGGGGCCCGACAAGCGCCGGGCCATGCTGATCAAGCGCCTCACCGCCACCCTGAACGGGCGAGTGGCCATCGTCAGCGGCCGGGCGCTCGATGATCTGGACCGCATCCTGGCGCGCGGCGTCACGCCGATCGCCGCCGTGCATGGTCTGGTGCGGCGCGACGCCGAGGGTCAGGTGATCAGCGCTTCGCCTCACGCCGGCATCGCGGACGCCCGACTGCTGTTGCGGGATCTGGCCCGTTGCGATCGGGGCCTGCAGTTCGAGGACAAGGGCGTCAGCGTCGCCCTCCACTATCGCAACGCCCCCGACGCCGCCGAAGCCGTGATCGAGGCCGCCGACCGCATCGCCCGCACCACCGGCCTGGTGCTGCAGATGGGCGACATGGTCGTCGAGCTGCGGACACCGGGCCAGGACAAGGGCCAGTCGGTCGCGGCCTTCCTGCGCGAGCAACCCTTCATGGGCTCGACCCCGATCTTCGTGGGCGATGACCTGACCGACGAGGACGGCTTCGCCGCCGCCGCGCGCCTGGGCGGCTATGGCGTGCTGGTGGGCGACATGCGCCCGACCGCCGCCAGCTACCGGCTGAAGGACACCGCCGCTGTCTCGGCCTGGCTGGAGGGCGTCGTGACGCTGATGCCCGCATGAGCCGGCTGATCGTCGTTTCCAACCGGGTCAACCCGCCCCCCAGCCCGGAAAAGGGCGACGGCGAGGGCAGCGTCGGCGGCCTGGCCATGGCCCTGGCCGCGGCCCTGCGCGAATATTCCGGCATCTGGTTTGGCTGGAGCGGCAAGACCACGCCGCAGTTCACCGGCCAGTTGGCCATGCAGCGGGTCGACGGCGTCACAACCGCCACGGTCGACCTCGAGGAAGGCGACTATCAGGAATATTACAACGGCTACGCCAACAAGACCCTGTGGCCGCTGTTCCACTACCGCGTCGACCTGACCGCCTATGACCGCTCGTTCGGCGAGGGCTATGACCGGGTCAACAAGCGCTTCGCCGAAACCCTGCGGCCGCTGATCGAGCCCGACGACGTGATCTGGGTTCACGACTACCACCTGATCCCGATGGCGCGGGAGCTGCGGCGGATGGGCGTGACCAACCGCATCGGCTTCTTCCTGCACATCCCCTGGCCGGCCCATCAGCTGGTGGTCACCCTGCCCCGCCACCGGCCTCTGGTGGAGGCGATGTTCGACTATGACCTGATCGGGTTCCAGACCGAGGAATCCCGCCACGCCTTCGAAGGCTATGTCACTTCCGAGGTCGGCGGCTCTGTCGCCGCCAACGGCGACCTGACGGCGTTTGGCAAGACCACCCGGGCCGCCGCCTTCCCGATCGGCATCGACGCCGAGGACTTCGCCCGCATCACCCAGAGCCCGCGCGCCCGCAAGGTCTATGACCGCATGCTGGCCCACAGCGTGTTTCGCAAGATGGTCGTGGGCGTCGACCGCCTGGACTATTCCAAGGGCCTGGAAGAGCGCCTGATCGGCTTCGAGCGCTTCCTGCACGACAATCCGGACATGCGCCGCGAGGTCATGCTGCTGCAGATCGCGCCCCTGTCGCGCGACGAGGTCGAGGCCTATCAGGATCTGCGCTCGCGCCTGGACGGCCTGATCGGCCGGATCAACGGCGCCTATGCCGAGATGGACTTCACGCCCATCCGCTATGTGAACAAGTCCTACCGCCGCGACGAGCTGGCCGGCATCTATCGCGCCGCCAAGGTGGGGCTGGTGACGCCCCTGCGCGACGGCATGAACCTGGTGGCCAAGGAATATGTCGCCGCCCAGGACCCTGAAGACCCCGGCGTGCTGATCCTGTCGCGCTTCGCCGGCGCCGCACGGCAGATGGGCGACGCCCTGATCGTCAATCCCAACAGCCCCGAGGAAATCTCCGATGCCCTGAGCCGCGCCCTGGCGATGGACCTGCCCGAGCGCAAGCGGCGCTGGGAGGCCCTGTTCGACAATGTCCAGCGCAAGGACGTCACCGCCTGGCGCGACGACTTCGTCGGCGCCCTGACGGCCTCCGCCGAAGAGATCCAGCCGGTCCCGCCGCCCAGGTCGCTGCTGGAAGTCTCCGCTCCGGCGCAGGCCCAGAGGGAGACCCCATCGTCTGTGTCGCTGCAGCAGATCCGCGCGGACGACGCGCCTAGGTCCGCGGCGTCCGAAGCACGTCGCTGCGGATGATCGGCAGCAGGAACGTCGCCAGCAGAACCAGGTTGGGGATGGCGTTCATCCCATAGCCGGTGGCGATCGACATCGGCGTGTCGATCACGAACCAGACCAGCACGCCCGCGACCAGCCCGCGCCAGATGGGGGCGGAGCGCTCGCCCAGCAGGATCGCCGCCTGGATCGTCGCGGCCGCCGTCACGGCCCAGCCGATGGTCACCGCGCCCATGACGGCCAGGCTGAAGCGCATCTGGGCGTTCAGCTCCAGCGGCTCCGGGCCATTCAGAATACCGAAGATCAGACGGCTCGGCCCGCTGGTGGCCTCAAGGCCGCCTCCGACCAGAACGGCGCCAAACACGCCGACCGCCCAACACCATACCGTCAACCAGTTGCGCCAGAAGCCTGACATCGCCGTCTCCCAAGTTTTGCCTAACGCAAACTAGGAGGGCGGGCGGACGCCGCACAATTACCTTTCAGGTCATGGCGCGTGGCGCGCGGAACTCAGGGCTCGAGGGCCAGGGACATCCGCGCATAGACCACGACCTCGGGCCAGGCGACCGGCGCGGCCTCGGGCTTCGGCGGCCCTTCGGGCTGCGATGACCAGGCGCCGACGGCGGCGGTCAGGCTCATCACCATCACCAGGGCCCCGCCCATGGCCGAGCGATGCAGGGTCGGCTGGGGTCGGGTCAGCATGATCACCCGCTCTTCCAGCGGATGCGGCGCGGCGGCCGGCCAGTGGCAGCCCAACGGCAGGGCGCGGGCGCCCAGCTGGGTCTTCAGCAGGGTGCGGGCATACAGGCCGCGCTCGCGCGACAGTCGGCCCATCACCCGGGCGTCGCAGGCCAGCTCCTGATCCAGGCGCGCCTCGCGCACCGCCACATGGATCAGGGGGTTGAACCAGCCCAGGCACTGGATCAGCGCCATCAACGCATTGACGCGCGGATCCAGCCGCTCGATGTGCGCGCGCTCATGCGCCCGGATCACCCCGCGCTCGGCCTCGGTGAATTTGGTCTCATAGTCGTCGGGCACCACCATGCGCGGCGCCAGAACCCCGACCACGGCCGGGCCGGCCTGGCCTGAGCGGGCGCGCTGCATGAACCGCGACTGGCTCCAGACCAGCAGCGCCAGGGCCAGCGACACGCCGATCAGCCAGACGCCGCCCAGGATCGCGGCATGATCGCCCGACATGATGAAGCGACGCGCGGCCGCCGCGCCGGGCTCGGCGGCGCGGGCGGGCAGCAGAGCCGCGAGACCCGCCGCCACGGGCAGCAGCCACAGCAGATAGGCGACCTCGGCCCCGAACAGGGCGCGGGTGGGACGGCGCAGGCTCAGGACCAGCAGGATGGCCAGACCGGCGGCCAGATTGCAGAAGACCAGGTGAGTGAGGACCTCAGTCGCCATGTTCCAGATCCTCGATCAGGCGCTTCAGGCGCGCGATCTCTTCGGCCTTCAGCGCGCGATGCTGGGCGAAGTGACTGATCATCGGGGCCAGCTGGCCTTCGAACAGGCGGTCCAGAAGCCCCTGGCTCTCGGCCTGGACATAGACGCTGCGGGCGACCAGGGGCCGATAGCCGTGCTTGCCCTCGGCGCGCTCGGACTTGATGGCCTTTTTCTTCAGCAGCCGGTTGATCAGGGTCTTGACCGTGGCCTCGCCCCACGACTGGCTGGCGCCGACCTCGGCCACCAGTTCGTCGGCCGTCAGCGGCTCACGCCGCCACAGCGCTTCCATGACATGACTTTCGGCCGAGGTGATGTGCATGACTCATTACATCCGTAATACTGCCTGACGCTATACCCGTCGCGCCGCCTGTCAAGCGATGGAGCGCATCAGGCCGCAGGTTCGGCCGGCCGCGTGGCGCAAAACCCGGAAAGCACGACGCAGCATCGTCCTGTCCACCGGTGTCTCGTCCCCTCATTGTCAATGACACCGGTTTCCATTAGAGACGTCGCAGACCCGTGAAACGGGCTATCGGGTTATAGTAGGGAGGATTAGCGGCGTGACCGTTTCTGCGGCCGAGAGCGATGTGTTCGCACCGGCGTCCATAGCTCCCCAATTCGTCAAGGCGCGCCTCGCGGGCGTCAGCGTCCCAGGTTATCCGGGCGGCGTGCTCCCTGTCACCATGGCCGACGGCTACGCCGTTCAGGACCTGGCCATCGATTCCTGGCCCGATGAACTGGTCGGCTGGAAGGTGGGCTATGTTCCGCCGCAGCATCAGGACCGCCTGGGCGCCGAGCGCCTGGCCGGCTGCATCTTCAGGAAGAACCTGTGGGAAGCCGCCGATGCGCCGACCCCGTTCCGCGCCATCGAGGGCGGCTTCACCGCCGTCGAGGCCGAGTTCATCGTCCGCCTGGGCAAGGACGCCCCCGAGGACAAGACCCAGTGGACCGCCGAGGAAGCCGCCGAATACGTGGGCGAGCTGATCCTGGGCGTCGAGATCGCCGGCAGCCCGCTGAAGACGATCAA
This sequence comes from Alsobacter soli, assembly GCA_943371355.1. Taxonomy (GTDB): domain Bacteria; phylum Pseudomonadota; class Alphaproteobacteria; order Caulobacterales; family Caulobacteraceae; genus Caulobacter. The sequence continues at coordinate 340,631 of CALRUN020000001.1, forward strand.
TGTCCTGGGTCCGCCCATCGTGGCCTCGGACTTCGGCAACAATGACGGCCAGATCCTGGGTCCCGTGCTGGAAAACTGGCGCGACATCGCCTGGGAAGACATGGCCGTCGAGACCACGATCAACGGCGTCGTCGTCGGCAAGGGCACGGCGGCCTCGATCCCCGGCTCGCCGCTGGCCGCACTGGCCTTCCTGCTGGGTCACGTCGCCTCGCGCGGCCGCCCGCTGAAGAAGGGCATGCTGGTCACCACCGGCGCCAGCACCGGCATCCACGACGTGGTTGCGGGCGACGCGGCAACGGTTAGCTTCGGCGCCTTCGGACAGGTGCGCTGCGTCGCTGTTCCGGCCAGATAAGAAAACGACAACTCAGGGTAAGGAAGACGTATCCATGGTCATTCCCAAGACCCCCGAGCCCTCCGAAAAGATCGGTCGGTATCGGTGGGTGATCGTCAGCCTGCTGTTTGCGGCGATGGTCATCAACTATGTCGATCGGCAGACGATCGGCATTCTGAAGTCGGACCTCTCCAAGGAGTTCGGCTGGAGCGAGGGCGACTATGCCGACCTCGTCTTCTATTTCCAGCTGTCCTACGCCGTGGCCTATCTGGTCTGGGGCAAGATCATGGACAAGATCGGAGCTCGCTGGGGCTTCGGCATCGCCTTCGCCATCTGGCAGATCGCCCACATCGCCCACGCCGGCGCGCGCGGCCTCAACGGCTTCATCTTCGCCCGCATGGGCCTGGGCATCGGTGAGGCCGGCGGCTTCCCGGGCGGCATCAAGGCCGTGGCCGAATGGTTCCCCAAGAAGGAACGCGCCTTCGCCACCGGCATCTTCAACGCCGGCACCAATATCGGCGCGATCGTCACCCCGCTGGTGGTGCCCGCCATCGTGCTGACCTGGGGCTGGCAGATGGCCTTCATCGTCACCGGCGTGGCCGGCCTGATCTGGCTGCCCATCTGGCTGATCCTGTATCGCACGCCCCGCCAGCACAAGAAGATCAGCGCCGCCGAACTGGCGCATATCGAGCAGGACGAGGCTGATCCGGTGGAGAAAATCCCCTGGGTCAAGCTGCTGACCAAGCGCGAGACCTGGGCCTATGCCCTGGGCAAGTTCCTGATCGACCCGATCTGGTGGATGTTCCTGTTCTGGCTGCCCGACTTCCTGGGCAAGCGCTACGGCATGGATCTGAAGACCTTCGGTCCGCCCCTGATCGCCATCTATCTGCTGAGCGACGTCGGCAGCGTGGGCGGCGGCTGGATGTCGTCGAAGTTCATGAAGATGGGCTGGAGCATCAACAAGGCTCGCAAGATCACCATGCTGATCTGCGCCCTGCTGGCCGTGCCGGTCATGTTCGCCTCCTATGCGGACAGCGTCTGGCTGGCCGTGCTGATCATCGGCGTCGCCACTGCGGCTCACCAGGGCTTCTCGGCCAACCTCTACACCCTGCCGTCGGACGTGTTCCCGCGCGGCGCGGTCGGTTCGGTGGTCGGCATCGGCGGCATGCTGGGCGCCGTGGGCGGCATGGTGTTCTCCAAGTACATCGGCAAGGTCCTGGAGCAGATCGGCACCTACACCCCGATCTTCATCGTGGCGGGCAGCGCCTATCTGATCGCCCTGCTGGTGGTTCACCTGCTGACCCCCAAGATGGAGCCGGTGAAGATCTAGGTCTTCAGCGCCTTCCGAAACATCAGCCCCCGGCGCCCACAGCGTCGGGGGCTTTTTTCTGGCCCAAGGCCAGGCCAGGGCCTATTTCCAGCGACGGTTTTCGAGGAGTCGCCCATGTCCCCCGCCCCGCTCAAGGTCGCCCTGGTCGGCTATGGCTTCGTCGGCAAGACCTTTCACGCGCCGCTGATCGCCGCCACGCCGGGCCTGGAGCTGCACACGGTGGTGTCCAGCGACGCGGCCAAGGTGCGGGCCGACTTTCCGGAGCTGGCGGTCGTCAACGCCGATCTGGCCCGGGCCGTGGCCGATCCGGCCATCGACCTGGTGGTCATCGCCACGCCCGACGCCCTGCACGCCAGCCAAGCCCACATTGCCCTCGACGCAGGCAAGCACGTGGTGATCGACAAGCCCTTCGCCGTCACCCTGGACGAGGCCCGCGCCATCGCCGACCACGGCCGGCGCGTAGGCCGCCTGGTCAGCGTGTTCCAGAACCGCCGCTGGGACAGCGACTTCCTGACCCTGCAGGCCCTGATCGACCGGGGCCATCTGGGCGAGATCGTGCAGTACGAAAGCCATTTCGACCGCTACCGCCCGCTGGTTCGCGACCGCTGGCGTGAAAAGGCGGGCGCCGGGGTGCTGCTGGACCTGGGCCCTCACCTGATCGACCAGGCCATGGTGCTGTTTGGCAAACCCGAGGCGGTCTATGCCGACATCGCGGTCCAGAAGGACGGCGGCGTGGCCGGCGACTATTTCCACCTGCTGCTGCGCTATCCCCGTCTGCGGGTGCTGCTGCACGCCAGCCAGATGACCCAGGCCACCAACCTGCGCATGGCCGTGCACGGTACGAACGGCAGCTTTATCAAGAGCGGGCTCGACACCCAGGAGGACCACCTGAAGGCGGGCCTAAGGCCCGGCGCGCCCGGCTATGGCGACGATCCCCGCCTGGGCGTCCTGATCCAGATGGAGGACGGCGAACCGGTCAGCACGCCTGTGCAGCCCCTGCCCGGCGACTATCGCGCCTATTATGCCGGCATCCGCGACGCGATCACGGGCGGCGCGTCCAGCCCCGTGCCGGTGGAAGAAGCGCTGCTGGTCATGGAAGTGATCGACGCCGCCCAGCGCAGCGCCGTGGAGCGTCGCGAGATCGCGCTCTAGCTAGTGACTGATCGAACCGCTCTCGCGGCGGCCTGACAACGCCAGGCCGGCGTCCAGGCCGCGCCGCCACAGCAGCTCGGCGTCGTACAGAACCATGCCGTCCTGCAGGGTCAGGCGCAGCAGCAGGCGGGTCGGCAGCAGCAGGGTCCGCCGCATCGCCACCCGCGCGCCAAAGGCCGTCAGGTCCATGACCGCCACGGGCTCGGCGCGCCCCTGGCCCGTGACCAGATCGCCGCGCAACAGACAGGCCCGGCGGCTTTCGGCGCGCCGCTCGAGAGGCTGTTGAAGGAAGGATTCGACGTTCGACATGCCGCGAAACTAGGCCGCGAGGTCTCTAGGAACAGTTCCCTAGGGTGGTAAGCGAAGGGTGAATCCGGGCTTAGCCTTGTTGGCGCGCAACGGCTCAATCTTGACGCGCTCCACCGGATGGTTGCAGCCTTGGGAAAACTGGGGGACGACGCGCTTTGGCCAATCCGCACGATTTCCACGTTCCACAGGACCACTACACCAAGGAGGACCTGCTGAAATCGGGCCTTGGCGGCTATTTCGGGCCCGGAAACGCGCAATTGCCCGCGCCGCCGATGCTGATGATGGACCGCATCACCGAGATCAGCCTGGACGGCGGCGAGTTCGGCAAGGGCTTTGTCGCCGCCGAGCTGGATATCAATCCTGACCTTTGGTTCTTCCACTGCCACTTCATTGGCGATCCGGTGATGCCAGGTTGCCTGGGTCTGGACGCCATGTGGCAGGTGGTCGGCTACTGGCTGGGCTGGTCGGGCTCGCCTGGCAAGGGAAGAGCCATCGGTGTTGGCGAGGTGAAGTTCCGCGGCCACGTGACCCCCGACATCAAGGTGGTCCGGTACGAGATAAGCCTGCGCCAGGTCCGGCGCGGCAAGTTGGCGCTGGGCCTCGCCAATGGGCGGCTGCTGGCCGATGGCGAATGCGTCTATACGGCAAACGACCTTAAGGTTGGCATGATCGCCGACCCGAGCTGAACGGGCCGACGTCCCGCTAGGCCAGACGCCCCGCCCCTCACCCGTCCCGCAGATCCTTCTTCGTCGTCCGATAGGCCTTCTGCAGCGTCAGCTGCCGGCGGCGTTCGGCGTCCTTGGCGATCCGCTCGGCCTTGCTCTCCACGGCCGCCAGCTCCAGCCCCAGCTTCTGGAACGAGGCCCAGCGGTCGCGGTCGAGCGCGCCGCTCTCCCGCGCGCCGCGCACCGCGCAGCCGGGTTCATTGGCGTGGCCACAGTCGCGGAACCGGCATTGCTCGGCTAGGCGCTCGATGTCGTCGAACACCACGCCCAGCCCCTCCTCGGCGTCGATCAGACCCACTTCGCGGATGCCGGGCGTATCGAGGATCAGCCCGCCGCCGGGCAGCAGGATCAGCTCGCGATGGCTGGTGGTGTGGCGGCCCCGGGCGTCGGTCTCGCGGATCTTCTGGGTGGCCATCAGCTCCTCGCCCGACAGCACATTGACCAGGGTGGACTTGCCGACGCCCGACGAGCCGATCAGCACGCAGGTCTCGCCCGGCGCGATCTGGCCGCGCAGGGCGTCCAGGCCCACACCCTGTCGGGCCGAGACGGCGATCACCGGGCAGCCCGCCGCCAGGGCCGCGACCTCATCGGCCAGGGCCTGGGGCGCGTCGGACAGGTCGGACTTGGTCAGCAGCACCACGGGCCGGGCGCCGCTCTGCCAGGCGGCGGCGAGATAGCGCTCCAGCCGGCGCGGATTGAAGTCGGCGTTCATCGAGGTGACCACGAAGGCCACATCGATATTGGCGGCGATCACCTGCAGGGTCTGAACGCTGTCGGCCGCCCGGCGGACGAAGGCCGTGCGGCGCGGCAGGATGGCGTGGATCGTGGCCGAGCGCTCGGCCAGGTTCACCGTCAGCGCCACCCAGTCGCCGACGACGGGCGCGCCCGCCTCGCGGGCCTCGTGCAGCAGGCGGCCGGACGGCTTGGCGCGCAGCTCGCCCTCGTCGGTGGCCACGACATAGGCCCCGCGCCGCTGCACGATGATGCGCCCCGGGGCGTGGCCGGCGCGGGCGTGCGGTTCAAAGTCCCGCGCCAACGCGTCGGACCAGCCATATTGATCGATCAAGGGCGGCGTCTTTCAACTCGAAGCAGGCAGTCTAGCACCCCGCACCGGGCAAGGCTTCATCCGGCCCGCATCCGGCGTCGATCTTGTATCCCCCCGGCTTCCCGCGCCTAACCCGCTGAAATCCCTCGCCCGGGCCGAGCTAACTCCCCCGACATCCGCACCGACGTATACTGTCTTCATCTCAGGGCGATGGGGAGGGCGCGCGGCCAGCGACCTTCGCGGCCTTGGGGTGTGGTCGAGCGGAGAGCGCTCGTCGACGGCGTTGCCCCTCCGTGTGGGGATCAACGCAACTCTGCATTCCTCTGGCGGCGGTCGGCCTTGCAGCACAGAAACGACGTGGGATGTACGGGGTTGGCGAGAGCGGCAGGCGGGCGGAAACGTTCGCGGTCCGGGACGGGGCTTGCTGGCCCTGCCCGCCGTCGGCGGCTGAGACTGGTTCGGCGTTAACAGCGCCCAGGAACCGGTCGCCGCCGGAAAAAGCGATCACGCGGAGCGTCTGATCTGCGTCGAAACGGTATTTTTTCACATCTCCGGGCGCGGCCCGGACGCTCCGCTTCCCTCCCCGATCTTCGCAGCGAAAGCGCGAGGCCGAGAAGCCGTGTCTGATCAAGATGCTCCCCTCTGGGGGAGCTGTCGGCAAAGCCGACTGAGGGGGCCTTCTCGGCATCGACCCAGCTAGCCCCCTCCGCCCCTCCGGGCCACCTCCCCCGAGAGGGGAGGATCTCGTCTGACCGAAAGGAACCTCCACCATGCCGCGCAGCAAAACCCGCGCCCTGATGCACCCTCGCCTCGCGCCAGAAGAGCACTGGGCCTCAAAGGCTCTCAGGGCGCGGGTGAAACGCCTGAGCTTCGCGATCACAAAGCGCCACATCGCGGAAGCGGCTGCACGCCAGCGAGCCCTGGCCGCCGCTCACGAAAAAGCCCCCGATCTTTCGACCGGGGGCTTCAACGATCTTGTCATCCCGGCCGAAGAGCCGAGACCGCCGCGGATGCGGCGCCTGGACTAGCGGATGACCCGCGCGCCCTTGCCCTTCATTACGGCCTCGACCTCGGCCTGGCGCACCATGGAGGTGTCGCCCGGGGTGGTCATGGCCAGGGCGCCGTGAGCCGCGCCGTACTCGACGGCGGCCTGGGGGCCCTTGCCTTCCATGAAGCCGAACGCGAGACCGGAGGCGAAGCCGTCGCCGCCGCCGACGCGGTCATAGATCTCGAGGTTCTCGCGCATCATCGACGAATAGAACTCGCCGCCGGCGTACAGGATCGCCGACCAGTCATTGACCGAGGCGGTCTTGGCGTTGCGCAGGGTGGTGGCGGCGACCTTGAAGTTCGGGAACTGCTTTACGGCGGTCTCGATCATCTTCTTGAAGTTGGCCGGGTCGATCGAGCTGATGTGCTCGTCCAGGCCTTCGACTTCAAAGCCCAGGCAGGCGGTGAAGTCTTCTTCGTTACCGATCATCACGTCCACATACTGGGCGATGTGACGATTGACCTTCTGGGCCCCTTCCTTGCCGCCCTGCGACTTCCACAGGCTGGCGCGGTAGTTCAGGTCGTAGGAGATCACGGTGCCGTACTTGCGGGCCACTTCGACCGCTTCGATCACGGCTTCGGCGGTGTTGCTGGCCAGGGCCGCGAAGATGCCGCCGGTGTGGAACCAGCGCACGCCTTCTTCGCCGAACAGCTTTTCCCAGTTCACTTCGCCGGGACGGATCTGCGAGGCGGCCGAGTGGCCCCGGTCGCTGCAGCCCAGGGCCGGACGAACGCCAAAGCCCTTCTCGGTGAAGTTCAGGCCGACGCGGGTGTTGCGGCCCAGGCCGTCAAAGTCGCGCCAGATGATGTGGGAGGTGTCGACACCGCCCTGCATCATCAGGTCCTCAACCAGCCAGCCCAGGTCGTTCACCGGCAGGGCGGTGACGGCGGTCGAGCGCTTGCCCCAGCACTTCTTGAAAGCGCGGGCGACGTTGTATTCGCCGCCGCCTTCCCAGACGTTGAACTGGCGGGCGTTGCGAACCCGGCCGAAGCCGGGGTCGAAGCGCAGCATCACTTCACCGAAGGACGCACAATCCCACTTCGTTTCCGAAGCCGGGCGGATGTTGAGGATGTTGTCAGTCATTTAGGCCTTCCCACGAACCTTCTTGATCAGATCCACCGTCTCGCGGACCTTCTTGGTGATGCCGGCATAGTCACCGGCGTCGAGCATTTCCTGGGTGATCAGCTTGGAGCCCATGCCGGCGGCGACGATGCCCGCGCCGAACCACTTCTTGACCGAGGCTTCGTCGGGATCGACGCCGCCGGTCGGCATGATGCGCGTCCAGGGCATCGGGCCCAGCACCGCCTTGACGAAGTCCGGGCCGCCGACCGACGAGCCGGGGAACACCTTGACGATTTCGCAGCCCAGTTCCTCGGCGTACGAGATTTCCGAGGCCGAACCGCAGCCCGGCGAATACGGGATCTTGCGGCGGTTGCAGACCTTGGCGACGTCGGCGTTGAGGATCGGGCCGACCACGAACTTGGCGCCGTTGGCGATGTAGATGCCGGCGGTCGGCGCATCGACGATCGAGCCCACGCCCATGATCACGCGCTCGTCAGCCGTGGCGAAGTGCTTGGTCACTTCATAGAAGACGTGGCTGGCGAAGTCGCCGCGGTTGGTGAATTCGATGCAGGGCGCGCCGCCGTCGGCGCAGGCCTGGATCACCTTTTTACAGACCTCGGCGTCGGGGTGATAGAAAACCGGGATCACACCCTGGTCCATCATAGCGGTCAGAACCGCCATACGATCTTTCACCATCACATAGTCCTCCCAAAGGATCGTTCTTGCGCCAGCCCCGCCAAGCAGGGCCGTCGCGTGGAAGATTTCGCCGGTATTGGCTCAGGGCGATCGTTTAGACCGCGTTGCGCACGGACGCCACTGCGTGGCTGCCGCTGCGTCAAACAAAGGCGCGTTCGCGCCGCCTTGTTTCCTTCCCCAAAATCCCTTCGGTCACCCGCCCTCGTAAAAGTGAGGGCGTCGAGTCAGACCCGACGCCCCGAAGTTTGCGCAGGAGCGAGCTCAAAAGAGCCGCAACGAGACGGGCCGACGACGTCGTTCCGAACCGTAATGATACCGGTGTCATTTCGAGACTGGCTCGTGGCGCCACCGGTGTCATTGCGCAGATAATCAGAAACCAGTGGTTTAGGCAAGCGTCCTGAAGCGCTTGCGAAAACTCCCTAGATCCTTGAAATCGTGAAGAATTCAGCGCCCGGTGATTAACCGGTGTTGCGCAGGCCCGCAGCGATCCCGGCCACGGTCAGCTGAATCGCCAGCCGAACCGCCTCTTCCTGGTCTCCGCCCCGCCGCCGCGACAGCAGTTCCAGCTGCAGGTGGTTGAGCGGATCGACCGAAAGGCCGGCCAGGGCGACGGACTCGGCCAGCTCCGGCTGGTTGTCCAGAAGGCTGGTTCCACCCCGGATGGTCAGGGCCAGGCGGCGGGCCGCCTCATGCTCGACCTTGATGGTCTCGAAGATCCGGCTCGCATTGGCCGGGTCGGACGACAGCGCCACATAGCGGGCGGCGATGTCCATGTGGCTCTGGGCCAGGGCCAGCTCCATGTTCGACAGCAGGGAGGCGAAGAAGTCGAAACCGCCGGCCAGGTCCTGCAGCTGGCCGACCGACAGCCCTGCCCGCTCGACGCCCGAGGCAAAGCCGTACCAACCCGGCAGCATGAACCGCGACTGCGACCAGGAAAACACCCAGGGAATGGCCCGCAGGTCCTCGATCTTGCGGCTGGCGGTGCGCGACGCGGGACGCGAACCGATGTTGAGGCCGACGATCTCGCCGATCGGCGTGGCCGACCAGAAGAAGTCCTCAAAGGCCGGATCGTCATAGACCAGCGCCCGATAGCCCTCGAACGAGGCCTGGGCCAGGGCGGTCATCGCCGCCTCGACCTTGGGATCAGGACGCACGACGGGCCGGTCACTGGCCATCAGCACGGCGGCGGCCAGGCCATCCAGATTGCGGCGGGCGGTGGGCTGGTCGCCGAAGCGGCGGGCGATCATCTCGCCCTGCTCGGTCATGCGGATACGGCCCTGAACCGTGCCGGCCGGCTGGGCCATCACAGCCTCGGCGGCGGGCCCCCCGCCCCGTCCGACGCTGCCGCCCCGGCCGTGGAACAGCTGCAGGCCGACGCCCATCCGGTCGGCCTCGAACGCCAGGGCCGAAGCGCCCCGCGCCACGCCGCGCCGCGAGGCGACATAGCCGCCGTCCTTGTTGCTGTCGGAATAGCCGAGCATGATTTCCTGCACCGGCTTGTCGCCCAGGATGGTGCGGCTGATCGGCAGTTCCAGCCACTGGCGCAGGACGCGAGGGCCCTGCTCCAGATCCTCGATGGTCTCGAACAGCGGGCTGATCTTGACCGACGATCGCGGCGCCGCGCCGCCCCAGACCAGACCCACCTGCTTGAGCAGGACCAGCGGCTCAAGGATGTCGGACAGGGTCGCCGACTTGGAGATCACATAGGCGCCAAGGCACCCGTGGCCATAGTCGCGCACCGCCTGGGCGGCGGCCTCCATCGTCGCCAGCTCCCGCGTCGTCTCCTCGCCATAGGCCGTGAACGGCGAGACCAGCGGCCGCTGGTGCGACAGCTCCTCGATCAGGACCCTGCAGCGGTCCTCCTCGGGCAGGTCCAGATAGCGGATGCTGGTGCCGGCCCGCTGGAACAGCTCGTGCAGGGTGCGCTCGTGAACATCGGCGTTCTGGCGAAGGTCCAGGCTCATCAGGTGGAAGCCGCAGGCCTTGGCCACCTCGACCAGGGTCCGCAGGGCCGTACCGACCAGGCGTTCGCCGCCGTTGCGCTCCAGGCTGTCGATGACCACCGACAGATCGGCGACAAAGGCGTCGGGATGGGCGTAGGGCTCAACGTCCGTCCGCTCGTTGGCGAAGGCGACCCACTGGTTGGTCAGCTTCTGGGACACCGCCGAAAGGCGATCGAAGATCAATTCCAGTACCAGGCGATAGGGCTCGTCGATGCGGTGCACCGACGGGTCCCGGGCCTGGCTGGCCAGGGCCATCAACTCGTCGGAGACCGGCGTATAGGCCGTCGAGATCGCCAGGTTGGACCACAGCTTGCGGACCTCGCCGGCATACCAGTCCAGGATCACCCGCGACTGCGAGCTCAGGGCCAGCTTCAGGGTCTCGCCATTGACGCCCGGGTGGCCGTCGCGGTCGCCGCCCAGCCACGAGCCCATCTTCAGCAGCGGGGCAAGTTCGGCGTTGTGGGCGATCTGGGCGGTCCAGTCGCCGTACAGGTCGATGATCGCCGGCAGGATCGAGGTGCGGACGATCGACAGGGCGTTGCGGATCTCGTCCTTCACGGTGATCCGCTCGGGGCGATAGAGGCGCGTGCGCCACATCAGGGCGATCTCGCGGAACAGCCGCTCGCGGATATCGCTTTCCAGATCGGCCGGCAGATGGTGGCGGCGCAGGGCCATCAGTCGCGAGATCTCGGTCTCGCGATCCACCATCGAGCGGCGGCGCACCTCGGTGGGGTGAGCGGTCAGCACCGGCACCACGTTCATGGCCGCGAAGATCCTGGCGATGTCGGCGTCGGTCTTGCCGCCAGCCTTCAGGACGTTGACGGCGTCGACCAGGGTGCGGGGACGCTCGTCGCCCGGCTGGGCGGCGGCCTCGGCATGGCGCCGGCGACCGGCGACGTCCTCGCCGATATTGGCCAGCAGCGAGTGGCTGGCAAAGGCCCGGGCCAGAAAGACGGCCTGATCATTGGAGAGGTCGGCGAACAGGTGATCCAGAACCGGCGCTTCGCCGCTCTCGTCCTCGCGGACGGCGGCCTTGCGCGCCTTGGTCACCAGGGCGGCGGCCTCTTCGCCCTCCAGATAGGCGATGGCCTCGGACAGCAGGTCGCTCAGCAGATTGGCGTTCTGGCGGACGTGACGGCTGGTGGGACGATCACCGCCGAGCGACAGGGCCGGGTTACGCATGAGCGAGCTCCGCTGACGCCAGAGGCGCCTCTACAGAAGGAAGAACCTGAACGCCCTGCCCTATCGGGCGCTGACGTTGCGGCGCCCTTAGCGCGCTTCGCCGTCCGGGAAAACCCGGACGGCATGATGGTTGCGCTACCATCAAATATTTGCGTGGTTTTATGCCGCTAGCGGGCCAGCCAACCGCCATCCACGGGCAGAGTAATCCCCTGGACGTAGTCCGCCGCCGGCGAGGCCAGGAACACGGCCGCGCCACCAAGGTCGCTCGGCTTGCCCCACCGGGCGGCCGGGATGCGCGCCAGGATCGAGGCGTTGCGATCGGCGTCGTTGCGCAGGGCCTCTGTGTTGTTGGTGTCGAAATAGCCCGGCGCGATGGCGTTGACGTTGATGCCCTTGGTCGCCCACTCGTTGGCGAGGATCTTGGTCAGGCCGGCCAGACCGCTTTTCGACGCGGTATACGACGGTACGCGAATGCCGCCCTGGAACGACAGCAGGCTGGCGATGTTGATCACCTTGCCGGCGACGCCGTCGACCGGACCCTGCTTCAGCGCCTGCCTGGCGAAGGCCTGGGTCAGGAAGAAGACGACCTTCAGGTTGGTGTCCATCACCGCGTCCCAGTCGGCCTCGGTGAACTCAATGGAGTCGGCGCGGCGGATGATGCCGGCGTTGTTGACCAGGATATCGACCTTGCCGAACCCGGCGACGGTCTCGTCGATCACGCGCTGCACGGGCTCGATCGACCCGAAGTCGGCCTTGATCGACAGGAACCTGCGACCGGTCGCCTCGACGGCGGCCTTGGTCTCGGTCGGCTCGCTGCGACCGGCGGCGGCGATATCGGCGCCGGCCTCGGCCAGAGCGACAGCGATGGCCTGACCCAGACCGGTATTGGCGCCGGTGACGAGCGCGACCTTGCCTTCGAGGCTGAATGGATTGGCCATGGTGTGTTCCTGTCAGAAAATGCTGTCATCCCGGCGAAAGCCGGGACCGCCGCAAGCGCAAGCGCCTTGGACGGTCCCGGGTCTACGCTACGCTCCGCCCGGGATGACAGGTCGAGAGCGCGTCGGCCGAGGCCCCTACTTCAGCTGGCAGATGTCCAGCACGTTCATGTCGGTGTAGTCGAGGTTCTCGCCGCCCATCGCCCAGATGAACGTATAGTTCGAGGTGCCCGAACCCATGTGGATCGACCACGGCGGGCTCATCACGGCTTCTTCGTTGGCGATCACGATGTGACGCATCTCGTCCGGCTCGCCCATGTAGTGGAAGACCCGGTCGTTCTCGCCCAGACCGAAGTAGAAATAGGCTTCCGAGCGACGGTCATGCAGGTGGGGCGGCATGGTGTTCCAGACGCTGCCCGGCTTCAGGACGGTCATGCCCAGCAGCAGCTGGGCCGACTTGCAGGTGGTCGGAACGATGTACTGGTAGATGGTGCGCTCGTTGGAGGTCTCCAGCGCGCCGCGCTCCAGCGGAACGGCGTTGGCGAATTCCAGCTTCTTGGTCTCGAAGGCGGCGTGGGCCGGCAGGCTGGTCAGATAGAAGCGGGCCGGGTTGGCGGCGTCGAGGCTTTCGAACACCACATCCTTGGCGCCCATGGTCACGTAGATGCCGTCACGCGGCTCGATGTCGTAGACGACGCCGTCGACCGTGACCTTGCCCTTGCCGCCGCCGACATTAATGGCGCCCAGTTCGCGGCGCTCAAGGAAGGGGTGACCGGCGGCCGAGGCCGGCTCGGTCTGATCGGGCAGCTTCACGCCCTTCGAGATCGGGGCGACGCCGCCGACCACGAAGCGTTCGGCGTGGTTGTAGTGCAGGACGATACCGTCCTCGGCGAACAGGCCGTCCATCAGGTAACGATCGCGCAGATCGTCATTGCTGACCGAGAACATCATGTCCGGATGGGTGGCGTGATAGGTCTTGCTGAACATTCTGGAGCTCCGGAATTCTTATTGGGCGGCTTGGACCGACGAAGGCGTCGGCCGGGGTTGGTCGAGTTTGTAGGCGCGCTTGGGCAGGTTGTAGGTCAGGTCGACGATCAGCTCCTGGGCCTCGACGAGGTCCATGCGGTGTTCGGCGACCATGCGGGCCAGGAACGAGGAGTCGACGCGGCGGGCCACATCGTGGCGGGCCGGGATCGACAGGAAGGCGCGGGTGTCGTCGTTGAAGCCGACGGTGTTGTAGAAGCCCGCGGTCTCAGTGACCTGTTCGCGGAAGCGCATCATCCCTTCCGGGCTATCATGGAACCACCAGGACGGGCCCAGCTTCAGCACCGGATAGTGGCCGGCCAGCGGGGCCAGCTCACGGCTGTAGCTGGTCTCGTCCAGGGTGAAGAGGATCACCGACAGGCGCGGGTCGTTGCCGAACTTGCTGAGCAGCGGCTTCAGGGCCTTGACGTATTCGGTCTGCACCGGGATGTCGGTGCCCTTGTCGCGGCCATGCGAGTTCAGCAGGCCGACATTGTGGTTGCGATGCGAGCCCGGGTGGATCTGCATGACCAGCCCGTCGTCCAGGCTCATGCGGGCCATTTCCGTCAGCATCTGGGCGCGGAACAGCTCGGCCTTTTCAGGCGTCACGTCGCCCTTCACCAGGCTGAGGAAAAGAGCCTCGGCCTCGACAGCGGAAAGATCAGCGGTCGCGGCGGTGGGGTGACCATGGTCCGACGAGGTCGCGCCCGCGTCGATGAAGGCGCCGCGGCGGATGCGGTGGGCTTCCAGATAACCCTGCCAGCTATGGACGTCTTGACCAGAGACCTCGGCGAAGCGCTCGAAGGCGCGCGGCGAACGCTCGTCCTCGAAATCGATCACCGCGTCAGGACGATAGGCTGTGATCACATGACCGCCCCAGCCGCTCTCACGGATGGCGTGGTGGTGCTTGAGGCTCTCGTGCGGACCTTCGGTGGTGGCCAGGGTCTCGATATTGAAACGGTCGAACAAGGCGCGGGGACGGAACGCGTCGGTCGCGAGGGCCTCGTTGATGGTGTCGAAATAGAGATCCGATGTTTCGCCCGAGAGGAACACCTCGAAGCCAAACACCTTGCTGAACACGTGATTGAGCCAGATCCACGACGGCGTGCCGCGAAACAGGTGGAAGTTCTGAGCCAGCAGTCTCCAGGCCTCGCGCGGATCGGTCTCGGGGACGCCCGACTTGGAGCGCACCTTCAGGGCGTCCAGCGAGATCCCCTGACTGTAGAGCATGCGGAACAGATAGTGGTCCGGCGCCAGCAGCAGGTCGGTAGCGTCCTGGAACGGCGCATTGGTCGCAAACCAGCTGGGATCGGTGTGGCCATGCGGGCTGATGATCGGCAGCGCCTTGACCGTTCCGTAAAGCTCACGGGCAATCGATCGCGTCCGCTCATCGGCGGGAAACAACCGGTCTTCGTGGAAAATCAGGGGCCTGGCCATGGATTTCTCCTGCTTCCTCTCCAGCCGGCGGCTTTGCGGTTAGCCGCTTCTGACGCGCGCTTGGTAACCGGTGTCATGGTTGGATGCAAGCCAGCCTGTCGTCAGGTCAGACTACACCGAAGGCGCGGGGCCCGACGACTCCCGAACGATCAGGGTCGGCTCGGTGCGGGCTGGATCACGCTCTTCACGGCGCTCGCGCCGCTCCGCGTCGATCAGCTTCTCGGCCGCCATACGCCCGATCTCACGGGTGGGTGTGCGGATCGTCGTCAGTGGCGGCCAGACCGCCTGGGCGATCTGAAAATCGTCGAAGCCCACCACGGTGAGATCCGCGGGAACATTCAGCCCCGCCTTACGCGCCGACTGCAGCACGCCAGCCGCCATTTCGTCATTGCCAGCGAAGATCGCAGTCGGACGAGGCGTTCGCGCCAGAAGTTCGTCGCCGCAGGCCACGCCGGACTCGAAGGTATAGGCGCCCTGAATGATGTCGCTCGGCTCCAGCTTCATGCCGCGTTCGGCCAAGGCCCCCTCGAAGCCCCCTCGCCGCTCATGCGACGAACGGAAAGTCTCAGGACCGGAGATGAAGGCGATACGACGATGGCCGAGATCCAGGATGTGTCGCGCCGCCTGCGCGCCACCCATGCGGTCATGGCCGACAATCATGTTCTCGGGCTTGTCGAGCTGGACCGAAGCGATCCGGATGTAGGAACAACCGATTTCGTTGAGCAGCTTGGCGACACGGTCGTCTTCCGAAACGGAAGGCGGCAGCACAACGCCATAGAGCTTCTGTCGCTCGACGAAGGTGCGGACGTCGGCCAGAAACGTCGGACTGGCGCGGTTGCAGGGATGCACGACCAGTTCGAAACCCGAGCCCCGCATGCCATCCAGCAGGCCCAGCTGCATGTTCACGACATACTGCGGGTTGGGGTTGTCGTAGATCATGCCGATAAGGAACGACCGGCGAAACGCCAGGCCCCGGGCTTGGGGATCGGGCGCATAACCCCACTCAGCGATGACCGCCTCAATCCGCTCCCGGGTCTCGTCGCGCACGAAGGGCGACTGGTTGATCACCCGCGAGACGGTCTTCTTGGAAACCCCGGCCAATCTGGCGATGTCATTGATCGTGGCGCGCTTGCGTCCGCCTTCAAGTCCACTCTCGGGTTCGTTGTCGCCCTGCGACGGCATAGGCGGTTTTGAAGAATTCACGACGTTTCCATGCAGCTTTGAGCGCTCTCTTTCGTCATACTCTACACGCGCAGACGTCGCCACCAATGGACGAAACGGACGTTTGCAACAAAACTGACACCGGTTACCATTCCGCCGAATGAGGTTTCGCGGCTGATATGGTCGCCATATGAAGGCAGGAATGACCCAGGAAAGCGCTGTTCGTGACGAATCGATTCATGACGTCGATCCCCGCGATCACGTAGCCACAGCGCTGCGCGATATCCTGGCGGGCGAAATGCTCGACCTGCACGGCCGATCCGTTCTGGCTCGCGCCGATGTTCCCAAGGGCCACAAGATCGCCATCGGCGCAGCGGCCGTCGGCGAGGATGTGCTGAAGTATGGCTGGCCGATCGGTCGGGCGACAATGGACATCGCCATCGGCGACCACGTCCATGTCCACAATGTCGAGACCAAGCTCTCGGGGGTCGAAGGTTACGCCTGGCAGCCTACAACGCTCGCACCGGTCGCCCCCCCCAATGACCGCACCTTCATGGGCTATCGCCGCCTGAATGGCCGGGTCGGCACGCGCAACGAGATCTGGGTGCTTTGCACCGTGGGCTGCGTCGCCAACACCGCCCGCCGAATTGCTGAAAAGGCCAATGCTCGCTTCGCCGGTCGCACGGATGGGGTCTTCGCCTTTCCGCACCCCTTTGGCTGCTCGCAACTGGGTGACGACCTGTCACACACCCGCAAGCTCATCGCTGCTCTGGCCGCTCACCCGAACGCCGGTGGCGTGCTGATCCTGGGGCTGGGATGTGAGAACAACCAGTTGAAGGCCCTACTCGACAGCGCGCCCGATCTGGATCCCGCGCGCCTGCGCTCGTTCACCACCCAGATGGTCGATGACGAACTTGAGGATGGCCTGGCCGCGATCGAGGAGCTGATCGCCATCGTGGAAAAGGATGCGCGCGAGGCCTGCCCCGTCTCCGACCTCGTGGTCGGCCTCAAGTGTGGCGGGTCGGATGGCTTTTCGGGCGTTACCGCCAACCCCCTGGTCGGCCGTATCGCCGACAAGGTGTCGGACGCCGGCGGCACACCAGTGCTCACAGAGATTCCGGAAATTTTCGGCGCCGAGCAGATGCTGCTGGCGCGCGCCTCCACCCAGGCGGTATTCGACAGCGCCGTGCAGGTGGTCGACGACTTCAAACGCTACTTCATCGACAACAACCAGCCGATCCACGAGAATCCATCGCCCGGCAATATCGCGGGCGGCATCACGACCCTTGAGGAGAAATCCCTGGGCGCCGTGCAGAAGGGCGGCCGCTCGGCCCTGGTCGAGGTGATCCGCTATGGCGACCGCGTGGGCCCTCACGGACTGACCCTGCTTGAGGCCCCTGGTAACGACGCGGTCTCGTCGACGGCGCTGACGGCGGCGGGCGCCACGGTGATCCTGTTCACGACCGGTCGCGGCACGCCGCTGGGCTTTCCCGCGCCAACGCTGAAGATCGCCTCCAACAGCGGCCTCGCGGCGCGCAAACCCGGCTGGATCGACTTCGACGCCGGCGTGGTGCTGTCTGGTCAATCCATGGACGACGCAGCTGACGCCTTGATGGATCTCGTCGTCGAGACTGCGTCCGGCAAGGCCACCAAGGCCGAACTCAACGGCGAGCGTGAAATCGCCATCTGGAAAAGTGGTGTGACCCTGTGACGGCTCTTCCCGTATCTTCCGCCCTCCGTCTTCGCGCGACCAGCAGCCCCGCCGCGCTTGCGGGCGTCGCTCTGCCTGGTTACGACCGCGACCGGATAACCGTCGGCGTCGTCCACCTCGGACCCGGCGCGTTTCATCGCGCCCACCAAGCCTACTATTTCGACCAGTTGCTGGAGAAGGACCCACGCTGGGCCATCTGCGCAGTCTCGCTGAAGAGCCCCGGCGTGCGCGACGCGCTGGCGCCGCAGGACGGCCTCTACACCCTGGCTCAGCTCGACGAAGAAACGACCTTCAGGATCATCGGCTCGATCGTCGAGGTGCTTGTCGCGCCCGAGGATCCGCCGGCGGTTTTCGCGCGTCTGGCCGCTCCCATGACCCGCATGGTCACCTTGACCGTGACTGAGAAGGGTTATTGCCTGTCGAGCGAGGGCGGTCTGGACGAAAGCCATCCGGATATCATCCATGACCTCGCCCACCCACGTGAGCCGGTCAGCGCGATCGGCTATCTGGTCGAAGGGCTGCGTCGACGCTTCTCGGTCGGTCTGCCTCCATACGCCGTGGTCGCCTGCGACAACCTCGCCGACAACGGCTGGCGGCTGAAGGCGGCGGTCATGGCTTTCGCCGCCAAGGTCGATCCCGAGCTTGCTGCCTGGATCAAGGCTGAAGGCCGCTTCCCACGCACCATGGTCGACAGCATCACGCCCGCCACGGACGACGCGCTGCGGTCGCGGGTCGAAACTGCCACGGGACTGCACGACGCCTGGCCGATCCAGCGCGAAGCTTTCACCCAGTGGGTTGTCGAGGATGTTCTGGGTCCGGACGCGCCGGACCTCGCCAGTGTCGGCGTCACCCTGACCGATGATGTGCGCGGCTTCGAGCGCGCCAAGCTGCGCCTGCTGAACGGCGTGCACTCGACCCTGGCCTATGCTGGCATCCTGCGCGGCCACGAGACCGTGTTTGAAGCGATGAGCGACCCCGTTCTGGCCGATCTCGCGCGCGATCTGATGATCGAGGATATCATCCCGACGCTGACGGCTCCGCGTGGCCTGGACTTACAGGCCTATGCCGAAGCTATCCTCAAGCGGTTCCGCAATCCGGAAATCCGGCACCTGCTGGCGCAAATCGCGTGGGACGGATCGCAGAAGCTACCATTCCGGATTTTGGGCGCCTTGACCGAAGCGCTCGAGGCCGGCCGCTCGCTCGACCGGCTGACCATCCCACTGGCCGCCTGGATGCGTTTTGTGCGCCTGCGCGCGGCGGCCGGAGAAAAGATCGTCGATCCGCTGGCCGACAAACTCATCGCGATCGCCGCGACCTGTTCGGGCGACACCAAGGCCGACGTTGCGGCGTTCCTGGCGCTGGACACCGTGTTCCCGCCGAGCCTGGCGGCAACCCCTGCCTTCGCCGCAGCCCTCGAAAAGGCCTATGCCGATCTAGCCTAGTCCTGACTAGCGCGTCACGCCCCGGCCGGTGACAACCGGGGAGACCGTTCTCATCAGGATCACAAGATCGAACCCGAACGAGCGTCGCGCCAGGTAGTCCACGTCTAGCGCCACCTTGTCGGGGATGGAGAGCTCGTCGCGTCCGTTGATCTGCGCCCATCCGGTGACGCCCGGGCGAAGCCTGTCAACGCCCGCAGCCGACCGTGCGGCGATAAGGTCGTCCTGATTGAACAAGGCCGGCCTTGGTCCGACCAGGCTCATATCGCCAACCAGCACGCTCCACAGTTGGGGCAGTTCATCCAGACTGAGCCGCCGCAAAGGCGCGCCGATTGGGGTCAGCCACTGGTCGGGATCATCGAGCAGGTGGGTCGCGACCTCGGGCGTATCGATACGCATGGTCCGAAACTTCGGCATTAAGAAAAGCCGCGAGTCCTTGCCAACCCGCTGGGACCAGTAGAGCGCTGGCCCTGGCGATGTCAGACGAACCAGCAGCCAAAGCACAGCCAGCGGCGCCAGCAGGACCAACAGTCCCAAGGCGGCAGCGGCGACGTCGAAGACGCGCTTCAGCATAGGCGTGCGACTAGGCCAGATCGCCGGTGGCGGCGTCCAGCAGCAGATAGGCGCGACCGGCATCGGACGACAGCAAGGCCGCAACCAGGAAGCCTTCGCGATCCTGACCACCCGCTTCCTCGATCATGCCCGCGTAGCGCTTGAGGAACCGCTCCGCATTGGCTCGCAGGGTGGCGTCCGAGAACAGACGCCGCACAAGGCGGCGAATAGCCGCCGGCGCGAGGCGCTTGACCACCTCACGCGCCCCGGAAGAGTCTCGGGTCTGGATGGCGGCGGCGATCTCGTCGATCCGGCCGCGCGGCAACAGGGCATGCGGGTCGATACCCATCGCCGAGATTTCCGCAGCAAGCTTTTCGCCCATGGCCGCGTCGCCCGGTGAGCTATTCTCGATCCCCGAAAGCAGGGAGCGCCACGACCAGTTCTGGCCGTCTGGACCTTCAGGCGCAGCGGGTCCACCGCGACCGCCCGCGGTGTCGAAGACTGATCGGAACTCATCGTCCGTCGCCGTCGGCGTAAGGCGCAGCCGGGGCCGCTGTCCCGGCTCATCCGCCAGCAGGTCGTCATCCATCTCGGACATCGAAGGCGACGCAGCTGGCGGTGGCGCGACCGCAGCGGCCTTTGCGCGCGTCATCGACGGTTGAGGCGGGCGAGCAGGAGCCGGTCCGCCCATGGCTGCGGCGGCTTCGCTGAGCGCGTCGTAGTTGCGACGCACGCGGTCCTGGAACGCTTGGTCGATCGCCGCCGTCTCTTCAGCCGTGCGGCGTGCGGCAGCCATCAGTTCCTCGATGCCCTTTTCAATCGAGGCGCGAACCTCGACCGCTTTCTGCATTGCTTCTGCCGGCATCTCGGCCGTGCGTTGGCCGACCTCATCCAGCATGGCCTCAAGCTCGCCCAGCGTACCGCGCGCGGTCACAACGGCATCAGCCAGCTTCTGGGCAGTGCGGGCTCCGGCCTGCTCGACCATCTGGGCCGACTGCTCGATCAGATCGCGTGCCTCTTCCATGCGCGCTTCGAAGACCGTGTCTGCCTTCTGCCCCGCCGCGAAGGCGATTTCGTTCAACTGATCGACGCGGCCACGCGCCGACTCGACACGGGCGTCAACACCCTCGCTGGCCTTCAGCGCCGAAGCGGCAAGGGCTTCCATTGCCTGCTTGAGTTCGATCTCCAGCCCTTCGCGTTGTCCCGCGGCGGCGTCGGAGATCGCCGTCAGCACCTTGTTGGTCTCTTCGACGAGACTGTCGCGCTCAGCCTTGGCGTTCTCAGCCATGTCCCTGAACTGCTCGGCAACGGCCGAGATCAGGCCGCGCAGGACTTCGGCCCCCATCGCCGCAACATCGCTCAGTTCGGTGGCGCTAACCCGCGTATAGGAAACAAACTCAGTGAGCTGGGCGGTGCGGGTCTCAGTCTCGGCAGCAAAATCTTCCTGTTCGGACCGCAATGACTGACTGGCGGCGACCAACGCCGCCCGCTGTTGGGCAAGGTTCTTCTCGACCGAGCTCATCTGGTCGCCCAGACCCTGCCCCGCCGTTTCCAGGCGCGCGATCTGACGCGAGATGTCTTCGGCGCCGACGCGAGCCGCGTCGGACGCTTCAGCGGCGGCGGCGGCCAGATCAGCGGCGCGGGCCGCTAGGGCGGCTTCGGCCTCGCGAAGCTGGGTTTCGGCCAGATCGGACGCCTCGGCGACCATCCGGGCCTGACTGCCGATAGCGTCGACGACAGCGGTCGAGCGGGTGTCGAGGGTCAGAGACAGGGTTTCAAGCGCCTGACGCTCATGGCCAAGGCCTTGGGCAAGCTGGTTGGCCATGCGGGCGGAATCGGCGGCCGCATCGGCCAGCTTCGCGGTCTCTTCCGCCAGCGACTGGCGCAACGACAGGATGCGTTCCCGCGCCTCGTCAGCAGCCAGGGTCGCGCCATCGATCTGCGCGCGAATGGCTTCCACCGCGCCCGAAGCGCCTGCCGCGGCCAGAACGGCTGGTGTAACCAGTCGATCCGTGAGGGTGCGCGTGCGACGCAGTTCGGCCGAAACGCCCTGCGCCTGCCGTAGCAGATAGGCGCCCAACAAGGTCAGCAAGGCCGGCCCAATCGCCAGGCCAGCGAAGACCGCCAGCGCGAAGCCTTCCACCTTCAGGGCCGGAACGTCGCGAGCATAGCCAAGGGCGAATGCGATCGGGGCCAGCGCCCAAAGCGCCGCCGCAGCGACCGCGAAAGTCCAGAAAAGGAACGCCGGCATGGGACCGCGCTCTGAACGATCCGGCAGGTCGAAAGCCTCGGTGGGGCGTCGAACCTCCGCCGTGGCGGTGCGCGTCTCGGCCCGGGCCGGAGCCGAATTATGCTCAGGCTCGACTACCGGAGCCGGGGGCTGCGCCGCGCTGGTCGCCAGCGACTTGGCGGACAACGACTCGAACGAAGGCTGCGAAGGTTCGCTAATCCTTCCCCGGCGCGAGGCTGCCCGCGCCCGGGGTGAGGACAGCTCCGGCGCCGAGATCTCAAGATCGAGATCCGTTTCGCCCATAGGCGGATCGACAGGCGTAGTGGCGTCAGCCTCCGTCGCGTCCTCGGCAAACGAGGCCTCGGACGAGGAGACTTGATCCTCTACAGGCGCCTCCACGGGGACGGCGGAGAAATCGAGCGGTTGGCGCTTCTTAGGCTTCATACACAGCCAGGGTCCCAAGGCGGTCAGCGAAGGGCGAAGACAGTCAACGCGCGCCCTGCCCCTATTTCGCGTAGAGAATGAACCTAGCGGCGAAAAGCCCGCGCGCAAAGCGGCTTCGGTTGAGTTTTAAGGGCTTCACGTCGTCGCAGAGGTGGAGGCGTCGCTTCAGACGGCCGGCGTCGCTCTGCTTTGCGGAGCGACCGGCGCCGGACTTTGCACGGATCCGCGCGGCGAACGCGAAACCGTGCGTTCTGGCGGCGACTTTGCGATGGGGGAAGTATCGAGCAGGATGCCGAACTGGCCCAGCGCCACGGACGACAGCCAGACCACGACGACAGCCAGCATTTCCGCCAGAAAGCTCATGGCCCAACCCACAGTGCGATAGCGGCGTTATGCGACAGGCTCGCGCCTTTGCCGAGTGAACTTTTGGTTATGATGGTCAAGCTCGGCGCCACCCAAGCTGACAGCGCCTCCAGAATTCCGACGCTTGCCCCATGGCCCCGCGCTGCCTAGGTCGCCAGTACACAGCCCGCTCTCGCCTTTCCCGGCGACGAAAGGGACTTTTTCTGTTTGCGGACGCTTGTTTTGGCCCCTACCCAGCTTGCATCGATCGCGCCCAGCGCTTCGCCGGAAACGCTCATGACCGACATCTCGCCGGCTCGCCTGACCCACCTCCAGCGTCTGGAGGCCGAGAGCATCCACATCCTGCGGGAGGTGGCGGCCGAGTGCGAGCGGCCGGTCATGCTGTATTCGATCGGCAAGGACAGCGCGGTGATGCTGCACTTGGCGGCCAAGGCGTTCTTCCCGTCGCGACCGCCCTTCCCGCTGCTGCACGTCGACACCACCTGGAAGTTCCGGGCCATGTACGATCTGCGTGACAAGGTCGCCACCGATCTGGGCTTTGATCTGCTGGTCCACAAGAATCCGGAAGCCGAGGCCAAGGGCATCAACCCCTTCGACCACGGCAGCGCCCTGCACACCGACATGTGGAAGACCGAGGGCCTCAAGCAGGCCCTGGCCAAGTACGGCTTCGACGCGGCCTTCGGCGGCGCGCGCCGCGATGAGGAAAAGAGTCGCGCGAAGGAGCGGATCATCTCGTTCCGCTCAGCCGAGCAGCGCTGGGACCCGAAGAACCAGCGGCCCGAACTGTGGAAACTCTACAATACGCGCAAGCACCCTGGCGAAAGCCTGCGGGTGTTCCCGATCTCCAATTGGACCGAGCTGGACGTCTGGCAATACATCCACCTGGAGAACATCCCGATCGTGCCGCTGTATTTCGCGGCCGAGCGGCCGGTGGTCGAGCGCGACGGCAGCTTGATCATGGTCGACGACGACCGCTTCCGGCTGCGGCCGGGCGAAGTCCCGCAGATGAAGAGCGTCCGCTTTCGTACCCTGGGCTGCTATCCGCTGACGGGAGCCGTGGAAAGCACGGCGTCCACCCTGCCCCAGATCATCCAGGAAATGTTGCTGGCCACCACCAGCGAGCGGCAGGGCCGGGTCATCGATCATGACCAGTCCGCCTCGATGGAGAAGAAGAAGCAGGAGGGCTATTTCTGATGAATACGATCTACAAGCCCTCCGACCTGATCGCCGACGACATCGACGCCTATCTGGTCGCCCACCAGCACAAGTCACTGCTGCGCTTCATCACCTGCGGGTCGGTGGATGATGGCAAGTCGACACTAATCGGCCGGCTGCTCTACGACAGCAAGATGATCTTCGAGGACCAGATGGCGGCCCTGGAAGCCGACTCCAAGCGGGTCGGCACCCAAGGCGGCGCGATCGACTTCGCCCTGCTGGTCGACGGTCTGGCCGCCGAGCGCGAGCAAGGCATCACCATCGACGTCGCCTACCGCTTCTTCGCCACCGACAAGCGCAAGTTCATCGTCGCCGACACGCCCGGCCACGAGCAATATACCCGCAACATGGTCACCGGCGCCTCGACCGCCGATGCGGCCGTGATCCTGATCGACGCTCGCAAGGGCGTGCTGACCCAGACGCGCCGGCATTCCTATCTCGTCAGCCTGCTGGGCATCCGGCACGTGGTGCTGGCCGTCAACAAGATGGACCTGGTCGGCTGGGACCAGGCGGTGTTCGACCGGATCGTCGCCGACTACCGCGCCTTCGCCGAGCAGATTGGCCTGTCGGTGTTCACGCCGATCCCGATCTCGGGCCTAGGCGGCGACAACATGGCCAGCAAGAGCGAGGCCTCGCCCTGGTACGACGGCCCGATCCTGATGGACTGGCTGGAGACCGTGCAGGTCGAGGACCACCTGCAGGCCCAGCCGTTCCGCCTGCCGGTGCAGTGGGTCAACCGGCCCAATCTGGACTTCCGGGGCTTCTCCGGCCTGATCGCCTCGGGCGTGGTCAAGCCGGGCGACCGCATTCGGGTACTGCCCTCGGGCCGCGAGAGCCGTGTCGATCGCATCGTCACCCTGCCCGATGACCTGCCCCAGGCAGTGGCCGGACAGTCGGTGACGATCACCCTGACCGACGAGATCGACATATCGCGCGGCGACCTGATCGTCGCCGCCGATGCGCCCAGCCCCGTGGCCGGACAGTTCGAGGCCACCGTCGTCTGGATGGATGACGAGCCTCTGCCGCCGGGCCGCGCCTATCTGCTGAAGATCGGCGCTCGCACCGTCGGGGCCAGCGTCACCGAGATCAAGCACCGGGTGAACGTCAACACGCTTGAGAAGTCCGCCGCCAAGCGGCTGGAATTGAACGAGATCGGCGTCTGCAATCTGTCGCTCGACCAGGCCGTGCCGTTCGAGGCCTATGCCGACAACCGCGAGCTGGGCGGCTTCATCCTGATCGACCGGATCAGCAACCGCACTGTCGGCGCCGGGATGCTGAACTTCGCCCTGCGCCGGGCCGACAACATCCACTGGCAACACACGGACGTCACGAAACAATCTCGCGCCGCCCTGAAGGGTCAGCGCGGCCAGGTCGTGTGGCTGACCGGCCTCTCGGGGGCCGGCAAGTCGACCATCGCCAATCTGGTCGAGAAGCGCCTGCACGCCCTGGGCCGCCACACCTATCTGCTGGACGGCGACAATGTTCGTCATGGCCTCAACAAGAATCTCGGCTTCACCGAGGAGGACCGGGTCGAGAACATCCGCCGGGTCGCCGAGGTGGCCAAGCTGATGGTCGACGCCGGCCTGATCGTGCTCACCGCCTTCATCTCGCCGTTCCGCGCTGAACGCCGCATGGCCCGCGAGATCCTCGAGGGCGGCGAGTTCATCGAGGTCTTTGTCGACACGCCCCTGGCCGTGGCCGAGGAGCGCGACGTCAAGGGTCTGTACGCCAAGGCCCGGGCAGGCCAACTGAAGAACTTCACCGGCATCGACAGCCCCTACGAGGCTCCCGAAACGCCCGAACTTCGCATCGACACCACGGCCATGAGCCCGGTCGAGGCCGCCGAGCGCATTGTCGAATGGCTGGAAGGCCGCGAGGTCGACTACGACATCTGAACCCGTCCGGAGCGGCGGTTGAGGGCGATGGCGCCAGCCAGACCCAAGGCCGCCACGCCCGCCATGGCCAGATAGCCATAGGACCCCAAGGCGTCGAACAGCGGCCCCGCGAACAGGGTCGCGACGCCCAGGGTGAAGCCGCCCGACAGGGCCGAGTTGATCGCCTGGGCCGCCGAGGCGTTGGCGGGCGGGGTCAGTTTCTCGATCAGGCGCAGCGAGGCCAGGAAACTGGCCGCGAAGGTCAGGGCGTGCAGAAGCTGCATCGGAAACAGCAGCCAGAGCGGCGGGGCGAAGGCATAGGCAATCCACCGCAGCACCGCCGCCGCGCCGCCCAGGATCATCAGCTTTTCCGGCCCCACCTTGCGGCGCCAGGGCTCCAGGAACCACATGAAGGCCACCTCGGCGGCGACGCCGACGCCCCAAAGCAGGCCGATGACCGGCTCTGAAATCCCCTGCCCCCGCCAGAGGATGGTCGAGAAGCCGTAGTAGAAGGCGTGGGCGCCCTGGATCAGGCCGGCGGTCATCACGGCCAGCAGGAAGGTCCGGTCGCGAAGGAGCGATCCGAGACCTTTCCAGCGCTCCGACCCAACGGGCTTGGCGCCTTCGGCATGGACCCGCTCGGGCGGCACGAACACCGCGGCCGCCAGAGCCGTGAGGAAAGCGGCCGCCGCGATCCAGATCGGAATGATCGCCGGCGCCGCGACCGCCAGGACGACGCCCATGATCAGATTGGCGACGATGAAGGCCGCCGAGCCCATGCCCCTTGGCAGGCCGTAATTGAACCCCTCGGTGCGCGCCCGCCGCAGCGTGATGACGTCGACCAGGGGCGAAACCGTCGACAGCAGCGTCTGGCCGATCAGCCAGGCGATGGCCAGGCCCAGGGCGCCGGGCGCCATCAGCAGGGCCGCGTAGCCCAGTCCGGCGCCCAGCGACAGCAGCACCATCGGCGAGCGCCGCAGGGTGAAGCCGTCGGCCCACACCGCCAGGGCGGGGCCGGTGAACGGCCGGGCCAGCATCGGTATGGCCAGGATCAGGCCGATCGCGGCGCCGCTCATGCCCCGGTCGCGCAGATAGGTGGCGATATAGGGCAGGCTGACGCCCGTCCCGAGATAGATCGCGACGTAGAAGAAGCTGAGCCGCGTCAGGCTGCTCATCGGCCGGCGCGGCCCATGTCGCGGACGAAGATCACCCCTCTTCCGCCCCGCCGAAGCGGGCCGTCCATTCGGCGATCATGTCCTCGTCGATCTTCTTGAACAGCACCTCGGGCGCGCGCACCGACAGGCCGGCCGGCAGCTTGTCGAGCTCGACCGCCGCGTCATTCGACGGCCAGGCCGCCGGGACGTCCAGCGAGAAGGCCTTGGCGATCTCCCCGGCCGCGAACGGAATAAACGGGGCCGAGATCTTGGCGTACAGCGCCGCCAGATTCAGAGCGGTGCGAACGATGACGGCGGCGCGGTCGCGATCGGTCTTGATCGCGGTCCACGGCGCGGCTTCCTGCAGATATTCGTTGCCGACCACCCAAAGGGCCCGCAGCGCCTGGGCGCTCTTGCGCACCTCGATGGCGTCCATCTGTTCGGCCAGATCGGCCAGGCGGGCCGAGACGTCGGCAAATAGCTTCTCTTCCAGCGGACCGGGATCGCCGCCGTCAGGAACGATCCCGTCGAACTTGCCCTCGGTGAACTTCAGGATGCGGTTGATGAAGTTGCCCAGCACGTCGGCCAGGTCGCGGTTCACCGAGCTGGCGAACATCTCCCAGGTGAAGGCGGTGTCCGAGCTCTCGGGCGCGTTCGAGGTCAGGTACCAGCGCCAGAAGTCGGGCGGCAGGATTTCCAGCGCCGCGTCCATGAACACGCCGCGCTTGGAGCTGGTCGAAAACTTGCCGCCATACCAGTTGAGCCAGTTGAAGGCCTTGAGCATGTCGACGCTCTTCCACGGCTCTTCCGAGCCCAGGATCGTCGCCGGGAAGCTGACCGTGTGGAAGGCCACATTGTCCTTGCCCATGAACTCGACATAGCGAACGTCGTCGGCGCCGGCGTCGGTGCGCCACCAGCGTTGCCAGTCACGGCCTTCCTCGGCCTCGGCCCATTCCTGCGTCGCGGCGATATATTCGATCGGGGCGTCGAACCAGACGTAGAAGACCTTGCCTTCCATGCCCGGACGCGGCGCGCCGTCTTTCACCACCGGCACGCCCCAGGCCAGGTCGCGGGTGATGCCGCGATCGATCAGACCTTCATCCAGGAACTTGTAGGCGATCGACCTGGCCAGGATGGGCCAGTCGCCATGCGTATCGACCCAGGCCCTGATGCGGTCAGCCATTTTCGTCTGAAGGAGATAGAGGTGGCGGGTGTCGCGCACCTCCAGGTTTCGCGAGCCCGAGATCACCGAATAGGCGTTCTTCAGGTCGGTCGGATCCAGCAGGTTGCCGCAGTTGTCGCACTGGTCGCCGCGCGCCTTGTCGAAACCGCAGTGCGGGCAGGTGCCCTCGATATAGCGGTCGGGCAGGAAGCGTTTGTCGTCGATGGAATAGACCATCTGGTCGACGCGTTCCTCGATCAGGCCATTGGCCTCCAGAACTTCGGCGAAGTGCTGTGTCAGCTTGCGGTTCTGGGGCGAGGACGAACGGCCAAACCAGTCCCAGGACAGGCCAAACGCCGCCGCGACATCGCGCTGCAGGATGTGCTGCTCGGCGCAGTAGGTTTCAACGTCCTGGCCGGCGGCGGCGGCGGCCAGCTCGGCCGGCGTGCCATGCTCGTCGGTGGCGCAGATATAGAGGGTCTCATTGCCCCGGGCCCGCTGAAACCGCGCATAGACGTCGGCCGGCAGCATCGATCCCGCCAGATTGCCCAGGTGCTTGATGCCGTTGATGTACGGCAAGGCGGAGGTGATCAGGATACGAGCCATGAGGCGCAAATCTTCCGGGGAGTCAGGGATCAAGGAAACAGGCGTTCGCATATAGAAGGCCGGGCCGCGAAACAAAAGCGCCGGACCATTGACCAAACATCGTTATGCGGTTTCCCTTCCCCAAGGTGAGCCGGACAGGACGATCCGGCCCCATCGGGGGACACGTCTATGAAAAACATCAACTGGCTGGGCCTCGTCGCGGCCCTGGTCGTCGGACAGATCATTGGCATCGTCTGGTACGGCACGGTGTTCAGCGACGCCTGGATGGCGGCGATGGAAATGACCGAGGCCGAGTTTGTCGGAACCGAGTGGCGAATGGGCCTGGGTTTCATCAACATGGTCGTCATTCTGATCGGTCTGGACTGGCTGATCGGCCGACTGGACGCCCGCAGCTGGGTGGGTGGCGCCAGGGTGGCCCTGGCCGCCTGCGTGTTCTTCGCCCTGACCGTGGTCAGCCTCGACTACGTCTACGCGGCCGGCAACCTGCCGCTGCTGTGGATCGATGGCGGCTATCAGTTGCTGACCTATGTGATCGGCGGGGCGCTGCTGGGCGGATTGCGGTTGAAGGCGAAGGCGGGGTGACACGGCGCCGCGACCTCGCGCGGAAACCGCCGAGTTGATGGAAAGGGTCGCGGAGCGTCCGGACCACGTCCGGATGAGAAATAGAGAATACCGTTTCGACGAAGCCGTCCGCCCCGCGTGACCGTTATCCGTCAGCCTCCCGTCGGGTGGCCCTCTTCAGGCCTTACCGGGACCCGGATCTCGCCGTTTCCAGCGCGCTCCGGCGGTCGAAGAGGACGGGCTTTCAGCCAGACACGCCCTTTTGCCTTCAACCACGCCGACG
>CALRUN020000002.1:0-183220 GCA_943371355.1 Alsobacter soli
TCGGCTTCGCCGACACCTCCCCCAGAGGGGGAGGATCTTCGGTACCGCTAGGTGCCCACCACGAAACTCACCGTCGTGGTCGTGGATCCGCCGATGTTCAGCGTCTGCACCGTCTTCGCGCCCTCGACCTGGCAGTCTCCCGCCGCACCAGTCACCTGCTTGAAGGCGTCCAGGGTCATGCGCACGCCGGTCGCGCCCACAGGGTGACCGGCGCCGATCAGGCCGCCGGAAGGATTGATCGGCAGCCTGCCGCCCATGGCGATATCGCCGGCCTCGATGGCCTTCCAGCTCTCGCCGGGCGCGGTCAGGCCCAGATGGTCAATGGCCATGTACTCTGTGGCGGTGAAGCAGTCGTGGGTCTCGACAGCGTCGACCCCCGAAACGTCCGGGGCGATCCCGGCCCGGGCGCGGGCGTCGAGGATGGCGCGCCGAACCTGCGGAAAGACGTAGGGCTCATTGCGGCTGTTCTCGATCTTGCGTGCATAGCTGATCGGGGCCGAGCGATGGCCCCAGCCCTTGATCCGGGGGATGCTGTCCAGCGCGATCCCGCGCTTGTCGGCATAGGCCCTGGCGCGTTCGGCCGAGGCCAGGAACACCACCGCCGTGCCGTCGGTGACCTGGCCACAGTCCTGCTTGCGGGTGCGGCCCTCGACCACCGGGTTGGTCTCGTCGTTCTCGGTAAAGGCCTCGGGCCCGAACCGCCAGTCGCGCGTCTGGGCGTTGGGATTGCGCCGACCGTTGGCGAAATTGATCTCCGAGATCGCCATCAGGTGCTCATATTTCAGGCCGTAGCGGCGGTCATATTCCTCGGCGAGATCTGAGAACGCCGCCGGCCACAGGAAGCGGGCGTCCTGGAACTCGTGCCCCGCCCAGGCGGCGCTGCCCAGGTTCTCGGCCGCCTTCTGGCCCGGCACATTGCGCATCTGCTCGATGCCGACCACGCAGGCCAGATCATAGCGCCCGGCCTCGATCTCGGCCGTGGCGGCCAGGATGGCGACGCTGCCCGAGGCGCAGGCGGCCTCGTGGCGGGCCGTCGGCAGCCCGTCAAAGGCCGGATGCACCTGACCGAACATACCGCCCAGCAGACCCTGCCCCGCGAACAGCTCGCCGGCGAAATTGCCGACATGGCCGGTCTCGATCTCCTCGGGGTCCAGCTGCGTCGCGGCCAGCCCCTCGCCCACCGCCTCGGCGAAGGCGTCGGCCATGTCGCGGCCCTGACGGCTCCAATTGGCCGAGAAGTCGCTCTGCCACCCGCCCAGAACATAGACCAAGGCCGCCTCCCATGCCGCTCACCAGTCAGTCTGACTATACAAGTGACTTCGGCGGAGTCCATGCCCGGCGTTGACAGCCCGCCGCGCGGCGCCGCACCAAGCGCCATGGTCTCAACCGCACCAGCCGCCCCCCGGCTCCCGACGCTCGTCCGCAAGAGCTCGGCCGCCCGCGCGCTGAACCTGATCGGCGACCGCTGGACCCTGCTGGCGCTCTATGCAGCCTTCATGGGCGTCAAGCGCTTCGACGGCTTCATCGCCATGACCGGCATGGCCCGCTCGTTGCTGGTCGACCGCCTTGGCCGGCTGGAGGCGGCCGGCGTGCTGGAAAAGCGCCCTTACCAGCTTAGACCCGTTCGCCAGGAGTACTGCCTGACCGCCATGGGCAAGGACCTCTACGACTCAGCCCTGATGCTGCTGGGCTGGGAGATGCGCTGGCGGCTGGACCCGGACTGCCCCTCGCACCAGATTATCCACACACCCTGCGGACAGCCCCTGCGCCCCGTCCTGGTCTGCCAGGCCTGCGCCGCGCCGGTGAAGGTGCGCGACATCACCCTGACGCCCGGTCCCGGCGCCGGACTGGAGCCCGCGCCACGCGCCCGTCACTCCCGGCGGGCAAGCGACGTCCTGGCCGCGGACGGCGCCGGCGGCGCGCCGCTGCACCCGATGCTGGAGCGCTCGATCGAGGTGCTTGGCGACCGCTGGACCGCCCATCTGGTCGCCGCCAGCTTCTATGGCCTGACCCGGTTCAAGGACCTGCAGGCCGAGCTGAAGGTGGCCAGCAACATCCTCACCGACCGGCTGTCACGCCTGGTCGAGCGCGGCATGCTGGAAAAGCGCCTCTATCAGACCCGTCCCGAACGCTGGGAATACCGGCTGACCCAGGAGGGGCGCGACTTCTTCCCGCTGATCGCCGCCCTGATGGCCTGGGGCGACCGCTGGCTGTCGGGCGAGGCCGGCCCGCCGGAAATCCTGACTCACGTCTGCGGCGCCAGACTGGTTCCGGTGGTGCGTTGCGGCGCCTGCGACGGCGCGGTGAACGTCAGGACGACGACGCTGGGATAGCTCCCTACCGCCCCACCATCGCCAGCCCCGCCTCGCTGTAGCGCGCGCCTTCGACGGCCGTTTCGGGCACGGCGGCGGCGATGCGCGACAGGTCGTCGGACGACAGGGCCACGTCGACCGCGCCGACATTCTCTTCGACGCGAGCGATCTTGGTGGTGCCGGGGATCGGGGCGATGTCGGGTCCCTGATGCAGCAGCCACGCCAGGGCCAGCTGGGCGGGGGTGATCCCCTTTTCCCCGGCGATCAGGGTGAGGGCCTCGACCAGTGACAGGTTCCTGGCCAGGGCCTCGCCCTGGAAGCGTGGCAGGCCGCGACGGAAATCGTCCTTGGCCAGGCCCGTGTCGGTGGTGAGCGTGCCCGTCAGAAAGCCGCGCCCCAGCGGGCTGTAAGGCACCAGGCCGATGCCCAGTTCGCGGATCGTCGGCAGGATCTCGGCTTCCACGCCGCGCGTCCACAGCGAGTATTCGCTCTGCAGGGCGGCGACAGGCTGCACGGCGTGGGCCTTGCGGATGGTCGCCGCGCCGGCTTCCGAGAGGCCGAAGTGCTTGACCTTGCCCTCGGCGATCAGGTCCTTCACGGTCCCGGCCACGTCCTCGATCGGAACATTGGGGTCGACGCGGTGCTGGTAGAGCAGGTCGATGACCTCGACGCCCAGGCGCTTGAGCGAGGCCTCGGCGACCTCCCGGATATGTTCGGGACGGCTGTCGACGCCGATCATCCGGGCCGTGCCGCCCGCCGCTTCCGGGGCCGCGATCTTGAAGCCGAACTTGGTGGCGATCACGACCTTGTCGCGGAAGGGCTTCAGCCCCTCGCCGACCAGCTCTTCATTGACGAAGGGGCCATAGACCTCGGCGGTGTCGAAGGAGGTGACGCCCAGTTCCACCGCGCGCGCCAGCACCTTGAACGTCTCGGCCTTTTCCGGCGCCGGCCCATAGGCCCAGCTCATTCCCATGCAGCCCAGGCCGATGGCCGAGACTTCCAGACCGTCGCCGAGTTTCCGCGTCTTCATGGGGGTAGCTCCTGTTGAGATCGACTGAGGCCTCAAGTCGAGGACGGCTTGACGACAGGCTCAAGGATGGGCGCGAGACCGCTCCAGCATAAGCGCTTGCAGTCTCAACGCACTCCTGAGCAAAATTCAGCAATGGACCACCGCCCGCTGCCTGACCTGGCCGTTTTCGCCCTGGTGGCCGAGCGCCGCAGCTTTCGCGCGGCCGCCCAGGTGCTGGGCGTATCGGCCTCGGCGCTGAGCCACACGATCCGCAATCTGGAGGCCCGGCTGGACGTGCGGCTGCTCAACCGCACCACGCGCAGCGTCGCCCCGACCGAGGCCGGCGAGCGACTGCTGGAACGACTGCGGCCGGCCCTGAACGACATCGACGAGGCGCTCAACGAGGTCGCCAGCTTTCGCGACCGCCCGTCGGGTCGCCTGCGCATCAACATCGCCCGCACCGCCGCGCGCATGCTGATGGGGCCGCGCCTGGGCGGCTTCCTGCGGGCCTATCCCGACGTGCGGGTCGAGGTCGTCTGTGATGACGGGCTGTCCGATATCGTCGCCGGCGGCTTCGACTGCGGCGTGCGTCTGGGCGAGCGACTGCAGGCCGACATGATCGCCGCCCCGCTGGGCGGACTGGCCAGCCAGGCGCTGGTGGCCTCGCCGCTCTATCTGGCCGAACAGGGCGCGCCGATGGCTCCAGAGGACCTGACGCGCCACCGCTGCCTGCTGGGCCGCCGCCCCACAGGCCAGCCCTGGCCGTGGGAATTCGAGCGCCAGGGCCGGCTGGTCGTGGTCAATCCGCCCGGCGTCCTGGTCAGCGACGAGAACGAGGTGCTGCGCCGCGCCGCCCTGGACGGGGCGGGCCTGGCCTTCCTGTTTCGCGAGATGGTCGCCGACGACATTGCCGCCGGCCGCCTTGTCGCGCTGCTGCCAGACTGGTGCGAGCCCTATCCCGGCTTCTTTCTCTACTATCCCAGCCGCCGCCAGCTCTCGCCGGCCCTGCGGGCGTTCATTGACTGGATGCGGGGATAGACCCGGCCCTTACGCCTTCTTGACGAACTCGACGCGCAGGACCAGGCCGCGCACCTTTTCGACATTGGCCTCGATCTCGTCGGTGTCACCGGTCAGGCGGATGTTCTTGACCAGCGTGCCGCGCTTCAGGGTGACGCCGCCCGAGCCCTTGACCTTGAGGTCCTTGATCAGGGTCACGTTGTCGCCGTCGGCCAGGATCGTGCCGTTGCTGTCGCGGGTTTCGTCCGACATGGGGAAGTCCTTACATTGGATAGGGGCTTCCTAAAGAGCCCGGCCATCCGGCGCAAGGCAGAGCTAGCCCTTGCGGCCCAGCGGGTGCTTGGACTTGACCACCCGGGCCAGATGGTCGCCCGCCACGTGGGTGTAGATCTGGGTGGTGCCGATATCGGCATGGCCCAGCAGGGTCTGGATAACCCGCAGGTCGGCGCCGCCTTCCAGCAGGTGGGTGGCGAAGGCGTGGCGCAAAACGTGAGGACTGACCTTCTCGCTGTCGATGCCGGCGGCGATGGCGGCGTCTTCCAGCAGTTGCGAGACCCGCCTGGCGGTCAGCCGGCCAGACGCGCCGCGCGAGGGGAACAGCCACGGACTGTCTTTCACGCCCCTTGGCAGAAATTGCGGCCTTACCTCCAAATAGGCCTTCACCGCCGTTCGTGCGGGAGGGTTCAACGGGGCCAGCCTTTCCTTGCCGCCCTTGCCCTTCACGGTCAGGAACGCCGGATCGCGGGCCAGGGCGTTGAGCGGCAGGGACAGCAATTCCGAGATGCGCAGGCCTGAGGCGTAGAGCAGCTCGATCATGCAGGCCAGACGCAGGCCCTGGCCGCCGTCCTTGCGGGCCGCCGCCGCGATCAGGGCGTCGACCTCGCCGCGCGACAGCACCTTGGGCAAGGGCCGGCCGGCCTTGGGCGCGGCCACCCGGCGCGAGGGATCGTCGGTTCGCCAGCCCTCTTCCAGTACGAAGCGATAGAACTGCCGTACGGCCGAGCGCCGGCGGGCGGCTGTGGCGGGCGACAGGCCCCGCACGCCCAGGTCCTGGAAATAGGCCTCGATGCTCTCCGCCGAGGCGACATCGAGATCGCCGCCGACGCGGGACAGGTAGCCCCGCGCGTCCTCCAGATCCTTGCCATAGGCTGTCAGGGTGTTGCGCGCGGCGGCCCGCTCGACGGCCATCATCTCGAGGAAGGCGTCGACCCAGCCGGCGGCGCTCATTTGGTCAGCTGCAGGATCAGAAGACCCTCGACCACCACGGCGCGGGCATCCGCCATCAGGCCGACGCGGGCCAGACCGCGCGCGATCCGGGCGCGATCGGCGGGCGCCGGACCCGCCCCGCCCGCCTCTGTGGCGACCGACAGGGCCAGCAGCGCGGTCTCGCCCTTGAGCCCCGCCGCCGCCGCGTCGTCGATCAACACCAGCCTGGCCGCCGAGCCGGCGGACCTGCCCACATCGAAATTGGCGAACTGGCCGCGCGCCTCGGGACTCATCGCCCCACCCAACGCCGCCAGCAGCAGGGCGGCGGGCTGGGCCGGCGACTTGGCGCCGTTCTGGGCCCCGCGCTCGACCAGTCGGTCTAGGGTCTGGCTGTCGGGCTTGCCCGACGCGGCCGAGATCGTGGCGTCCAGCAGGGCCAGGTCGGTGATCGTCGCGCCGGGGATCTGATCCTGGGTCAGGCGCGAGCGGATCAGCTGGGCGGTGGCCAGATCACCGGCCGCCAGGGCCGCGCGGGCGAACAGCACGGGGTCGCGCAGCGGCGCATCGGTCCGGGCCAGGATGGCGATCGACGGCGCCGAGGTCCTGGCGGACTCGACAAAGGCGAGCAGGCCCTTGGCCTGGCGCAGGAAGGCCAGGTCCGAGGTTTCCTGCGCCGTCAGGTCCAGCCCGGCCAGGGGTGGCGGCGGCGGACCGGGGGGCGTGATCGCCGGCTTCACGGCGGGCGACGCCGTGGCCGAGGCCGCCGCGATATCCAGACCCAGCTTGCGCGACAGGGCGTAGTTGATGCCGTTGCGCAAGTTGGCCGCGCCCGGCGCCGAACCGCTCAGCAGGGCGCCCATCAGGCGCGCATAGTCAGCATCCTTGGTCTGCTGCTGGGCCAGGGAGAAGGTCAACTGGGCGGCGTCGACCTGGTCGGCGCGCGCCTGGCAGAAGGCGCGAAGCCGCAGCCAGTAGCCGGCCCCGCGGTCCACGGTCAGGGCCTCGCCGATCCGGCAGGCCTTGTCGTCATCGCTCCGGATCAGGGCCGCCTCCGCCGCCGCCAGCGACAGCGCGGCGCTATTGGCCACGCCGGGCGCGCGATCGAGCACCGCGTCGGCGCCGGCCGCCTCGCCCAGGGAGATCAAAGCCATGGCCCGCGCCGCGCCGAGATCGGGGTCATTGCCCACGCCCGTCGGCCCGTTGGCGCCGGTCGCCAGCACCCGACGCGCCAGGTCGGCGAAGGCGGGCGACAGCGGCTTTGCGGCCAGCCTGGGCAAGACATCGCGGGCGATGTCGGGGGCGGTGTCCTTCCAGAGGTCGGGACCCAGGTCGGTCGGGGCGGCGGCGGTCGAGAACAGGTCCGGCGGCGCCAGGGACTGCACCTGAACCTGGGCCAGGACCGGAACGGCGACTCCGGTCAGCGGGGCGGCCAGCAGCACGGCGAAGAACGGGGCGGCTGCCCGGCGAGGAAGCGAACGCATGCGAGACATCATGCTCCAGTTATGACGCAACGCCATCTTCAGCGAAACTTGGGTTCAGCGAAACTTGGCGCTTGGGCCGAGCCTCGTGTAAACCCGCGACCGCATCATGACCGTCGATCACGCCGCCTCGATTGAGCCCCTTCGCCACCGCACCATCGTGCTGGTCGGCCTGATGGGCGTTGGCAAGTCCAGCGTGGGCCGTCGCCTGGCCCAGGCGCTGGATATGCCGTTCCGCGACGCCGACAACGAGGTCGAGGACGCCGCCGGCCGCTCGATCCCCGAAATCTTCGCCGAACTGGGCGAGGCGGCCTTTCGCGACGGCGAGCGCCGGGTGATCGCCCGCCTGCTGGAAGAGCCGCCGCACGTGCTGGCCACCGGCGGCGGGGCCTTCATCAATGACGAGACCCGGTCGCTGATCAACGAGCACGCGATCTCGGTGTGGCTGAAGGCCGATATCGAGCTTCTGGCCCGCCGTGTGGGCCGCAAGGACAGCCGGCCGCTACTCAAGAACCGCGATCCGGTCGAGGTGCTGACCGAACTGGCGCAAGTCCGCTATCCGGCCTACGCCCAGGCCCATGTTCATGTTCAGACCGGCGACACGCCGCACGCCGTGGCGGTGGAAGCCGTGATCAGCGCCCTGCGCGATCGTCTGGACCAGGAGTCTTTCAAGCCATGATCCGCACCGTTCCCGTGGGCCTGGGCGATCGCGCCTATGACGTGCGGATCGGCACGGGCCTGATCGACCGCGCCGGCGACCACATCGCGCCGCTGCTCAAGCGCAAGCGCACCGCCATCGTCACCGACTCGATCGTCGGCGAGCACCATGGCGAGCGGCTGTCGGTTTCGCTGGAAAAGGCTGGCATCTCGGTCGACATGATCGTCATGCCGCCCGGCGAGGAGACCAAGAGCTTCGAGGGCCTGGCCGATCTCTCTGACCGCCTGCTGCATCTGGGCCTCGAGCGCGGCGACATGATCGTGGCGTTCGGCGGCGGCGTGATCGGCGACCTGGCCGGCTTCGCGGCCTCGATCTACAAGCGCGGCATCGACTTCATCCAGGTCCCGACGACGCTGCTGGCCCAGGTCGACAGCTCGGTCGGCGGCAAGACGGCCATCGACACGCCGCGCGGCAAGAACCTGATCGGCGCTTTCCACCAGCCGCGCCTGGTGCTGGCCGACCTCGACGTGCTGGCCACCCTGCCCGCCCGCGAAATGGCCTGCGGCTATGCCGAGGTGATCAAGTACGGCCTGCTGGGCGACTTCGGCTTCTTCGAATGGCTGGAAGCCAATGTCCACGCCGTGCTGGAGCGCGACACCGCCGCCCTGGTCAGCGCCGTGGGCCGCAGCGTCGAAATGAAAGCCGAGATCGTCGCCGAGGACGAGAAGGAAGCCGGCCGCCGGGCCCTCCTGAATCTGGGCCACACCTTCGGCCACGCCATCGAGGCCGAGATGGGCTTTGGCGACGCGCTGAAACACGGCGAGGCCGTCGGCGTCGGCATGGCGCAAGCCTTCCGGTTCTCGGCGCGGCAAGGCCTGTGCCCGAGCCAGGACGCCGTCCGCGCCGAAGCCGCCATCAAGGCCGCCGGCCTGCCGACGCGGATGAGCGATGTACGCCCTCAGCCGTTCAACGCCGACGCCCTGGTCGCCCACTGCGGCCAAGACAAGAAGGCCGAAGGCGGGACCCTGACCTTCGTTCTCGTGCGCGGGATCGGGGATGCGTTCGTCGCCAAGGACGTGGACCGCACGGCGCTGCGGGCGTTTCTGGTCGAGGACGGCGCGGCGGGGTAGGCCCGC
This sequence comes from Alsobacter soli, assembly GCA_943371355.1. Taxonomy (GTDB): domain Bacteria; phylum Pseudomonadota; class Alphaproteobacteria; order Caulobacterales; family Caulobacteraceae; genus Caulobacter. The sequence goes on from CALRUN020000002.1 coordinate 8,817, forward strand.
TTTGCGGACGGGCTGCGATTTGTGATGCCGACCCCGTAGGCGACATTCTGAGGGTCAGCGTCTTGGCGGCATGATCCTTATCCGCTCGCTCCAAGCAGAGAGGCGCGTTGTAGCCGCGATTTGACTCGCGGTTTTCCAGCGATCTCCGTAAGGCCGCTTCATCCAACGGGGGTGAGCGATATGAATCTGAAATCGATTGTGGCCGCCTTGGCGCTGGCAAGCCTTTGCGCGGCTTCCGCCCACGCAGAGGCCGCAAAGCCGCTCACCTTCGTTGAGCGCCTGGCGCAAGCGGGATCGCCGCTGACCGTCCGGCCGCAGGGCTTTTCGGGTCCGGGAGCCGCGATCCTATCAGAGGCCGTAGAGACCAGCCGGTACGTCCTCGTCGGCGAGAGTCATTTTTCGCGCGAGATCCCCGCCTTCACCACGAACGTCTGTCGATTGATGGCGCCCGGCGGCCTGACGGCCATGGTCGTCGAGATCGGACCGGAGGCGGCCGGCGTGGTCAACGCACGGCTGAGAGCGCCGAACCGGGAACAGCAGATTTCCGACTTCATGCGCGCCCATCCCGACGCCATGGCCTTCCTCAACGGCCGCGACGAAGGTCAGACGGCGGCCGATTGCGCGGGCCTCGCCGGGCCGGACTTCAAGCTGTGGGGGCTGGACCAGGAGTTCTTCGGCGTGAGCGGCTATCTGTTCGAACAGATGCTGGCGGCCGGCCCAGGACCGCTCGCCCGCGCCCAGATCGAGGCCCTGGCCGAACAGGAGCGGGCGGCGACGCAGGCCGCGCTGGCCTCCGGCTCACCCTTCGACCTGTTCCTGCTCAAGGTCACCGATAAGACGCTGGATCAGGCGGCGACGGCCATCGATCAGGACGGCGGCGCCCGGGCCAAGGCGCTGTTCGCCGCCTTGCGCGAAACACGCGCCATCTATCAAGGCTCGCGGACCCGTACCGGCGATTCGAACGGGCGCAGGGCGCGGCTGATGAAGCGGACGCTGGCGACGCATTTCGCCGAGGCGCCGCAGGCGCGCCTACTGATGAAGTTCGGCGCCTACCATCTCTACAAGGGCTACAACCCGCTCGGTCAGCGCGACCTGGGCAATTTCGTCGCTGAACATGCCGACGGAGAGGGCGTGAAGTCCCTCAACCTGATCGTCGCCGGCGCGAAAGGCGCGCTGGGCGGATATGCCGGGGTCGGCCGCCCGGTGGCCGTGCACAACTTCGATGCGACCACCGGCAAGGACAGCGACTGGTGCAAGGACGTGATGCTGGCCCGCCCATCGGACACGCCGCCGGGCGACTGGTTCCTGGTGGATCTGCGCCAGTTGCGCGGCGCCGATCTGGAAGCCCTGACGCCTGAATGGCGCGCGCTCATCCGCGGCTACGACCTCGCCGTTGTGGCCCCGGAACTGTCTGCATCAACCGTGCTGGGGGCTCGTGACGCCCCCTAGCGGGTGTCCGCTTTCAGCATGGGCGCCAATTTCCCACCCGCCCCCTGCAGACGCCGTGAAGGCCGACGCCTGACGGATTGCCCTCCGCTCTCTCCAGCGAAAGCCGGGGAGAGCGGAGAGATGAAGCCGCCCCCCCCTTGACGCTCGCCTCCCTCCTTCCCATCTCTGCTCCACCAGAGGCGCACTGAGCGCCGCTGGACGCCTGAACGCAGGCCTCTAGACCCCCATGCGGGGCGACGTTGAAAAGCCCCGAAACCTGTCTTCGACCCTCGAAAGCCCAAGCGGCTTCGTAGCGAGACAGCCGGGGCCTTCCCCAAGAGATCCGCGTCCGACGACGCTCGCGCCATACGGCGCGTCCCATCGAGCCCCCGCATGCGGCCTTGAGATCAAGGCGCCGGGAGAGGCTCAAATTCCCCCAAGAAAGCTGACTATGAACTTCCCCACCCACACCCAAACCCTGCCCACCGTCTATGTGACCGAGGCCGACCACGAGATCCTGTCCAACCTGGCTGACGCCGTCGCCGACCGCGCCGCCGGCAGCCGCGTGCTGGCCGGCGAGATGGCCCGCGCCGTGATCGTCGAGGCCGGAGAAGCCCCCTGCCCATTCGTCGGCATCGGCTCGACCGTAGGGTTCCAGGACCTGACCAGCGGCCAGGTGCGCCGCGTGCGCCTGAGCCTGCCCCGCGACGCCAGTATCGACGAGGGCCGGATCTCGGTGCTGACCCCCGTCGGCGCCGCCCTGATCGGCATGACCGCCGGCGAAACCTTTCACTGGACCGACGGCGACGGCCGCCCGCGCGGCGTGCGGGTCCTGACGATCGACGTCCAGGCCTTCACCCACCGGGCCGGCCTGGCGTAGAACAGCCGCATGATCCTCACCGCGCTCCTCGGCCTCGCGCCCATCGTCATCGGCCTGCTGGCGATCTCGGCCCTGTTTTCGGCGGCCGAGACCTCGCTCACCGCCGCCAGCCGGGCGCGGATGCACCAGCTGGAGCGCGAGGGCGACAAGCCCGCCAAGCGGGTCAACAAGTTACTCTCCGACCAGGAGACGATGATCGGGGCGGTGCTTCTGGGCAACAACCTGGTCAATATCCTGGCCTCGGCCCTGGCGACCACGGTGCTGACCACCGCCATCCCCGGCCCCTGGGGCGTGGCCGTGGCCACCGCGACCATGACCGTGCTGGTGCTGGTCTTCGCCGAGGTGCTGCCCAAGACCCTGGCGATCCTGAAATCCGACGACGTGGCGCGGTTCCTGTCCGGGCCCACCCTGCTGGTGGTGCGCCTGTTTGGCCCGATCATCTACGCCATCCAGTGGATCGTGCGGCGCACCCTGCGCCTGTTCGGCGTCAAGCTGGACATGGCCGTCGACGTGCTGGCCGCCCACGAGGAAATCCGCGGCGCGGTCGAGTACCACCACTCCGAAGGCCTGGTCGAAAGCGGCGACCGGCGGATGCTGGGCGGGGTGCTGGACCTGTCGGACATGGACGTCTCCGAGATCATGGTCCACCGCAAGTCGATGGTCATGTGCGACGCCGACCTGCCGCCGCGCGAGCTGGTGGCCGAGGCGCTGGAGGCACAGCACACCCGCATCCCGCTGTATCGCGACGATCCCGACAACATCATCGGCGTGCTGCACGCCCGCGATCTGCTGCGCGCCCTGGCCGTATCGGAAGGCGGGATCGACGCCCTGGACATCGCCGCCATCCTGCGCGAGCCGTGGTTCATTCCCGACACCACCAACCTCAAGGACCAGCTCAACGCCTTCCTCAAGCGCAAGAGCCACTTCGCCCTGGTCGTCGACGAATACGGCGCCCTGCAGGGCCTGGTGACCCTGGAAGACATCCTGGAAGAGATCGTCGGCGAGATCGACGACGAGCACGATACCAGCGTCGAGGGCGTGCGCGCCCAGGTGGACGGTTCGGTGCATGTCGACGGCGACGTGACGGTTCGCGACCTGAACCGCGCCATGGACTGGGACCTGCCGGAAGACGAGGCCGTCACCATCGCCGGCCTGGTGATCCACGAGGCCCAGACGATCCCGGAGCCGGGACAGACCTTCATCTTCTACCAGCACCGCTTCCAGATCCTGCGCCGCCAGAGGAATCAGGTCACGGCCCTGCGCATCAGCGCCAAGCTGGACGAAGGCGTGAATTTCTGACCGCCAACAGGAACCGGCGCCGACCGCGCGCGTTTCAAGCCCCGTTCGGGCGTGGGCGGGAGAGCCAGTTGCAACACTTGGTTTGGCCGGCGGTCGCGGGCTCTGCGAAAAGTCGGCTGGTCGCCCAAGGGTTGCGCGACGACGGCTTAACCTGTGATAGCGTGAGCTCAAGCCTTTGCGCGGGGCCTTCCATGCGCTTTTCGGAGCTTACGATATGAAGTCCTTGTCCGCCCTGAAGGTCCTGGTGGTCGAAGACGAGGCTCTGGTCTCCATGCTGGTCGAGGACATGCTCAGCGACCTGGGCTGTACGGTCATCGGCCCCGCGGCCGAGATCGAGGAAGCCCTGCGTCTGGCCGGTTCGTCCGACATCGACGCGGCCCTGCTGGACGTCAATCTGGGCGGCCGTCCGATCTTTCCGGTCGCCGACGCCCTGAAGGCGCGCGGCGTGCCCTTCGCCTTCGCCTTCGCCAGCGGCTATGGCGAGGCGGGCCTGTCGGAAAGCCATCGCGGCGCGCTGGTCCTGCAAAAGCCCTTCCGCGAAGCCGACCTGCGCCGCGTGCTCGAGGAACTGGCGGCCCAGACCGCCTGACCGTTATGGCCTAGTCCAGGTCGCGCGGTCCGAAGCTGTCGGGCAGCAGGCTCCAGAACGGGGCGCGCTTCGTCGCGACGCCATCCTGAACCGACACGATCTCGCAATCCTCCGCGGCGAACTCGGCGATTCGCTGCCGGCAGGCGCCGCAAGGCTGCACCACCGCATTGGAACCGGCGGCGATCAGCACCCTGGCGATTCGCCGTGAGCCGGCCGTGACCATGGCGCCGATCGCGGTCTGCTCGGCGCAGGTGCCCGACGGATAGGCGGCGTTCTCGACATTGACGCCCAGATGCACGGTCCCGTGCTCGTCGATCACGGCGGCGGCGACGGTAAAGTTCGAATAGCGGGCATAGGACCGCGCCAGCAGGGCCGGCAGGGCGGCGGCGGTCTCGATTTCGATCGTCCGGGCGGTGTCGTCGGCGCTCATGCCATCCCTCTTTCGGGAGCGCGACGCCGAAGAGAGGACCAAACCCCGGCCCCGCCACGCTCCAAACCGTGAATCAGGGCTCAAAAACCCTGCCCGACCTGATCGCGCCGGGGGCAGAGGCAATCAGTCGCGGGGCCGTCGCGCAAGCCCCGTCGTCACGATTGGCGTCAGCTTTCGCCCGGCGCCGTCGCGATGATCGAAAGGGCGTGCACCTGCCCGGCCATTTCCTCGGCCAGCACGTGGTAGATCATGCGCTGTCGAGCCACGCGGGCCTTGCCCGCAAAGGCCTGGGCCTCGATCACGAGGTTGAAATGGCTCTCGCCCGCGCCGGTGTGACCGGCATGGCCCTGGTGGCGGTCGCTCTCGTCCTTCAGGTCCAGCCTGGAGGGAGAAAAAGCCGCTTCGAGCTTGCCTCGAATGATGTCTGATACGCTGCCCATGCCCCTCTCTCGCATGTCAATCCTTGAACGGAAATAGCTGCGGCTTACTCTAGGGGGCATGGCCCAAGAGTTTGAATACCGCCCCAAGTTTTTCGACATCCGTGTTCGCCCCCCCAAGGAGGGCGAGAGCGCGCAGCCTGACGTGCTGGGCCTCAAGCCGGGCGAAAAGCGTTGCGACCATCCCGACTGCCGGCTGGCCGGATCGGCCAGGGCGCCCAAGGCGCGCAACATGCCCAACGAGCACTACTGGTTCTGCCAGAAGCACGCGGCTGAATATAACAAGAACTGGAACTTCTTCGCCGGCATGAACGAAGCCCAGATCCGCGCCGAGCAGGAGACCGAGAAGGTCACCGGCGGCCGCCCGACCTGGAGCTTCAAGGCCGACAGCCGTTCGCGCGAGGCCGCCGCCATGGCCGCCCGCGACGCCCGCCACATCGCCGACCCGTTCGGCCTGTTCCGGGCCCAGCAGCGCAAGGCCGAGGCCGACCGCGCCGCCGCCGACCGCCATCTGGGCAAGCTGGAACGCGTGGCCCTGGCCGACCTCGACCTGGACGGCGGCGCCGACGCCGCCACGATCCGCGCCAAGTACAAGGAGCTGCTCAAGCGCTGCCACCCCGACGTGAACGGCGGCGACCGCAGCGCCGAGCACAAGCTGCAGCGCGTGATCAAGGCCTACAAGACGCTGCAAAAGGCCGGTCTGACCACCTGAAGCCTGCCTCTTGCGGCAGACCCCGGCTGCCGCCATTCTCCGCCCGCGCTCGCCGGGACGGGCGCGAGGGACAGCCGCATCATGACCGACCCCGATTCGGGGCCCAGCCTCGCCACCGCGCCGACGCCGGTGACGCCGACGCCGTTCGGCAAGCCCTGGAGCATCTGGTTCTGGGGCAATCTGACCTCGGCCGCCGGCGCGGCCCTGGCCCTGGCGCCCTTCCATACCGCCCAGGCCTTCAGGTCGCCGCTCGATCCGTCCGCCGAACCCTGGGCGCGGATGTTCGGCGTCATGCTGATCGCCTATTCGCTGGCCTATCACGTCGCCGGCTGGACGGGACAGCGCACCTATATGCGCGCCTCGGTGGCCCTGCGCTGCGCCTCGCCCGTGGTGATCGGCGCGCTGGTGTTGACCGGAAACCTGCCGCGTCCCTGGATTCTGATGGGCCTGATCGATTTGGCCGGGGCGGCCTGGACCGCCGCCGAGCTGGCCTGGCGGCCCAAGGTCAAGCCGGCCGTCTAGCGCGCCGCCAGCGGGTCAGGGCGAAAGCCGCCAGCCAGCAGGCCATCGCCCAGGCCGCGCCCACACACCAGCCGGCCAGCACGTCGCTGGCCCAGTGGACGCCCAGATAGACCCGGGTGAAGCCCACCAGCAGCGACAGGAAGACCGCCGCGCCCAGGGCCAGGACCTTGAGCCGCCTGCGGTCGGCAAACCGGGCGGCCAGGGCGCCCAGGGTCAGGAACACCACCGCCGACAGCATGGCGTGGCCCGAAGGGAAACTCGCGTTGACCGCCTCGACGGCGCGATAGTCGAGATCAGGACGCTCCCGGCCAAACAGCATCTTCAGGCCCTGACTGATGGCCAGACCGCCCCCGGCCCCGACCAGCAGAAGCAGGCCCTCGCCCCAGCGCTTCAGGCAGGCCAGCAGCGAAAAAGCCAGCAGGATCAGCAGGGACAGCACCGCCAGCGAGCCCAGGGAGGTGATGTCGACAGCCGCCACGTGCAGCCAGTCGGGACCGATCAGGTCGCGCGGGCGCCCCGGCTGACGCAGGGCGTCGAGAATGGCCAGGTCGATGGCCCGGGTCTCGCCCTCGGCCACCTCATCGGCGATCGACAGAAAGGCCATGGCCGACAGGGCGGCGACCAGCAGGGCGGCGGTCGCGCCCAGTTCGCGCCGGGCGGCCCCCAGCAAGGCGGGCAGATCACGGCGCGGGTCGAAGGCGAAAAGCGGTTTCATCCCGTCCCAACGCGCAAGGCCAAGCTTGGCTCCCGACCCGGGCGGCGGTCGAGACGTTGTCAATGAAACATGAACGGGAGCTGACCGTGGCCGTTCATGTCGGGGCCACATCGACTTCACTAGGTTGGGGTCATCGAAAAGGAGACCGCCATGAAGCGCCTAGCCATCACTGCTCTCGCCCTGTCGCTGTTGGCCGGGACCGCCGCCACCGCCGCGCCGCAGCGCTACGACGACCGCGACAACGGCCGCTACGAGCAAAACCGTTATGACGACCGCCGCGACGACCGCCGCGATCACCGCGCCGAGCGCCGGGATGATCGCCGCGACTATCGCGACGACCGCCGTGACTATCGCGAGCATCGCCGCTGGGCGCGGGGCCAACGCCTTGACCAGCGCTACCGGGACAACCGCTACTACGTCTCGGACTATCACCGTCACGGCCTGCGCGCCCCGCCGCGCGGCTATCGCTGGCAGCGCGTGAACGACCAGTACGTCATGGCCGCGATCGCCACCGGCCTGATCGCTTCGGTGATCATCGCCAACCGCTAGGTCCTGATCGACCCGGCTGTTCGCCCCGGATGGCCCCCGCCGTCCGGGGCGTTCGCGTTTGAACGCCTTTTTTGAGGATCAGGCGGCCTCCGCTCTTCCCCTCCCCCACGTCAAGGCGGTAAGCGGATAGACATGCCCGAGTTCGCCGAAACCAGCTCCGCCGCCGATCCCCTGATCACCCTGGTCCCCGACAAGTGGGTGACGCTCCGCGACGCGTTCGGCGTCGACAGCGACATGAAGGTTCCAGCCTTCAGCCATCGCGACAGCCACGTGCCGGATATCGATCCGTCGTACAAATTCGATCCGCAGACGACCAAGGCCATCTGCGCCGGCTTCGCCAACGATCGTCGCGTGATGGTCCAAGGCTATCACGGCACCGGCAAGTCGACCCACATCGAGCAGATCGCCGCCCGCCTGAACTGGCCGCTGGTGCGCGTCAACCTCGACAGCCACATCAGCCGGATCGACCTGGTCGGCAAGGACGCCATCGTCCTGAAGGAAGGCAAGCAGGTCACCGAATTCCGCGAAGGCATTCTGCCCTGGTCGCTGCAGCGCCCGATCGCCCTGGTGTTCGACGAATATGACGCCGGTCGCCCCGACGTGATGTTCGTGATCCAGCGCGTGCTCGAGGCCGGCGGCAAGCTGACCCTGCTGGACCAGAACCGCGTGATCCGCGCCAATCCGTATTTCCGGCTGTTCTCGACGACCAACACCATCGGTCTGGGCGACACCACGGGCCTCTATCACGGCACCCAGCAGATCAATCAGGGCCAGATGGACCGCTGGAGCATCGTCACGACGCTCAACTATCTGGAACACGACGTCGAGGCCGCCATCGTGCTGGCCAAGAACCCGTCCTACGACACGGTCGAGGGCCGCCGCACGATCTCGGCCATGGTCCGCGTGGCTGACATGACCCGCAACGCCTTCATGAACGGCGACATCAGCACCGTCATGAGCCCGCGCACCGTGATCACCTGGGCCCAGAACGCCGAAATCTTCGACCACGACATCGCCCTGTCGTTCCGCCTGACCTTCCTCAACAAGTGCGACGAACTGGAACGCCCCACGGTGGCCGAGTTCTTCCAGCGGGCGTTCGGGACGGATCTTCCGGAGTCAGCGGCGCGTGCGAAGGTGGCCTAGGGGGCCGACAACGCGCGGGCGGCGGTGATTGCCGCCAGCCAAGCCTCACAGACTATGACAAACGCCCGCCTCGCCAGAGGCGGGCGTTTTGCTTTTGGCGTCGGGGGAAGCGGACTTTCTGGCTCGCCAGCCTGAACGACTACGTCGCGCCATGGACAGACATTGGCCCAGCTCTGGAAACGCGACCTCCCCGGTCTCCGGCTCCGCAAAAATCCAGGCGGCGAGGACCCAAACCTGAAGGGTCCCGCCACCTGGTGTTGGACTGACGGCGCCTTGCCTTGAACCAATCGGCTTTCGCCAACCGCCCATCCGGCCGCCCTCGCGACGAGACGCTATCGTCAGTTTTCGACCGCGAGATCGGGGATGTATTGCGAAGCAATCCCGTCGACAAAACTGTGGGGCGAAGCGCCCAGCAGGTTCGTCAGAACGATCACCGTAAGGTCATCCTTGGGGTAGATGAAGATGGCCGCGCGATTGCCGCCCGTGGGCGTGATCGCGGGGTGTTCCGCGCGGCGAATGACCGGCCAGCCCAGTCCATAGCCATTGATGGTCTTGTTGAAGCCGCGATAGCTTCCGTCGGGCAGTTGCTGCGGTGTCCAGAGCTGCTCGAGGCCCTTTTCGCTGACCAGTTCCCGTTTCTGCAGTGCGATAACCCATGCGGCCAGATCTGTGGCCGTGGCCTGAACGCCTGCGGTGGGATGCATGTAGGCCGGCCACACCTCCTGGCGCGCAAGCGGGGTCTCGCTGCGCTCGACGCCGACGGTCCTCATGTCCGTGATCTGCAACGTCAGATAGGTGTAGAGCCGGGCCAGCTCGGGCACGGTGTCGGCCGTGTTTCCAAAGCGGGCTTGCGCCATGCCCGCCGCATTGAACTGCCCCTCGCGCACGACATCAACGAAGCGCTTGCCCGAGAGCTTCTCGATGATCTTGCCCATCAGGGCATAGCCGGTCTGGTTGTAGGCATACTGCGTGCCGGGCGCATATCTCAGGGGAAGGGTCTGGACCTTGGCCCAGGCGGCGTCGGGCTCGGCGCCGTCGATCAGCCGGGTGTTGTCGTCGATGATCTCGGGCAGACCCGATGTGTGCGTGAGGATCTGGCGGACCGTGATCGGTTTCCACGCTGGCGGCAGCTCCTGGAGATATTGCGTCACCGAGGCGTCGAGATCGAGCTTGCCGGCCTCGACAAGCTGCATCGCCGCGACGCCGGTGAAGGCCTTGCTGATCGAATTGATGCCGAAAACCGTGCGGTCCGTGACAGGCTTCGCGGTCTCGAGATCGGACTGGCCGTAAGCGCCCGTGAAGATGATTTTGCCGTTTTTCACGATCGCCAGCTGGAGCCCCGGAATACGGCGGGACGCCATCTCGCTTTGAACCAGGCGTTCAATCGCCGCGGTCTTGCTATCGGCGTCTGCGATCTGCGTCGTCTGGGCGTTTGCGCTATGGGCAAGGCCGCCCATGATCGCAATCAGGCCGATTGCGGCGGAAAGTTTCTTCAGCATTCTTTTGGTTATCCAGAGCTTGGGGGGTATCGGCCGCAATCGCGGATCGGGCGCAACGGCGCGTTGACTGAGGGATGGGCTGGCCATGGCGTCGGTTGACCCGTTCGTTTCACGTTCGTCAACGCAGGCTCGGTCAATGGCATGCCTTGATCGGTGAACGGCCGCCAAGCAGGCAGACTATCGCAAGGCCACAGGACATCTGCTCCCCACGAACGGCGAGCGATGCGCCGCCAAGCCGCGCTCGGGAGGATCCTCGCCAACTCGGAGCCCATCTTCCGCGTCTGCTCCGTCAGGTCGTAGCTGTTCTGCAGACGCGGCCAGAAGACCCCTCAGCGCCGGACGAAAACGACGTTTCGCGCCCCGCCGGCCCAGGCGCCGAAGCCTGTGACCTTGCCCTCGGCGTCGCGGGCGAAGACGAAGGTGGTGACGCCGCGCAGGCGGGTGGTGAAGGCGTCGGCGAAGCTGGGCGCCAGCGGCCACTCGACCGCGAACCGCTGGCGCATGACCAGGGCGTCGCCTTGCCGGGCCACGGTGATCAAGGTGTCGAGTTCGGCGCTGTAATAGGTCCCGACATAGTCGGCCAGGGCGGCCACGTCGCCGGCGGCGGGGCGCACGGCGACGAAGCTCTGGATGACGCCGGCCCTCGTCAGGCCGAACGCGGCCGCGCCGACGCCCTTGCGGGTGAAGACGATCACGCCGCCGTCGGCGGCCTGGAAGCGGTTCTCCCCAAGCGGCGTCAGCGTCCGCGATCCGCCGCGCGTCAGGGTCAGTTGCCCGCCGACCGCCGCCAGTCGCACCAGATCGCCGCTGACCGGGTCGCGAAACAGACCCTGATAGGGCGTGAGGTCCCTGGGGGCCTGCGCCGCCGCGACAGCTCTGGGCGCGGAGACGGCGGTCTGCGACGGAGCATGGCCGGCGGCAAGCAGGGCCTGCGCGGCGATCCGCTCGCCCAGCGCCACCGGGTCGATGCCGCCGTTGTTGCACATCAGGGCGATGGAGACGCCCTCGTCAGTATAGCGCCCCAGCCAGGTCTTGTAGCCGGCCGTGGATCCGCTGTGCGACACCAGCCGACGGCCGTGGTCGCGGGTGATTTCCAGGCCCAGGCCATAGTCCAGCGGCGCGCCGCTGCTCAGCCGACCGGGAGTCTGCAAGGCCGCCGCCAGGGCCGGGCCGCCGGGCAAGGACGAGGGCCTGTCCAGGAAGGCGTTCCAGGTCAGCAGGTCGCCGACCGTGGTCAGCAGACCGCCGTTCCCGTAAACGCTGGTGAACGGCATGTTGGCGACGAAGCCCGCATCGGTCGGCGCGTAGGCGCTGGCCCGGCCCGGCACGACGGTGCGGAAGTTCTCGCGCCACTGCGTGTGGCCCATGCCCAGCGGCTGGAACAGGCGCTGGCGGGTGAAGGCCTGCAGGCTGGTCCCGCTGACCCGTTCGACGATCATCGCCGCCAGGGCGTAGTTGGTGTTGGTGTAGAGAAACTCCGCGCCGGGCGCGAAGTTGAGCCCCTTCTGACGCGAGGCCAGGTCCAGGATCATGGCGTTGGTGTGGACCTGAGCGCCGGGGCCGTTGCCGGTCAGGGCCATCAGGCTCCACTGCTCGCGCAGCCCGCTGGTGTGGTTCAACAGATGCCGGATCGTGATCGGCGCGCCGTAGTCCGGCATCTCGGGCAGGAAGCGGCGGATATCGTCGTCGAGGCTGAGCTTGCCGTCCTGAACCAGCAGCACGATGGCGGCGGCGGTGAACTGCTTGGCCAGGGACCCGGTCTCGATGATCGTCGCCGGCGTCAGGGGCGCGGCGTGCTCCAGGTCGGCCTGACCGCGCGCTACGATCACCGGCGCCGCGCCGGCCAGGGCGACGCCGGCGACACAGCCCGCGCCGCTCGGATCGATGGAAGCAAGGGCGGCGTCCAGGTCGAGCCTGGGTTCGGACCGGGCCTGGGCGAGTGCCGTGGAACCCAGGCCAAGGATGACGCAGGACAGGGCGGCGGCGGTGATGACTGGACGCATGAGAACCTCGATGAACGCCTCAGCCCCTAGGGCCATGCTATAGAGCCGCCAATGGGCTATCGGCGAAACACCATCGCCCAGCGGTGAACGACGGTGACGCTCGTCCCACTGAGCCGATCGGCGCCCTCTCAAAAGCCCTACAGCTTCACCCCAAACCTCGGCCCCACCGCCATCATCGCCCAATAGAGCCCGATCGTCAGGAAGCATCCCGCCGTTAGGGCCGGCCAGAAGCCGAGCCCGCGCCGCAGCAGCGCCGGGATGACCAGGAACATCGGCAGGGACGGCAGGACGTACCAGAAGGTGGCCTCGACATGGCTGGCCATGCGGGCAGCATCGCGGGTGTCGCGCCACAGCCAGATCATGCCCAGGATCGAGATCAGCGGCAGCGAGGCCACCAGGGCGGCAAAACCCGGCGACTTGCGGGCGATCTCCGAAATGGCGGCGATGATCACGCCCGACAGGGCGGCCTTGAGGATGAGATACTACATCCCGCTGTTGTCCGCGCTCCAACCCTTTCCGACAAGACGCGGCGTCCGGAACCTTGGCCACTGACGGCTCGTTGATGCTTCCACAGCCTCAGGAGCCCGACCATGACCGACATCACCTACATCATCGTCGAACACGACGGCGGCTGGGCCTACAAGCTGGGCGACGTGTTCTCCGAAACCTTCGCCAGCCACGCCGCCGCCCTGGCCGCCGCCCAGCGCGCCGCGGCCGAGCAGCAGGTCTCGGGCGAGACCACCGGCATCACCTATGAAGACGCCACGGGCCAGTGGCGGGAAGAGATCGCGTCGGGCGACGACCGGCCCACGACCCACGTCGTCGACAGCCAATAACAGCGTTGGGCGACTGGCCCCGGTCTTGCTCCCGAAAGCTCCGACGAGCCATTTCGAGACAAGGTCGACGCCCATGTTCGCCAAGAAGAAAGAGACCCCCGCCCCCGCCGCCCTGGCGATGCAGGAGCCCCCGCGCGCGCCGGCCGCCCAGGCCGCCGCTGTCGCGCCGGTCGCCCGACCCAAGCCGGCCTCGATGATCGCCCAGGGCGTCACCATCAAGGGCGACGTGGTCGGCGACGGCGAGCTGCACCTGGACTGCGTAGTGCTGGGCGACATCCGGGTCGGCAAGCTGATCCTGGGCCCCAACAGCCGGGTCGAGGGAAGCGTCACCGCCCAGGTGATCGAGATCCACGGCAATGTGCTGGGCAGCGTCACCGCCCAGGCCGTGCGCCTGTACGGGACCGCGCGGGTGGATGGCGACATCACCCACGAGCAACTGGCCATGGAAACCGGTGCCGAGTTCCAGGGCCGCAGCCTGAAGTTCCAGCGTCCGGCCCCCGCCGCCGCCCCGGCTCCGAGCCACGTTCCGCCGATGCCGCAAGGCGCGCCGGCCTACGTCGCCCAGCACTGATCTTCCGGGCGTTTCGCGCCGTCGGGGCGGTCGTGGCCCGTGAGGACGTCGAACGCCTGCATCGCTGCATGACGCACCGGGTCAGCCAGACCTTCTGAACAGCCCGATACCGGCCCCCGCCATCGGGGTCCCTCTGCCGTCACGAGGACAACGGCGGAAGAACCCCGCGGCTTCCCGCCGTTTGGTGGGGGGACGGGACGGCGGGGTGCTCTGGCCGGCGGGGATTTCACCCTCCGGGCCATTGCGTGCAAATGCAGATACGTACGGGCCCGCCGGCTGGATGCGCCGAAATGTCGCGGCGAGGCGTAAACGGTTAACCGGCCGCGTTAGCCATCTTCCGCAGGCGCCGGGCCAGGTCCTCGGGACGGTCGGCGATCTGGTCGAACAGGGCCTGGACCTCGGCTTCGTGGAATCCGGCGGCCCGCAGGGTGCGCCAGGCGCCGGCCAGAACCGCCTCGGCGATCTCGATCCGGTCCTCGCCGGACACCGGCGTGTCAGGCCGACAGGCGAAAGCTCCCGCGAAGGCGGAACCGGGCGCGACAGACAGGATCGAGGCGGCGGACATCGGCAGGCTCCCTTGAATGGAGCCCCATCATGTTCCCTTTTTGTTCGCCATGACAAGCCCCCTCATACCCAAATGAAAAAGCCCCGGAGCGGGGGCTCCGGGGCTTTCCATGATCTCTGCGCCGTGACCGGTCCGGAACGCTGGAGGGGCGCGTCCCGTCCCCTCGGCCAGGCGGCCAAGGCGGCGGCGTCCGTCGTCAGGCCAGGCCGGACCGCCTCGAAAAATCCTTCAGAAACGAGACCTTAGACTGACCGTTCGCCGGATCTAGCGGCAGACCGTCCGCTCATAGACGACGCCGCTGCGGCGGTCATAGTCGCGGGTGGTCCAGCAATCGCTGCGATAGTCGTCATAATAGTCACGCCCATAATAGCGCGGCGGCGGGGGCGGCGGCGCGTAACCATAGCCATAGCCGCGAGCCGGACGGGCATAGCGGCCATCATTGTCATTGCCGCTGGCGATCGCCGCGCCCAGGGCCAGACCCAGAACGCCGGCCACGATGGCCGCCTCGGTCTTGCCGCCGCTGTCATGGCCGTGGTGGCGATAGTGGCGACGCGAATCCGCCGACGCCGTGGTCGCCGCGGCGACCATCGAGAGCGCGGCGAGGCCGGCTGCGACCTGGCCCATCACGGTGCTGATCTTGCGGGCCATCAGCCCCTCCCCTTCGTCTCGATCCGCCCGGCGGCGGCCTGAGTGATACCGTGAGAGCAGTCTCGCGCCGCCGGCCTGAACCGCACCTGAACGGCCGCCCGGGGCCGGAGCGGCGCCGGTTTATTCACTATTTGCCGCCAAACTGGGATCGTTCGACGGAGTCACCTTCGTGGGACGGGTCGACCAGCGGAGGCTTCCATGACCAGCAACGTGGCGTACAAGACGGGCGAAGCCCTTCAGGTTCTGTCGTTCGAGGTCGGAACCCAGACCTATTGCGTGCCGGTCAACTCGGTGCGCGAAATCCGTGGCGTCACCCCGCCGACCCAGCTTCCCGACGCCCCGCCCTATGTGCGCGGCGTGATCAACCTGCGCGGCCAGGTCATGCCGGTCATCGACCTGTCGGCCCGTCTGGGCAAGGGCGTGGCCGAGGACGGCCCCCGTCAGGTCATCATCGTCATCGAGAGCGGCGACGACGTGGCCGGCCTGCTGGTCGATGCGGTCTGCGACAGCTTCATCGTCAATGGCGACCAGATCAATCCGCCCCCGTCGATGGGCGAAGAGAACTCGCCGCTGGTCTCGGCCGTGATCACGTCGGACACCGGCATGACCGTGCTGCTGTCGGTCAGCCACATCATTCCCGAACGCGCCAGCGCCGCCGCGGCCGCCGCGGCTGACTCCGCCGCCATCGCGGCCTGAGACCGCCCGGACCTCCAGCCCCCAACAATTCGAACGATTGTTCGGATAGCCCCTTCCGCTCTCCCCTGACGGGGCGATAGACTCCCGCCATTGCAGGGAGAGAGCGAATGAAGGCGGCTGTGCTGCGCGAGGTGGGCAAACCCCTCCAGATCGAAACCGTGTCCATCAGCAAGCCGGGCCCGCGCGAGGTGCTGATCCGCACCAAGGCCGCCGGCGTCTGCCACTCCGACCTGCATTTCGTCGAAGGCTCCTACCCCCACGCCCTGCCCGCCGTGCTGGGCCACGAGAGCGCCGGCATCGTCGAGGCGGTCGGGTCCGAAGTCCGCACGGTGAAGGTCGGCGACCACGTCATCACCTGCCTCAATCCCTATTGCGGCCACTGCGAGGTGTGCCTGACCGGCCACCTGAACCTGTGCATCAGCTCGGAAACCCGCCGCGCCAAGACCGACGAGCCGCGCCTGTTCCGCGAAGACCTGTCGGGCGCCGGCGACACCAAGATGGCCCAGTTCCTGAACCTGTCGTCCTTCGCCGAGATGATGCTGGTGCACGAGCACGCCTGCGTCGCCATCCGCCGCGACATGCCCTTCGACCTGGCCGCCCTGATCGGCTGTTCGGTGCTGACCGGCGTCGGCGCGGTGATCCACACCTCCAGCGTGCGCGCGGGCGAGACCGTGGCCGTGATCGGCTGCGGCGGCGTGGGCCTGGCCACCATCAACGGCGCGGCCATCGCCGGCGCCGGCCGGATCATCGCCATCGACCGCGTCCCGGCCAAGCTGGAACTGGCCCGTCAGTTCGGCGCCACCGACCTGATCAACGCCGACGACGGCGACGTGGTCAAACAGGTGCAGGACCTGACCGGCGGCGGCGTGCAGCACAGCTTCGAGGCCATCGGCCTGAAGGTCACCGCCGAGCAGTCGTTCAAGATGCTGCGCCGGGGCGGCACGGCCAACATCATCGGCATGATCCCGGTCGGCACCAAGATCGAGCTGAACGGCTCCGACTTCCTGGGCGAAAAGCGCATCCAGGGCAGCTTCATGGGCTCCAACCGCTTCCCGGTCGACATGCCCCGGCTGGTCGACTTCTACATGTCGGGCAAGCTGAAACTGGACCAGATGATCTCGCGCCGCATCAAGCTGGAAGAGATCAACTCGGCGTTTGATGAGCTCAAGCGGGGCGAGTTGGCGCGGTCGGTGATCGTGTTTGATTGAGGGGGTGGGGCGGCGACAGAAAAAAGCTGGCGATGTCAGTCAAGGGAGATGAAAGCTCCACAAATGGTTGCGCAGTAGCGACCTTTCGTCTCAAGTGCTGCTGGGCGCAGCAGGGACATGATGCAGCCAGCCACTGCCACATTTGAGCTTCGGCACCCTCGAGGGGAACAATTGCTTCGGTTAGTGGCTCAGTCGAAACACCACTTCCGCAATAAACGCGCCGCCGCGCCTAAGAGTAAGTGGCCGCGAGAAGCGAAGGGCAGTCACGATGGCAATCCCCGTCCCGCCTTTGTCCTGAACCAGGTTGCAGTGGCTTGCAGTGGTCGCCGGGTGAAGAGGGCGACCTGAATGCTTTGGTCTGGACAGAACTGGCGGCCAACTAGGGTGGAGCGTGTGATCGAGACATTCGCGACCAGCACGCGTCCGGCCAAGGTCATGACCGACGAGGGTCCGGCATTCCTGAAAGGCATGGGAAATCCGGCCGGAAACGACGCCTTGGCCTGTGAGATCGTAGCCGGCGAGTTGGCCCATCTGATTGGACTGCGCGTGCCCGATTTCGCAGTCATCCAGTTGGACATGCCCATACAGATGGTCGGGCACGGGCTGATGGAAAATGGCCCCGCCTTCGTGTCCAAAGCGCTGATGGGGGCGACCAGCGACGGCGGCGACACATTCCTCAAGCATCTGAGACGTCCGCAGGATGTTTCGAAACTGGTGCTGTTCGACAGCTGGATCCGCAACCATGACCGCGCGCCACCCAACGGCGCGCTCAATGCCGAGTGCAACCTCGACAATTTGTTCTTTACCCCGGTCGCAAGAAAATATGACCTTGTCGCGCTCGATCATTCGCACTGCTTCGTCGAGGGCGAATTGAGCGAGGAGCTCAGCCTGCCGGGCGTTCGTACCGACGATCGGATCTGTGGCCTGTTTCCGGAGTTTCAACCTTTCATGGATGAGGCTGCCATCCGAGAAGCCGCCCAGACCATCGCGGACGTTGACGAGGAAGCGGTTCGCGAGATCATTGCCTCCATCCCGCAGGCTTGGGGAGTGTCACGCGCGACGCGGGATGTTTGGGCCGACGTAATTTTGGCGCGCGGCAAGCTCATTGCTGCCGCCGGGATGGAAAAGCTGTTAGAGCAACGCCGCTTGGAATTTTGATAAGGGAGGGTGGAGTGCAACGCATGCAAGGATCGTACGCCCTTGTCCAATTTAGCCCCGTGCCGGAGCGCATGGAGTTCCTGAACGTTGGCGTCGTGCTCACCGTGCCTCAAGCGCAATTTATCGGCGTGCGCTTTGCCGAGTCGCACGGCCGCATCGATCGTTTTTTCCAGCATCCGCAATCAAGCTTTTTGCAGCATGCGAAACAGGGTCTATCGCGGCGGTTGGCGCTCGAATTCGGCAAGGGCTTTGAGGCGCTAAAATCTTTCGCGGCCAAGCGCGCTAACGAGCTGAGGGTCTCCCCCTTCTTGCCGATCGCCGTGGACGAGCCGCAAATAGCGCTGGATCGCCTCTTTGACGAATTGGTGGGCGAGGACAAGGTTCAGAGCCGCCGCCCCCGCATGGCGCGCGTATTGAAGGAAGCGTTCGTCAAGGCCAGCGTCTTTGGCTTGGTGGAAGAAAAGCCCGATCCCGTCGAATTGCCGGAACTTGGCATCAGCATCAAAGCGCCATTTGGCTACCAAAACGGCGCCTATAACCTGATCGACGGCATGCAATTTAGCGCTGACCCGGGCGAAGCCTTGGAGAAGGCGGGCAAGCGCGCGCTTGAGGGCGCCCAGCTTTGGAAGCAGTCACAGAGAGACGGACCGCCAAAGCGATTGGTCGTCGTCGGCGATTTCAGCGACAAGCCCAATTCGTTCTATGAGGCGGTCCACGAGCAACTCGGCAACAGTCAGGTGCGCCTCTACCGATTGGACCATATTGGTCCGCTCGTGGAAGACATCACGCAGAACGCCTCTCTGCATTCTCATTAGAACGGTGGCCGAAATCCCGCTTGTGTCGGTTCCGGCTCAACAGCGACCATCGCCGGCCCTCTTGAGCCAACACACCATGCGCTACGCATCCGGATGACACCAATCGGCTATCCCCGTGCCCGCACGGGGATAGCCCCACCCCGCCCCCAACAAATTCAACGCCCTGACCGCCGCACCCAGCGTCACGATCGAAAATCGACGCAGCCCCCTGAAAACCTCCCGCATAATCACGCTCGCCCCGTCACTGGGGAGGCCGTCCAGCTGGCGACCTGACGGGTGGCGGGGGCGGTTGTGCGGGTCGCGCCCGTCAGTCGTCGTCTAAAGGCCCGGTGGGGTCTGGTGGAGCGGATCGGTCCTTGCGGGGGCTGAACGTGATGAAGCCGGATCCGGACCACCGGGAACACCCTTTGGCGACGCCTGCATGGGCGCTCCAGGCGCGGGCTGAAATCGCCCGCGCGGTCCGGAAGGGTCGCTTCCCTTCCGCCCGCCTGGGGCCTCTCATCGGGAGCGGGTTAAAACCCCGCGCCCCGAGGGCTCATCGGATAACAACCGCGCGGAGCGCTCCGGCCACGGCCGAAACGGTACTCCACTAAACCCTCATCCGGGCCTGGCCCGGACGCTCCGCCGCCTCCCCACACTTGCCGCTTAAACCGGCGAGGCTGCGAACCTGTGTCCGCGCGGCGTCCACGGGATGACACCGCGCAGGGCTCCCCCTAGGCTGGCGCCGCCAGTCAGGGATTCTCGCCGCATGACCAACACCCTTCGCCGCTCCGCCTCGCTGATCGCCTTCGCGGCGGCGCTGGTCGCCTCGTCCGCCACTCTTTCCCCGGCCTGGGCGGCGCCCAAGACCGATCACGCCGGGACCGTGCGCAAGCTGGTCGGCTCGCCGGCGTTCAAGAAGGCGGCCGAAAAGCTGGACGCCGATTTTGACCGCACCATCGCCGACGTCATCACCCTGACCGAGATCCCCGCCCCGCCGTTCAAGGAAGAGGCGCGCGCCAAGGCCTATCTGGAGATGCTGAAGGCCCACGGCCTGAGCGATGTGACGATGGACGCCGAAGGCAATGTCATGGGCGTGCGGCCCGGCACGGCGACCAAGGGCAAGGGCCCGTTCGTGGTCATCGCTGCCCACCTCGACACCGTGTTCCCGGAAGGCACCGACGTGAAGGTCCGGCGCGAGGGCACGAAACTGATGGCGCCGGGCATCGGCGACGACACCCGCTCGTTGGCCACCCTGCTGGCCTATGTGCGGGCCATGGACGCGGCCGGCATCAAGACCCGCAGCGACATCCTGTTCGTCGGCAATGTGGGCGAGGAAGGCCCGGGCGACCTGCGCGGCGTGCGCTATCTGTTCAACAAGAGCGCCTTCAAGGGCCGGATCACCGCCTTCTTCTCGATGGACGGTTCGGACCCCTCGCGCATCGTCGACGGCGGCACCGGCTCCAAGCGCTATCACGTCACCTTCAAGGGTCCGGGCGGGCACAGCTATGGCGCCTTTGGGACGGTCAATCCGATGACGGCCATGGCCAGGAGCGTGGTCGATCTGTACGCGGTCGAAACGCCCAAGGATCCCAAGACCACCTATTCGGCCAGCGTCACCGGCGGCGGCACCTCGGTCAATTCGATCCCGCACGAGGTCTTTATGGAGTTCGACATGCGCTCGGAAAGCGCTGACGAGCTGGCCAAGCTGGACAAGACCCTGATCGGCATTCTGGATGGCGCGACGGCGGCCGAGAACGCGGCGCGGTCCACCCGGTTTGGCAAGATCAGCTATGACCCCAGGGTGATCGGCGAGCGTCCGGCGGGCAAGACCCCGGCCGAGCAGCCGATCGTGGGCCTGACGGCGGCGGCCGTCACCGCCTTTGGCTTCAAGCCCGAGCACGGCGCCTCCTCGACCGACTCCAACATCCCCATGAGCCTGGGCATCCCGGCCGTGACCATCGGCTCGGGCGGCAAGGCTGGCCGCGCCCACGCCCTGGACGAATGGATCGATGTCGAGAAGGGCGAGAGCCTGAAGGGCATGCAGGTGGGCCTGGCCGCCCTGCTGGCCGTGGCCGGGGTCGACTAGGCCTTCAGGCGGGGCGGACTGTCACGGGAACGCCATACGGGGACGGTATCTGGTCCAGACCAAACAGTACGAGGTTCCCCGTGAGCACGATCGACCGCCGACTCCTGATGCTATCGGCGGTCGGGGCGCTGAGCGCGCCGCCGGCCATCGCCCGGGCGCTGGCCATCGACGCCGACGTGCGGCGCGGGACCCTGGAGGACGTCGAGCACGTGGTGATCCTGATGCAGGAGAACCGTTCGTTCGATCACTATTTCGGCGGCCTGAACGGCGTGCGCGGCTTTGCCGACCGCTTTCCGATCCCGGTCGCCGATATCCCGGGCCGCACGGGCAAGACCGTCTGGACCCAGGCCAACGGCAAATCCGCTGACGGCCCGCCGCTGATCGCGCCCTTTCCGCTGAACAGCGCCCAGACCTTTGCTCACATGCGGGTCGAGGGCACGCCCCACAGCTGGTCCGACGCCCAATATGCCTGGGATCAGGGCCGCATGGACCGCTGGCCGGAAAGCAAGCACGCCCATGCCATGGGCTATTACCGGCGCGAGGACATTCCGTTCCAGTACGCCCTGGCCGACGCCTTCACCCTCTGCGACGCCTATCACTGCGCCACCCAGACCGGCACCAACACCAACCGGCTGTTCCTGTGGGGCGGGACCAACGACCCCTTCGGCCGTGACGGCGGCCCTTCGATTTCCAACTCGCATGACGAGCTGGCCACCAAGGGCGGGGCGGCCGAGGGCTATCGCTGGAGCACCTATGCCGAGCGCCTGCTGGCCGCCGGGATCACCTGGCGCGTCTATCAGGACATGGACGACAACTTCACCGACAACCCGATGGCCGGGTTCCAGAGCTTCCGCGACAGCCACGCCAAGGCGCCGGGCGCCGATCCGCGTCTGGCGGCGCTGGGCCTGTCGACCCGCAAGCTGGACGGCCTGCGCGAGGATGTGCTGAACGGGACCCTGCCGCAGGTCTCCTACCTGGTCGCCCCCGCTGCCGATTCCGAGCATCCCGGTCCGTCCAGCCCGGCCCAGGGCGCGGACTACACCGCCCGGGTGCTGGACGCCCTGACCGCCAATCCCAAGGTCTGGGCGCGGACGGTGCTGCTGGTGATGTTCGACGAGAACGACGGCTTCTTCGACCACGTCCCGCCGCCGTCGCCGCCGTCGCGCGATCCAGCCCGGCCGGGCGCCGTGCTGGGCGGCTCGACGGTCGACACCACGGCCGACTACCACCAGGTGCGCAACCCCACCGAGGCCAAGGACGAGCGCGACGACCTGATGGGTCGCCCCTACGGCCTGGGCCCGCGCGTGCCGATGTACGTGATCTCGCCCTGGAGCCGCGGCGGCTGGGTCAATAGCCAGGTGTTCGACCACACCTCGGTGATCCGGTTCCTGGAGACGCGGTTCGGGGTGATGGAACCCAACATCTCGCCCTGGCGCCGGGCGGTCTGCGGCGACCTGACCAGCGCCTTCGACTTCCGCACGCCCAACACCAAGCCGTTCGTGGCCGGCCTGCCCAAGACCCTGGAAGACGCTCGCCGCGCGGGGGCCCTTCCCGGCCGCACCACGCCGCCGACCCCGCTCCTGCCGCTGGTCCCTGAGCAGGCGGCGGGACCGCGCCTGTCGCGCGCCCTGCCCTACAGCCTCGAGGTCGCCGAAGCCGCGCGGGACGGCGCTGTCGTCCTGCGGTTCGCCAACACCGGCAAGGCCGCCGCCGTGTTGCATGTCTACGACCGCCTGCGGCTGGACCAACCGCCGCGCCGCTACACGATCGAGCCCGGCAAGCGCCTGGAAGACGCCTGGCCGACCGGCGCCTACGACTTGTGGATCCTGGGCCCCAACGGCTTCCACCGTCACCTGATCGGCGCCGCGCCAAAGGCCGAGCCCGTGGTCGAGGTCACATCCGATCCTTCCAGCCGCGCCCTGACCCTGACCCTGCGCAATGACGGCCCTACGCCCCGCCGCATGGTCGTCACGCCCAAGCCCGCCGGTCCGGCGTGGCGGGTCACGCTCAAGCCCGGCCAGGCCGCCAAGCGCGTCTGGCCGCTGAAGTCGACCGGCGGCTGGTACGACGTCTCGGCGCGGATCGAGGGCGAGGCAGGCTATCTGCGACGTCTGGCCGGACGACTGGAAACCGGCGCGGACTCGTTCACCGACCCGCTGATGGCCGGGCCGGCGCTGATGGATCAGTCAAGCTAAAGCGCCAGCAGGAGGATCGGCAGGACGGTGCCCGCCGCCAGCAGGATCCAGCCCGTGCGCTTGTCGCGTCCATAGGCCTGGGCCATCCAGACGCCGAGGATCGTCGACGTCGCCAGGCCGAGGGCGACAATCAGGAAGACCGCCTTAAGCAGCGTTACCGAGACCTTGGTTTTCTTCTCGGCTTGGGCGGGAGCCGCAGGACCCGCCGCCTTGGGCTTGGCCGGCTCGGCCGCCCGCTTGGGCTTGGCCTGGAAGACCTGCTTCATGTGAACGCGGCCCAGCTTCTCGACGAGCGGCGCGGGCTGGTAGCCGGGCTGGCTCTCGTGCAGGCCATAGAGCTGATAGGCGCCGGTCAGCGCGAAGAACACCACGCTGGGCGCGATGAACAGGCCCAGCCAGCTGTGGATGCGCCGGATCAGTGCGAGCCTCAGGGCGGGATTGGCGCGCGGCTTGGCTGGACCGGTCATGAGGCTCTCTTCAGACATCTGGAGGCGCGGCGGCCATGGATCGGCCCCGCGACCGCGCGATGATGGCACGCGGGCCGAGCGGCGCTAGTGACCTGGATCAACTAACCGCCTCGAAGGCGTCTAGCGGAGTTTAGGCGCGGCTTCGGTCTTCAGTTCGGCCAGGGCCAGCTTGGGCGTGTCCTCGCTGGCGGCGACGGATCCGCCATCAGCCAGCATCCGGTCGATGCGCGACTTCTTGGCCTTGAACGACGCCAGTTCACCGCCGCTCAGGATGGTGCCCTGGGGGACCTTGGCCCCGATCGGATTGACCCGCTGGCCGTTCAGCCAGACTTCGTAATGCAGATGGGGCCCAGTCGACATGCCGGTCGAGCCGACATAGGCCACGACCTGGCCCTGGCGAACGCGCATGCCGGCCTTGATGCCCGGCGCATAGCGCGAGATGTGGGCGTAGCCGGTGTCCCACTTGCCGGCGTGGCGGATGCGCAGCCAGTTGCCGTAGCCGCTCCAGCGGCGGGCCTCCAGCACGACACCGTCGCCGGCCGCCAGGATCGGCGTGCCCTGCCCGGCCCCGAAATCCACGCCCTTGTGAGCGCGATTGAAGCCCAGGATCGGGTGGCGGCGGGCGCCGAAGGTCGAGGTGATGCGCGCGCCGTCGACCGGCGTACGCAGCAGAAAGCCTTTGATGTTCTTGCCCGTCTCGTCAAAGAACTGAGACTTGCCGTCGCGCTCGAAGCCGTAGAAGCGCTGGCCCTTGACCTCGGCATATTCCAGATCGCCGGCCTCGATGGTGCGGCCGCTTTCGGTGACCTTGCGGTCGAACACCAGGCAGAACTTGTCGCCTTCGTGGATGTCCCGCGAGAAGTCGATCTTGTGCGAGAACAGCTTGGCCGCGTCGCTGATCACCCGGGGCGTGCCGCCCACATTGGCGACGCTTTCATAGAACGAGCCGTTCATCTCCCCGCAGGCGACCTTGGTCTCGTCGCGGACCTCTTCCTCGAGTTCGCGCAGCTTCAGCGCGCCGTCGAAGGTGCGCGAGACGGTCAGGGTCGAGGACGGGCTGGTGCGCATCGACAGGCCGATCAGGCGGGCGGGGCCACGCTGGCTGCGGCGCTGGGCGATGGCGGCTTCGAAGGCCATGCCGGCCTTGATGTTGACGGTGTCGATGGCGCCATGCAGGGCGGCGACCACCTGACGGGCCTCTTCCGGCGCGACGCCGGCGCGCTCGACGGCGTTCTCGAGGGTCTCGCCGGGACGAACCTTGACGGGGATGCTCTGCGGACGGTCGAAGCCGGGCTGGGCCTCGGCGCTGGCGAAGGCGATATGCTGCAGGGCGACCAGGGCGGCGGGATCCAGCGCGGCCTTGACGGGAGTCGGGACGTCAGCGGCCGTCAGCTTCCAGCCGAGGCCCAGAGCGGCCAGGCCGGCGACGGCGGTGAACAGCCGGGGCGCCAGACGAAGGGTCGGGCGTCGCGGATCAAATTCTTGCATCGGTCCCCCGTCGGTTTCGATGCCGCGCAAGGTCAAAATGACACGGCTGGGTAGCCCCCCAGCAATCGCTGCGCCGGAACATGGCCGTGAGCCTTTCCAGCGGCAAGCACTATTCTGCGCTTCGGTCGTTTTGTCACGGATGAGGTTCAAAGCCCGGCCGATCAATGGCCAAGCCCATGACTGTAAAAGAAAAACGCCCGCCTTTGGGGCGAGCGCTTTGCTTGTGCGAAAAAGAATCGGCGCGCCGATCAGGCGGCGGCGACCTGCTCGTTCGGATCGCGCAGCACATAGCCGCGGCCCCAGACCGTCTCGATATGGTGCTTGCCCTGGGCCGAGGCGGCCAGCTTCTTGCGAAGCTTGCAGATGAAGACGTCGATGATCTTCAGTTCCGGCTCGTCCATGCCGCCGTACAGGTGGTTGAGGAACATCTCCTTGGTCAGGGTCGTGCCCTTTCGCAGGGAGAGCAGCTCCAGCATCTGATATTCCTTGCCGGTCAGGTGAACGCGGTTGCTGTTCACTTCGACCGTCTTGGCGTCGAGGTTGACCACGATGTCGCCGGTCTTGATGACCGACTGGGCGTGACCCTTGGAACGACGGACCACCGCATGAATGCGGGCGATCATTTCGTCCTTGTGGAAGGGCTTGGTCATGTAGTCGTCGGCGCCGCCGGAGAAGGTCTTCACCTTCGTGTCGATTTCCGACGAACCCGACAGGATCATGATCGGCGTGTTCACCTTCGCCACCCGCAGGGTGCGCAGAACATCCAGGCCGCTCATGTCAGGCAGATTCAGGTCGAGAAGGATCAGATCGTAGTCGTAGATCTTGCCCAGATCGACGCCTTCTTCGCCAAGATCCGTCGTATAGACGTTGAAGCCTTCAGACTTCAGCATCAACTCGATGGTCTGCGCCGTTGCGCTGTCATCCTCGATCAACAGTACGCGCATGAGCCCCTCCACGCCACTCGGTGGCGTTATTCGACGTCTTGGCGGAAGCCGCCTGATTAACCCTGCCTGCACTTTGCGGCGAGTTAATTTAAGACTGGTTAATGGTGAATGATCCTGTTGGCTGAATGGTTAATCTGATTTGCGAATCGGGTGCAAGCGGTCGCTGAGTCGCAGCGCAAATTCGTCGGGGATGACTTTCAGGCCCGCCAAAGCGGATTCTCTCGCACCGCGAAATCGCTAAAGTCAGCGCCTTCAAGGGCATGGTGTCCAGGCTGGCCGGGGGGCGAGCCAGCGCGGCCCCAAGGCTTTGGCGCACCCTTGCGGCGTTCTGTCGCTAAGAATTCCCGAGGCTTTCGGCGGGCGCTCTAGCGATGTTCAGGTCCTGCCGCGACAGCACGTCGCGGACGAAAAATTCACGGCTCAGACGGCAGCCACCCCACCTGCCGGAGCTTGGCCACTGAAGCGCGCGAAACGGGCGCCTGAAGGCCGTTGGAAAGCTCCAACTTGAGGTTGCGGCCGTCGGCCCGGACCCCGATCACCGCGGATCGCGCGACCCACCAGGACCGATGAACGCGCATCCCCTCGCGATCACCCAAACCTGAGATCACGCGCTCGAAGGGCCCGGCGACAAGGCGCGACCCGGCTGCGGAATGGATTCGGACATAATGATCCTCCATCCGCAGGCACAGGACTTCACCCAGGAGCGGCGCCACCAAGGGTCCGGGCTGAAGGACGGCCGGCGTGCGGACGGCGGCCGGGACCCGATCTCGGGTCAGGGCCCAGCGAACGCCGACATAGGCCGCCAGGGACGGGGTCGAGATGATCAGGCACTGCCCGTACCAGTCGAGCGCGGTCAGGGCGGACAGCGATGGCCAGAAGCCCCGCGCGATCAGCGACACGATCAGGGCCAGCGGCGCGGCCCCCACCAGCAGACCGCCGCCCAATGTCACGACCGCCGGGATCCGCCACCGCTCGGCGGCAGCCAGACCCAGGCGCGCGACCAGACCAAAGATCAGCACCGCGGCCCAGCTCGACAGCACCCAGTGGAGGATCCGAACGGCGGCGCCGCCGCTGAGAAAGTTGCCAAAAGGGCCTAGCAGACCGAAGAAGGCGCCAATCGCCGTCGCCACGGCCAGGTCAATCGCCCAGTCGCGGGCGGTTCCCAGCAGCGGCGGCGCCCTCTTCTCCATGATCGCTCTATAAGCACAGTTCGCCGCTTCGCGAACCCGTTCGCCCATTCGCGAAGCCGGTGTGGCGACGTCGAGCCCGGCGGGTCATTGGCGGGTCATTGGTTCATCCCCGAGGCCCCCATGTCGACCCGCTCAATCCTGATCGCCCCCCTCGTCGCCCTGGCTCTGAGCCTGGGCTCGCAGGCAAACGCCGCCACGGCCGGCTTCACCGTGGTCCAGGTCCCCGATCCCAAGGGCCCGCCGATCCAGGTCGGGATCTGGTATCCGGCCGATGCGCCGGCTAGGCCGATGCCCGTGGGCATCAACGACCAGACCGTGGCGACCGGCGCGCCGCTCGTCGGCCACCACCTGCCGCTGATCGTCATGTCACATGGCAATGGCGGCTCGTTCGCCGGTCATGCCGACACCGCCCAGGCCCTGGCCAAGGCCGGCTTTGTGGTCGCCGCCCTCACCCACTCCGGCGACAACTACATGGACCAGAGCAAGGCCACGGACATGGCCAACCGGCCCCGGCAGCTTTCGGTTCTGATCGACTACATGCTGACCGCATCGCCGATGAAGGCGGCCATCGATCCCCAGCGGGTCGGGGCGTTCGGCTTTTCGTCCGGCGGCTTCACCGTGCTGGCGGCGGCGGGCGGCAAGCCGGACCTTTCGCGCACCCTGGGCCATTGCCGGGCCCATCCCGACTTCTTCGACTGCAAGTTGACCGCCGCACACCCGCTGTCGATGAGCGCCGTCCTGCCGACCTGGACCCATGAACCGCGCATCAAGGCTGTCGTCTCGGCGGCCCCTGCCCTGGGCTACGCCTTCAAGGACCTGAGCAAGGTGACCATGCCAGTGCAGCTATGGCGCGCCGCCGAGGACCAGATTCTGCCCGATCCCGAATACGCCTCGGCGGTCAAGGCGGCCCTGCCCAGGGCTCCGGAATATCATGTGGTTCCCGGCGCCGGACATTTTGACTTCCTCGCCCCGTGCAACGACCAGGGCCGGGCGACAACCGCCGAGATCTGCGCCAGCGCCCCAGGCTTCGACCGTGCGGCGTTTCACCACGCCTTCAACGCGGCGGTTACGACCTTTTTCACCGCCAACCTGCCCCCGGCGCATCCCTAATTTCACAGGTGGTTAACGCTGTCGGTCGAGGATGGAGCCTCACTGCCGAGAGCTGATTTGCGTAGCCTGATCGCCGCCATTGAACGTATCGACCCGCTGACCATTTCCGGTCGCGTCGCCGCCGTGAATGGCCTCCTGATCGAGGCGCGCGGCGGTCTGACGCGTCTGGCGGTCGGGGCCAGGGTCGAGATCGACCGGCTGGGCCTGCCCGTCCTGCCGGCCGAGGTCGTCGGCTTCCGCGAAACCCGCGCGCTGCTCATGCCCTTCGGCCCTGTCGAGGGCGTGGCCCCCGGCGCCGAGATCCGCATCATGCCCGAAGGCGCCACCGTGCGGCCGACTAAGGCGTGGCTGGGCCGCATCATCAACGCCTTTGGCGAGCCCATCGACGGGCTGGGCCCACTGCCGCAGGGCGAAGTGCCCTACCCGCTCAAGGCCGCGCCCCCACCCGCCCATGCCCGTGGCCGGGTCGGCGAACGCTTGGATCTGGGCGTACGGTCGATGAACGTCTTCACCACCACCTGCCGCGGCCAGCGCCTGGGCATCTTCGCCGGCTCGGGCGTCGGCAAGTCGGTGCTGCTGTCCATGCTGGCCAAGGAAGCCACCTGCGACGCCGTCGTCGTCGGGCTGATCGGCGAACGGGGCCGCGAGGTGCGCGAGTTCATTGAGGAGACCCTCGGCGAGGAAGGCCTCAAGCGCGCCATCGTCGTGGTCGCCACCTCGGACGAGCCGGCCCTGACACGCCGCCAGGCCGCCTACATGACCCTGGCGGTCAGCGAGTACCTGCGCGACCAGGATCTGGAAGTGCTGTGCCTGATGGACTCGGTGACCCGCTTCGCCATGGCCCAGCGTGAGATCGGCCTGGCCGCCGGCGAGCCGCCGACCACCAAGGGCTATACGCCCACCGTCTTCACCGAGCTGCCCAAGCTGCTGGAGCGCGCCGGTCCCGGACCGATCCGCCCCGACGGCACCGTGGCGGCTCCGATCACCGCCCTCTTCACCGTGCTGGTGGACGGTGATGACCACAACGAGCCCATCGCCGACGCCACGCGCGGTATCCTGGACGGCCACATCGTCATGGAGCGCGCCATCGCCGAGCGCGGCCGCTTCCCGGCGATCAACGTCCTGAAGTCCATCAGCCGGACCATGCCGGGCTGCCAGTACGACCACGAACGGTTGATCGTCAAAGGCGCCCGCCAGGTGATGGCCGCCTACGCCAACATGGAAGAGCTGATCCGCATCGGCGCCTACCGCGCCGGCGCCGATCCCGTCGTCGACCGCGCCATCCGCCTCAATCCGGCGATCGAAGAGTTCCTCAGCCAGGACAAGGACGAGGCCACCAGCCTCGACGATTCCTTCGGACACCTGGGCAGTATCCTTGAAAGTGACCACGCATGACCAAGTGGGCCGCATCCCTGATCCGGATCTCGACCCACGAGGTGGAGACCCTGCAGAAGCGACTGGCCGACATCGTCGAGCGTCGCATGGCCGCCGAACTGCGCGTGGTGATGCTGGACGCGGAAGCTGAAGCCGAAGCCAAGCAGGCTGAAGGCTCGGCCGAGGCCGGCTGGTACATGATCGGCTACCGCGAAGGCTCCAAGCGCAAGCGCGCCGACATGATGCTGCAGATCGAGCAATGTCAGATCGAGGAACAGGGCGCGCGCGACGCGCTGTCCTTCGCCTTCGAAGCCCTGAAGAAATACGAGCACGTCGCCGAGGCGGCCAAGGTTCTGCAGCGCAAGAAGATGGGCGCTTTCGAGAACGCCCAGTTGGACGAGCTGGGTCTGCGCCGCAAGGCGGTCGCGGGTCGCTAGAGGACGCCGGCTTCCAGCTCGTCCAGATAGATGAACTCGGGAGCCTTCACACCGGCGATCCGCCGGATCTCGACAAGGCGCGGCGACTCGAAGAAACGGCGCGCGTCATCGTGCGAGGTCCAGGTCGAGAAATGGACGATCCGGTTGGGGTCGCCATCGTATTTCAGGACCTGATAGCTGCGTTCACCGGCCTCGCGCCGAATGTCCGCCGCATTGTCGAACACGGCCTTCCAGGCCGGATAGTCGGCCACTTCGTGAATGATCAGGACATGAGGCATGCCGTCACTCGGAGGGTGAGCTCTCACGCGGCGGGCGGGCGCGGAACGCGGCGTGGTCGGCGTCGCTGGTCTGACGAAGGGCGCGCAGGTCTTCGCTGATCCGGAAGATCGCCACATAGAACTCGCAGAAGGCGCGCCACAGCAGCACCATCGCGCCGGCGACCAGCAGACCCGCGATCAGCACCGGGAAGGCCAGCAGCAGCGAACCCACGCCGGGCTCCTTAAGCGCCAGACCCACGGCGGCGCCGACGACGGAAAAGGCGAACAGCGCCACGACGCCGAGACCGGCCCAATAGATCAGGTGAATCACCGGACCCGTCACGAGCCGGTCGAAGGTCAGGAGGTCCCAGAACAGGGCGCTGCTGGATTTTGTCTTCTTGGCCGGAGGCATACGAACAGACCCGAAATCGGCGACAAAACCGCCGTCTTGGCGCATCGCTAGCAGCGCGAAGCCCGCTCGGCAATGCCGAGCGGGCCAGAGCTTCTGATGGAAGAAGGCGCTACTGGGGCTTGGCGCCCGCCAGGGTGGCGTCGATCTGGGCCTTGGTCGCCGTGGTGCTCAGCACGCCGGCGTTGGACGACAGACTGGCGCTGGGCAGGGCGAACTTCACCGCGCCATGGGTGATGACCACATTCACCGACCCATCGGCGGCGGCGCTGGTGCCCGAAATCGTGCCGATCGAGACGCCGGCGGGGTCCTTGACCTCCGAGCCGACCTTGAAGTCGCTGATGACCGTGGCCGAGGCCGGCGCGGCGCTGGTGTCAGCGCTGGGCTGGGCCGGCGGGGTGGCGGTCGTCGTCGTGGTGGTTGTGCTGCTGGTCATGTCAGCCGGCGTCTGAAGCGCGGGAGGAGTCGGCGTGGTGGCCGGCAGGGCGGGAGCCGCTGCAGGCGAAGCCGCGGGCGGCGTCTGCTGGCCAGGGGTCGGTGTGGCCATCGTGCTTTGAGCGAAGGCCGCGCCAGCGAAAGTCAGGGTCGCGGCGGCGGCGAAGAAAGCGATTTTGTTGCTGTTCATGTGAAAGCTCCGTCGGTGTCGGTCAGCCCCTTACCCGGGAAAACTAACGTCGCCGCACGGTCGCGGTTCCGACCGGTAGCCGACACTTCAGGTTGTCAGAGTGGGTCGACGGCGCGCCGTCAGACCATGCCGACGGTCTTCAGCCGCGCGCGCGGGTGGATCTCGTTCTGGCTCATCACCACGGTCTGGCCCCGGAAACGCTCGATGATCGAACGCACATAGGGGCGCACGCCGGGACTGGTCAGCAGCACAGCGGCCTCGCCCTGCAGGGCGGCGCGCTCGAAGGCCTCGCGAACCCCGCGGATGAACTCCTGCAGGCGTGAGGGGGCCAGGGCCAGCTGCTTGTCGTCGCCCGGCCCGACCAGGGATTCGGCGAAGGCCTGCTCCCACTCGGCCGACAGGGTGATGATCGGCAGGGCGCCGTCGTCGCCGCGATTGGCCCAGCAAAGCTGGCGGGCCAGACGCGCGCGCACCTGCTCGACCAGCTGGGTGACCGAGCTGGTGTGCGGGGCGGCCTCGCCGATGCCTTCCAGGATCTGCGGCAGGTCGCGGATCGAGACCCGCTCCTTGAGCAGGGCCTGCAGCACACGCTGCACGGTGGTGGCCGTGGCCACGCCTGGGATCAGGTCGTCGACCAGCTTCTTCTGGCCTTCCGGAAGGTCCTTCAGCAGCTTCTGCACTTCCGAATAGGACAGCAGGTCGGCCATGTTCTCCTTGAGGATCTCGGTCAGGTGCGTGGTCAGCACGGTGGCCGGATCGACGATGGTGTAGCCCCGGAAGGTGGCTTCCTCGCGCAGGTCGTCGGCCACCCAGGTCGCCGGGAGGCCAAAGGCGGGCTCGCGCACGTGCTCGCCGGGCAGCTCCACCTGGCCGCCGCGCGGATCCATGGCCATCAGCATGCCCAGACGAACTTCGCCGGCGCCGGCTTCCATTTCCTTGATGCGGATCGCATAGCCCTGGTTGGCCAGGCGCATGTTGTCGAGGATACGCACCGGCGGCATGACGAAGCCGAACTCGGTGGCCAGGGTCTTGCGCAGGGCGCGGATCTGGTCGGTCAGGCGACGGCCGTCCAGGTCGTTGATCAGGGTCAGCAGGCCATAACCCAGCTCGATCTTGACGTCGTCGATGGCCAGGGAAGCGCTGATCGGCTCTTCCTCGGGCTCACCAGCGACCGCCTCGGCCAGGGCCGGGTCAAGGGGTGGAGGCAGCTTGGCGGTCATCGAGCGGCGATAGGCCAGGAAGCCCGCGCCCAGCGACAGCACGGCGAACGGCAGGATGGGCATGCCGGGGATCAACGCCATGACGCCCGACGAGGCCGAGACCATGCCCAGCGCGACGGGATTCATCGACAGCTGCTTGGTCAGGGCGGCGTTGGCCGAGCCCTCGACGCCGGCCTTGGAGACGACCATACCGGCCGCGATGGAGATGATCAGGGCCGGGATCTGGCTGACCAGACCATCGCCGATGGTCATCAGCGTATAGGTGGCCGAAGCTTGGCCGATCGGGATCTTGTGCTGGATCACGCCGATCAGGATGCCGCCGACGATATTGATGCCGGTGATGATCAGGCCGGCGACGGCGTCGCCCTTCACGAACTTGCTCGCGCCGTCCATGGCCCCGAAGAAGGTGCTTTCCTGCTCCAGATCCTTGCGGCGCTGCTTGGCGGTGTCCTGGTCGATCAGGCCGGTCGACAGGTCGGCGTCGATGGCCATCTGCTTGCCGGGCATGGCGTCCAGGGTAAAGCGGGCCGCCACTTCGGCGATCCGGCCCGAACCCTTGGTGACGACCATGAAGTTCACCACCACCAGGATGATGAAGACGATCACCCCGATGACGAAATTGCCCTGCATCATCAGGTTGCCGAACGCCTCGATGACCGCGCCGGCGCCGTGCGCGCCTTCGTGACCATGGCCCAGGATCAGGCGCGTGGAGGCGATGTTCAGGCCCAGGCGGTACAGGGTCGCCACCAGCAGAACGGTCGGGAACGAGGTGAATTCCAGCGGCTTCTTGATCAGAACCGCCGTCATCAGGATCAGCACCGATCCGGTCAGCGACACCGCCAGCAGCAGGTCCAGCAGCATCGGCGGGACCGGCAGGATCAGCAGGACGATGATGCCGACGACACCGACCGCCAGGCCCATTTCGCCGCGCAGGATCCCCGCCCACAGCGAGCTGGCGCTGGGCATCGAGGAACTGGTCTTGGGCAGGGCGGCGTCAGCCATTCAGTGCGTCGATCCCTTGGGGCAGGCTCTTCGCGCATGAAGCGATTTGCGCGCGGTCGCCAGTTCCTTAATTTATATTAGCCATGTCAGGCGCCGGACCGATGGTCGCGGCGCCCGCACGGATTCAGGCGGCGGCGGAGCCCATCCCGCCCTGCGGCGGCGGCACCGAGATGCCGGCGTCGCCATATTCCTTGAGCTTGTTGCGCAGGGTCCGGATCGAGATGCCCAGGATGTTGGCCGCGTGGGTGCGATTGCCCAGGCAGTGTTCCAGGGTGTCGATGATCAGGTGCTGCTCGACCTCGGCCACCGTCGAGCCGACAAAGGCGCGCGACACGGCGTCGGCGGCCATCTGGGCGCCGCGAGCGACGGCGGCGTCGGGGTTGGGGGCCATGGGCTGGCCATCCGGCAGGCGGATGGCGAACTCTTCGATCTCCGCGCCGGGCGACAGCAGCACCGCGCGGTGCATCGCGTTTTCCAGCTCGCGGACGTTGCCGGGCCAGCGGTGGCCGATCAGGCGACGCTTGGCCTCGGCCGAGATCGGCTTTTCGGCGACGCCGTTGGCGGCCGAGTACTTCTTGATGAAGAACTCGCACAGGCTCATCACGTCGGCCGGGCGCTCGCGCAGCGGCGGCAGGCGCAGGTTCACGACGTTCAGGCGATAGAGCAGATCCTCGCGGAACGTGCCGTCCTTCACGGCCTGGGTCAGGTCGCGGTTGGAGGTGGCCAGGATGCGGATGTCGACCTTGACCGGCTTGGAGCCGCCGACGCGGTCGATCTCGCGCTCCTGGATGGCGCGCAGCAGCTTGGCCTGCAGGCGGGTGTCCATCTCGCTGATTTCGTCCAGCAGCAGGGTGCCGCCGTTGGCTTCCTCGAACTTGCCGATGCGGCGGGCCATGGCGCCGGTGAAGGCGCCCTTCTCGTGGCCGAACAGCTCGCTTTCCAGCAGGTTCTCGGGGATGGCGGCGCAGTTGACGCTGATGAACGGCGCCTTGGCGCGGCGCGACTTGCCGTGGAGGTAACGGGCCATCACCTCCTTGCCCGAGCCGCTTTCGCCGGTGATCAGGATCGAGGCGTCGGACGGCGCGACCTGGTCGGCCAGGCGGATGACGCTTTCCATCGACGGATCGCGGACGATCATCGGGCGCTCGTCGTCGGTGACGGCGGCCAGGACCGCGGCGATCAGCTCGGCGTCCGGCGGCAGCGGAATGAATTCCTTGGCCCCGGCCTTGATCGCGGCGGCGGCGCGCATCGGATCGGCGTCGACCCCGCACGCCACGACCGGCACCCGGATCCGCTCGGATTCGTTGGCCGCGATCAGGCCCGCGATATCCAGCGAGTAGTCGACCATCAGCAGGTCGGCCCCCTGCCCTGCGCGCAGGGCATGGGTCGCCTGCTCGATCGTCTCGACGTGCGAGACCTTGGCGCCCGTGTTCATCGCCATCTTCACGGCGACCGAGAGCTGTCCGTTCAGTTTACCAACGACGAGAAGCCGCATGATCTTGTCCTCCTTGACGCTTCAGGCTCAGCCCGCCGCGTCGCCGTCCTTGATGATTTCCGTCATGGTCACGCCCAGGCGCTCGTCGACGACGACCACCTCGCCCCGGGCCACCAGCCGGTTGTTCACATAGATGTCGATCGCCTCGCCGACCTTGCGGTCCAGCTCCAGGATGCTGCCCTGGCCCAGCTGCAGCAGCTGGGCGACGGACATGTGGGCCCGCCCGAGAACCGCCGAGATATTGACCGGAACGTCGAACACCGGCGCCAGGTCGGAGGCGATCTTGTCGCTCAATTCGACGGGCATCTCCGAGGCCAGCATCTGACCTCCGAACTCGTCGAGCGTGAGATTGTCTTCGGCCATGGCAGTCAGCTTTCGCTAGCGGGAAGCAGGGGTTCAGCGTGGAGTCCCTCGGCGGCGATGGCCGCTTCAAGGGCGTCGGCGACACGTTGTGTCGCCTCGTTGGGATCGAAGGCCGCCCGACCATCACCCCAGTCGAAGGTGAAGGCGGCGGGCGGCATGTTGTTGTCGGCGCGGGCTACGATCTGACCCGGGAAGCCGATCGCGTGAGCGGTCTCTTCCAGCGCGGCCTGGGTGCGCTCAACCAGATCGGCCGACACACGGACGGTGATGCGGGGCTGGGCCTCGACCTCGCGGGCCAAGGCGACCAGGGCGGCGCTGGCCGGCGCTTCGGGGAAGCGCTCAAGGGCGGCGTCGGCGATCTTGCGACCTGCGGCCAGGGCCAGCAGGGCCGAGCCCGAGCGATGTTCGTGAGCTACGGCGGCCAGGGTCGAAAAGGCTTCCTGCACGGCGCGGGAAATGTCGGCCAGAGCGTTGGCGGCGTGCTGTTCGGCGCGCGCGACGGCAGAGCGTTCGCCCTCCGCATAGGCCAGGGCCTTGGCGGTCTCGACCTCTTCGGGGGTGAAGCTGCGCTTCACCTTGGGAGCCTGATAGGCCACGCCGCCACCGGCGTCGAAGACGGTGTCGAAGGCGAAACGCTTGTGGGGGATGTCGGTCATCTTGCCATCCCCCTCAATAGATCAGCTCGTCTTCGCTGCCCGAACCGGCCAGCATGATCTCGCCCTTGGCGGCCAGGTCCTTGGCGACCTGGACCATGGCGACCTGGGCCTGGTCGACGTCCTTCAGACGCACCGGACCCATGCTTTCCATGTCTTCGCGCATGATCTTGGCGGCGCGTTCCGACATGTTTGAGAAGAACATCTCGCGCAGCTTGTCCGAGGCGCCCTTGAGGGCCAGGGCCAGCTGTTCTTTACCGGTGGCGCGCAGCAGCGTCTGGACGCCGCCCGGGTCCAGCTTGGACAGGTCCTCGAACACGAACATCAGGGCGCGGATGCGCTCGGCGGCTTCGCGGTTGCGCTCTTCCAAAGCCGCGATGAAGCGGGCTTCGGTCTGGCGGTCGAAGTTGTTGAAGATCTCGGCCATCATCTCGTGGCTGTCGCGCTTGGACGTACGCGCCAGGTTCGACATGAATTCAGTGCGCAGGGTCTGCTCGATCTTGTCGAGGATCTCGCGCTGCACCGGCTCCATCCGCAGCATGCGGGTGACACATTCCAGGGCGAAGTCTTCCGGCAGGGACGCCAGCACGCGGGCGGCGTGGTCGGACTTCACCTTGGACAGCACCACGGCGACGGTCTGAGGGTATTCGTTCTTCAGATAGTTGGCGAGCACCGCCTCGTTCACATTGCCCAGCTTGTCCCACATGGTGCGACCCGCGGGACCGCGGATCTCTTCCATCAGGGCGTCCACCTTTTCAGGCGACATGAACGAGTTCAGCAGGCGCTGGGTCTGCTCGTAGGAGCCCATGATCGCGCCCGTCGAGCTCATGCCCGAGACGAACTCGACCAGCAGCTCTTCGACGACCGACGCCGAGACCGTGCCGAGGCCGGCCATGGCTTGGGAGACCTCCTTGATCTCCTCATCGTCCAGGGCTTCCCAGATCCGCGTGTGATCTTCGCCCAGCGACAGCAGGACGATCGCGGCCTTTTCAGGCCCCGACAGGTTGGAGACGTTGCTGACGGAGGCTTTCATCGCCATCAGGCTGACTCGTGCAGCCAGGTGCGCAGGATCGCGACCGATTCATCAGGATGCTTGTCGACGAACTCCGAGACCCGCTTGATCGACGAAGCTTTCACCTGACCTTCGATCTTGGCGATGTCGATGCGCTGATCGATGTCGGCGCCGGGACCGGCGATGGCGATCGGCTCGCCAGCCTGGTCAATCACAACTTCCTGGGTCGAACCGTCCGACAGGGTGACCATGCGGGTCACCTGCGGCGCACCCAGGACGGCCTGGTTGCTGGCGCTCGGCGCCATCATGCTGTTCAGGAACGGGCGGACCGCGAAGATCAGGATCATGATGGCGACAATCCCCAGCACGGCCAGCTCGGCGATGCGCATGATGTCGTTCTTGCCAAAGGCTGCCAGCAGACCATCCTTGCCCATGGCCTGGTCCTCGGGCTGCGGGAAGCGGATATTGGTCACCTTGACCTGGTCGCCCCGGGCGGCGTCGAAGCCGATGGCCGTCTTGACCAGATCTTCCAGCTGGGCGCGCTCTTCCTCGGTTCGCGGCGTGTAGGCTCCGGGCTTTCCGTCCTTGCCGGCCGGCGCGGTGACGCCGTCGATGGCCACGGCCACGGCGACCTTCTTGATGGCGCCGGGCTCGGTCACCTCGGTGCGCACCGACTTGGAAATCTCGTAGTTGGTGACGCTTTCGTTGGCGTTCGAGCGCGAACCCAGCGCCTGGAAGCCGCCGGGGGCGCCGCCCGGGATGTTCTGGGCCGCCGAGACGCCGTTGGTGTCGTCGTTCTTGGTTTCGCTGTTGCCCGACTCGTTGGTGCTTTCCGAACGGATCACCTGACCTTCGGGATCGAACTTTTCTTCCTGAACGGTGATGCGGTTCAGATCGAGCTCGGCGGTGACGTTGACGCGCGCCTTGCCGGGGCCAAGCACGCCGTCGATCATGTCCTTGACGGTCTTGGCGATGCGGGCCTCGACCTCGGACTTGCGATCCTGGGCCAGCTGACCGGCCAGGCTTTCGTCGCTGGCGGCCGACAGGGTCTTGCCGTGCTGGTCGATGACATTGACCTTTTCCGGCTTCATGCCGGCCACCGAACCCCCGACCAGATTCTGGACGGCGCGGACCATCTCGGCCGACGGCTCGCGGCCACCGGTGCCGATGGTGACGGCGGCCGAGGGCTGCTCGGCGTCTTCTTCAAAGATCTGCCGCTTGGGCAGCACCAGGTGCACGCGGACCGAATTGACGCCCTGCCATTCCTTGATGGTGCGCTCCAGCTCCCCCTGCAGGGCGCGCTGACGGTTCAGCTGCTGGACAAAATCGGTCTGGCCCAGGGCGTTGCTGCTGTCGAAAATTTCGTAGCCGATGGAGCCGGAGGTCACCAAACCCTTGCCCGCGACCAGAAGGCGGGCCGAGGCAACCTTGTCGCGCGCCACCATGATGGTCGAGCCGTCGCCCTTGGTCTCATATTTCACGCCGGCCTGATCCAGAGCCTGGGTGACTTCCGAGGCTTCCTTCAGGTCGAGGTTGGAATACAGGAGCTCGGTCGGCTCCTTGCCCATGAACATGACCAGGGCGACAAGAATGGCCACGACGCCGGCGCCCACGCCGACCAGCGCGGCGAGTCGGCCAACGCCGAACCTCTGTATCGCGCTCAGAAAGCTATCCACTCAGGCCAATCCCCCAGAAAGCCACCCCGACGGGGGACAATGACGCCGACCGCCCGGAGGCATGCGTCGCTAGGCAGGATTTACCCAGTTCAAGGTAAACGAGGCGTTTATATTTGGAGGGCTCAGACCCATCCTGAAGCGCCAAAACGTCGCGGCCGCGCCCCGGGAAGGGCGCGGCCGCTGAACGTTCCAGAGTAGGCCGCCAACCGCTAAAGGTCGGAAAGCCCATATCTTTCAAGCCCGCCGTTAGCGGTACTGCTGGAGCCGGGTGGTCCGGAGACCCGCCAGACCATGCTTGTCGATCGATTGCTGCCAATTGAGGAACTCCTCATTGGTCAACTTGTATCGATCGCACGCTTCGTCGAGCGAGAGCAGACCGCCGCGAACGGCGGCGACCACTTCGGCTTTCCGCCGGATCACCCAACGCTGGGTTTCCGGAGGCGGCAAGTCGGAGAGAGTTAGAGGCGCACCGGTAGGACCGATAACGTACTTCTCACCCCGGCTGTTCGTGCGCTGCTGCTGCAACATGGCTTTACGCCTTTCCCACAACCATCACTGTTGAAGGTCACTATAGGCGCCAGCCAATAACAGCGGCTTAATTCCAATAGTAAAGAAAGGCCTAAACACCTGGCTTCTCCGTGAAGTCTTTAGTGTGCCGATGTGGAACACGGCCATTAAATCGGGTTAATACCTATAACTATCGCTTAATATTCAAGAGTTCCTCAAGCATCTGGTCAGCTGTAGTGATGATCTTGGAGGAAGCGGAGTAGGCTCGCTGCGTCGTGATCAGTCCGGTGAACTCAGTGGACAGATCGACAGTCGACGCTTCCAGTGTTGAAGGCGCGATGACACCCGCACCGCCCTGGCCTGGAGTCTTGAGGCTGTAGGTGCCGCTCTCATTGGTGACGCGATAGGCGTTGCCGTTAACACCCTTCAGGCCGTTGGCGTTTGAGAAGGTTGCGACGGCGACCTGGGCGATCCGGCGCGTGACGCCGTTGTCGAAGATCGCCGAGACATAGCCTTCGTCGTCGACTTCGATATTGGTCAGGTTGCCGAAGGCCGTACCGTTGGTGTTGACCGACTGGACCACCGACTGGCTGTTGAACTGCGTCAGGCCGCCGGCGGCGTTGGCCAGGTCGATCTGCAGGGTCTGGCTGTCGATACCCAAGCCGTCAGACCAGCGCGGCGCCGCCGTGGCGATGTTCGGGTCGGACGCGCCCAGGGTGATCGAGGTGGGGTTGGTGCCGCCGAACAGGTTGCCGACCGAAGACAGCTTGCCGTCCGTGGTGAAGGTGATGCGGCCCGAACTGATCAAGCCGTTGGCGACATTGTCCAGATCGCCGGGCTTGGTCCGCAATTCGGCGTACCATTCATTGGGGACATCGCTCTTGAGCAGCGACAGGGTGACCGTGCGCTGACCGCCCTTGGAATCGGAAACGGGGATCTGAACCTCGAAGTCAGGCTTAACGCCCTTGGTGTTGTCCAGGGCGTAGGCCGACATCGAATTGGTCGCGGCATCATACAGGTTGCCGGTCTGCAGGTCCGTGGACGTGTTCAGGCCCAGGGAGGCGATCGGTACGGTGGGCGTGCCCGCGCCGGTGCCGCTGACGTCGATCGGAACGACGGCCATGATGCCGGTGCCCGACACGAAGGCGCCGCCGGCGCCAGCGGCGTAGAGCGCTGTGCCGGTGCCGATGACCGACCCGGCCTTCTTGATCTCGACATTGTACTCGTTGGCCGTGGCGGTCGGCGAATAGGAGACTGTGTAGTTGCTGGTCGCCGTGGAGCTGTCGGCCACGTTGGTTTTGGTGACGCCGAACTTGGACTGGGCCGCCAGGGGCTGCTCCGACCGCAGGTTGGCGTTGACCGCCGCGCGGGTGGTCTTTTCGGCGGTGCCGCCGACCGAGCCGACATTGATCGAGTCCAGTTGGGTGAGGTCCGACGGGTCGGGCGTGATGTCGCCGGTCACCGGATCGGCCAGCCAGCCCTGAAGGTAGAGGCCGGCGTCGTTCTTCAGATAGCCCAGATTGTCCAGCTGGAACGAACCGGCGCGCGTGAACGAACGGGTGTCGGTGGCCGTCAGGCCTTCCGGCTTCTCGGTGGCGACGAAGAAGCCCGAGCCGGAGATCGACAGATCAAGGTTTGAGGTCGAGGACTGGGTCAGACCCTGCTGCGTGATGAACTGGTGGGTCAGAGCCTTCACGCCGCCGGCGCTGTAGGTCGAGTTCTTGCTCTGCGAGGTAACCAGGGTCGAGAAGTTGGCGGTCGAGCGCTTGTAGCCAACCGTGTTGACGTTGGCGATGTTGTCCGAGATCGCGGCCAGGGCGGACGAGTTGGCGATGAGGCCCGAGACGCCCGAAAGCATGGCGCTGTTGATGCTCATGACGAAATTCCTGCGTTGAATGTCAAATGACTGGGGGGTTCAGCGCGGTTTGCGTTTGGGCTCGGCGGAAACCGTTTCCGGGGAGAGCCACGTCGGCGTCATTCTGACGCCCGGTTCATTGGGTGGTGACGGTTAGGCCGCGGCCGCCGTCTCAGGCGTGGTGGTGGTGGCGGTCGTGGTGGGCGCCGGAGTCGGCGCCGGCGGGTTGGTGACGCCGATCACCGAGTCGACCGGGTACTTCGTGCCGCCGATGGTCACCATGTTCTGACCGCTCTCGTTGGTGATGGCCGTCACGATGCCCTCGACACGACCTTTCGACGTCGCGGGGATCGTGGTGCCTTCGCCGTCCTTGGCGGTGATCTTCAGGGTGTAGGCGCCGCCTGCGGGCTGGGCGGTGCCATCATCGCTCTTGCCGTCCCATTCAAGGGTGTGATCACCCTTGGACATATCCTCGGGAAGAAGGGTCCGGATCGTCTTGTTGTACTTGTCGACGATCTCGATCTTCACGCTGGTGGCGGCGCGGCTCTGCTCATAGGACCAGGTGGCCTTGCCGTCCTTGATCACGGCCTTGTCGGTTTCGACGGTGGCCAGCTTGTCCATCATGGCGACGGCTTGGGTCATACCGCCGTCGTTCATGCCCACCAGCGCCGCCAGCAGGTCATTGGTGACCAGCTGCTGCTCGACGCCGGTCATCTGCACGATCTGACCCGTAAAGGCGTTGGAATCCATCGGTGACAACGGATCCTGGTTCTTCATCTGGGTGGTCAGCAGCTTGAGGAAGGTCTCCTTGCTGCTGGCCAGGGTGTTGCGCGAGTTGTTGATCTTGTCGAGCGTGGCGTTGGAGCCCGAAACTGCGGCGGTAGCCATGGCGCGGTCTCTCTCTAAATTCTGATGTCCAGACCGCTGTCGGGGGCCATTCGGAGCCCAGGCAGCAGATCTGAAGCGGAAAGGATGGGAGCGTCGTCGTTCTGGGCGGACTGGAAGGCCTTGCCCGACCAGGCCCGGCGGCCGTCTTGGCCGCCGTTGAAATTGAAGAAGGCGTTCTGGCCGTTCTGACCGCCCTGGCTCGACACGTCGAAGCGCAGGGCGTTGTCGGCGATCGTGAAGCCGGCCTGCGACAGGGCCTGGCGGAGCTCCTGCGACTTGCCGCGCAACTCCGCCGCCGCCTGGGCGGTGTCAAAGGCCATCGAGGCCGTCAGCGCGCCGTGTCGGCCGATCTCGATCCGGACATCGACCTTGCCCAGACCTTCCGGCGTAAGGGCGACGTCGAAGCGCGTCGTCTGGGCGTCGAGCTTCTTGAGGATCTCGGCCGACAGCTGGGCCACCGTTTCCGGCGAACCGCGCGTTTCGGCCCGGAGAGCCGGGGCGACCTCGGGGGCGGCCGCAACGGTCGCGGCCGTGGTCTGCGAGATCGTGGGAGCATCCGGGGTCGCTGCGACATCGACGGCGGCGGCGCTCAGCGCCTCCGCGCTGGCTCCGCCCTGACCGCCTTGACCGCCTTGACCGCCCTGCTGGGCGGTGTCGCCCTGACCGGCGCCGGCCTGGTCGGCGAGCGCAGCGGTCTCGACGCCCGCGATCTTGACGGCTTCCGTTTCGATGGACGTGACGGGTTCGGCCTCGGTCGATGCGATCGTGGCTGCCGCGACCTTCACGGCGGGCTCGGCTGCGGCCTGCGCAACGACCTGAACGGTCTCGGCGACCGGCGGGGCGGTTTCAACGACAGGCGCGGTAACGACCGGAGGCGCCTCAACCTCGGCGGCGGCGACAACGGGCTCGGGCAAGACCGACGTGTCGACCGCAGGCGCAACGACGGCCGGGGCGGTCTTGGGCGCGGGCTTGGCGGCGACGGTCGGTGTCGCAGCAGCCTGTGCGGCCAGGGCGGCGACATCGACGCCGGCCTCCTCGGCCGCGATCGGTGTTTCCAGCAGGGCGCTCTCGGGAATTTCGATTGCAGCTGCCGCGGCAGGCATCGGCGCCGGGGGGGCGACCTTCATATCGGCGACCGGCGGCGTGACGACGCCCTGACCCGAGGTCGTGTCTTCGGCCAGCGTAGGCGCGATCAACGACGCCGCGTCCAGCGCGGCGTTGGCGGCGTCCAGGGCTGTTTCAACCGGGGCGAGGACCGCTTGGGCGGCGGGCTGGGATGCGACGAGATCGGAAAGGGCCGGCGGCGTCACAATCGCCACTGTGGCGTCGATATCCGGAAGAGCTGCGCCAGCCGCGGCGTCGAAGGTCTCCTCCGTCTGCGGGATCATCGCCGCCACAAGGGTCGCTGCGGCCATGGCGGCTGCGTCAGCCTGGGCGGCGGCTTCAGCGGCGTCTTCCGAGGCCGCATCCTCGGCGGCGTCTGAAGCCTGGGCAGCCAGGGCGGCTGCGTCATCGGCCTTGGCGGAGGCGGCGTCGACCCTGCCGGCCTTGTCGGCGACGTCAGCCCTGTCGGCGGCCTTGTCCGTCGCCTTGCTGCCCCCCTGGGTCGAGGTGTTCCTGGACGGAGCCGGCTCGTCGGCGGCCGTCACGACGGCGAGCAGCGCATCAAAGCCTTGATCCATGCCCTGGCCGCCAGCGCCCGACGAGGGGCTGAAGGAAGGTGTGGCGGCGGTGGCGGCGATCACGGTCATTCGTGGGCTCGGTCCGTTGAGTGCGGCGGTTCATGACGAACGCGCCTTTGTCCGGACCTCCTTCAGCAACCGTCGGGCCAACTCGCCCAAGGCAGACTATCTCGTTGTTTTTGTTGATTTTAATTCCTTGTTTACAACTTAAAATCGTCGGTCAGCGGCGCTTTTTGCCGAGTCGAATGGGGTTGCGAGGGGCGTGGCTTGCCGCGTCGCCGCGCCGCGCCCCCAGTTGGCGCCCTCCTTGCGCAACACATCTTGCCGAATACCCGGCGCGTGGAACAAAATGCCATGAATTTCAATGGCTTGGTACATATCAAGGGCATTGACCCTTCCCCCGCCCGGCAGTTTTCGCCGGGCAAGGGCGCGTCCCGTGGTTCGCGGATTGCCGGGCTGACCGGAGCGTTCGCATGACTCTGAATTCCATCATGAACACGGCGAGTTCGGGAATGATGGCGGCCCAGACGGGTCTGCGTGTCGTTTCCGACAACATCGCGAACGTCAACACCACCGGTTACGTCCGCAAGACGATCAGCCAGTCGAACCAGATCTCGAACGGCATGGGCGTCGGCGTCAACATTGACGCCATCAAGCGCGCGACCGACCGCTTCCTGCAGCAGGCCAGCCTGAACTCGGTGTCCGACTCCGGCCGCGCATCGGCCCTGTTCGAAGCCCTGAACACCGCCCAGA
This sequence comes from Alsobacter soli, assembly GCA_943371355.1. Classification (GTDB taxonomy): domain Bacteria; phylum Pseudomonadota; class Alphaproteobacteria; order Caulobacterales; family Caulobacteraceae; genus Caulobacter. The sequence continues at coordinate 53,190 of CALRUN020000002.1, forward strand.
ACCTGTTTGGCGACCCCAGCGGCGACAATAGCTACTTCGGCAAGCTGGACGACATCTTCTCGGCGTTCTCAAAGGCCTCGGACGACCCGTCCTCAGCCCTGTTGCGCACCCAGGCCCTGACGCGTGTCGATGACTTCCTGGGCGAGTCCAGCCGGATCACCGCCGCCCTTTCCAATCTGGGCAAGGACGCCGACAACCGGATCGTCTCCGACATCGAGCGCGTCAACGACCTGCTCCAGCAGATCAACACCCTCAATACCGACATTACCCGGGCAAAAGTGGCCGGCGCCGATGGCACAGGCTCGGAAAACGTCCAGAGCGGCCTGATCGACGAGCTTTCGAGCCTGATGAACATCCAGGTCAGCCAGCGGGCCAACGGCGGCGTTGTCGTGCGCTCGACCGAGGGCCTCAGCCTGGCCGGCGACGGCGCGGCGGTGATCTCCTATCAGAAGTCCAGCACCGCGACCGGCTTCTTGCAGTGCATTCAGGCCAATGGCGGCGACACTCCGGTGGCGCTCAACATCTCCAGCGGCGAGCTGAAGGGCCTGCTGGACCTTCGCAACACCGAGCTGCCCAACCTGTCCGACCAGCTGGGCGAGTTCGTCACCCGCGCCTCGGAAGAGCTGAACCGCGCCTCCAACGCCGCTTCGTCCGTGCCGGCCCCGTCCTCATTGACCGGCCGCAACACCGGCCTGGACGAGGCCACCGCGCTTGATCACTTCACCGGCAAGACCACGATCGCCCTCACCGACTCCAGCGGCGTCATCCAGCGCGAGATCGAAATCGATTTCGACCTGGGCACGATGACCGTCAATGGCGCGGCAGGCCCCAGCTTCACCAACACCGACTTCATCGCCCAGCTGAACACGGCTCTGGGCGGTCAGGGCACGGCCTCGTTCAGCAATGGCGCCCTGAGCCTCAACGCCAACGCGGGCAACGGGGTGGTGGTCGCCGACGACCCGACCACGCCGTCCAGCAAGATCGGCAAGGGCTTCAGCCAGTTCTTCGGCCTCAACGACATCGTCCAGAACAAGGGTTTCTCGCCCTACGAGACGGGCCTGACCGCCAGCGATCCGCACGGCTTCACATCCGGTGACGTGATCACCCTGCGCCTCACAGACACGGACGGTGGCCGCATTCGCGACGTCAACATCTCGGTGCCAGCCGGCGCCACGATGCAGGACCTGCTGGATACCCTGAACGTCCGCAACGGCGGCGTGGGTCTCTATGGGACCTTCGCCCTGGATGCAAAGGGCGCGATGAACTTCACGTCCTATCCCGGCTCGACGGTCAACCTTTCGGTGGCCTCTGATGATACCGAGCGCGGCATGGGCGGTCCTTCGATCACCCAGTTGTTCGGGGTGGGCCCCACCGAACGCAGCACGCGCGGCGAACGGTTCGTCATCAATCCGGCCATGGATCAGGACCCAGCCCGACTGCCCTTCGCCAAACTGAACCTCTCGGCCGCCCCCGGGGTGATCGCCCTGGCCGTCGGCGACGGACGCGGCGCCCTGGCTCTGGCCAAGGCCGGCGACACCATGGCCGATTTCGCCGCAGTGGGCGGGGCTTCGGCGGCAAAGACCAGCCTGCTGCGCTACGCCGCCGATTTCAGCGGCTCGATCGCCCGAAAAGGCGCCGCCGCCGAAAGCCGCAAGGACGCCGCCGAAGCGGTGGCGATCGAGGTCGACACCCAGCGCCAGGCGCAGGAGGGGGTCAATCTCGACGAGGAACTGATCAATCTCACCACCTATCAGCAGGCGTTCAACGCCTCCGCCCGCCTGATCCAGGCGACCAAGGACATGTACGATGTCCTCGTGAACATCATCTGAGGCTGACCGATGACCCGCGTCTCAACCGGCTCCAACTACAGCATCATGACCAGCAACCTGATGCGCGCCCAGCAGCGTCAGAACATACTGGGCGAACAGGTCGCCAGCCAGAAGGTCGCCAACGACCTGAAGGGCTATTCCAAGAACGCCGAGGTGCTGACCGCCATGCGCAGCGCCCAGGCCAAGATCGACGGCCTGATCGACCAGACCAAGCTGGTCGCCAACCGGCTGGACATGCAGGACACTGGCATCGGCCAGGTCGCGGACGGCATCCAGACCGGGCGGGCGGCGATCGAGAACGCCATGGCGGCCGGCGGCGCCACCCTGATGCAACAGCTGGAAGCGGCTTTCGGCAACGTCACGCAGGGCCTGAACACCAAATCGAACGGCCGATATGTATTCGCCGGCGCCCTGACCGACACCGCTCCGACCACCGCCAGCACCCTGGCTGACCTGACCGCCGCGCCGACCACGGCCAGCCTCTTCAAGAATGACAACTATATCGCCACCAACCGCATCGACGAGCAGACCACGGTGCAGACGGGCGTCCTGGGCGACGCCCTGGGCACCAAGGCCTTCGACGCCTTCAAGCAGGTACAGGCCTATGTCGAGGCCAATGGTCCTTTTAGCAGCCCCCTGACCAGCGCGCAGCACACCTTCCTTGAGGGCATGGTGAGCACTTTCAAGGCCGCCCATACCGATGCGCTCAATACCCAGGGAAAGAATGGCCTGGTGCAAAAGCGCTTCGAAACCGCCGGAGTCGAGCTCAAGGACCGGGCCGACACCCTGACAGGCATGGTGGGTGGCATCGTCGATGTTGACCTGGCCGAGGCCGTGACCCGGCTCGAGGCCGCCCAGATGGCGGTCCAGGCCGCTGCCCAGGTGTTCGCCAGCCTGCAAAGCTCGTCACTGCTCAACGTCCTGAAGTAGGCCAAACCTCGCAAAGCCGGCCCCGAGGCGCTATATGGCCGCGATGGACGCCGACATCCTCGATCATGCCCAAGCTGAGGCCCTCGCCGACCGCGCGGTCGCGATGGCTCGCGACGCCGTGGGTCTGCCTGCGGGCGCGCGCGTCGTCGTTGCCATGTCCGGCGGCGTGGATTCCACGGTCACCGCAGCCCTGCTGGCCCGGGCCGGCTATGACGTCGTCGGTGTCACCCTGCAGCTCTACGACCATGGCGCGGCCATCGCCAAGAAGGGCGCATGCTGCGCCGGCCAGGACATCCTGGACGCCCGCATGGCCGCCGAGCGCATCGGCATTCCCCACTACGTCCTCGACTATGAAAGCCGCTTCAAGGAGCAGGTAATCGAGGAATTCGCCGACGCCTATCTGCGCGGCGAGACGCCGATCCCGTGCGTGCGCTGCAACCAGACCGTCAAGTTCCGCGACCTGCTGGACGTGGCCCGCGACCTGGGCGCCGAAGCGATGGCCACCGGCCACTATGTCCAGCGCGGCATGTCCGGGAACCGGCCGCAGCTGCGCCGGGCCGGCGATCCGTCCAAGGACCAGAGCTATTTCCTGTTCGCCACCACGCGCGACCAGCTGGATTTCCTGCGCTTCCCGCTGGGCGACATGCCCAAGAGCGAAGTGCGCCGCGTCGCGGCCGAGCTTGGCCTGGCCATCGCCGACAAGCCCGACAGCCAGGACATCTGCTTCGTGCCCGAAGGCAAGTACACCACGGTGATCGACCGCATCCGCCCGCATGGCGCGATCCCGGGCGACATCGTGCACATGGACGGCCGCGTGCTGGGCCAGCACGAGGGCGTCACCCGCTACACCATCGGCCAGCGCCGGGGCCTGAACATCGCCGTCGGCGATCCCCTGTTCGTGGTCCGGATAGACGCCGATCGGCGCCAGGTGATCGTCGGCCCGCGCGAGGCGCTGCTGACCGCCTCGCTGGTGCTCAAGGAAGGCAACTGGCTGGGCGGCCAGGACAGCCTGGAAGCCGCCGCCGAAGCCGGCCAGCCGGTGCTGGCTCGTGTCCGCTCGACCCGCGAACCCGTACCCGGTCACCTGGCCATGGTCGACGGCGACCTACGCGTGGTGTTCGACACTCACGAAGAGGGCGTCGCCCCGGGCCAGGCCTGCGTGCTCTACGACCCCGCCGATCCCGACCGGGTGCTGGGCGGCGGCTTTATCGCGAGCACGATCCGAGCCGAACTGGCGTCTTAAAGCGGCAGCTGCACGGTACTCTTGACCTCTTCCAGCACGGCATAGGTCCGCGTCTCGCGCACGCCGGGCATCTTGACCAGAATGTCGCCCAGGAAGCCGCGATAGGCCTCCATGTCGCGCACCCGGGCCTTGATCAGATAGTCGAAGCCGCCCGCCACCATGTGACACTCCAGGATCTCGGGCGCGCGGCGGACGGCGGCGGCGAAGTCCTCGAACACCTCACCGGTCGTGCGCTCCAGCATCACCTCGACGAAGATCAGCAGCGCGCGGTCGACCTTGGCCGGATCCAGCAGGGCGGCATAGCCGGTGATGAAGCCACGCTCGCGCAGGCGTCGCACCCGATCGAAGGTGGCGGCTGGCGACAGGTTGCACTGCTTGGCCAGCTCGGCGTTGGTGATGCGGCCATCGGCCTGGAGAACCCGCAAAAGCCGGCGATCGGTGTCATCAAGAGCGGAACTGGCCATTTGCGCCTTTCGTCGAAGATTGTTCGGAAAATAATTATCGAAACCAGAGCACATTCAGTGAATGTGGCGATACACCAATCTCCGTCCTAGCCGGTTTCGCACCGCCGTTCCTCCAGACGGCGCCCGGAACCCTCGAAGACCTGTCCCTGCCCTGATTGGGGGACACCAGCGACACCTTTCCCCCAGGGTGTCGCCGAGAGCGGAAGGGACGCGCGTCTCCCCCCTAGTCGCGTCCCTTCCCACCTCTCTCTTTCAGCGTCATTCTGATCCTCGGCCCAGCGGCGGCGACATCGCGGCGTCTCGGCTGGAGCAAACATGCGCTCGACGCGGCCGGATCTGAATTTTCTACGGCGTTGGCGCGCTACAAACGAAGCACATTCGATCTCAGCCTACATATACCGTTGATCATCATTCTTCCCCAAGGGCGAACCGCATGACCGACTGGGACAGCCTCGACAACGGCAAGTATCGCGACGAAGCCGCCGTGATCGCCGACTTGCTGGCCGCCAAGGCCCTCTCGAGCGAGGACCGCGCCGCCGTCCGCGCCGAGGCCGAGGCTCTTGTACGCGGCGCGCGCCGCAGCGTCCGCAAGCAGGGCGTGGTCGAGAGCTTCCTGCAGGAGTTCTCCTTGGGCACCCGCGAGGGCCTGGCCCTGATGTGCCTGGCCGAAGCCCTGCTGCGCACCCCCGACGACGACACCCGCGACAAGCTGATCGCCGAGAAGATCGGCTCGGCCGACTGGGCTTCCCACCTGGGGGGCAGCGACAGCCTGTTCGTCAACGCCTCGACCTGGGGCCTGATGCTGACCGGCAAGATCGTCGAGCCCGACGACCAGGCCCAGAAGGACCTGCCCGGCTTCATCAAGAAGATCGCCGGCCGTCTGGGCGAGCCCGTCATCCGCGCGGCCGTCGGCCAGGCCATCCGCATCATGGGCGAGCAGTTCGTGCTGGGCCGCACCATCGAGGCGGCCATCAAGCGCGCCGCGCAGGACAACGACATCTGCAGCTTCGACATGCTGGGCGAAGGCGCTCGCACCGCCGCCGACGCCGAGCGCTATGAGAAGTCCTATGCCGACGCCATCGAGACGGTGGGCAAACTGTCGAACAAGGCCGGTCCCGAGGCCGGTCACGGCGTGTCGGTCAAGCTGTCGGCCCTGACCCCGCGCTATGAGGCCACGCAGGAAGCCCGCGTCTGGGACGAGCTCTATCCTCGCGTCCTGCGCCTGGCCCTGATCGCCGCCAAATACGACATCAACTTCACCATCGACGCAGAGGAAGCCGACCGCCTGGCGCTGTCGCTGAAGCTGCTGGACCGCCTGTGCCGCGAGCCGGAGCTGGGCCAGTGGACCGGCCTTGGCCTCGCTGTCCAGGCCTATCAGAAGCGCTGTCCCGAGGTGATCGCGCGCCTGACGGCCCTGTCCAAGGAGACCTGCCGTCGCCTGATGGTGCGCCTGGTCAAGGGCGCCTATTGGGATAGCGAGATCAAGCGCGCCCAGGTCGCCGGTCGCCCGGACTATCCGGTCTATTCGACCAAGCCCGCCACGGATCTTTCCTACCTGGTCTGCGCCAAGGCCCTGGTCGAGGCCGCGCCGCACCTCTACGCCCAGTTCGCCACCCACAACGCCCACACCCTCGCCGCTGTGGTGCGGATGTCCAAGAACGCCGGCGTGAAGATCGAGCACCAGCGACTGCACGGCATGGGCGAGGCGCTCTACCAGGCCGCAGACGACCTCTATGACGGCATCACCCTGCGGGCCTACGCCCCGGTGGGCGGCCACGAGGACCTGCTGCCCTATCTGGTTCGCCGCCTGCTGGAAAATGGCGCCAACACCAGCTTCGTCCACGCCCTGCTCGACGAGCGGGTGCCCGTGGAAAAGGTGGTCGTCGATCCGATCGACGCCGTCGAGGCCCACCCCGACCGCCACGCCAAGATCCCGACCCCGATCAACGTTTATGGCGACCGTCGCCAGAACTCCGCCGGCATTGACCTGTCGATCATGGCCGAGCGCGAACGCCTTACCGCCGCCTTAGCGGCGGTCGATGCTGTGACCCTGTCAGCCGGCCCGCTGGTCGGCGGCAAGATGACGGCCGGCGCCGCGCCGCAGCCGGTGGTCAGCCCGTCGGACACCGCTCGTGTCGTGGGCGTAGTCTCAGAGGCCCAGCTCCCCCAGATCGACCAGGCCTTCAAGCTGGCCCGCGCCGCGCAGCCGGCCTGGGACGGCTCGGGCGGCGCCGCCCGCGCCAGGGTTCTGCGCGCCATGGGCGACGCGCTGGAAGCCAATATCGACCGCCTGATCGCCATCCTGTCGCGCGAAGCCGGCAAGACCCTCAGCGACGGCATCGCCGAGGTCCGCGAGGCCGTCGATTTCTGCCGCTACTACGCTGTGCTGGCCGAGGATCAGTTCGGTGACGGCGAGATCCTGAAAGGTCCGGTCGGCGAGACCAACGTCCTGCGCTTGGCCGGTCGCGGCGTCTTCGTCTGCATCAGTCCGTGGAACTTCCCGCTGGCCATCTTCACCGGCCAGATCGCCGCCGCCCTGGCCGCCGGAAACGCCGTGCTGGCCAAGCCCGCCGAACAGACCCCGCTGATCGCCATTGAGGCGGTGAAACTCTATCACGCTGCGGGCCTCGACCCACGCCTGCTGGCCCTGCTGCCCGGTCGGGGCGAGACCGTGGGCGCGGTGCTGACCGCTCATGACGAGCTTGACGGCGTGGCTTTTACCGGCGGCACTGACACCGCCTGGCGGATCAACCAGACCCTGGCCCAGCGTCATGGCCCGATCGTGCCGTTCATCGCCGAGACCGGCGGCCTCAACGGCATGTTCGTCGACACCACCGCCCAGCGCGAGCAGGTGATCGACGACGTCATCATCTCGGCCTTCGGCTCGGCCGGCCAGCGCTGCTCGGCCCTGCGCCTGCTGTTCCTGCCGCACGACACCGCCGACCACATCATCGAGGGCCTCAAGGGCGCGATGGACGCTCTGGTGCTGGGCGATCCGGCCCTGGCCGTCACCGATGTCGGCCCGGTGATCGACGCCGACGCCAAGGGCGCGCTGGAAAAGCACCTGGAGCGCCTGAAGCGCGAAGCCAGGATCCTGCACGCCCTGGAAACTCCAGCGGCCGGCACGTTCTTCGCCCCGGTCCTGGCCGAGATCCCGGGCGGCGACTTCCTGGAGCGCGAGGTCTTCGGCCCAGTCCTGCACGTGGTCCGCTACGCGCCTGAGGACCTGGAACACGTGGCCAGCGCCCTGGCGGCCCGTCGTTATGGCCTGACGCTGGGCATCCACTCTCGGATCGAAAGCTTCGCGGCCGACGTCCAGCGTCTGGTCCCGGCCGGCAACACCTATGTGAACCGCTCGATGACCGGCGCTGTGGTCGGCGTGCAGCCGTTCGGCGGCGAAGGCCTGTCGGGCACCGGCCCCAAGGCCGGCGGCCCGCACGCCCTGCTCCGCTACGCCGTCGAACGGGCGCTGAGCATCAACATCACCGCCCAGGGCGGCGACCCGGCGCTGTTGAACCTTTAGATGGCTTGACGCCGCCGGCCCCGGGCGAGACCATATGCTCATGGCCGACGGCTTCGACATTCACCTGGACGCTGAGCGAGCCGCCAAGTTGAAGGCAGTGGCGGACCTGCTCGACATGTCGCCGGAAGACTACGCTGCGCAGTTGATCGACCGAGCTCTCAGCCAGGTGCCTGCGCCCACCATCGATTCTGATCCGGCCATTGATCGAGCAATTCTCGAACGTATGAAGCGCACCGGCGAGGGAACACCGTGGCCCGAAGTGCGTGACCGGCTTCGCGCCCGCGATCGCCGATAGCGCTCTGTCCCGTCCAGTCACACTTTCGAAAGAAGCCCACGCGGACGTGGAACGCCTTTACGATTGGCTGTTCGACAAGAATGCTCTCGCGGCTTATCGCTTGCTCGACGTCTTCGGCAAGGCATTCGAAAATCTCACTGATATCTCGGATCGAGGGCGTCACGCTGACAATGCTGGCCTGCGTGAGTTGATCGTTCCGTTTGGCGGATCACGCTATGTGGTGCGCTATGAGGTCGGTCATGATCAAGTGCGCATCACCCGGATCTGGCACGGTCTTGAGGATCGCCAGCGCTAGACCCAGGGTCGCCAGGAAAAAGATCCAAGGCAGTTGTTAGCGGTACCCAGGCACGCCATTCTCACCGGTGGCGCGCCAGCAGAGCGCGTTCCGGAGGATGCCCATGACCCTTTCCCGCCGCGCGCTGCTGACCGCTCTCGCTGTCTCGCCCGCCCTGGGCGCGGCAACCGCCAAGCCTAAGGGCTTCGTCGGCGTGGCCGACGGCAAGCTTGTTCTCGACGGCAAGCCCTACCGCTTCGTCGGCGGCAATCTCTGGTACGGCGCATGGCTGGGCTCACCCGCCGCCTATGGCGACCGCGCGCGGCTGGGCCGCGAGCTGGACAAGCTGAAAAGCCTGGGCGTCACCAACCTGCGGGTCCTGGGCTCGGGCGAGACGTCGCCGGCCAAGGTGGCGATGGACCCCACCTTCCGCGGCCCCGGCGAGGACTACAGTGCCGACCTGCTGACCGGCCTCGACGTCCTGCTGGCCGAGATGGCCAAGCGAGACATGAAGGCGGTGATCTATCTGAACAATTTCTGGGACTGGTCGGGCGGTATGCCCGCCTATCTGAACTGGACCGGCAACGGAACCTGGTTCCAGCAGGGCGACCCGGCCCATCCCTGGCCGGCCTATCCCGACTATTCGGCCCGCTTCTATGGCGACGCAAAAGCCAATGCGATGTTCCGCCACTTCGTGCGCGCCGTGGTCGGACGGACCAGCACCGTCACCGGCAAACCCTATCGCGACGATCCGACGATCATGGCCTGGCAGCTGGCCAACGAGCCGCGCCCGGGCGGAACCGAGGACTTCGGCGTCAGGAATCTGCCGACCTATTACCGCTGGATCGACGAGACGGCGGCCTACATCAAGACCCTCGATCCCAACCACCTGGTCTCGACCGGCAGTGAGGGCTCAAAGGGCTGTCTGGAGCGCGAGTCCTGCGTCGTCGAGGCTCACAAGCCCGCGTCCATCGACTACATGACCCTGCACGTCTGGCCCAACAACTGGAGCTGGATCGACTTCAAGGATCAGCCGGGCACCTACGACGCGGGCGAGGCTCAGTGCCGCGACTATGTCACCCGCCACATCGCCCTGGCCAAGGGCCTGAACAAGCCGCTGGTCATCGAGGAGTTCGGCCTGATCAGGGACGAGCGCGTCTTCGAGCCCGGTGCGCCGGCGACCTTCAAGGACCGCTTCTATCGCACGATCTACGACCTGGCCCTGGCCGACATGAAGGCCGGGGGACCGACAGCCGGCACCAATTTCTGGGCCTGGAACGGCGAGGGCCGCGCCCAGCAGCCGGACGCCTGGTTCAAGAAGGGCGACATCAGTTTCGTCGGCGATCCGCCGCAGGAGGAACAGGGCCTGTTCGGGGTGTTCGACGCTGATGTCTCGACCCTGGCGGTGATCGCCGAGCACGCCGGGGCGGTGCGGGCGCTCTAGCGACCCGCGACCGCTCTGGCCACGGCTTCGGGCAGTCGAGCCGCCAGACGGCGGGCCTTCAGCGCCGGACCGTCCGTGATGCGGAATCCGACCAGAACGTCCGGCTCAACCCCGCCGATCTCATTGGAGCCGTCGGCGCGCAGACGCAGACAATCGGGTAGAAACAGGCGACCGCCGCTGTTCTTCAACGTCAGGGGGCCGACGTCCGTTGCGTGGCCGCAACCCGCGCCCAGGGTCGGAGCCCCGACGATCACGGCGGCCTTGTTGTCCTGCAGCACGGCGGCGAATTCCTCGGAGGCGCTGGCCGACTTGCCGTCGACCAGCACCATCAGCGGACCGGACCAGACCCCCTCGCGCCAGGTCCACTTCGCCGGCTGGAAAACCGACTGCCCCCAGGGCTTGTCCGCCAGGGCGGCCGGATCGGCCGACGCCCAGACGCCGCTGCCATAGCCTGCGTCGATCAGCAGAGGACAGCTCCTGTCGGCGGCCGGGTCGCACGGCCGGCGCGCTTCAGCGGCGCGCGCCCGCAGGTCGGCCGCTTGACGCAGCAGCTCAGCCCGGGTCGCGCCGCGCTTCTCGCTTATGTTGTTCTCGATGTCCTCAGCCAGGCTGTCCAACTGGCTGGCCGCCTGGGGCGAGCGGACATGGCGAACCGGTCCGCTCTTCACCCGCACAGGCGTGACCATGCGCAGGGCGACCTCGGCCCATTCGCGGCCGCCGCCGTTGCCGGTCAGGTCGATCATCAGCACCTCAGCCCCGGCCACTTTCATGGCCTGCAGTCGCGCGCCGAAGCGATCGGTCAGGATCTGATAGACGGCCGCATCCAGCCGCTGCGCACAGCGGCCGTCGCACGGCTCGTCCATCGGCAACTTAAGCTCGGCCGCCGCGGCGTCGCACACAGCCCGATCGGCCATGAACAGCACGATCTGAACGACCCCGACCTTGCGGCCATCAATGGTGACGAGGCCGCCGGGGAATTCGCGCGCGCCCTCGCCACTGTCGAGCGCTGTCCAGCCAGGCAGACCCGAGGCGGCCGGCGGCCGCATTCGCTGAGGTCGCAGGTCGGCGCAAGGCAGGCCATCACCGGGACGGCTGTCACTTGAAGTCAGCGCGGCCTTGGTCCAGTCAATCCGCACATGGCCATCGGCCAGACTGGCTAGCGCCCGGTCCAGCAGCACCCGGGCCTCGGCCTCCGAGGACGCCTTTTCCAGCCCGCCCTCCAGCGCCTGGAAACTGGTGTCCAGGTTCAGGCCACGATCGACCCTCAGCCACTCGATATTGGGGTAGCGACCGTCCAAGGCGGCCCGGATCTGCCGGGCGTCCTGGATCCACGGCGCGGGATCGTAGGCGAAGGCGGGCGCGGCGACGGCCCACAGAGCTACAGCCGCCATGGCGGCGCGAACGGGTTTCAGCATAACGAGGGTTTCCCAACCGACTTCCCCGCCTCCTAATCGGCGCGTTCGCCGAGGGCACGTTAAAAGCCTGTAAGTGATGCGCCGGTGTGGATTGCCACCGGTGTCACATGCTACCTCTGCTCCCCAAGCTCGCCAGAAGCCGCCGGAGGACACCCATGGACACCCGCCAGACTCTCGACCGTCGAGACCTGCTGATTGCCGCGGGCGCGGCCGTCCTGGCGCCGTCCGCGGGCTGGGCGGCGACCCACGCCTCGCCCGTCGTGACCACCATGGCCGGCAAGGTGCGCGGGGCCTCTGGCGCAGGCGTCCACGTCTTCAAAGGCCTGCGCTACGGCGCCGACGCCGGCGGGGCGCGGCGGTTCATGCCGCCGGTCAAGCCGCAACCTTGGACGGGCGTTCAGGACGCCCTGGCCTATGGCGCGGCCTCGATGCAGACCGGTAAGGGCGAGGACGGCGAGACGCTGTCGGAAGACTGCCTGTTCCTCAATGTCTGGACCCCCGCCAAAGCCGGCAAGACGGGTCTGTCGGACGGGATCAAACGGCCGGTGATGTTCTACATCCACGGCGGCGCCTACAACGGCGGCTCCGGCGGCAGCCCGCTCTACGACGGGACGAAGCTGGCCCTGCGCGGCGACGTGGTGGTGGTCACGGTCAATCACCGGCTCAACGCCTTTGGTTATCTGTATCTGGCGCGACTGTTCAACGACCCCAGCGTCGCCGACAGCGGCAATGTCGGCCAGATGGATCTGGTCTTGGCCCTGGAATGGGTGCGCGACAACATCGCAGCCTTCGGCGGCGATCCCGGCAATGTCACGGTGTTTGGGCAATCGGGCGGCGGGGCCAAGATCGCCACTCTGATGGCCATGCCGACGGCCAAGGGCCTGTTCCACCGCGCCGCCACCATGAGCGGCCAGCAGGTCACGGCCGGCGGCCCGTTCAACGCCACCAAGCGGGCGCAGCTGTTCCTCGACAAGCTGGGGATCAAGGATCTGGCGGCCCTGCGCGCTTTGCCCGCCGATCAGCTTCTCAACGGCCTGAAGGCGGTCGATCCCGTCGCGGGTTCGGGCGGCGTCTATATGGGTCCGGTGCTGGACGAGCGCTCCCTGACCCGCCACCCGTTCTTCCCCGACGCCGCGCCGCAAAGCCTGGACGTGCCGATGATGTGCGGCAACACCCATGACGAGACGCGCGGCTTCGTCGGCTATGACAAGAAGATGCTGGACCTGACCTGGGATGAGGTGATCGCCCGCCTGCCTGGCCAGTTCAACGCCCGCATCGATATCGACCCAGCCACGGTGGTGGCGGCCTATCGCAAGATCTATCCGGCCTATTCGCCGTCGGACGTGTTCTTCGCCGCCTCGACGGCGGGGCGTTCGTGGAAGGCGGCGATCATCCAGGCCGAGGAGCGGGCCAGGGCCGGCGCGCCGGCCTATGTCTATCAGGTGGACTGGCGCTCGCCCCGCGACGGCGGCGTCTGGGGCGCGCCCCACACCATCGACATCGCCCTGGTGTTCGGCACCGTGACCGCGAAGGGCTCGCTGGCCGACGGCGGCGCGGACTCGATCGCCATGTCCAACCAGATGAGCGACGCCTTCATCGCGTTTGCCCGCACCGGAAATCCCAACACCGCCGCGATCCCGGCCTGGGAGCCCTATACCCTGCCCAGACGCCAGACGATGGTGTTCAACACCCCGGCGTCAAGGATGGCGGATGATCCGCGCGGGGCCGAGCGGGAGCTGTTCAACAAGGTCCCGTTCACGCAGTTCGGCACCTAGAGATAGCTCAGCCACCAGTCGTTGCGCCGCGCCTTCAGCCCCGCCCACCACAGGCACAGCGGGTAGAGCGCGGCGACCACGGCGATCCAGATCAGATAGACCACGCCCAGCGGGAAGCCCCAGCCCTGCAGGGCCTGCGCATCCGGACCGGCCGGACCCCAGACGAAGGCCGAGAACGGATAGCCCATCGCCACGCCCACCGCAGCCGCCAGCAGGTGGGCGCCGAAGAAGTGCAGCAGGTAATAGAACAGCGGCACGCGCCCGAAGGTGACCAGCACCTTGGCCGCCGGTCCCTTCAATCGCTCCAGGGCCAGCAGCATCAGGAGCGCCGGACCCAGGGTGATCAGGGTATAGGCCAGCGACGGCGGATACTTGCTGATCTGGAAGAACGACATCGCCGTGCGCAGGCCGTCGGCCTGCGCCTTCCACGGCGCGGGATCGCCATAGCCGTTCAGACCCCGGATGATCAGAAAGGCGGCAATGGCTCCGCTCCCGAGGATCACCAGCCAGCGGGTGCGGCGGGCCTTGCCCATCAGGAACACGGGACCCAGGCCGTAGCCCAGCAGCATGATCCCGATCCAGGCCAGGAAGGGATAGAGGATGAACAGGCCCACCCCGACCGGGACCAGACCAGGCCGGGTGGCCAAGGCGACCACGGGTGCCAAGGCGCCAAACTGCTCCAGCGGGATCAGGGCCAGCAGGCCGTGGCCGACGACGATCACCGCGCCCAGCGCCAATGAGACCCCGCGCGGCAGCCAGATCAGCGCCGACAGCAGCAGCATCCCCAGGCCGATGCACCAGATCACCTGCAGGAAGAACAGGCCCGGCCGCAGGCCGATCGCCAGGCTGACCACCAGCACCTCCAGCAGGATCAGCCAAAGCCCGCGGGTCAGCAGGAACCGGCTCAGGGCCGGCCGGCTCTTGCCCCGCTGCAGCTGGAACCAGACCGACGCGCCCGACAGGAAGACAAAGGTCGGGGCGCAGAAATGGGTGACGAAGCGAGTCAGGAACAGCGCAAGGCTGGTCTGGGTCGGGTCGCTGGGATCAAAGTTCAGGGCGTCGATGTGGAAGAAGTCGCGCAGGTGATCCAGGGCCATGACCACCATGACCAGGCCCCGCAACATGTCGACCGCCTCAAGCCGCCCGCGCGGCCCCGTCGCCGGCGCGCCCAGTTCGTCAGTCTTCGTTTGATACGTCATGGCGGCCTCCCCCGAGTCTGGGAGAGATTGCCGGATCGGGCGGGATTTTCAAATCCCGCCGTTCTCCCGGCGGAAAGCCTACTTCGCCGCGTCCATCAGGCCGGCGAAGCGCTCGAACAGATAGAGGCTGTCGGTCGGTCCCGGCGAGGCTTCCGGGTGGTGCTGGACGCTGAACACCGGCTTGCCCTCAAGCGCGATGCCGGCATTGGTGCCGTCGAACAGCGACACGTGGGTTTCGGTGACGCCCGCCGGCAGGCTGGCGCTGTCGACCGTGAAGCCGTGGTTCATCGAGACGATCTCGACCTTGTCGGTGGTCAGGTCCTTGACCGGATGGTTGGCCCCGTGGTGGCCCTGCTCCATCTTCACCGTCTTGGCGCCCAGGGCCAAAGCCAGCATCTGGTGGCCAAGGCAGATGCCGAACACCGGCTTGCCGCTGGCGACCAGCTTCTGGATCTCGGGCACGGCATAGTCGCCGGTCGCGGCCGGGTCGCCCGGACCGTTGGACAGCAGAACGCCGTCGGGATTGCGGGCCAGGATGTCCTCGGCCGAGGTGTTGGCCGGCACCACCGTGGCGCGGGCGCCGACATGGGCCAGGGCCCGCAGGATGTTGCGCTTGACGCCGTAGTCGAGGACCACGACCTCGTACTTGGGCTTGTCCAGCTTGGCGTAGCCTTCCGGCCACGACCACAGGCCCTCGTTCCAGGTGAAGGTCTGGGTGGTCGAGGCGTCCTTGGCCAGGTCCAGGCCTTCGAGGCCCGACCACGCCTTGGCCTTGGCGACCAGGGCGTCGAGGTCGAACACGCCGTCGGGCGAGTGGGCGATCACGCCATGCGGCATGCCGGTTTCGCGGATCTTGCGGGTCAGGGCGCGGGTGTCGACGCCGGCCAGGCCGACCATGCCGCGACGCTTCATCCAGCCGTCGAAATCGCTGTCGGCGCGCCAGTTGGCCTGCGCCGTCGGAACCTCGCGGAAGATCGCGCCCCGGGCGGCGGTCTCGGAGGCTCCGGACATCTGTTCCAGGTCGTCGACGTTCGTACCGACATTGCCGACATGCGGGAAGGTGAAGGCCACGATCTGGGCCATGTAGGACGGGTCGGTCAGGATTTCCTGATAGCCGGTCATGGCGGTGTTGAAGCACACCTCGCCGACCGCGTCGCCGACCGCGCCGCAGCCCACGCCTTGCAGGATGGTGCCGTCGGCGAGCGCCAGGACACCGGTAACGCCGGGGAGAAGGTCTTGGGACATCTCGGAAGCGCCTCCTAAAAACGCGTGGTCATTGTCGCAAACTGGCGGGCCGGGCGTAACCCCGCGCCACCGGGAAAGCGGGCGATCTCTTTGCAAGACGGCGGTCGGGCTTTTGGCCCGACCGCCGCGCAAACGGCGGCGTGTCTAGGGGGTGCAGGGAGGGGGGTCAACCCCTCTGATCACGGGAGTCCGGGGCCGCCGCCACATTCCCGTGATATGCGAAGGAGTCACCTCGTCGGGACAAGCCTCAATCCCTTATGGTGCAAGGCTTACCCCATCAAAGTCAGGGAGGACGTCCCGTGCTCGAACTGCGCCCGAATTGCGAGTGCTGCGACCGCGACCTGCCGCCCTCCAGCGATCAGGCGCGGATCTGCACCTTCGAGTGCACCTTTTGCGCCGATTGCGCCGACACGCGATTCTTCGGGACCTGCCCCAATTGCGGCGGCGATCTGGTGGCCCGGCCGATCCGGCCAGAGGGCAAGCTGCACCGTTTCCCCGCCTCGCTGCGGCGGGTGGTCAAGGCCCATCCGGCCTGCGCCGGCCTGCGTCCACCCGAGCCGGGCCCCTCCTGGGCGGCGCCCTGAACAGCGCCCTGTCGGCCCCTCATCGGACAAGTTGTCGCGGCGTCGCATCCTTTCAAGATTATGCTGCGTTAACGCCTTAGAGCTCATCATAGAGCGTCCAAGGAGCAGACCGATGACGACCCTCAGCGCCGCCCGCCTGATCACCACGGAAGGCTCGACGTCCAGCCTGCTGAGCCTGGGTGAAACAGCGCTGCGCCTGATCCTTGTCGCCGCCCTGCCGATCGCCGCCACGATCTTCGTCGTCCAGTCGTTCTAGGCCTTTCAGGTCCTGACCAGACCCGCCGCGCGCAGGTCGGCCAGGGTGGGATAGCCGTCGACCGCCATCAGCAGATCGGCCTCGGCCAGGATGCTGCGCAGGACGTGCACGACGCCCGCCACGCCCTCCAGCGCCAGGCCGTAGGCATAGGGTCGACCCACGCCCACCGCCGCCGCGCCCAGGGCCAGGGCCTTGACCACGTCGCTGCCCGAACGAACCCCGGAATCGAACATCACCGGGGTCGAACCCGAAGCCTCGACCACGCCCTTGAGCATGTCGATCGCCGCCAGCCCGCCATTGGCCTGCCGGCCGCCGTGGTTTGAGCAATAGATCCCGTCCACCCCGCCATCGATGGCTCGCCGCGCGTCGTCGGGATGGCAGATGCCCTTGAGGATCAGCGGCAGCTTGGTCATTGACCTAAGCCACGGCAGGTCGGCCCAGGTCAGGGGCTTGCCGAAGGTGCGGCCCCACTGGGCGACGGCGGCCTGGGGGTCCTCCTCCGGCGGCTTGGCCAGCAGGGCGCGGAAGGCCGGGTCGGACATGTAGTTGGCCAGGGCATGGCCGCGCAGTTGCGGGAAATTGGCCTCGTTCAGGTCGCGCGGTCGCCAGCCGGTCACCCAGGTGTCCAGCGTCACCACGATGGCCTTGAAGCCCGAGGCCTCGGCGCGACGGACGAGGCTCTCGGCGACGTCCTTGTCCTTGGGCGTATAGAGCTGGAAGAAGCCCGGCGTGTCGCCCAGGGCCGCGCCGACCTCTTCCATCGGATCGTTCATCAGGGTCGAGGCCACCATCGGCACGCCGGTCGCGGCGGACGCCTTGGCGGTGGCGATGTCGCCATGCCCGTCCTGGGCGCACAGGCCGATCACCCCGATGGGGGCCATGAAGATCGGGCTGGGCAGCTTGATCCCGAACAGGTCGATGGACAGGTCGCGGGTGGTGCTGTCGACCATCATCCGCGGGATCAGGCCCCAGCGCTTGAAGGCCTCGGCATTGTGGTCCTGGGTGAACTCGTCGCCGCAGCCGCCCTGCACGTAAGAAAGGGTCGAGGGCGACAGGGCCGCCCGGGCCCGGGCCTCCAGCGTCTTGAAATCCACCGGCAGGGTCGGCTTCACGCCGCGCATCAGGCCGCCGAAATAGATCTCGTTCTGATAGTCGCCGAACGCCATGGTCGCCTCCCCGGCTTATGATCTTTGCGACCAACCTGAACAGCGATCAGACCGGATGCAAGGGCGGTGATAGGCGGGCCTGCCGCCGCAAGGCGTCTTGACGCCCGCCGGTGATCCGGCGACGGGAAGGACATGCACGCTCCGTCCACCTCCTCCATCACCACGGTCGGCGTCGACGCCGATGACACCCTCTGGCACTGCGAGAGCCTGTTTCGCCTGACCCATCAGCGGTTCGTCGACCTGCTGTCCGAGCATGGCGACGCGGCGCATATCGAGTCCCAGCTGGCGGCGACGGAAAAGCGCAACCTGCGGCTCTATGGCTACGGGGCCAAGGGCTTCACCCTGTCGATGATCGAGACGGCGATGGAGCTGACCCATGGCGAGGTCTCGACCCGAGTGATCCGCGAGATCCTGGCCGCCGGCCGCGAGATGCTGACCGAGCCGGTCGAGCCCCTGCCCGGCGTCGAGCACGCCCTGGCACGGCTGTCGGAGCGCTATCGCCTGATCCTGATCACCAAGGGCGACCTGCTGCACCAGGAGCAGAAGCTGGCCTCGTCGGGGCTGGGCGACCTGTTCGCCGCCGTCGAGATCGTCTCGGAGAAGGACGCGGGCACCTATCGCCGGGTGTTCGAGCGTCACGGCACGGGCGCCGAGCAGGCGGTGATGGCCGGCAACTCGATGCGGTCGGACATCCTGCCCGCGCTGGAGGCCGGGTCCTGGGGCGCGCTGATCCCCTATCCGCTGGTCTGGGCGCATGAAGCCGCCCAGGCGCCGGCCGATCACCCGCGCTATGCCGAGCTGGGCGCGATCAGTGAACTTCCGGCTTGGGTGGACCAGATTTCGGCCCTGTAAGCTTGTCATCCCGGCCAAGCGCGCAGCGCGCCGAGCCGGGACCGCCGCAAACGCCGCGCTTGCCGTGGTCCCGGCTCTTCGCTGCGCTACGGCCGGGATGACAGGTTGAATTTGAGCCCCGCGATCCAGTCCCGCGCCGGGCGCTCGAACAGGATCAGCGACAGATAGGCCAGCGGGAACAGGGCCACGACCCAGAACAGCACCCACAGGCGCATAAGGTCGCCGTTGAGGTTCCACATCCCGAGCCCCACCCAGGCCAGGCCCATCTTCAGGGCGATGGGGTGCAGCATGTAGAGGGTGAAGCTGAGCTGGGCCCAGGGGGCCAGGCGGCGGGTGACGGGTCCCACGGGTCCGGCGGCGTCGGCGGCGATCCCGGCCAGGCCGACGGCGTAGATCACCAGCAGCAGCACATCGCGCGGAACCTTCAGCGGCGAGGCGATCAGGAAGGCGGCCAGCAGGCCCCACATCACCAGGTTCGGATAGGGCAGTCTGGCCAGCAGCGGCCGGATCTGGAAGCCCAGCATGCCGATCAGAAAGCCGGGCACGGCCCGCAGCACGCCGAAATCCCAGGTCCACTGGTGGAACGGCCGGTCGCCGTGCGGCGTCTGCAGCAGGATCACAAGGCTCAGGATCGCCAGCCCGCCCGTGACCCAGCGTCCCCGGGCGGTGATCCAGAACAGCAGCGGCAGGGCGATATACATCCCCATCTCGGCGCTGATCGCCCAGCTGACGAAGTTCCAGGTCTGGGATTTGCACACACCCCAGGCGTGGATGAACAGGATGTTGGGCACGATGCAGGCGGCGTCATAGCGCCTGGGGTCGCGATCCTGGATCCAGCCGGCCAGGCCCGCAGCGGCTACAGCGATAAAGACCAGCATGGTGGCCCAGTGCAGCGGCCCCAGCCGCGCCACGCGCTTCTTGAGGAAGTCGCCATACTTGGCCAGGGTGGTCAGGCGACCGGTATAGATCGCCGCCATCACATAGCCGCTGATCACGAAGAACAGGTCGACGATCAGGCTGAAGCTCTTGATCGTGTCGTCGGCCAGCTGCCAGTGACCGTCCAGATTGATGAAGCGGTTGAAGTGGAACACCACGATCATCACGGCCCCGACAATGCGCAGGGCGTCCAGATGCAGCATCTGGTCGGAATCGGGCTTCAGGGGCGGCAGCTTGATCATGGGCGAGACGTGCGCCGGAGCGCTGAAACGGTCAAGTTGGTCAGCATACCCAATTTGATTCACCGCATGGTTTGGCTTGCGGGCAAGCCACACCATGTATCGGCCATGACCCTGCAACCCGCGCCCTTCACCGACGCCGAGATCGACGCCCTGGTCGAGACCTTCTACGCCAAGGTCCAGCAGCATCACCGCCTGGGACCGATCTTCCAGAAGGCCGTCGGCGACGACGGCTGGCCCGAGCATCTGGCGACGCTGAAGCGGTTCTGGGCCGGCGTTCTGCAGGGCACGGGCGGCTACAAGGGCTCGCCCATGGCCGTGCACCAGCGGGTCGAGGGCCTCACCGAGGGCCTGTTCACCCCGTGGCTGGGCCTGTTTCACCTGACCTGCGCCGAGCTGTTCGACGCGCCCCGCGCGGCCCTGGTCGGCGCCAAGGCCGAGCGCATCGCCCACACCCTGAAGCGCGGTCTGTCGTTCCGGCCGGGAGCGGCGGCTTGAGCGCCCCAGATCTACTTGAGGTCCTGCGTCAGGCCCTGACCGCTCAGGGCTATGCGCGTTCGCCCGCCGAAGAGACCGGCGCCCTGCTGGGGCCCGACGCCCTGGCCGACTGGGCCGGCTTCGCCGACAGCTGGAACGACCTGGGCTTGGACGGCTTCATGGCCGACGGCGGTCGCTACCGCAAACGCCGCTTCGCCGCCTTCGCCGCGACGCCGGAAAGCGTGGTCCGCAAGCCGCATCAGCCGCACTATCAGAGCCGCGACTACAACGCCCTGAACGGCGGGGTGCAGCGCTGGTTCGAGCCGGTGACCGACGCCATCGCCGACCATCCGGTGACACGCGCCGTGATCGAACAGGGGCTTTCGATCTTTCATCCGATCACCCCGCAGCCCCCCGCCGCCTGGCATGTGGAGCTGCACCAGTTTCGCATCGAGGCCCGGGCCGGCGAGGCGGGCCTGCCCACGCCCGAGGGCGCGCATCGCGACGGGGTGGACTGGGTGATCGTCATGCTGGTCGACCGGGTCAATGTGCTGAGCGGCGTCACCGACATCTATGCGCCTGGCGGCAAGTCCCTGGGCAGTTTCACCCTGAACGCCCCGGCCGACATGGTGCTGCTGGACGACCTGCGGGTGCTGCACGGCGTCACCCCGATCCGCCCCGAAGACCCCGCCCGCCCCGCCCTGCGCGACGTGCTGGTGGTGACGTATCGGCAAGAGATCGGCGCGACGACAGCGATCTGACAGACGCACGGGTTCGCATCCTCGCCGGATTTCACCGGCAAGTGTGGGGAGGCGGCGGAGCGTCCGGGCCAGGCCCGGATGATTGTGTAGTGGAGTACCGTTTCGGCCGTGGCCGGAGCGCTCCGCGCGATTGTTATCCGATGAGCCCTCGGGGCGCGGGGTTTTAACCCGCTCCCGAAAGAGGCCCCAGGCGGGCGGAAGGGAAGCGACCCCTCCGGACCGCGCGAGCGATTTCAGCCCGCGCCTGGAGCGCCCCTGCAGGCGTCGCCAAAGGGTGTTCCCGGTGGTCCGGATCCGGCTTCATCACGTTCAGCCCCCGCAAGGACCGCTCCGCTCCGCCAGACCCCACCGGGCCTTTAGGCGACGACTGACGGGCGCGACCCGCACAACCGCCCCCGCCACCCGTCAGGTCGCCAGCTGGACGGCCTCCCCAGTGACGGGACGAGCGTGATTATGCAGGAGGTTTTCAGGGGGCTGCGTCGATTTTGGATCGTGACGCTGGGTGCGGCGGTCAGGGCGTTGAATTTGTGGGGCGCGGGGTGGCGCTATCCCCGTGCGGGAACGGGGATAGAGCTCTCTTCAGCGACCCTCCCGCTTTGAAAGGGAGGGGCCGATCCCAATGTCACCGAAACCCACCCGCCGAGATTCCTGTCGGTGAGATCTGATGGGCGGGATTGATCCAGGTCAGGGCTGAACCTCAAGCGGGCGCGCAACCTTCCAGCCTCAAGCTTGAATGGAGTCCGGCTCATGATCCCCGATGCAAGAACCCTGGTCGTCGTCGCCGACGGACATCGCGCCCGCCTGCTGGAGCAGATGCGCCTGGACGGCCCGTTGCACGACCGCCCCGACTGGCTGGACGGCCTCAAGGAGCGCCACGCCCATTCGCGCAAGCCGGCGCCGCATGACGGCGACGCCAATGACAAGGCCGAGCGCGCCTATATCAAGGATCTGGCCCACCACCTCGAAGGCGTCGCCCGCGACCACACCTTCGACCAGTTGATCCTGATCGCCCCGCCCCGCGCCCTGGGCCATCTGCGCGAAGACCTGCCGAAGGCTCTGGCCGGCAAGGTCGTGGGCTCCAACCCCCATGAGTGGGTCGATGCGCCGATCATGACCCTTGAGGACGTGGTTCGGGCCGTCCGCCGCGAAATGGCGAGCTGAGCGCGACCGCCAAGGTCGGCCGGCGTCCGGGCCCCTCCCCCTCTGAAAGGGGGAGGATTTCCGTCTTGCCGCCCTCACGATCCCTGATGCAGCGCCCCGCGCCATGGCCTATGCTACAGCGCACCCGCCATGCGCTTCGACGACCGCTTCCTTGAAGAACTGAAGTCCCGCCTTCGCCCTTCCGACGTGATCGGAAAGTCGGTGAAGCTGCGGCGGCAGGGGCGCGAATATGCGGGGCTGTCGCCGTTCACCAAGGAAAAGAGCCCGTCGTTCTTCGTCAATGATGACAAGGGCTTTTACCACTGCTTCTCCAGCGGCAAGCACGGCGACATCATCAGCTACCTGCAGGAAACCGAGCGGCTGACCTTCACCGAGGCGGTCGAGCGGCTGGCCTCGGAAGCCGGCATGGTGCTGCCCGAGCCCGACGTCCGCGCCGCCCAGGAAGACCGCAAGCGCCAGGGCCTGGGCGACTGGATGGAGCTGGCCGCCGCCTGGTTCGAGGCCGAGCTGCGCCGCCCGGTGGGCCAGGCCGCGCGGGCCTATCTGGAGCGCCGGGGCCTGCCCGAGAGCGAGTGGAGCCGCTTTCACATCGGCTTCGCGCCCAACAACCGCACGGGGCTGAAGGACTATCTGATCGCCAAGGGCGCCCAGCCGGGCGATCTGGTCGAGGCCGGGGTGCTGATCGCGCCCGAGGACGGCGGCGCGCCCTATGACCGCTTCCGCGACCGGATCATCTTTCCCATCACCGACACGCGCGGCAAGGTCGTCTCGTTCGGCGGCCGGGCCATGGATCCCGCCGCGCGCGCCAAATATCTGAACGGCCCGGAGACCAGCCTCTTCCACAAGGGCCGGCTGCTGTACGGCCTGTATGAAGCCCGCAAGATCCTGCACGCCGCCCAGGCCGCCGCCCCCACCGAGACCAACCCGATGGTGGTGGTGGAAGGCTATATGGACGTCATCGCCTGCCACCGCGCCGGCGTGGCGGCCGTGGCGGCCATGGGCACGGCCATGACCGAGGAGCAGATGGAGGTGCTGTGGCGCCTGCATCCCGAGCCCACCCTGTGCTTTGACGGCGACAAGGCCGGCCAGCGCGCCGCCAGCCGGGCCATGGACCGCGCCCTGCCCCTGCTCAAGCCCGGCCGCTCGTTCCGCTTCTCGCTGGTGACCGGCGGCAAGGACCCCGACGATGTGCTGCGCGAGCAGGGCCCGGCGGCGCTGAAGGCCCAGCTGGCCGCGACCACGCCCTTCGTCGAGCAGCTGTTCAATCGCGAGCGCGATCTGGAGCCGCTGGACACCCCCGAGCGCAAGGCCGGCCTGAAACAGCGCCTGCGCGCCGCCGCCGCCAGCATCGCCGACAAGGACCTGGCCCAGGCCTATAAGGACGACCTGCTGGGGCGTCTGGACGCCCTGTTCCCCCGCGCGGCCTTCACGCCCAATGAGGGCGGCGGCTATGGCGGGGGGCGTCCGTTCACCCCGCGCGGCCAGTGGAAGAACGGCAAGCGCGAACCGCCTGATCCCGGCCTGCGCGGCATGGCGCGAGCCCAGATCGTCGAGCGCATCAATCCCTTCCACGCCGCCATCGCCGTGGCCGCCATCGACCATCCCGGCTGGGCGCGCCCCTATGACGAGGCCATCGAGCGGGTGGGCTTTGGCGATCCGCGCCTGCGGCCCCTGGCGCTGGAGCTGTTCGAAGCCCTGGTCGACGACATGCACGACGACGCCCCGTTCCGCGAGATCCTGGCCCGCAAGGGCTTCGCGCCGCAGATCGCCGAGCTCGAGCGCGTCGCCCAGGCCCTGGCCGGCGCGCCGTTCCTGGACCCGAACATGGAGCAGCACCGCGCCCGGGCCCTGTGGTCAGCCTGCTACGAAGCGGTGATCGAGGTCGCCAATTCCGAACAGGCCCTGGAATCCCTGCGCCGCGAACCCGTCACCGCCGGCAGCCTGACCGCCACCCGCGACCTGCGCACCCGCATCGGCGTGCTCCAGCGCCAGATCAGCAATCTGGAGTTCTGGCGGGGGGAGAGCTAGGCCTCCACCGCCTTCTTCAGGATGTCGTTGATCCTGCCCTGCCATCCCGGTCCGCCGGCGCGCAGCCGATCGATGACGTCCTGGTCGAGGCGCAGGGTGATCTGCTTCTTGGGCTGGTCGAGTTTGGGACGCCCGCGCTTGGTCAGCGTGCCGCTCGCCGGACGCACAAGGCGCTCGCCGTCGCGAACCTCCGCGCGCTCGAACACGTCGGCCGTCCATTCCGGAGCGTCGTCAGGGTCACCCCACGGCGTCTTGGTAGGCTTTTCGTTCGCGGGCATTGCACTCTCTCATCGAAATTATGCGCCGCGCAGAGCCTCGCGGCGTCCAGACCACCATGACGGTCTTGCGTCCCAGACGTCCGATGGTCTGGTAGCGAGCTTCGCCATAACTGACGCGATCATCTTCCACGGTGACGGTCAGGCCTTCGAAGACCTGGCCAGCATGCGCGAAGTCCAGCGCTCGATGCTCAAGCGTCAGTCTTCTCTTGTCCGGATCGTACTCGATTTCCATTATTGTAGCTACAACAATTGACAACGGCCAACGCGTGCAAAGCCTGAAGGTGTTTTGAGGGTCACCCACATCCTTTGATTGCATTTTCAACCGAATTAGGCCGATTGTCGAGGCGATCAATTGGCCGCCGGGCCTCCACGCCCTTGACACCACCCCCTCGCCCCGCCATTTGCCGACTCAAGGATTTGCCAAGCAGCTGATTGACATCGAGCGGGCCGCCGTCGCATCGCGCGCGCCCTTACCGAAACAGGATGTCACCCTCGCCGCCGACGCTGGATCCCAAGTGGTCGCGGACCGTCAAGGTCGTCATGCACAAGGCCGCGCTGAAGACGCCCATGTCTCCGCCGAGAGGTTTCTCGCGGAGCGATCCTCCGTGGCGAACGTTCAGTGCTGACCCAATGCGACGGTTTGACGCCAAGATTTTTTTGGGAAACGGCGAAACGGACGACGCAGCTCAACGCGGGCGGGACCTTTTCGGATCTAGAATTTTTTCGGCGCGCCTCTCGCGGGGGAGGTCGCACCGACTTCGGAGACCTTGATGAGCAACAATTCCTCGGCTGAGACCGAAGCGCCTGAGTCCACCGGTGGTGACGGTCCGCTCCTCGACCTGACCGACGCCGGCGTCAAGAAGTTCATCAAGCAGGCGAAAGCCCGCGGCTTCGTGACGATGGAAGAGCTGAACAAGGTTCTGCCTTCGGAAGAGGTCAGCCCCGACGCCATCGAAGACACGCTGGCCATGCTCAGCGAGATGGGCGTCAATGTCGTCGAGGCCGAAGAAGACGCCGAGACCAACGAAGGCGGCGAAGTCGTCGCCCGCGAAGACAACCAGCAGGTCATCACCTCCGACAAGCCGTCGGCCTATGACCGCACCGACGACCCCGTGCGGATGTACCTGCGCGAAATGGGCTCGGTGGAGCTGCTGTCGCGCGAAGGCGAAATCGCCATCGCCAAGCGGATCGAAGCCGGTCGCGACACCATGATCCGGGGTCTGTGCGAAAGCGCCCTGACCTTCGAAGCCATCATGGTCTGGCGCGAGGAACTGGGCACGGGCCGCATCCTGCTGCGCGAAGTGATCGACCTGGAAGGCACCTACGCCGCCATCAACGGCGTCGCCGCCCAGCCCGCGACCGACGACACCGACGCCGAACCGGCCGAGCCGGTCGACGAGGAAGGCGCCGCGCCCAAGCCGGAAGGCGACGGCGACGACGAGGACGATTTCGACGACGGCGCCGGCCCCACGGTCAGCGCCATGGAAGGCGAACTGCGCGAAGGCGTGATGGCCATCCTGGACGCCATCGCCAGCGAGTTCGAAACCTTCCGCAAGCTGCAGGACAAGCTGGTCGGCAGCCGCCTGAAGGGCGAAGACCTCAGCGACAACGATCGCAAGGCCTATGAGGCCCTGTCGCAGACCATCATCCTGCACCTCAAGACACTGAAGCTGAACAACAACCGCATCGAGGCCCTGGTCGAGCAGCTGTATGCGATCAACAAGCGCCTGATCGGTCTGGAAGGCCGCCTGCTGCGCCTGGCCGACAGCTACGGCATCAGCCGCAGCGAGTTCCTGAAGGCCTATTTCGGCTCCGAGCTGAACCCGACCTGGTCGGACCAGGTCAAGAGCATGGGCGTGCGCTGGACCAAGTTCGTCGAGAACGACCAGACCTCGGTCGTCGACATCCGCAGCGAGATCGCCGCCCTGGCCACCGAAACCGGCGTGCCGATCGACGACTATCGCCGCATCGTCCAGACCGTGCAGAAGGGCGAGCGCGAAGCCCGTCAGGCCAAGAAGGAAATGGTCGAGGCCAATCTGCGCCTCGTGATCTCCATCGCCAAGAAATACACCAACCGCGGCCTGCAGTTCCTGGACCTGATCCAGGAAGGCAATATCGGCCTGATGAAGGCCGTCGATAAGTTCGAATATCGCCGCGGCTACAAGTTCTCGACCTACGCCACCTGGTGGATCCGTCAGGCCATCACCCGCTCGATCGCTGACCAGGCGCGGACCATCCGCATCCCGGTCCACATGATCGAGACGATCAACAAGATCGTCCGCACCAGCCGCCAGATGCTGCACGAGATCGGCCGCGAGCCGACCCCGGAAGAGCTGGCAGAAAAGCTGGCCATGCCGCTGGAAAAGGTCCGCAAGGTCCTGAAGATCGCCAAGGAGCCCATCAGCCTCGAAACGCCGATCGGCGACGAGGAAGACAGCCACCTGGGCGACTTCATCGAAGACAAGAACGCCATCCTGCCCATCGATGCGGCCATCCAGTCCAACCTGCGGGAAACCACCACCCGCGTGCTGGCCTCGCTGACCCCGCGCGAAGAGCGCGTGCTGCGCATGCGCTTCGGCATCGGTATGAACACCGACCACACCCTGGAAGAAGTCGGCCAGCAGTTCTCGGTCACCCGCGAACGCATCCGTCAGATCGAGGCCAAGGCCCTGCGCAAGCTCAAGCACCCCTCGCGGTCGCGCAAGCTGCGCAGCTTCCTGGACAGCTAAGCGCTTTCCACGAACCAGAAATGCAAACGCCCCGGCCGCAAGGCCGGGGCGTTTTCGTAGGACGAAGGCCCTGAGGGCTGGCCCCTACAGCGTCGCCATGTCGATCACGAAACGGTAGCGCACGTCGCTCTTGGCCATGCGCTTGTAGGCCTCGTTGATCTGGTCGATCGAGATGGTCTCGATGTCGGCGACGATGTCGTGCTGGCCGCAGAAGTCGAGCATCTCCTGGGTTTCCTTGATCGAGCCGATCATCGAGCCGGCCAGGGTGCGGCGGCCGGGGATCAGGGCGAAGGCGTTCAGCGACACCGGCTCTTCGGGCGCGCCGACCAGGACCATGGTCCCGTCGATCTTCAGCAGGTTCAGATAGGCGCCCCAGTCAATGCCGGCCGAAACCGTGCAGATGATCAGGTCGAGGGTTCCGGCCAGGGTCTTGAACGTCTGAGCGTCGCTGGTGGCGTAGTAGTGGTCGGCGCCCATGGCCAAGCCGTCGGCCTGCTTGGACAGGGTCTGGCTCAGCACCGTGACCTCGGCCCCCATGGCGTGGGCGATCTTGACGCCCATGTGGCCCAGGCCGCCCAGGCCCAGAATGGCGACCTTCTTGCCGGGACCGGCGTTCCAGTGGCGCAGCGGCGAATAGAGGGTGACGCCGGCGCACAGCAGCGGAGCGGCGGCGTCGAGGGCCAGGTTGTCGGGGATCGACAGCACATAGCCTTCCTTGACCACCATGTGGTCGGAATAGCCGCCATAGGTGGGCAGGTCGCTGCCGGGCTGGGGGCTGCTGTAGGTCTGGACCAGGCCCGGCATGTACTGCTCGCGGTCGAGGTCGCGCGTGGCGCAGCCGATGCAGCTGTCGACGAAGCAGCCGACGCCGACCCGGTCGCCTTCCTTGAAGCGGCTGACCTTTGAGCCCACGGCGGTCACCACGCCGGTGATCTCGTGGCCGGGCACGATGGGGTAAACGCTCTGACCCCAGCCGTTGTCGACCATGTGGATGTCGGAGTGGCAGACGCCGCAATGCTTGATGGCGATGACGACGTCGTCTTCGTTGGGTTCACGGCGGTCGAAGGTGAAGGGCGCGAGAGGCGCGCCGGCGGCGGGCGCCGCGTAGCCTTTGGCATGGGCCATCGGGAATTCCTTGAATGTGTGGAGATCGATCTGGGGAGCGATCGAACGGCCAAGGTGTTCCACGCGCCGACCGCCTGGCGTTAGACCAATCCTCGGAGACTCCTGCACGATCCTGCAAAGCCGGGTCTGAGCGGTTTTCAGCCGGCGGGCCGGGGCGTAGAAGGGCGAAGTCGCGAAAGCCAGGAAAACCAAGCCCTTGACCCTGCCCGTCCCGCCCGGCGTCTATGGCGAGCTCGCCCAGATCGTCACCCGTTACGCCACGGGCGGGTCCGAGCCTGCCTCGCCGAGGGAGGGCCTGTTCTTCACCCGCCGGGATGAGCCTTCGCAGCCCCTGCACGTGGCCCAGCGCCCCAGCTTCTGGCTGGTGGTCCAGGGCCGCAAGTGCCTGAGCATCGGCGACGAGGAGCTGCACTACGGTGTCGGCGACTGCCTGCTGGTGGCGCTGGACCTGCCGGTGACCTCGCGGATCACCCTGGCCAGCCCGGCCGAGCCGCATCTGTGCGTGGGCATGGCGATCAACCCGGCCAGCCTGGCCGAGCTGGTCAGCCGCGCCCCGACGCCGGCGCCCGTTGCGGCGTTCTCACAGTGTCGGCGAGGCGTCGCCGTCCACGCCGCGCCGCCCGAACTTCTGAACGCGATGTTGCGCCTGCTGCGCCTGCTGGACCGCCCCGCCGACCTTGCCGCGATGGGGCCGCTGATCGAGCAGGAGATTCTGTGGCGGCTGCTGAACGGGCCTGACGGCGCGCGCCTGCTGCGCGTGGCGATGGGCGAGGGTCAGGGCGGCCGGGTGTCCAAGGCCGTCTCGTGGCTGCGCAACAACTTCGCCGAGCCCCTGCGCATCGAGGCCCTGGCCGAGCGGGTCGGCATGAGCGAGTCGTCCCTGCACCACCACTTCAAGGCCGTCACCAACATGACGCCCATGCAGTACCAGAAGCAGCTGCGGCTCTATGAGGCCCGCCGCCTGATGCTGGCCGAAGGACTGGACGTCGGCGCGGCCGGATTCAGCGTCGGCTATCAGAGCCCCTCGCAGTTCAGCCGCGAATATCGCCGCCTCTACGGCCTGTCTCCCGCCCGCGACATCGAGGCCCTGCGCGCGCCGATCGCGGCGGAGTAGGCAAGAGCGGCCCCTCGCGGAGCCGCCCTTGGTCTCCGTCAGGCCAGTTCCAGCGTCTTGGCCTGGGGCTGGTGGCTGTCCAGCGCCGCGTTCGGATCGGCCATGTCGGAAACCGCATTGGCGAAGCCCAGATATTCGGCCGCGAACGCCGGCGGCAGGATCTCGACCAGCCAGGTGTTCTCGATCCACACCTCGACGACGCGGAATTCGCCGCCCCGGTCGCAGACGAAGGCGTCCCAGCCCTTGGCCGCGGCGCGGGCCAGGACCTCGTCCGCGCCCATCTCGACGCTGAGCGCGAAATGGGTGGGCGAGCGGCGGTCGGCGCCGTCGGGCTGGCGCACGAAGATCGCGCCGGGCTCGCCATTGGGCTCCATCACGCTGCCGGCGGGATAGATCTCGAGGGCGGTGCCGTGGCCGTCGGCCTTGAACACCATGCAACTGCCGGGATTGGGCGGAAAATCGACGACGACGCCGGCCATGAGATCAGCGAAGAATTCGCCCACACCCTGGGGGTCTGCGGCGCTGACGGACAAGTGATGGATCATAAGGGTACCCTCCGGATGAGGCGCAGTTCGACTCCGGGCGCGCGACCTCTGCCGCGCGCCGTACTTTCGACTCGCCGTTGCTGATGAAATATCGGCGTTCTCGCGCCGAGGCCGGGGATTTATTTGCCCGACCTCGCGACCTCAACTTACAAGGTCGTCATGACCTCGATTTAATCTTCGGCAGCGCGACCAGTCTCCTGCGACCGCTTCTCCCGAGCAGCGCGAGATAACTCAAGCAATCGCTTTAGTTTTTGCTTGCCGAGCGCTGCCGGCCAGAATACTAAAGTATATGCTTCAGCAAATACCCGCCCTCGACCACGTCTTTCACGCCCTCGCCGACCCCGCGCGGCGCAGCATGCTGGAGCGGCTTTCCGCCGGGCCGGCCTCGGTCAGCGAGCTGGCCCAGCCTCTGCCCATGAGCCTGTCGGCCGTGGGCCAGCACCTGGCCGTGCTGGAGGCCTCGGGCCTGGTGAAAACCGAGAAGGTCGGGCGGGTGCGGACCTGCACGCTGGACGCCGGGGCCCTGACCCAGGCCGAAAAATGGATCAACGAACGCCGCATCGGCTGGGAGCAGAAACTCGACCGGCTGGGCGACTATCTGGCGCAAACCAAACCCGACACGGAGACCTGACCCATGGCCGCCATCACCCACGCCACCTTTTGCCTTGAGCGGGTCTATGACGCCGCCCCGGCCCGCGTCTTTCACGCCTTTACCGATCCCGCCGCGCGGATGCGCTGGTTCTTCAAGGCCGACAGCTGGTCGCTGCACAAGCATTCCGGCGGCGAGCTGGGCATCGGGGCCCAGGAATCCAGCCTGTTCAGCCCGCCGGACCAGACGGTGCTGATCACCAATGACAGCATCTATCTGGATGTGGTGGAGAACGAGCGGCTGATCTTCGCCTATTCCATGACCCTGGGCGGCGCGCCGCTGTCGTCATCCCTGGCCACGGTGGAGCTGCGGGCCGAGGGCAAGGGAACGCGGCTGATCTTCACCGAACAGGGCGCCTATCTGGATGGCAATGTCGCCGGTCGCGAGGAAGGCACCCGGCTGATGCTGGAGTCGCTGGCCGCGGAAATCGCCCGGGCCTAGTCATGAGCGAAGGGGCCCACAAACGCGGCGGGCGGTAGGCGAACCCGCTCCCCGGGCAAACTTGGGGGAAACCCGGGGAGCGTTATCCGAACGCGGCCGCTGGGGGATGCGGGCGCGCCCGGGAAACGGCGCGCTAGACCTTCAGGTCCAGCAGGGCGCCGGTCATGGAGTCGGCGGTTTTGGCCACCGCGACATTGGCTGAGAAATCGGTCTTGGCCGAGATCTGCTCGACGGCCTCCCTGACCAGATCGGCGTCGGCTTCACGCGCGGTCCAGGTCGCCGTGCGCTCTGCGCTGGCGGTCAGTCGATTGGCGGCGGCGGTCATGCCTGCGGCGGCGATGGCGAGGGCCTGCATGGGGGCGCTTTCCTTTGCGATGGGATAATCGTCCCACGTCGCGGTTAAGCCCTCGCGTAAAAGAAGGGTGAAGATCGCATCAGCCATGTCGGGCCGGCAAAGCGCCCACAACGCGCAAAGATTACAAAACGTTCAGGTAGCCCAACCTCGACAAGCCGCCTCCGGCTGGCCAAGGTTCGCCCCTTTCGCGGGCCAGCCCCGCCCTGGAGCCTGCTTGATGTCATTTTCGCGCCGCGCCGCTCTTCTCAGCGCCGCCCTGCTCATGGTCGCCCAACCCGTCCTGGCCGCGCCGAAGGCCAAGGCTCCCGCGTCCAGCTTCACGCCCTCGCCCGAGGCGATCCGCGCCCACATGACCTTCCTGGCCGATGACGCGATGGAGGGCCGCGAGGCCGGCACCCGCGGCTATGACATCGCCGCCAACTATGTCGCCGCCCAGTACGCCCTGCTGGGCGTCAAGCCCGGCGCCGCCAACGGCTCGTATCTGCAACGCGTGCCGCTGCTGGCCTTCAAGAACGCCAGCGAGGGGTCGATCACCCTGACCGGGGCCGACGGCAAGGAACAGGCCCTGAAGTTTGGCGAGGACTACCTGCCCAGCGCCCAGGCCCAGACGACCGAAGTCTCGATCAACGCCCCGCTGGTCTTTGTCGGCTTCGGCCTGGTGGCCCCCGAGAAAGGCCGCGACGACTACGCCGGCCTGGACGTGAAGGGCAAGATCGTCGTCCTGCTGAGCGGCGCGCCGTCCAGCTTCCAGACCGAAGAACGCGCCCACTACGGCAACGGCAACGTCAAGCGCGTCGAGGCCGCCAAGCGCGGCGCGGTGGGCGTCATCACCATGAGCACGGCCAGCGGCGAGAAGCGCCGCCCGTTCGAGCGCGGCGTGGTCGGCTATCGCGAATGGCGCATGACCTGGCGCGACGCCAATGACATCGGCCACGTGCGCGGCGTCTCGGCCAACAACCTGGCCTCGATCAGCCAAAAGGCCGCCGGCAAGCTGTTCGCCGGTGCCCCGACCTCGCTGGAGACGGTGCTGGCCGCCGCTGAAGCCCCCGAAGGCGCGGTCAAGGGCTTCGACCTGCCGTTCAAGGCCTCGGTGGCCCTCAAGAGCGAGATCGAGAAGCGCGAGAGCAGCAATGTCGTCGGCGTGATCGAGGGTTCTGACCCGACGCTGAAGGCCCAGACCATCGTGCTGTCGGCCCACCTGGACCACACCGGCGTCAACACCCACGGCACGGGCGCCGACAAGATCAACAACGGCGCGCTGGACAACGCCTCGGGCATCGCCACCCTGCTGGAGGTCGCCCGCGGCTTCAAGAACGCCAAGACCAAGCCCAAGCGCACCATCCTGCTGGTCGCCGTAACCGCCGAGGAAAAAGGCCTGATCGGCTCGGAATATTTCGCCAACAACCCGACCGTTACCAAGGCCGATATCGCCGCCAATGTGAACCTGGACATGCCGGTGCTGCTGTATCCGTTCACCGACGTGATCGCCTTTGGCGCCGACCGCTCGACCCTGGGCCCGGCCGTGGCCAAGGCCGCCGGCCGCGTGGGCATCGCCCTGTCGGGCGACCCGATGCCGGAGGAAGGCCTGTTCACCCGCAGCGACCACTATCGCTTCGTCGAGCAGGGCGTGCCGTCAGTGTTCCTGATGACCGGCTTCCAGAACGGCGGCGAGAAGGCCTTCAAGGACTTCCTGGCCACCAACTATCACAAGCCCACCGATGACCTGAACCTGCCGATCGACTATGCGGCGGCCGCCAAGTTCGCCCTGGTCAACTACGAGATCGCCCGCGAACTGGCCGACGCCAGGGACCGTCCGGTGTGGAAGACGGGCGACTTCTTCGGCTCGCAGTTCGCGCCGGCGGGCCACCCGTCCGCGGCGAAGTAACTTCCGGCAAGACCGGCATTGACCCAGGGGGCGGTGGAAGGGATTCTGCCGCCCTCGTTGTTTCCAGAGGCTCGCTTTCCTGTGTCTGCCCGCACCGGCGCTTTCCTGAAGATCGGCGTGATCACGCCGGTGATCATGGTCGCCGACGTGTGGCTGGCCCAGCAGCTGTTTCCGGGCTTCGATCCCGGCGCCCAGTTCATCAGCGAGCTGGGCGGCCCGGCCGCCCCCGCCCCGCTGGTGTTCAATATCGGCATGGTGCTGGCCGGGACGGCAGGCCTGTTCGCCGGGGCCGGCTTCACCCATGCCCTGGAGCATGCCGGCGGGCGTCGCGCGGTCTCGGCCTTCACCGGCCTGTGGGTGGCCCTGACAGGACTGGGGGCGATCTTCGCCGGACTGTTCCACTGGCCCGACGAGATGCACCGCGCCTGCGGGGTGGGCCTGGCCATCCAGTTCGCGCCGCTGTTCACCGCCTGGGCGCTGTGGGGCGTTCCTGGCCACAAGCGCCTGGCCCAGTTCTCGCTGGGCTGGTTCTTCGGCCTGCTGCTGGTCTTCGCCCTGTTGACCGGGGTGTGGAATGTGCGGACAGGCTATGACGTCGGCTACTGGCAGCGCGGCCACGCCTTCCTGGGCCTGCTGTGGCTGGGCATAGCGGCGTGGACGCTGGAGCGGGGCTGGCGGGTGCGGCTGTCCCGCGAGATCGAGGCGGTTTCAGCCTAGGGCCCCTGGCTCCAGCTTTGGATCCGTGTCCGATCCTTACCGGCGCCCCCTGCTGATCAGCCCCTAATGTGGCCGCGAACAGGGAGGGTTTCATGAAATACGCTATCACCGGCCTCGTCCTCGCCGCCGCACTGACGGCCAATGCCGCCCAGGCAGGACCCGCATTCGTTGTCCGGGCCGATCAGGATCGTCTGGGCGAAAACACGGTCCTGTTCGGGAACAGTCCCAACCAGGTCAAGGTTTCCGCCGCCGACACCGACGGCCGCTTCGCCCTTTTCGAATATGTCGGCCGCACCCGTGGCGGCCCGCCGCTGCACATGCACATGGATCAGGACGAGATCTTCTTCGTCCGCGAGGGGGCCTATCTGTTTCAGGTTGGGGAGCAGCAGCACCGCCTGGCCGCCGGAGACACCATTTTCCTGCCCAGGGCCGTGCCCCATACCTTCGCGCAGCTCAGCGCCGAGGGGCGCATGGTGTTCATGTTTACACCCGCAGGCGACATGGAGGCTTTTTTCCGTGACCAGGGCAAGCTCGCGGGTCCACCCTCGCCCGAGACCGCCAACGACATGTTCGCCATGCGTGGCATGAAAATCGTGGGTCCGCCCTTGCCGGTGGACTGACGCGCCGAGAGGAGAGCCGGGTGTCGCCGAGTTTCCACTTCCTGCCGCCGTCCCCCCGCCTGGCTGGCCTTGTCCGCCAACACCAGCTCATCCGGCTGAGGTTCGCGGCGGGGGAGCCTGTTCCGCCCAAGCCCTACTGGCCGCGCCCGGCCGCAGCCCTGGCCTTCTATCTTCGTGACCGGGAATGGGTGCGTTCGCCGCTGCGGCCGGAGCTGTTGGCCAAACCCAGGGCGGTGCTGATCGGTCAACCGACCAGCGTCACCTGGCGCCAGGGGGGCGCGAACTTCAGCGTCTATCAGATCGAGTTCGCTCCGGGCGCCCTGCACCGTCTGACCGGCCTGAGCCTGGCGGAACTGACCGATGACGCCGTCGACGCCGAAGCGATCTTTCCGTCTGCATTTCGCCGACTGATCGACTGCCTGGAAGACAGCCAGGATCCCGCCGCCATGATCGCCCTGGCCGAGAGCTTCCTGATCGACCAGCTGGCCCGCCGCCGGCAATCGCGCACGATCGCGGACGATGTGGCCCAGACCCTGATCCTGCGACCGGGCGTGACGGTCGAGCGCCTCGCCTCGCGCCACGATCTGGGGGCCCGCCAGCTGCGCCGGGCGTTTGCGGACCGTGTCGGCGTGTCGCCAAAGCTGTTTGCGCGCGTCGCACGCTTCGATCGGCTGATCCGCCTGCACAATCGCTCGCCGCAGGAAGACTGGCTGAGCCTGGCCGTCCACGCCGGCTACTATGACGACCATCACGTGCGTCGTGATTTCCGGACCTTCGCCCTGTCCACACCGACGGCGTTCAGCGCCGCCGAAGGCCAGGCCCCGGAGCGGCGCTTCGGCTTCAAGGAACTGTGAGGCCTACCGCCAGGCGTAGTTGAAGCTGACGCTGATCCGCTGCTCTTCAGCTTGATTGGGCGTCACTTCATGGCGCAGCCAGCTTTCCCACAGCAGGATCGTGCCCGGCTGCGGCTGCACATAGACGAACGGCTGCAGGGTTTCGGGGGCGTCGGCCTTGCGCGTCGGCGCGGCCATCATCATCGGCAGGCGCGGATCCTCGAACTTCAGGGCCGAGGCGCCGGCCGGGATGGTGACATAGACGGTGCCCGAGATCACGCTGTGCGGATGGATATGGCCGGTGTGCTGGCCGCCCGGATCCAGGATGTTGATCCACAGGCTGTCCATAACCAGCTTGCCGCCGGCCAGGTCGAAGCAAAGCTCCTTGGCGAAGGCCGCCGCGTGCTTGTCGAGCTTCTTCTTGAGGTCGGCGAACAGGCTGTCGCGCTGGGCCAGGTCGTCCAGCGAGGCGTAGGAGGTGTAGCCCAGATAGCCCTTCTTCTCGGCCCAGGCCTGACCGGCCTCGTCCTCCTCGGCCACCGCGATGCAGGCGTCGTGCAGGTCGTCGATGAAGGCGTCGAAGTCTTTCTCGCCAGCGAGGCTGGCTTGATATAGCGGGGTGACGAAGAGCGAACGTGTGGTCATGGGGCGTCATAGCGCCACTCGATGTCAGGAACAAACCCAGCTCCCGTCGCTGATCGCGCCAGACTCGCCTATATGTCCGTCGTGAACGACGCTGCCGCCCCCGCCTCTCTCGCCAACGCCCTGCGCGGCGCCGACCTGATCAAGGACGAGGCCTCGCGCCTGCCTGACGCGCCCGGCGTCTACCGGATGATCGGCGAGGCTGACGAGGTCCTGTACGTCGGCAAGGCCAAGAGCCTGAAGAAGCGGGTGATCCAGTACGCCCAGGGCCGCTTTCACACCAACCGCATCGCCCACATGGTCGACGCCACGCGGGCCATGGTGTTCGTCACCACCCGCACCGAAGCCGACGCCCTGCTGCTCGAGATCAACCTGATCAAGTCGTTGAAGCCGCGCTTCAACGTGCTGCTGCGCGATGACAAGAGCTTTCCAGAGATCATGATCCGCCGCGATCATGACGCCCCGCAGCTGCGCAAGCATCGCGGGGCCCACGCGATCAAGGGCGACTATTTCGGGCCGTTCGCCAGCGCCGGAGCGGTGAACAGCACGCTCAACACCCTGCAGAAAGCCTTCCTGCTGCGCTCGTGCAGCGACAGCGTCTATGAGAGCCGCGACCGGCCCTGCATGCTGCACCAGATCAAGCGCTGCGCCGCGCCGTGCACGGGCCTGGTCAGCATCCCCGACTACCAGGCCCTGGTCGACCAGGCCGAGGCCTTCCTGAGGGGCAAGTCCCGCGCGGTGATGGCGACCATGGCCGCCGAGATGGAGGCCGCCGCCGAGGACCTGGAGTTCGAGCGCGCCGCCCGCCTGCGCGACCGCATCCGCGCCCTGTCGGCCGTGGCCCAGGAAAGCCAGATCAATCCCGAGACCGTGGAAGAGGCCGATGTCGTGGCCCTGCACGTCGAGGGCGGTCAGGCCTGCGTGCAGGTGTTCTTCTTCCGGGCCGGCCAGAACTGGGGCAACCGCGCCTACTTCCCCCGCATCACCGGCGCGGCGGAGGAAGAAGGAGTCAGCGAGGAAGCCCAGGCGATGACCGCGTTCCTGGGCCAGTTCTACGACGACAAGCCGATCCCGCGCCTGATCCTGGCCAATATCGAACCGGCCGAGAGCGCCCTGCTGGCCGAGGCCTTCGCCCTGAAGAGCGGCCGCAAGGTCGAGATCAATGTCCCCAAGCGTGGCGAAAAAGCTGATCTGGTCCAGCACGCCCTGACCAATGCGCGCGAAGCGCTGGGCCGGAAGATGGCGGAGGGCTCGGCCCAGACCAAGCTGCTGGCCGGCGTCGCCGAGGCCTTCGGAATGGACGGCCCGCCCGAGCGGATCGAGGTCTATGACAACAGCCACATCCAGGGCACCAACGCCGTGGGCGGCATGATCGTGGCCGGGCCGGACGGCTTCATGAAGGGCCAGTACCGCAAGTTCAACATCAAGAGCACCGAACTGACCCCAGGCGACGACTACGGCATGATGAAGGAGGTGCTGAAGCGCCGCTTCGCCCGCCTGGTCAAGGAAGAGGAAGAGGGGCAAAGCGACAACCGCCCCGACCTGGTGCTGGTCGACGGTGGCAAGGGCCAGCTGGACGCCGCGCTGGAGATCATGGCCGACCTGGGCGTCGACGACATCGCCGTCGTGGGCGTCGCCAAGGGTCCGGACCGCGACGCGGGCCTCGAACGCTTCTTCATGCCCGACAAGACGCCGTTCATGCTCGAGCCGAAATCGCCGGTGCTCTACTACCTGCAGCGCCTGCGCGACGAGGCCCACCGCTTCGCCATCGGCGCCCATCGCACCCGCCGCAGCATGGACCTGAAGAAGAACCCGCTCGACGAGATCGAGGGCGTGGGTCCCGGCCGCAAGAAGGCCCTGCTGCACGCCTTCGGCTCGGCCAAGGGCGTCGGCCGCGCCGGGGTCGAGGACCTGCTGAAGGTCGAGGGCGTCAGCCAGGCCCTGGCCGAACGCATCCACGCGTTTTTCCGGAAGAGCTGAAGTCCGGCCTTGCGGGCGGGCCCGAGCAGGCCACATCAGATGCATGTCCGATCTGATCGCGATCCTGATCACACTTGCCGTCATCGCCGTTCTGACGCCGGTCGCGATCCGGGCGATCCGCAACGCCAAGCGCTCCAAGCGGGCCATGGCCCCGCTGGCCGGCATGATGATGCTGCTGAGCGCCTTCCTTACCGCCGATCCGCCGCCGCCCCCGCGATCGGAATCCATCGCGCGCGAAGAGGAGGACGAGGACGGGGCGGCCGACGGAACGAAGCCAGAGGCTTAGGTTTAATCTTGTAATCTTTTACGCTTGTCAAACCAGATGCTGCTGCGCACTCTCGCCCGCGGGGATGGGAGAACGCCGATGACGAGACCGGTCTGGGACAAGCCGCGCCGCATGCCGCTGCTGCCGCGTATCCTCTCGGGCGTGATCGTGGTCGCGATCCTGGGGGCGCTGGTGTTCGGCATCGTCGATCTGATGCGCGTGGAAAGCGTCAACGCCACCCTGCCCCCGGCGACGGCCGAGCAGATGCTGGTCGAAAAGCCCAAGGCCCGGGCCGAATGGGGCTATGTGCGGGCCAATCTGAAGACCCGGCTGAACCAGACCAATCCGCTGGATCTGGGCGCCGTCTGGTCCACCCGCACGGGCCGGGTCTGTGGGCTGGTCAATGGCCGGGGCAGCTTCGGCGGCCTCAGCGGCATGGTGCGGTTCTATTCGGTCAACCGGGTCCCGGTCTTCCATCAGGACGTCGATCACCTGGAGTTCCAGCACGGCTGGTTCGAGTGCAACCGCGACCGCTGGGTCAGGCTGCGGGACGGTTCGGAAGAGACCGGGTTCTGCGGCACCGAACTGGGCAAGCGCCGCTGCTATTCCGTGCGGGTCGTCGACCGCGTGCGGACGATTGAAGACTAGACCCCCCGCATCCCGACCGGCTCACGGTCCGCGTCCAGACGGATGGCGATATCGGCGCGGGGCGGCAGATCGCGGGCGATCCACTCGGTCAGACGCTGGTAGTGGGCGACGAAGCGGTCCAGGGCCATCTCGTCCATCGCCAGCCGGGGGTCACGGCCCTGGACGGCTAGGTCGTGGCGCAGGCGCTGCTCCTGCTGGCCCCGCCAGGCGCGGACGGTGGCGAAATCGGGCGCGGTCATCACCACTAGAAGATCGATCCTGTCGAACAGCGCGCGATAGGGCCCCGCCAGGGCGGCGTTGGCGAAGCCCCGCCAGACGCCCGCGGGGTCTTCTTCACGCTCGAGGGCGTTGACCGGCTCATCAAGGGCCGCCTGGGGCTGGGCCCGGGCGCCCACGCACCAGCCCTCCAGCAGGATCACCTGGGCCGGTCCCTCGAAGGGCTCGAAGTCCACGACCGGCGCCCGGTCATCGGCGGCCTTGTCGAAGCGGGGCAGCAGCACCCGGCCCGGATGCACCAGAGCGTCCAGCACGCTCAGACCCAACGGGATGTCGTGGGTCCCGGGAACCCCGCGCGTGCGCAGCAGGGGATGGACCGTCCGACCCAGAACCCGACGCTCGGCGTGGGTCAGATAGAGGTCGTCCAGCGACAGATTGGCCGTCTTCAGGCCCCGGCGTCGCAACAGCCGGGTCACCAGCGCGGTCAGGGTCGACTTGCCGGCGCCCTGCGGCGCGCAGAGGCCGACCACCAGCGGCCTGTCGCGTCCAGCAGACGCTTGGGCGATCCGCGCGGCGAGGGGGATGTGGAGCCGGTCGGCCAGATCGGCGAAGCGCGGCGGCAGTCCCGCCTGCGCCATGAAGGCGGCGACCTCTCTGCTGTCGGGCGCCATGCTCAGAACGGATTGGCCCAGCGCACGGCGTCCGCCGCCGGCAAGGGCAGGGTCGCCTCGAACACCAGCCCCTCGAGCCGGAAGTCGAAGCTGGGCGAGCCTTTCAGTTCCCGACGGATCGAGCTGTCGATCAGCCGCGTGCCAAAACCCGGCTTGCTGGGCGCGGTCACGGCAGGGCCGCCCGTCTCGACCCAGACAAGGGTCAGGAC
The DNA here is from genome assembly GCA_943371355.1 of Alsobacter soli. GTDB lineage: Bacteria > Pseudomonadota > Alphaproteobacteria > Caulobacterales > Caulobacteraceae > Caulobacter. The sequence goes on from CALRUN020000002.1 coordinate 93,208, forward strand.
CCGGGTCTGCGGATCGATCCGCCAGTCGATGCCGACCCGCCCGGCCGGGGCCGACAGGGCGCCGTACTTGGCGCTGTTGGTGGCCAGTTCGTGAAACACCATCGACAGGGCCACGGCGGTGTGGGGATCCAGGGAGACGGGCGGCCCCGAATAGGCGATCCGTTCGCCATGGGCGCGGGTGCAGACGCGCATCAACTCGTCCAGGTCGGCCTTGCTCCAACCGCTGCGGGTCAACAGGTCATGGGCGGCCGAAAGGGCGATCAGCCGCTCCGTGAACATCTCGACCGGCGCCCCTTCCAGCTTGCCGAACGTCTGGCGCGCCAGGGCCTGAACCGTGGCCAGGGTGTTCTTCACCCGGTGGTTCAGCTCGTTGATCATCACCTTCTGGCGGTCTTCGCGGGTCTTCAGTTCACGGGACGCGACGGCCAGGGCGTCATGGATGGCGGCCACTTCCTCGAGGCTTCGCCCGGTCGGCTCGCCCACCGGCTGCCCCTCGCCGATCGCGCGGGCGGCGGCGACCAGGCCGCTGACCTGGCGATTGATGCCGCGCGAGACGAACAGCGCCATGCCGATGCCCAACACCAGCAGCAGCCCGAAAACGCCGGTGGCGACGGCGACGGACTGGATCACCACGCCATCCATCTCGGCGCGGGGAATCTCGACGATCAGGGTCCAGCCCGTCTGGGCCGACCGCGTATAGGCCACTGCGGTCGGCACGCCGTCGAGCGATACGCTCCTGCCGATACCCTCGCGGGCGCGTTTCAGGCTTTCGATCGTCGCGGCCGGTGCGGCGCGACCGGTCCACATGGCATTGTCCGCTGAGCGGGCGATGACCTTGTAGTTGCCGTCCACAAGGGTGGCGATCCAACCATCAGGAACACGCTGCTGGCGGAAGACCGACGTGAACGAGGCGGCCTCGACCACATAGGCCAGAAGATGGGGCTGACCCTTGATATCGACCCGGGCCCCCACGGTGATCACCGGCCTTTTGGCCACCCGGCCAACTCGCAGATCCGACACCCGGCTCTGGCCGACCATCAGGGCCTGGGTCAGCTGCTTTGGCCTTTGCACCATGGGCAGGGGCGCGCCGTAGGGGCGCAGGGTGTTGATGAGCTGCTGGCCGGCGACGTCGGTCACCACAACCCAGCCAGACCGCTGCTCCACCACCCGGCGGGCGCGCGCGTCAAACTCCTTCAGGTCGCCGTTCTGCAGCGCCTGGTCGCTGGCGAGGGTCTCGACGACAGCGATCCCGACGGCGGTCTGCCGATCCACGGTGCCCGAAAGGGCGCGGGCCGTGGTCAGCATCTGCTGGTAGGTTTGCGCGCGGCCCTGACGATCGGCGCCCGCCAGCAGGAAACCCATGCTCAGCACCGCGGGAACCAGCAGGCTGAGCGTCAGCAGAATGAGCCGGACGCGAACAGAATTGACGCGCCCCCGGACCTGGCGCCGGACACGATCCAGCAGATTCATGCGATCAAGACTTCGCAAAATCCCGAACTCCCGCGTCGTTCCCTCTCCTCTGTATAGCGAGGGTGGGTGAGTCCCCTGTCACGAAAAATGCCCGTTATGGTTTAGGTCTGACAGCGGCGTAGCCCTTTGGCCGTTTCCCGCGTTAGAACATCACCATGAAGAATCTTCCGAACATCCTCACCGCCTCGCGCCTTGTCGTCGCCCTGTTCATGTTCGTGGCGCTGGCCGCCGCCGCCGGCGCGGTGCCCTATCTGAGCGAACGCCTGACCGGCGAAGATCAGCTGCGGCTGGAACGCTGGGCGTTCTGGGCGTTCGTGATCGCCGCCATCACCGACTTCTTCGACGGCTGGCTGGCGCGCAAGCTGGACGCCGTCACGGTCTGGGGCGCGATCCTGGATCCCATCGGCGACAAGATTCTGGTCTGCGGCGCCCTGCTGGGCCTGATGGCCCTGGGGCCCAATCCGATGGTCGTGCTGCCGGCCGGCCTGATCCTGTTCCGCGAATTCGCCGTCAGCGCCCTGCGCGAGGTCGGCGCCGGCAAGGGCGTCAAGCTGCCCGTCACCCTGCTGGCCAAGTGGAAGACCACCCTGCAACTGGTGGCCATCGGCGCAGAGATGGTGCTGGCCTCATGGGCGGCCTTCGGCCTGCCCGACACCCCGGACGTCGTCGGCCCCGCCACCCTGGCCATCCACGGCCTGCTGTGGCTGGCGGCGATCATCACCCTGATCACCGGCGCCCAGTACTGGGAAGCGGCCCGCAAGGCGCTGACCTAGACCGGGCGGCTACTCGGCCGCCAGCAGACCGGGCTCGTCGTCCTCGCCTTCCACGGCGTCGGGATCGGTCGGGCCGTACAGCAGCCATTCGCTGTCCAGCGGATCAAGGCCCCGACGCGCCCGTTCGGCGCGCATCATCAGGGTCAGCCAGTTCGCACCGGTTGTTCGCAATACCATCCTCGCCTCCTGTGGCCTGGAGAGGTTATTGAGAATGACTCTCAATAACGGCGACGGCAAGGCTGTTTCGACACGCCGCCCGACTTCGACAAGCTTCGCCATGGACGCCCGGCTTGATCACGTCGCGAAGATCAGAAGGCCGGGCGCGTGACGGCCAAAAAGCAGACTCCAAGATTCTCCTTGCTGGCGCGGCTTTATGCCCCCATCATGGGTCCATCGAATTCGCTGCCGTTCGGCCTGCTATTCCATGCTTCCTTCGAGGAAGCGCCGGACGCGCCTACCGATCCCCAACGAAATTTGATCGTCGAACGGAACGCTTCCGGCGGCGACTACTATCCAAAGGACTACACACCATGGCTACCGGCACCGTTAAGTGGTTCAACGGCACCAAGGGCTTCGGCTTCATCCAACCGGATGACGGCGGCTCGGACGTTTTTGTGCACATCTCGGCCGTTGAACGCGCCGGCCTTCGCACCCTCAATGAGGGCCAGAAGATCACCTACGAACTGGAACAAGACAAGCGCAGCGGCAAGATGTCCGCTGGCCAGCTGCAGGCTTAATCCAGTCAGAAAAGCGCCGGTACGCCGGCGCTCTTCGAAAGCTTCCTATAGGCCGGCGCTTGCGCCGGCCTATTTGCGTTTGGGGGATCCTGCTCTAGCTTGAGAGCGTTGTCCCAACCCCGGTTGCCCCATGCGCACGACCCGTCTCCTGATCGTGCTGCTGGCCAGCCTGACGCTCAGCGCCTGCGGCTCGCTGCCTCGCGAGGCCTTCACCGCCGGTGATATTGTCGGGGGCGCGCCGCAGGGTCTGTCGGACGTGCGCTTCGACGCCAGCGACGCGGCCGCCGGCATTCAGTTCGCCGACGCCGCTCGCACCCGCGCCGCGGGCCAGAATACGTTCGACGTGCTGGCCGTCTCGGGCGGCGGATCGAACGGGGCCTATGGCGCCGGCGTGCTGGTGGGCTGGACCAAGGCGGGCGACCGGCCCGAATTCGATATCGTCACCGGCGTCTCGACCGGGGCCCTGACCGCCCCCTTCGCCTTCCTGGGCCCCGACTGGGACAAGCGCCTGACCGAGGCCTACACCAGCGACGCCGCCGAACGTATTCTGGACCGCCGGGGCCTGGACATCCTGTTCCGGCCCAGCTTCTACACCAGCAACGCCCTGCGCGGCCTGGTCGAGACCTATGTCGACCCGCCCCTGCTGTACGCCGTGGCCACCGAGCACGCCCGGGGCCGACGGCTGCTGATCGCCACCACCAATCTCGACACCGAGCAGACGGTGATCTGGGACATGGGCGCCATCGCCGCGCGCGGCGACGACAAGGCCCTTAAGCTCTTTCAGGACGTCCTGGTGGCCTCGGCCAGCATCCCGGGGGTCTTCCCGCCCACCCTGATCGAGGTGGAGGGCAAGGGCCGGCGCCTGTCGGAAATGCATGTCGACGGGGGAGTCTCGACGCCGTTCTTCGTGGCGCCCGAAGCCCTGCTTCTGTGGACCACCCCCAGCCATGGCCAGGCGCGGCCGGGTCGCATCCGGGTGATCGTCAACGGCAAGATCGGCGGCGCCTTCGCCTTCACCGGGGGCGGGGCCCTGGCCATTGTCGGCCGGGCCTGGAGCACCATGAGCAAGGCCCAGATGCGCACACACCTGACCGCCAGCGCCGCCTTCGCCCGCCGCAACGGCGGGTCACTGCTCTATGCCGCCATCCCCGACGACGCCGAAGCCGACACCTCGGGCCTGGACTTCAAGGCCGCCAATCGCGAGGCGCTGTTCAAGCTGGGCTATGAGCGCGCGATCGCCGGCGCCGAATGGCAGGCGCCCGCCGACCCCGTGGACGCGCCCCAGGGGTCCTGAGAGATCCTACTGGCCGCCGGTCCACTGAAAGACGTCCTCAAGCTGCTTGTCGAACACCTGGGCGATGCGAAACGCCGCCTCCAGGGTGGGTGAATACTTGCCCGCCTCGATGGCCGCGATGGTCTGGCGCGTCAGGCCGATACGGGCGCCAAGCTCGGCCTGCGACATCTCGCCAGCCAGGAAGCGCAGCGTGCGGATCTGGTTGACGATCATCCCGCCGCTCATGCCGCGCTCCGGCGATAGCTCCAGGCCGCCAGGCCATTCTGAGTGATCTCGGCGAGCACGATCGCCAGCAGACCAGCGTTGACGAGCTCCCAGCCGCTCGTCGTGAACGGCATGACCATGCCGACCAGCATCATGCCGATCATCATCACGTAGTAGGCCACCATGCTGGAGCGGCGCTGGATGTCGCGGTCGCGCTCGTCGGCTGGCGCGCGGGCGTCTTCCGGCGCCCCGACCCGCAAGGCGATACGGCCAAGAATGTGCAGCACGCCGTTGCCGCCCGCCGCCAGCGCCAGCAACCATAACTGCGGCAGGTTCGGCAGAACGCCGGGCGCCGGCGGCGATATCACCACATGGGCGAAATAGGGGCCGTAGGTTGCTGCGATCAACAGCAGCGTCATCCAGGCGAGCTTCTCTCTGTGCGGCACAGCCGAACCCCTTCATGTCAATAAATCCAGACTTAATGTTAGATATAGTTTACATTGAGTCAAGCGAAGCGAACATGATTGCTGGTCGCTCCAGCGCCCCCGCCGAATGCCGGGCCTCACCGCTGTAAGGACGGTGCGAGGCTTGACTGCCGCGCGACTTCTGACCGCCAGCGCCGCGTTCACGCGCCGCAAACGGGGGCCGCCAGCAGTTCACCGCGATCTCCGATGACGCCGAGGTCGACACCTCAGGCCTGGACTTCAAGGCCGCCAACCGCGAGGCGCTGTTCAAGCTGGGCAATGACAGCCCTGCGGCGGGGCAAGGCCTGGCGCGAGCCGGAAACGCCGGTCGAGCCCCCTCCCGCCGACGTCTAGACGGCGTAGCTCGCGGCCACCGCCTCGGCCACCTTGATGCCGTCGACCGCCGCCGACAGGATGCCCCCGGCATAGCCCGCGCCTTCACCGGCCGGAAACAGGCCGGCGGTGTTGAGGCTCTGGAAATCCTTGCCGCGCGTGATCCGGATCGGCGAGGAGGTGCGGGTCTCGACCCCGGTCAGCAGCACGTCGGGATGGTCATAGCCGGCGATCTGGCGACCAAACACCGGCAGGGCCTCGCGCATGGCCTCGACCGCGAAGGCCGGCAGGCAGGCCGACAGGTCGGTCATGGTGATACCCGGCTTGTAAGACGGCGCCACCTCGCCCAGATCGGTCGAGGGGCGGCCGGCCAGGAAGTCGCCGACCTTCTGGGCCGGGGCGGCATAGGTCGACCCGCCGGCCACATAGGCCAGGCTCTCCCATTTGCGCTGGAACTCGATGCCGGCCAGCGGATGGCCCGGATAGTCGCGCTCCGGATCGATGCCGACCACGAAGCCGGAATTGGCGTTCCGCTCATTGCGCGAATACTGGCTCATGCCGTTGGTCACGACGCGGCCCGGCTCCGAGGTCGCCGCCACCACTGTGCCGCCCGGGCACATGCAGAAGCTGTAGACGGTGCGACCATTGGCGCAGTGATGCGACAGGCTGTAGTCGGCCGCGCCGAGGTCGGGATGGCCCGCATGGCTGCCAAACCGCGCCCGGTCCATCCACGACTGCGGATGCTCGATCCGCACCCCGACCGAGAACGGCTTGGCCTCGATATGGACGCCCTGGTCGTACAGCCTCTGGAAGGTGTCGCGGGCGCTGTGGCCGACGGCCAAAACCACGCGGTCGGCCTCCAGATAGTCGCCGGTCGACAGCTTGAGCCCCTTCACCTTGCGGGCGCCGTCGGGACCGACCTCGATGTCGAGCGCGTCGACCCGGTGCTGCCAGCGATATTCGCCGCCCAGCGCCTCGATGGTCTCGCGCATCGATTCCACCATGGTCACCAGCCGGAAGGTGCCGATGTGCGGGTGGGCCTCGGTCAGGATCTCCGCCGGGGCGCCGGCCTTGACGAACTCCTCCAGCACCTTGCGGCCCAGATGGCGGGGATCCTTGATCTGGCTGTAGAGCTTGCCGTCCGAAAACGTGCCCGCCCCGCCCTCGCCGAACTGGACGTTGGACTCCGGGTTCAGCTCGCTGCGCCGCCACAGGGCCCAGGTGTCCTTGGTGCGCTCGCGCACCACCTTGCCGCGGTCCAGGATGATCGGCTTGAAGCCCATCTGGGCCAGGATCAGACCGGCGAACAGCCCGCAGGGACCCGCGCCGATCACCACCGGCCGCAGGGCGTTCAGCGGCTCGGGCGCGCGGGCCATCAGGCGATATTCGGTGTCGGGCGCCACGCGCACATGGTTGTCGCCGGCCAGGCGCGCCAGGACCCCGGCCTCGTCACGCACCGTGACGTCGATCGAGTAGACCATCAGGATCGCGGCCTTGCGGCGCGCGTCATGGGCCCGGCGCGCGACGGCCCACGACAGCAGGTCACCGGCCTGCAAGCCCAGGCGCTGGAGGATCGCCGGCTCGATCGCCTCGGGCGGATGGCCGAGCGGCAGCTTCAGTTCGGAAATGCGCAACATGGCGCGGGTTTAGCGGGAAGACGGGCCGCGCGCCAGAAAGGGGCGTCGACTCCGGTTCCCTGGGTAACCTTGCTCGCCGGATCGGGGGTTGCGCGTGTCCGACTCCGTCTCTAAACGGGCGACTTAACCTGCAAGATGGTCGGCAGCGGGCGCGCGGATGTGCGCGACCGTGTCTCTGCGCGCGAGTTTTCTCCTATGCCCAAAAGAACAGACATCTCCTCGATCCTGATCATCGGCGCCGGCCCGATCGTCATCGGCCAGGCGTGCGAGTTCGACTATTCGGGCGTCCAGGCCTGCAAGGCGCTGCGCGCCGAGGGCTACCGGATCATTCTGGTCAACTCCAACCCCGCCACGATCATGACCGACCCGGACGTGGCCGACGCGACCTATATCGAGCCGATCACCCCGGAGATGGTCGCCAAGATCATCGAGAAGGAGCGCCCCGACGCCCTGCTGCCGACCATGGGCGGCCAGACCGCGCTGAACACAGCGCTCGCTCTGGAAGCCGACGGCACCCTGGCCAAGTACGGCGTCGAGATGATCGGCGCCAAGGCGGCGGTGATCGACAAGGCCGAGGACCGCCAGAAATTCCGCGACGCCATGGACAAGCTGGGCCTTGAAAGCCCCAAGTCCAAGGCCGCCCACACGATGGACGAAGCCCGTGAAGGCCTGGCCTTCGTCGGCCTGCCCGCCATCATCCGCCCCAGCTTCACCCTGGCCGGCACCGGCGGCGGCATCGCCTATAACCTCGAGGAATTCGAGGAGATCGTACTGCGCGGGCTGGACCTGTCGCCCACCACCGAGGTGCTGATCGAAGAAAGCGTCCTGGGCTGGAAAGAGTATGAGATGGAGGTCGTCCGCGACACGGCCGACAACTGCATCATCGTCTGCTCGATCGAGAACATCGACCCGATGGGCGTCCATACCGGCGACTCGATCACCGTCGCCCCGGCCCTGACCCTGACAGACAAGGAATATCAGTGGATGCGCGCGGCTTCGATCGCCGTGCTGCGCGAGATCGGCGTCGAGACTGGCGGCTCCAACGTCCAGTTCGCGGTCAATCCGGCCGACGGCCGCATGGTCGTTATCGAGATGAACCCGCGCGTGTCGCGCTCCTCCGCGCTGGCCTCGAAGGCCACCGGTTTCCCGATCGCCAAGGTCGCCGCCCGTCTGGCCGTCGGCTACACGCTCGATGAGCTGAAGAACGACATCACCGGCGGCGCGACCCCGGCCTCGTTCGAGCCCTCGATCGACTATGTGGTCACCAAGATCCCGCGCTTTGCCTTCGAGAAATATCCGGGCAGCGAGCCGCACCTGACCACCGCCATGAAGTCGGTCGGCGAAGTGATGGCCATCGGCCGCACGTTCAAGGAAAGCGTCCAGAAGGCCCTGCGCGGCCTGGAGACCGGCCTGACCGGCTTCGACGAGATCGAGATCCACGGCGCCGACGATCCCGACAACGGCAAGGCCGCCGTGATCCGCGCCCTGGGCATGCCGACGCCCGACCGCATCCGCGTGATCGCCCAGGCCTTCCGCCATGGCCTGACCGTGGAAGAGGTCAACGCCGCCTGTTCCTATGAGCCCTGGTTCCTGCGCCAGATCGCCGAGCTGGTGCGCCAGGAAGGCTGGGTCCGCGCCGGCGGCCTGCCGACCGACGCCCAAGGCTTCCGCGCCCTGAAGGCGCAAGGCTTCTCCGACGCCCGCCTGGCCAAGCTGGCCGGTTCGGACGAGACCGCCGTCCGCAAGGCCCGTCAGGCCCTGAACGTGCGCCCGGTCTTCAAGCGCATCGACAGCTGCGCCGGCGAGTTCGCCGCTGCGACGCCCTACATGTATTCGACCTATGAGACCGGCGCCCTGGGCCAGATCCCCGAGTGCGAAAGCCTGCCGACCAACCGCAAGAAGGCGGTCATTCTGGGCGGCGGTCCCAACCGGATCGGCCAGGGCATCGAATTCGACTACTGCTGCTGCCACGCGGCCTTCGCGCTCGACGCCATCGGCATCGAGTCGATCATGGTCAACTGCAACCCCGAGACCGTCTCGACCGACTACGACACCTCCGACCGCCTGTATTTCGAGCCGCTGACGGCCGAGGACGTGCTGGAGCTGCTGCATGTCGAGATGAGCAACGGGACCCTGGCCGGCGTCATCGTCCAGTTCGGCGGCCAGACCCCGCTGAAGCTGGCTCAGGCGCTGCAGGACGCCGGCGTGCCGATCCTGGGCACCAGCCCCGACGCCATAGACCTGGCCGAGGACCGCGAGCGCTTCCAGCAGCTGCTGAACGGCTTGGACATCGCCCAGCCCGAAAACGCCATCGCCCGCACCTGGGACGAGGCCCGCGCCGCCGGCGAGCAGATCGGCTTCCCGTTCGTGATGCGTCCGTCCTACGTGCTGGGCGGCCGAGGCATGGAGATCATCCGCGATCACGAGCACCTGGAACGCTACATCACCAACACCGGCGAGATCTCGTTCGAGCACCCGATCCTGCTGGACCACTATCTGAGCCGCGCCACCGAGGTGGACGTCGACGCCCTGTGCGACGGGACCGACGTGTTCGTGGCCGGCGTGCTGGAGCACATCGAGGAAGCCGGCGTCCACTCGGGCGACAGCGCCTGCTCGATGCCGCCCTTCTCGCTCAGCGCCGAGACCGTGGAAGAGCTGAAGCGCCAGACCGTCAAGATGGCCCTGGCCCTCAACGTGCGCGGCCTGATGAACGTGCAGTTCGCCATCGAGGAACCGCACTCGGCCAACCCGCGCATCTACGTGCTGGAAGTGAACCCCCGCGCCTCGCGCACCGTGCCGTTCGTGGCCAAGACCATCGGTCAGCCGGTGGCCGCCATCGCCGCCAAGATCATGGCCGGCGAGACGCTTAAGAGCTTCGGTCTGGTCGACAAGCCGTACGACCATATCGCGGTCAAGGAAGCGGTCTTCCCGTTCGCCCGCTTCGCCGGGGTCGACACCATCCTGGGCCCGGAAATGCGCTCGACCGGCGAGGTCATGGGCCTGGACTGGCTGCGCGAGGGCGAGACCAGCATGGCCCCGGCCTTCGCCCGCGCCTTCGCCAAGAGCCAGCTGGGCGGCGGCGTTACCCTGCCCCGCGAAGGCACGGCCTTTGTCTCGGTCAAGGAAAGCGACAAGCCCTGGATCGTCGAGCCCGTCCGCCTGCTGCAGGCCGCCGGCTTCACCGTGCTGTCCACCGAAGGCACCCGCGCCTATCTGGCCACGCAAGGCATCGAGGTCGAGCATGTGAAGAAGGTTCTGGAAGGCCGTCCCCACATCGTCGACGTGATGAAGAACGGCGGCGTGCAGCTGGTGTTCAACACCACCGAAGGCAAGCAGGCCCTGGAAGACAGCTTCGAGATCCGCCGCACGGCCCTGATGATGAAGGTGCCCTACTACACCACCTCAGCCGGCGCCCTGGCGGCGGCCCAGGCCATCTCCATCGCCCCCGCCGAGGCGCTGGAAGTGCGGCCGCTGCAGAGCTACTCGTAGACCTTACCCACCCAGCCGCGCGTCCTCCTCCTGAAGGGGGAGGACGCCAGCAGTTCTTGAAACGACGGCTGAAACTTGCGATCCGCAGGCTATGCCCTCCTACACCGACGCCGACGTCGCCCGCCTCGCCGAACGCCTGCTGGACCACTCGCTGCCCAAGGCCGAGTGGACGCACGCCGCCCACCTGACCGCCACGATGCGTCTGGTCCGCACCCGCGACGCGGGACTGGAGCGCGACATGCCGGGCATCATCCAGACCTACAACGTGGCCGTGGGCGGGGTGAACGATGACCAGGGCGGCTATCACGAGACCATCACCCAGGCCTATCTGACCGCCATCCGCGCCTTCGTGGCGACCCTGCCGGCCGGGATCGGCGACGGCGAAGCCGCCGCCCGCCTTCTGGCCACGCCAATGGGCGACAAGGAATGGCCCCTGACCTACTGGTCGCGAGAGCGCTTGTTCAGCGTCGCGGCCCGACGCGGCTGGGTGGAGCCGGATATCAGGCCGCTGAGCGCGCTTGACTGACGCAGACGTCGTCGTGTCAGCCTCCGTCAAAGCTCCGGAGCGCCGCGCAATGATCATCGTCCATCACCTGAACAATTCCCGCAGCCAGCGGGTGCTCTGGCTGCTGGAGGAGCTGGGCGTTCCCTACGAGGTCAAGCGCTATGAGCGCGACGCCGACACCATGCTGGCCCCGCCGGAGTTGCGGGCCATTCATCCGCTGGGCAAGTCGCCGGTGATCACCGACGGCGACAAGACCGTCGCCGAGACCGGCGCCATCGTCGAATACATCATCGAGACCTATGGCCAGGGCCGGCTGATCCCCGCCGCCGGAACCGCCGAGCGCCTGCGCTACACCTACTGGCTGCACTATGCCGAAGGCTCGGCCATGACGCCGCTGCTGCTGAAGCTGGTCTTCATGGCCCTGCCGACCCGCGCGCCGGGCCTGTTGAGGGGCCTGATCAAGGCGGTGGCCAACAAGGCCCAGAGCAGCTTCATCGACCCGCAGCTGAAGAGCCATGTGGACTACTGGGACGCCGAACTGGGCAAGTCCGCCTGGTTCGCCGGCCAGAACTTCACCGCCGCCGACATCATGATGAGCTTCCCGCTGGAAGCGGGCGCCGCACGGGCCGGCGCGGCGTCGCGACCGCGCGTCAAGGCGTTCCTGGACGCCATCCATGGTCGCCCCGCCTATCGCGAGGCGCTGAAGCGCGGCGGGCCCTACGACTACGCCTCCTGAAGCCTCTGGACGTGGCTGACAGGATGTCGCGCTGGGAACAGAATTAAGGCGAAGGTAACCTCGTCTCGCGCATGGATTTACGTGTCCCACCCGTATCCTCCGGTGGGACACCATTGAGCCGCCGCCATGCTGGAACCCCAGATTACATCGGCCAAGAGCCCTTCAACCCTCGGTGGCGCGCTCGTGACCGCCGGAGCGATCGTAGGTGGATTGCTGGCGGCCGTGTCCGTGAACGCCCAACCGCGAGATCCCTCGCGCGTCGCGGCTGTCTTTCCACCGTGGTGGAGCGTGGCCCAGAGCGTGAGCGCCGCCGGTTCGGCCGGCAGCATCGCGGCCGTCGGCGGCGCGCCCTTCATTGTCATTCTGCGGGGCGACCCGGTCGATCTGGCGCAACGCGCCCGCTCGGCCGGCGCCCTGCTGGTCCTCGATCCCGATCTCGCGGGCGTCTGCGCCCCCAAGGAAGCCTTGTCATGACCGTCGCCCTTTCCAGCCTCGACACCCAACGTCAGCTTGGCGGCAAGCTGGTCGTGGCCCTCACATGGCTGCTCGCCGGCATCGTGGTGGGGGCCCGTCTTCTGGTGCACGGACCCTTGCTGGGCCTGGCCATCGCGGCTGTGGCCACCGCCGTCGCCGCCACCCTGGCCAACAGCCGGGCCGGCAACAGCTCGACGGGACGCGCCCTGACCGGCGTGGCGCTGATGGCTCAGGTGTCCTTGCTGGTCGCGGCCGTGAACGGTCACGCCTGGCAGATCGACATGCACATGACCTATTTCGCCGCCCTGGCCCTGCTGGTGGTCTATTGCGACTGGAAGGTCATCGCCGCGGCCGCCGCCACGGTGGCCGTGCACCATCTGGGCCTGAGCTTCCTGCTGCCGGCGGCGGTGTTCCCCGGTTCGGCCAGCCTGGGCCGCGTTCTGGTCCACGCCGTGATCCTGATCGTCGAGGCCGGCGCCCTGATCGCCACCACCTTCAGCATCAACAGCATGTTCGCCACCGCCAACAAGGCCCGCGCCGAGGCCGAGCAGGCCGTTGAAGCCGCGCGCGCCGCCAATGACGTCGCCGAGAACGCCCGTCGCTCGGAAGAAGCCGGCCGCGCCAGCCACGCCGAAGAAAACGCCGAGGCCGAGCAGCAGCGCACGGACGCCGTCGCCGCCCTGGCCCAGGCGCTCTCGCGTCTGGCGCAGGGCGACCTGACCATCCGCCTCAACAGCCGCTTCGCCCAGGCGTATGAGGCGCTGCGCAACGACTTCAACGCCGCCGCCGAACGGGTGCAGGCCGCCATGCGGGCCATCTCGCTGACCACCGGCGCCGTCAGCGCTGGCGCCGACGAAATCGCCCAGGCCTCCGACAACCTGTCGCGCCGCACCGAGCAGCAGGCCGCCAGCCTGGAACAGACCGCCGCCGCCCTGGACGAGATCACCGCCACGGTGCGCAAGACCGCCGCTGGCGCCAAAGAGGCCTCAGATGTGGTGACCACCGCCCGCAGCGACGCCCAGCGCTCGGGCGAGATCGTCGACCAGGCGGTCGCCGCCATGACCCAGATCGAAGGCTCCTCGCATCAGGTGGGCCAGATCATCGGGGTGATCGACGAGATCGCCTTCCAGACCAACCTGCTGGCTCTGAACGCCGGAGTCGAGGCCGCCCGCGCCGGTGAAGCCGGTCGCGGCTTCGCGGTCGTGGCCCAGGAAGTGCGGGCCCTGGCCCAGCGGTCCGCCGAGGCCGCCAGAGAGATCAAGACCCTGATCTCGACCTCAACCCAGCAGGTCGGGGCCGGCGTCGCCCTGGTGGGCCAGACGGGCGAGGCGCTGCAGCGCATAGTCGGCCAGGTCGCGTCCATCGACACCCTGGTCAACCAGATCGCCGCCTCGGCCAACGCCCAGTCGACGGGCCTGCACGAAGTGAACGCCGCCGTGAACCAGATGGACCAGGTGGTGCAGCAGAACGCCGCCATGGTCGAAGAGGCCACCGCCGCCACCCATTCGCTGAAGGGCGAGGCCGCCGAACTGGCGGCGCTGGTCGGTCGCTTCAAGGTTTCCGAAGGCGCTGACATGGCAAGCTCGGCCCCGGCGCCGCGCGCCCGACCCAACACCGCCGTTCGCCCCGGACGCGGTTCGGCCGCGGTGGCGGTCAAGGAAGACTGGCAGGAGTTCTGATCCGTCCGCGCCCTGGCGGAGGACGGAAAGCGCCAGCCAATTCCCTTACGGCAAAGACGAAGCTTCCCGGCCTCTTGCTTATCGTGAACGCGCCTCCTATCCTCTCAGCCCCCGGTCGCGCGCGCCAGCGACGGGACGAATACTCCTCCCAAGGCGAACCGAGCTAAAATCCGCAATGGAAAAAGTGCCGATGACCGCCGGGGGTTATCAAACCCTCGACGATGAACTGAAGCGTTTGAAGACGATCGAGCGTCCGGCGGTGATCGCCGCGATCTCCGAGGCGCGCCAGCATGGCGACCTCTCGGAAAACGCAGAGTATCACGCGGCCAAGGAACGTCAGGGCTGGATCGAAGGCCGTATCGCCGAGATCGAGGACAAGATCGCCCGCGCGCAGGTGATCGACGTATCGAAGCTGTCGGGCAAGCAGGTGAAGTTCGGGGCGACCGTCAGCGTCGTCGACGAGGACACCGAGGAAGAGGCTCGCTACCAGATCGTTGGCGATCACGAAGCCGACGTGAAGGAAGGCCGCATCTCGCTGTCTTCCCCGCTGTCGCGCGCCATGATCGGCAAGGAAGTGGGCGAAGTCGTCGAGGTCTACACGCCCGGCGGCGTCAAGGCCTACGAGATCCTGAAAGTGGAGTGGCTGTAAGGCGCCTTGCCTTACGCCCAACCCGCGCCATAAAGCGAGACCATGAGCAAGGCTGCTTCCTCGGAAGCGGCCTTGTCTGCGTGACCGTGCTCGTCGGGATGACGTCTTGAAGAAACCTCCCCTGATCATCTGGGCTATCTCGGATGGCCGCGCCGGCATCGAGGCCCAGGCCGTCGGCCTGGCCGAGGCGGTCGCGCGCGAGGCCCGGGCCCAGGGGATCGAGGCCGCCATCGAGATCAAGCGCGTCGGCTGGACCGGCCGCGTCGGTCGCCTGCCCTGGTGGCTGAACTGGTTCCCCCGCCGCTGGCTGACGCCGCAGAGCGACATCACCGCCCCCTGGCCAGACCTGTGGATCGCCGCAGGCCGCGCCACCCTTCCCCTCTCCATCCGCGCCAAGCGCTGGTCGGGCGGCAAGACCTATGTCGTCCAGATCCAGGACCCGCGCGTCCCGCCGCAGATGTTCGACCTGGTCATCCCGCCGAAGCACGACCGATTGTCCGGCGACAACATCCTGTCGATCACCGGCTCTCCGCACCGGGTGACGGTGGCGCGGCTGGCCAGCGAGTACGAAGCGTTCAGGGCCCAGCTCGACGAACTGCCCCACCCGCGCGTCGCGGTGCTGCTGGGCGGCAAGTCCAAGGCCTTCGACCTGCCGGTCGAACGCGCCGCCCAGATGGCCCATCAGATCCAGATCCCGCTGGAACAGGACGGCGGCAGCCTGTTGATGACCTTCTCGCGCCGCACGCCCGAGCCGGCCCGCGCCCTGCTGACCGCCCGCCTGCGCCACCTGCCCGGCATGGTCTGGGACGGCGAGGGGCCCAATCCCTATTTCGCCTTCCTGGCGGCCGCCGACTACATCCTCGTCACCGAGGACTCCACCAACATGGCCACCGAGGCCGCCTCGACGGGCAAGCCGGTGTTCATCCTGAAGATGGAAGGCTCCAGCCTGAAGTTCCGCCTCTTCCACGAGGAACTGGAACGTCAGGGCGCGGCCCGGCCTTACGGCGGCGCATTCCACGGCTGGACCTACGAGCCCGTCGACGAGACGGGCCGCGCGGCGCGCGAAGTGCTGGCGCGGATGCGGGGGGAGACGGTGAGCGAGGACGTTGTCACCGAGCCCTCGCCGGCTGAGACGCCCCCAGTCGACCCTGTCGAGACGACGCCCCAACCGATCACACCGCCAAAGGCCAGCCCCAAGCCAAAGCCCAAGGCCGCTCCCAGACCCCGGGCCGCTCCAAAGCCCGAAGCCGCTGTCGACGCAACGAAGGCGCCGGCCAAGCGCAAGGCGGCGGCCAAGGCGCAGCCCGACACGGCGCCGAAGCCCGCGGCAGCAGCCAAGCCCAAGCCCCGCGCAAAACCCAAGCCCAAGCCCTGACCAGCGTCTGGCGCGCCACACCGAAACGGTGTGGAATGACTCCATGATCCTCGCCGTCCTCCAGGCCCGCATGAGCTCCACCCGCCTGCCGGGCAAGGTGCTGATGCCGATCCTGCGCCAGCCGATGATCGTGCGGCAGATCGAGCGGGTGGCGCGGTCCCGGCGCATCGACAGGCTGGTGGTGGCCACCAGCGACCAACCTGGCGACGATGTGCTGGCCGACGCCGTCCGCAAGGAAGGCATAGCCGTGCATCGCGGGCCACTGGACAATGTGCTGGAGCGCTTTATCGGCGCGCTGGACGCCCATCCCGCCGACCACGTGGTGCGCCTGACCGCCGACTGCCCGCTGGCCGACCCCGACCTGATCGACGCGACCATCGACCTGCACCTGTCGACCGGCGCCGACTATGCCAGCAACAGCCCCGAGGGCGCGGCCTGGCCCAAGGGCCTGGACGTCGAGGTGATCACCGCCGAAGGGCTGCGCCGCGTGGCCCGGCAGGCCGACAGTCAGGAAGCCCGCGAGCACGTCACCTGGGACGTCTGGAACCATCCCGACCAGTGGAAGATCGCCTGGCTGCCCGCCGCGCCGGGCGAGAGCGAGATCCGCTGGACCGTCGACCGGCCCGATGACTACGCCTTTGTCGCCACGGTCTATGACCACCTGTATCCGGCCAACCGCCACTTCACCTCCGACGACATCAAGGCCTTTGTCGCCAAACGGCCGGACCTGGCCAATTACGGCGGCGACCGGCGCGGATGAGAGCCCTCTCGCCACAGGACGGGCCGGCCATCCTCTTCGTCTGTGACGCCGGACCCGACGTCGGCGGCGGTCATGTGATGCGCTCCCTGACCCTGGCCCAGGCCCTGACAGCCGCCGGCGCGGAGTGCGCCTTCCTGGCCCGGCCGGCGGTCGAGGCCGTGCTGGACGCCTTCGCGCCGGGCACGATCCGCACCACCGCGACCGAGCCTTTCGACGCAGTGGTCTTCGACCACTATGGCCTGTCGGCTCCCGACCACCGCGCCGTGGCGAAGGGCCGCCCGACCCTGGCGATCGACGACCTGGCCAACCGTCCGCTCGAGGCCGACCTGGTGCTGGACGCCGGCCCCGCCCGCCGCGCGCAGGACTATGCCGGCCTGACGCCGCCGGGCGCTGTTCTGCTGCTGGGCCCCAACCACGCCCCGGTGCGCCCGGCCTTCCCGGCGCTACGCGAGACGGCCCTGGCCCGCCGCGCGGCGGAGGGGCCGGTGCGACGGATCCTGGTCTCGCTGGGCCTGACCGACGTGGGCGGGATCACCGGCCGGGTGGTCGATCTGCTGCTGCCCCGGCTGGGCGATATCGCGCTGGACGTGGTGATGGGAGGCGGCGCGCCCAGCCTGCCGCGCCTGCGCGAGCTGGCCACTCATGAACCGCGCCTGGTCCTGCACATCGACACCCAGGACATGCCCCGCCTGACGCTTGAGGCCGACCTTGCCGTCGGGGCCGGCGGCTCGACCAGCTGGGAGCGCTGCATCCTGGCCCTGCCGACCCTGACCCTGGCCCTGGCCGACAACCAGATCGCCGCCGCCACCGCGCTGGCGGCGGCCGGGGCCAGTCCGAGCCTCGACATCTCGGTGGCGGATTTCGACGCCGCGTTCGGGCGGGAAATCGACCGGCTGATCGCCGACAGCGACCTGCGCACCGCCCTGTCTGCCGCCAGCGCCCAGGTTTGCGACGGCGGCGGCGCCGATCGTGTGGCGGCCGCGTTTCTGGCCCGGATCGCCGGGGCCTGAAGGCCTGACAGCCCGGCTCGATGACCTTGCAGGTAATTGCTGCGTCGCCGGAAGCTTCCGATCATCAGGCCATCAAAAAACGGAGAGCCCCGATGACCCCCGCGTCCCAAAGCCCTGTCGAGATCGTCCGCCTGTTCATGAAGGACATGGAGGGCCTGGACTATGACTCGGCGCTGAAGCGGGTTTCCGACGACTGCGAATATGTGAACCCGCCGCCGCTGCCCGTCGTGCATGGCCCGGCGGGCATCCGCAGCCTGCTGGAGCCGTTCTTCGCGCCGACCCTGGAGAACGAGTTCAAGGTGCTGCGCGAGGCCGCCAACGGACCTTTCGTGTTCCTGGAGCGTCTCGACCGCCATCGCCTGACCGACAAGTGGGTCGAGCTTCCGGTGACGGGTGTGTTTGAAGTTCACGGCGGCAGGATCACCTTCTGGCGCGACTATTTCGACGCCGCGACGATCATGTCGCAATGGCCCAGCGGGTAGCCCGCGGGGGCGAAGGCCACCCTTAAGGGCAAAAACCTGGCCGGCTGCGACAAACTGCGCTGCATCGCCTAACGGCTGTTAACCAAACGTTCGGCGCTTGGGCTGGATTCTCCCGCGATCAAATCGTCGCCCGGATTCCGCCCGCCATGCCCGCCCTGCCCGATATTCGCGGCCTGAAATATCCGGACGAGTTCGTCGCCCGGCATTTCTTCAAGCGCGGCCTGCACCAGCGCACCGGCCGGGTCGTCGAGCTGGGCGGCGGCACGGGCAACAATCTGTCGCTCTACGCCGCCTATGGCTGGACCCTGACCGACGTCGACTATTCGCAGGCCGCTCTCGATGACGCGGCCTTCAATCTGGACGGCCGGGTCGAGACGATCCGCGCCGACCTGTCGCAAGGCCTGCCGGACCTTGGCCAGACGCCCGTCGACGTGCTGCTGATCCCCAACCTGCTGTGCTACCTCACCGACGCCCAGGCGCGCGCCGTGCTGACCGCCGCGCGCAAGGCGCTCGCCCCCGGGGCCGAGGTCTTCGTGCGCACCCGGCTGGTCGACGACTATCGCTGCGGCAAGGGCGTGGAAGAGGAACCCAACGGCTGGCGGCTCGACACCCCGGAAACCGGCGAGGCCGGTCTGTTCAATCTTTTCTACACCGAGGACGGCCTGGTGAAGCGCCTGGTCGACGAGCTGGGTCTTGTGGAGCCCACGGCCCTGAAGGTGTCGTTCGACAACATCCAGAACGGCGTCCGGGTCGCGCCCAATAGCGATCTGGTGGTGTGGGGAGCGGTGGCATGAGCGACCGCGTGCGCATCGTCGGCGGCGGCCTCACCGGCATTCTGGCGGCCTTCGAGGCCCATCGCCTGGGCTGGCGCGACATCACGATCCAGGAGCGCTTCGAGGCCCTGGGTGGCGTGGCGCGGCCCAGGCTGCGCAATGGCAAGGAGATGCGCGACGGCTGCATCTATTTCGGCGGCCCCGGCGACCCCATCGTCGACGCCCTGACCGCCCATGGCGCGCGCTTCGAGACCTTCGACAACCGCTTCGGCTCGGTCAGCCTGGGCGCCGACGGCCACCGGGTGTTCACCTGGGACTTCGGGGGTCCGGCCGTCGACTGCGCGGTGACGAAAATCGCCAGGCCGGCCGGCGACAGCCTGGCCGCCCGCATCGCCGCCTATCCCCAGACCATCGCCGACCGGCTGGAAGCCTATTGCCGCTGGCATCTGGAAACCGACCTTGAGACCGTGCACGGCGAGGCCGCCATCCCGCTGGCCATCAACCGCGTGTTTCCGGCCGCCGCCGACCTGAGCGCCCTGGCCAGCCTGAAGGCGACCAATCCCTGGGCCGACGAGCTCTACGCCATCCCCCGCGGCCTGTCGGGCCGCACCGCCAACCTGACCGCGACCCTGCCGGTCGGCGGCTTTTCCGCCCTGTTCGATACGTGCCACAAGGCGCTGCTGAACCTGGGCGTCAAGGTCGAGCTCAACGCCCTGGTCTCGCCCCGCGCCCTGATGGCCGCGCCCGAAGTCGGCGAGACCGTGGTCTGGGCCGCCAATCCGACGCCGCTGTTCAAGCCGCTGGGTCTGGCCACGCCCACCCTGCTCAAGAAGAGCTTCGCCACCTATGTCTTCGAGGTGGACTTCGATGGGCCCTGCCCGGTCTATGTCCAGAACTTCACCGCCCAGGGCGCGGCGTTCCGCGTCTATCTGTATGAGAGCGGCGGGCAAAAGCTGGCCGTGGCCGAATGCGTGCGCGAGGCCGATCTCGCCAAACTGCCCACCGAGATGCGGGTCCTGATGTCGGGCTTCGGATCGCTGAAGGTCGGCGCCCTGCTGCACACCGACGTCCAGCCGCGCTGGATCTATCATACGCTGGACGCCATCGAGGGCCTGAATGCCCTACGCGGCGCACTGTCCGCGCGGTTCGGCGCGAGCTTCATTCCCGGCGCCTGGGAGCCCTATGCCAAGGCCGCCAAGCTGGCCGAGGTCAATGCGGCCCTGCTGGCGGCCCGCGAAGGCGCGCCTGCCCTGGCGCCGAACGTCGCGAAGGCCGGATGACCACCACGGCGGCGATCATGCAGCCGACCTATCTGCCGTATCTGGGCTATTTCCAGCTGATGGCGGCCAGCGACGTCTTCGTGTTCCTGGACGACGTGCAGTTCGCCCGCCGTTCGTGGCAGTCGCGCAACCGCATCCTCACGGCCAATGGCGAACTTATGCTGACCGTGCCGGTGAAGAAACACGACCGCGACACCCCCATCAGCGCCATCGAGATCGACGACAGCCAGGGCTGGCGCGACAAGCATCTGGCCGCCATCCGCCACGCCTATGGCAAGCGGCCGGGCTTTGCCGAGGGCTGGGCGTTCGTCTCCGAACAGCTGGCTCTGCAGCCGGGCGGCAGGCTGGCCGACCTGACCTGCGGCATGGCCCAGGCGGCGGCCCGGCACATGGGCCTGACGCCGCGCTTCGAACGGGCGTCGGCGCTCGGGGCGCCGGGGGCCCGGTCAGAGCACCTGCTGGCGATCTGCCAGGCCGTGGGGGCGACCCAGTACGTCTCGCCGATGGGCTCGGCCGACTACATGGAAGAGGACGGGGTCTTCGCGGCCGCCGGCTTCCCGGCGCGGTTCCAGGCGTTCGCGTCTGTGGAGTATCCGCAGGGCTCTGGAGAGTTCACGCCGTTCATGGGCTTCGTCGACGCGCTGATGAACGTGGGGTGGGCCGGCATGCGCGAGCTGGTCGCGCCGCCCGAAGCCTGAGCCGATTTCGCACTGCGGCGTCCGGTGACGTGATAGGCTGACGGCGAGGCGCTACGAAGCGCCATCTGGCGCGTTCCACTGTGATCGCGGAACGCCGCCAAGGCTCCCCACAGAAGGGAGCGCTCCTTTGCTGCCCGACAATCGACCCCGACGTCCCTTCGCTGGACGCGCCTTGCCGCGCCGGACCCTTTGAGGTCCGGGCGACGTCGCGCGTCCGTCGCCCCGCCGCTCCAGAAGAAGTGACCGCCGATGAAAACCTATCCGGGCACCCGCCCCTCCGGTCCCAAGGGCCTGAACGATTCCCGCTCGACCGGCGGCCAGACCACCCGTCCGCGCCCGATCGATCCCGACGCCCTGCGCGGCACCAAGACTTGAACCGCCTCGCCCCGGTCGACACGACCGCCGCCCCCGCGCGTGACAGCGTGATCGCCTATCTCGTCCTGGTTCACCGCTATCCCGAGCAGTTCAAGCGTCTGTTCAAGGCCATCCACGATCCAGAAAACCACTATCTGATCCACGTCGACAAGAACTCCGGCCCGGCGCTTGAAGCTGAGATTCGCGAGTTCCTGGCCGCCTATCCCAACGCCGCCGTGCTGGAGAGCAAGAAGGCCCTGTGGGGCGGCTACAGTCTGGTCGACGCCGAGCTGCGCGGCATGGAAAAGCTGCTGGAGATGGGCCAGGACTGGGAGTTCTTCATCAACCTGTCGGGCCAGGATTTCCCGCTGATGACCCAGAAGCGCATCCGCGCCTTCCTGTCGGACAATCGCGGCCGCGAGTTCATCAAGGTGCTGGACCAGGCCAGGATGCGTCCCGACACCATGGGCCGGGTGCTAAAACACGTGGTCGAGCTGAAGGACCGCATCGTCGACACGCTTGCCACGCGGATCTTCCTGGACGGCGCCACGCCCTATATCGGCAACCAGTGGAAGATCGTCAGCCGCGCCTTCTGCGACTTCGTCTGCCACGACCCGTCGATCGAGCGCTACAAGGCCTTTTACCGCAACACCTTCATCGCCGATGAGGGCTTCTTCCAGACCGTGATGATGAACACCTCGGCCCATGGCGAGATCGTCAATGACGACAAGCGGATGATCGACTGGGTGCCCGACGGCGACATCAAGCTGCGGCCCCGGACCTATCTGGCAAGCGACGCCGTGCAGCTGACGACAAGCGGCGACCTCTTCGCCCGCAAGTTCGACATGCAGGAAGACGGCGAGATCCTCGACATCCTGGAGGCGCACCTGCGGACGCAGGACGTGGCGAATGTGGATGAGGCGCCGGGAGCGGCTGAGGAGCGGCGGTTGATCGGGGCGTAGGCAAACCATCCGTATCGTATCGCGACACATTCGGCTTGAAAAACGTGTCGCGATACGATACATATTTCGCCGGAGACGGTGATGGCGATCCAGAGTTTCAAGGACGAACGGGCCAAGGCGATCCTTGACGGGAAACATCCCGGCAAGGGCTTCCCTTCCGACCTGTTACGTACTGCAAAGCGCAAGCTTGAGATGCTGGACGCCGCCGTCTTTCTGAACGACCTGCGGGCTCCGCCGGGCAATCGCCTTGAGGCCCTGTCGGGAGACCGGCAGGGACAGCATTCGATCCGGGTGAACGATCAGTTCCGGCTGGTGTTCATCTGGACCGAAACTGGCCCGACCGAAGTGCAGTTCGTGGACTATCACTGAGGGAGCCGCCCTCGAAAATCACGGAGGATGCGATGGATGCCCACATCGCCACCCCCGACAGCGATCCCCTCGCCCCGGTCCATCCGGGCGAGATCCTGTTGGAAGAGTTCATCAAGCCCTACGGCCTCACCGCCGGCCGGGTCGCCGCTCGGCTGCACATCGCCCGCCCCCGGATCGAGAAGCTGGTTCGCGGTCAGACGCCGATCACGATCGACACAGCCCTGCGCCTGGAGCGCCTGTTCGGAGCCAGCGCCCAGTTCTGGCTGAACCTGCAAAACAGCTATGATCTGGATATGGCTCAGCGCGGCGTGGCGTCAGACATCGCCAGCATCCGGCCCTACGAGAGCGCGGCGGCCTAACCCACCATCGACCAGTCCAGCGGCTCGCCGCGCGTCAGGTCCCGCGACGCCTTGCCGGCCAGCACCTTGTCGAGGTCGGCGGGCGGCAGGCCGTTGCCGGGGCGGACCGAGCGGATATTGGCCCTGGTCAGGGGCTCGCCGGCCTTGACGTCGGCAGTGACGTAGAGCGAACGGCGGAAGAGCAGGCTGGTCGCTTCCGAGCCCAGCGTGTCGTAGTGCGCCCGGCCCAGGGAGGCCCAGGCGTTCTTGCAGTCATCGACCAGGGCCTTGAACTCGACCGGCTCCAGGCTGAAGGCCGCGTCGGGGCCGCCGTCGGCCCGGGCCAGGGTGAAGTGTTTCTCCACCGCGCAAGCGCCGACCGACACCGCCGCCACCGAAGCCGCCGTGCCCGGCGTGTGGTCCGACAGGCCCACGGGGCAGCCGAAGCGCGCGGCCATGTCGGCGACCGTCCGCACATTGGCGTCGGCGAAGGTGGCGGGATAACTGGAGACGCAGTGCAGAAGCAGCACCCCGGCCGCCCCCGCGCCCAGGGCGGTGTCCAGCGCGGTCTGCATCTCCTGCAGATTGGCCATGCCGGTCGAGATGATCAGCGGCTTGCCCTTGCTGGCGGCGTACTGGATCAGCGGAATGTCGACGGCCTCGAACGAGGCGATCTTGAAGGCCGGCGCGCCCAGGCTGTCGAGCAGATCGACCGCCGTGTCGTCGAACGGGCTGGAGAAGATCGTCACGCCGCGCTGGCGCGCGCGCTCGAAGATCGCCGCGTGCCATTCGAACGGCGTGTGGGCCTCTTCGTAGAGTTCGTACAGGGTGCGGCCGTCCCACAGCCCGCCGTGGATCTTGAACTCGGGCCGGTCGACATCCAGCGTGATGGTGTCGGCGGTGTAGGTCTGGATCTTGATCGCGTCACAGCCGGTCGCGGCGGCGGCGTCCACCATGGTCAGGCAGCGCTCGAGGCTGCCGTTGTGGTTGCCCGACAGCTCGCAGATGACGTAGGGCGCGAAGTCCGCGCCGATCTTGCGGCCGGCGATCTCAATAGAGGGTGAGGCGGTCATGGCGCGGTCCGGAGCAACATGGTTTCCGCCAGTTTAACCCGGGAAAGGTGCACGAGCCGTCAATCGCCGCCGCCGCCGCCATCTCCACCGCCGTCACCGTCGCCGTCGGAGTCATCTGACTTCGATCCTTTCGATGAGGAACCGGTGTAGAGGCCGCCGCCATCACCGCCGTCGCCCGGCTTCTTGCCCTTTTCCCTGGCCGCGCCGGACGCCGCCATCGCCGCGCCCGAGCCGGCGCCGATGGCCACCCCAAGAGCGATCCCCAGCGCCAGATTGTCAAACGCCACGCCCAGAGCCGCCCCAAGCGCGGTGCCCAAGCCGATCCCGACCGGCAAACCCGCTTTCATGATTTCCCCCATGTCGCGGCCATCGCACTAAATCGGAATCGACACTATATCTGCGCCCATGTCGACCTCCCCCGCCCCCCGCACCACCCGCTGCCTGATCATCGGTTCAGGTCCCGCCGGCTACACGGCCGCCATCTACGCCGCGCGCGCCCTGCTCAAGCCGGTGCTGATCGCCGGCATCCAGCCGGGCGGCCAGCTGACCATCACCACCGATGTCGAGAACTATCCGGGCTTCGCCGACGTCATCCAGGGCCCCTGGCTGATGGATCAGATGAAGGCACAGGCCGAACATGTGGGCACCGAGTTCGTCAGCGACATCGTGCTGACCGCCGACCTGTCCAAGCGCCCGTTCCATATCACCACCGACAGCGGCCAGGACTGGCTGGCCGAGACGGTGATCATCGCCACCGGCGCCCAGGCCAAGTGGCTGGGCCTGGAGAGCGAGAGCCGCTTCCAGGGCTTTGGCGTCAGCGCCTGCGCCACCTGCGACGGCTTCTTCTATCGCAACAAGGAGGTCGTGGTGGTCGGCGGCGGCAACACGGCCGTCGAGGAAGCCCTGTTCCTGACCAGCTTCGCCAGCAAGGTCACCCTGGTGCACCGCAAGGACGAGCTGCGGGCTGAAAAGATCCTGCAGGAGCGCCTGCTGGCCCATCCCAAGATCGAGATCGCCTGGAACAGCGCCATCGACGAGATCGTCGGCGACACCAATCCGATGGGCGTGACCGGCGTTCGCCTCAAGAACGTGGTCACCGGCGACCTGAGCGAGCTGAAGTGCGACGGCGTGTTCATCGCCATCGGCCACGCGCCGTCGTCGGAACTGTTCAAGGGCCAGCTGGAAACCCATGCCAACGGCTATCTCACGGTCAAGCCCGGCACGACCTCGACCGCTGTGCCCGGCGTCTATGCGGCGGGCGACGTCACCGACGACATCTACCGCCAGGCCGTCACCGCCGCCGGCATGGGCTGCATGGCCGCTCTGGAGGCCGTGCGCTTCCTGGCCGAGGAAGACCACGTCCGCGACCATCATCCCATCAGCCACGCCGAGGCCGAGAAGATCGGCGTCTGGTAGGGCTTGCGGCGTCCCCCTAGTTCAGCGGATTGAACAAACTCGGCGGCCGAGGCTTCGGCTTGGGCGGCGGGGGCGGCGGGGCCTTGGGGGCTTCGATCACCACAGGCTTCTCGGCGGCCACTTCCGGCAGCTTTTCCAGCGAGCGGTTGATCTCGGCGATCTCTTCGGGCGTCGGGATACGGCGGCCGGCGACCGTGCCTTCCAGGCGCAGGCGCTCGCCGCCGGGGGCGCTGGCGTCGGGGGTCATGACCAGATGGGCGCCGGGGGCCAGGGTGGTGGGGATCAACCCTGCCGCCTGGGCCTGGGCCAGGACCTCGGTATTGACCACCGATCCGGCGGCCAGGGCCTCGGCGGGGGCGGCCTCCAGGGTGCGGTCGTCGCCGGCCAGCAGGATGTCGGCGGTGACGTCCTCGCCGCCGCGATACTTGCCCCTGAACGCCGCCAGCGTGCCGGACGGGCCGGTCCAGCGATAGAAGATGTGCTGACCCACCTGGCGCAGCTTGACCAGGGTGGGCGCCCAATAGGGCGAGACATAGCTGGCGTGATAGTGGGTGGCGACGCCGACATCCTTCATCACGAAGCCGTTCAGGGCGCGGCGAGCCACCGACTCGGCCGTAGCCCACAGGGTAGGATTGGGCTCGCGGGCCAGGGAGCCATCGCAGGTAAAGCTGAACTGGCAGCCCGTGGCGCGCGCGGCGCCTTCATAGATCACGCCGCACACGGTCTTGGGATAGCCCGGATGGCGCATGCGGTTCAGCACCGTCTGGGCCACGGCCTCCTGTCCGGCCAGGGGCTCGAAGGCGGACTCGAAATAGACCGCCTGGGCCAGACAGCGCAGGGCCTTGGTGCGGTCCTCGCCTGACGCCTTCAGCACGAACGGCTTGGCCGCCTCGATCTCGAGCGGCGCGGCCAGGCGCAGGGAATTGATCAGGCGGGCGGTGTCGAAGTCGGGCGTGACGTCGGAAAAGCGCGGGATCGAGGCCAGGTCCAGCCGCTCCCAGCCCTCGACCCGGCCCCAGTAGTTGGTGTGCGGACGCGGATCGTGCCGACGCGCCAGGGTCAGCATCGCCGGGTCCATATTGGCCACATAACGGGTCAGGGCGGCGTCGGAGAAGCCGCGCGTGATCCGCGCCACGCCGGCCTCGCGACCATAGCCGCGCGGCACGTAATAGGTGGCGCACGCGGAAAGGCCGCCCAGGAGCAAAAGCCCCAGGACGGCCCCGACTAGACGCTTGGAAACCGGCGCGAGCACGAAGCGGCTATTTGCCGCCCAGCGTCGAGCGGATCATCCAGGCGTGCTTCTCGTGCGCCTGCAGGCGCTGGGTCAGCAGGTCGGCGGTGGCTTCGTCGCCGGCCTCGTCGGCGGCCGGGAAGGCGGCGCGCAACGTGGCGATCACCGTCTCGTTGTCCTTTTTCAGCTCGGCGAACATGCCCTCCCAGTCCTGCTCGGGATCGCCGTCCTTGATGCTGGAAAGGTTGCCGAAGGCCGCATAGCCCTGAGGAGCCAGTTCGCCCAGAGCGCGAATGCGCTCAGCGATGGCGTCAAGCGCCGCCCACTCCTCGGTGTACTGACCTTCCAGTAGAACATGCAGGGACTGGAAATTGGGGCCCCGAACGTTCCAGTGATAGCCATGCGTCTTGAGATAGAGCGCATAGCTGTCAGCCAGCACCTTGTTCAGTCCGGCGACGATTTCGGAACGTTGCTTTGCAGACAGTCCGGTGTTGGGCGCGACAGCCATCGTAATCTCCCGTGTTGCGTGCTCTAGGTAAGCTCGTCCATGGTCTTGGCAAGCCTTGTTTGGGCGGAGAGCGACAAAGGTGAGTCAGGACCCATCATCCTCGATCTCCAGAGACCGTGAACGCCTTCACGGACTCGTTAGCGCGTGGCTGATCCCCCCGGTTCCCCCCGCCGCCTGGCATTGCGCCGTGGCGACGCTGATCGCGGTCGCGGCGGCCATCCTGATGCGTGTCGCGCTGCTGGGCCTGAGCGGCGGCGTCGGGGCGACCCAGCCCTTCTTCCCGGCCATCGTGCTGGTGTCGCTCTATGCCGGCTGGCGCTGGGGCCTTGTCCCCGTTGTCAGCGGGGCGGCCTTCGGCTGGTGGCTGTGGGGCGGTCGCTATGGCGAGACCCTGTCGGAGGACGAGATCGCCAGCATGGTGATCTTCCTGATCTCGGCGGGGGTCACCGTGGTCGTCACCGAGGCGCTGCGCGGGGCCATCCGCAGTCTGGCCCAGGCGCGCCGCGAACGACAGGACGCCGAGGTTCGGCTGGAACTCGTCCAGACCACCGCAAGCGTCGGCCCCTGGGACTGGGATATCGTCACCGACACCCTGCACCTTTCGCCCAGCGCGCGGCGAAACCTGGGCCTGTCGCTGGAGGAGCCGGTCGATTGGCCGCGCATGAACGCCGCGATCCATCCCGACGATCGCCAGATGGTCCGCGACAATATCCGCGCCTCGGTGCGTGAAGGCGGGCCGTGCGAGGTGGAATTCCGGCTGGCCGATCTCAGCCAGGGCGAGCGCTGGATCCACGCCCGCGGCCAGGTGCTGCAGAACGAGGCCGGCCGATCGATCCAGATGCTGGGCCTGAACTTCGATGTCACCAAACGCCGCCGCGACGATGAGCGCCTGCGCGAGAGCGAGGCGCGGTTCCGCAGCCTTGCCGACAGCGCCCCGGCGCTGATGTGGGTGTCCCGTGTCGAGGGCCAGCGCGAGTTCGTCAACAAGGCCTATGTCGACTTCGCCGGCGTCGACTATGACAGCGCCCTGCAGCTGGACTGGCGCACGCGACTGGACCCGGACGACCTGCCCGGCATCCTCAAGCGCCAGATCGCCGGCGAGGGCTCTCGCAAGCCGTTCTCGCTGGAAGGCCGCTATCGCCGCGCCGACGGCCAGATGCGCTGGCTGAAGTCCTTTTCCCAGCCGCGTCTGGATCCGGGCGGCGACTTCGCCGGCTTCATCGGCATCGCCTTCGACATCACCGACGCCAAGCAGGCCGAGGCGGATCTGGCCGGCGTCAACGAACTGCTGGCCGAGCGGGTGCAGGCCGCCGTCGCCGAGCGCGACGCGGCCCAGGCGGCGCTGTTCCAGTCGCAGAAGCTGGAAGCCATCGGCCAACTGACCGGCGGCGTGGCCCATGACTTCAACAACCTGCTGACGGTGATCATCGGCGCGCTGGACGTGGTCGAGCGCAATCCGGACGACGAGGTCCGGCGCCAGAGGATGATCGCCGCCGCCCTGGCCGCCGCCAAGCGCGGCGAGAAGCTGACCCAGCACCTACTGGCCTTCGCCCGCCGCCAGCCGCTGCGTCCCGAGGTCTGCCGGATTGACCTCCTGATCGCCGAGAGCGAGGGCCTGCTGCGCCGGGCCCTGGGCGACGCCTACGGCTTGCACCTGCAGCTGGGCGGCGGCGTGCGGAACGCCCTGGTCGATTCCGGCCAGTTCGAGGCGGCCCTGCTCAACCTGGTCGTCAACGCCCGCGACGCGACCCCGGCCGGCGGCGAGGTGACCATCGAGACCCGGCCCGTCACCCTGACCAAGGCGGTCGGCGACCTGGAGCCGGGCCAGTATCTGCGCGTCGCGGTGCGCGACACCGGCTCTGGCATGGACGCCGCGACGGCCGCCCGGGCCATCGAGCCCTTCTTCACCACCAAGCCGCCCGGCGAAGGCACCGGACTTGGCCTGTCGCAGGTCTATGGCTTCGCCCGCCAGAGCGGCGGCTCGGTGGATATCGAGACCCGGCCGGGACAGGGCGCGACCGTGGCCATGCTGCTGCCCATCGCCGATGCGGCTGACCTCGACGCCGGAGAAGCCGCCATCGACCATGTGGCCGGGCAGATCCCGTCGCGGGTGCTGCTGGTCGAGGATGACCCCCAGGTGGCCGAGCTGGTCGACGCCATGCTGGGCGACCTGGGCCATACCGTGATCCGGGCCGGCGGCGTCGACGAGGCCCTCGACCAGCTGGACAGGGACCGGACCATCGAGCTGGTGCTCAGCGATGTGATCATGCCCGGCGGCCGCAGCGGCGTCGATCTGGCCGAGCATCTGGCGCAGGTGCGACCTGGCCTGCCGGTGGTGCTGTGCTCGGGCTATACCGGCGGCGACCAGGGTCGCGCCCAGGCCGGCGCCTGGCCGTTCCTGAGCAAGCCGTTCTCGCTGGACAGCCTGGCGCGGGTGCTGACCGAGGCGCGGGCGCACTGAGCTTGCGCGGCCTTCCCGACGGCCGCAACGCCAGCCTTGTCGTCGTCAAGCCGGCGGACGGGCGCTAAAGTCGGGAGCGCCTGGAGTCGCTTGGACAGCCGGCCCGTATTTGGAGAGAGAGTGCTCAAACCCGTCGCCAGAGGTCTGAAGATCTGGAGCCTAACCGTCTGCGCGCTGGCGGCAGGCGCGTCGGTCGCGATTGCTCAACCCGTTCCGCCGCGCCCCGACCTGGACAGTGTTTCCAGCGAAGCCGCCGAGTATTCCCTTCTGTCCGACACGCTCTGGATCATGGGGCTGGACGACCTTCCCGAGCCGCTGGAAACCGCCCAGGCCGCCGTCGCCGCCGACCCCGACAGCGCGCAAGCCCATCTGAGGCTGGGGCTCACCCTCAGGCTGGCCACGCCGCAGGCTGCGCCAGTGATCCGGCGCGAATACGAAGAGGCCCTGCGCCTGGATCCCACGCTGCTGCGCGCTCACGCCCTGATCGGCGAACTGCTCAGCGCCGAAGGCGACGCCGCCGGCGTCGATCAGACCTACGCGGCCTGGCTTGCCGCCGCCCCCGCCGATCCGAAGGCCCACCTGTCCCATGCCCTCGCCCTGGGGCGTCTGGATCGATCGCCCGAAGCCCGGGCCGCGCTGGACCGCTCCCTGGCGCTGCAACCGACGGCCGCCGCCTATGTGCTGAGGTCGATGATGGCCTCGTCAGACACGGCGCTGGCCGATCTGGACAGGGCCCTGGCGGTCGGCGGCGGCGAGGCGCGGATCTATCGCTGGCGCGCCCGCATGCGCTGGGACGCGCGGGAAACGGATCTGGCGCTGGCCGACGTGGCCAGGGCCCTGGAATACGCGCCCGGCAGTTTCCGCCTTCGCCAGCTGCGCGCCCAGATCAATGCCGACGCCGGCCGTTATGATCCAGCGCTGAAAGATCTCGACGCCCTGATCGCGCTTCAGCCCGGCTGGCCCGACGTGACCAACGATCGATGCTGGCTGCGGGCCAGGGCGGGCGTGGGACTGAGCCTGGCGCTGGCCGACTGCAACGCCGTGCTGGGCTGGGAGCCTGACCGCCCCGAAGCCCTGGACAGTCGGGGCCTGGTCAGATTGCGGCTGGGCGACCTGCAAGGCGCGATCACCGACTATGACGCCGCCCTGAGGCAGGACCCCGAAATCGCCACCTCGCTGTTTGGCCGCGGCGTGGCCAAACGCTGGGGTGGCGACACGGCCGGCGGCGATGCGGATCTCCAGCAGGCCCTGGCGCTCGACCCCACGGTCGACAAGCGGTTCGCGGATTTCGGCGTCACACCCTAGAGCGCAACGGGCCTTTGCATTCCCGTCACAAGGGTCTATATATCTGAAAGTCACTTATGCTCAATTTCAGCATAAGCCGGGCGTCGGAACGGTTCACCCTGCTCCGGCGTTTTTTGAGGCCCTACAAATGCTCAGTTTGAGCATAAGCGAGGATCACATGGCCGACGGCTTTGCCGCTCTGGACTTCACCCCCGACGTCGAGGCTCAAACCTCGAAGATCTGGGACAAGGTGAAGAACCACGTCACCCCGATGGAGTGGCGGCTGCACGCGCCCCTGATCGCCGAGATCAACCGTCTCAAGCGCGAGAAGAACGCGGTCATCCTGGCCCACAACTACATGACCACCGAGATCTTCCACGGCGTGGGCGATTTCGTGGGCGACAGCCTGGCCCTGGCCCGCGAGGCCGCCAAGTGCGACGCGGCGGTGATCGTTCAGGCCGGCGTGCACTTCATGGCCGAGACCAGCAAGGTGCTGGCGCCGGACAAGCGCGTGCTGATCCCCGATCCGCTGGCCGGCTGCTCGCTGGCGTCCTCGATCACGGGCGCGGATGTACGGATGATCAAGGCCCGCTATCCGGGCGTGCCGGTGGTCACCTATGTCAACACCACCGCCGACGTGAAGGCCGAGACCGACATCTGCTGCACCAGCGCCAACGCCGTGCAGGTGGTGGAGTGGGCGGCGCGCGAGTGGGGGACTGACAAGGTCATCCTGATCCCCGACGAGTTCCTGGCCCGCAACGTGGCCCGCCAGACCGAGGTCAAGATCATCGCCTGGCAGGGCCGCTGCGAGGTGCACGAGCGCTTCACCCGCCAGGACATCCTGGACCTGCGCGAAAGCTATCCCGGCGCCGAGATCCTGGCCCACCCCGAGTGCCCGGCCGAGATCCTGGAGGAGTCCGACTTCGCCGGCTCGACCGCCGCGATGAACGACTATGTCATCCAGCGGAAGCCGAAACAGGTGATCCTGATCACCGAGTGCTCGATGGCCGGCAATGTCGAGGCCGACGCGCCGGACACCGACTTCATCAAGCCCTGCAACCTGTGCCCGCACATGAAGCGGATCACCCTGCAGAACATCCACGACGCCCTGGTGTTCGACCGCTACGAGGTGACGGTGGATCCCGCCATCGCCTCGGCCGCGCGCCTGGCCGTGCAGCGGATGATCGAC
The DNA here is from genome assembly GCA_943371355.1 of Alsobacter soli. Classification (GTDB taxonomy): domain Bacteria; phylum Pseudomonadota; class Alphaproteobacteria; order Caulobacterales; family Caulobacteraceae; genus Caulobacter. The sequence continues at coordinate 125,215 of CALRUN020000002.1, forward strand.
CTGCCGCCGCCGCTGATCCCCGCCCGCTACGACCTCGTGAAGGCTCGCCATCACGTGGACGTGGAACTGATCTAGGAGCCCTTCCCCCTTGATGGGGGAAGGGTTGGGATGGGGGTGATGCTGAGGTTCAGCCGCCCCTGCCCCTCCCGCCTTCGCCGATGGCTGAACGCTTCGCGTTCACCCCCATCCCCGGCCCTTCCCCCATCAAGGGGGAAGGGAGTGGAGTGTGAAATGACCGATCGTCTGATCTTCGACGGCCCCGTGATCCTCGGGGCCGGTCTGGCCGGCCTGACCGCCGCCCTCGCCGCCAAGCGGGCGATGGTGCTGTCGCCGACGCCGCTGGCGACCGGCTGCTCCAGCGCCTGGGCGCAGGGCGGCATGGCCGCGGCCCTGTCGGCTGACGACACCCCGGCCCTGCACGCCGCTGACACGGCCGCCGCCGGCGCAGGTCTGTGTGACCCCGAGGCCGTCGACCTGCTGACCCGCGAAGGGCCTGACGCCGTCCGCGCCCTGGCCGCGCTGGGCGCCCCGTTCGACACGAAGGATGGCGACTTCACGCTGAGCCTGGAAGCAGCCCACTCCAAGGCCCGCGTCGCCCGCGTGGGCGGCGACGGGGCCGGCGCGGCGATCATGGCCGCCGTCATCGCCGCCGTCCGCGCCGCGCCCGGCATCGAGGTGCGCGAGAACGCCCGCGCCCGCCGCCTGCTGCAGGACGCGACAGGTCGCGTGATCGGCGTGCTGGCGCAGATCGACGGCCGGATGGTCGAAATCCTCGCGCCCGCCGTGATCCTGGCCACTGGCGGCGTCGGTGGCCTGTATGCCGTCACCACCACCCCCGCCGAAGTGCGCGGCGAAGGCCTCGGCCTGGCCGCCCTGGCCGGCGCGGTGATCGCCGATCCCGAGTTCGTGCAGTTCCACCCCACCGCCATCGACATCGGCCGCGATCCCGCGCCCCTGGCCACCGAAGCCCTGCGCGGCGAGGGCGCGATCCTGCGCAATACCGACGGTCGCGCCTTCATGGCGACCTACCACCCCGCCGCCGAAATGGCGCCTCGTGATATCGTGGCGAGAGCCATCCACGCCGAGCGCGCGGCCGGTCGCGGCGCCTTTCTCGACGCCACGACGGCGGTCGGCGGCCACTTCCCGCAGGAATTCCCGGCCGTCTTCGAGGCCTGCCGCTCTGGCGGGATTGATCCGCGCCGCGAAATGATCCCGGTCACCCCGGCCGTGCACTATCACATGGGCGGCGTGGCCACGGACCTGGATGGCGCCACCTCCCTGCCCGGCCTGTACGCCGCCGGCGAGTGCGCCGCGACCGGCGTGCACGGCGCCAATCGTCTGGCCTCCAACAGCCTGCTGGAGGCGGCCGTGTTCGGCGCCCGCGCCGGCCGCGCTGCGGCGGCGGAAAAGGTCATCGGCGGCGAGCCCGCGTCGCTGGAGCCCCTGCCCGACCTGCCCGGAGCGGCGCTACAGACCCTGCGCAAGGCCATGAGCCGCGACGCCGGCGTGATCCGCGACGCGGCGGGCCTGACCCGACTGCTGGACCAGATCGAGGCCCTGGAGCCCGCCTATGGCCCCTGCCCGACCGTCGTCGCCGCGCGCCTGATCGTCGCCGCCGCCCTGGCGCGCGAGGAAAGCCGGGGTGGTCATTTCCGCGCCGACTTCCCCGCGACCGCCGCCCCGCAGCGGACCTTCGTCACCCTCGAGGACCTGGAAACGGGCCGCGCCGTCCGTTACGCCGCCGAATGACCCTGTCTCCGCTTCCTGACCTGCTCGTCCGCCCGATCATCGACATGGCCCTGGCCGAGGATCTTGGCCGGGCCGGCGATATCACCGCCCAGGCCTGTATCGACGCCGACGCGCGGCTGTCGGTGGTCTTCGCCGCCCGTCAGGACGGTCGCGTGGCAGGCCTGTCCTGCGCGCGCCTGGCCCTGGCCGCGATGGACCCGACGGCGACGTTCGAGATCGTCACCCCCGATGGGGCCGACTGCGCGCCGGGTACGGTTCTGGCCCGAGCGGAAGGCAATGCCCGCGCGGTGCTGGCGGCCGAGCGCACGGGGCTGAACCTGCTGGGACGTCTCTCGGGAATCGCCACCCTGACCCGCGCCTATGTCCGCTTGGTCGAGGGCACGGGCGCGACCATCGTCGACACCCGCAAGACCACGCCCGGCCTGCGGGCTCTGGAAAAGTATGCTGTTCGCTGCGGCGGCGGGATCAACCACCGCTTCGGCCTGGATGACGCCATCCTGATCAAGGACAACCATGTCGCCGCGTGCGGCGGGGTCGGCGAAGCCGTCCGCCGGGCGCGGGCCTTCGCCGGGCATCTGGTGAAGGTGGAAGTCGAGGTCGACGGCCTGGACCAGCTGGAGGACGCGCTGAAGCACGGGCCGGACGTGGTGATGCTGGACAATTTCGGCCTCGACGACCTGCGGATGGCGGTATCGCTGGCCAAGGGACGGGCGGTGCTGGAGGCCTCCGGCGGCGTCAACCTGACCACCGTGCGGGCCATCGCCGAGACGGGCGTGGACGTGATCAGCGTCGGGGCGCTGACGCACTCGGCTGCGGTGCTGGATATCGGGCTGGACGCGGTTTAGGGCCTCTTCCGACCAACACAACTCTTGTCATCCCGGTCGCAGCGAAGCGGAGAGCCGGGACCCAGGGGCCACTGCAGTGCGGTTGCCCCTGGGTCCCGGATAGCCTCTGCGAGGCTTCCGGGATGACAAGTTTTTGTATGGGCTCGATCAGCCCCAGATCTTCACGCACTCCCGCACGACCATCACCGCCAGGGTGATCGTCGACAGCGCGAACAGCAGGAACCGCAGGTTCACGATGTTCACCGTCACCTGCACCAGGCTGTGCAGCACCCGCAGGCCCACATAGACCCAGGCGAAATGCACGGCCCAGCCGTCGGCATGACCGGCCACGGCGATCGCCAGGGCGGCGGCGTAGAAGATGGTCGGCTGCTCCATCAGGTGGTTGTAGTTGTCGGCCGCCTGGCGAGCGCCGGCCGGCAGCACATCCAGCGAGCCCGGAAAGGCCGCGTCCTGCGGCTTGATCCCGGCCTTCAGCATCGCCGGGATGCGGCGGATATACATCCACAGCCAGATCACCAGCGACCAGGCCACCAGCGCCATCACTGGCGCGATCATCGTATTCATGGAGCGTCCCTCCCCGGACGATTGTTGTCCGGAGAGGTTAGACGAAGAACGCCGTTATTGCGAAGCTTGCCGTTGCGGCAGCGCCTACGTCCGGTCGCGGAACGGATCGGCCGGATAGACGCCCAGGATCTCGAACTTGTCCGAGAAGAACTTGAGTTCGTCGAAGGCCAGAGCCAGGTTGCGATCCTCGGGACGGCCATCTACCTCGGCATAGAAGAAGGTGGCGGTGAAGGCGCCGTCTTCCATGTAGCTTTCCAGCTTGGTCATGTTGACGCCGTTGGTCGCGAAGCCGCCCATGGCCTTGTAGAGCGCGGCCGGCAGGTTGCGGACCTTGAACACGAAACTGGTCACGCAGCGATGGGTGAAGGCCGGCGGGGTCGGCGTGGTGTCGGCCGTCATCACCAGGAAGCGGGTGGTGTTGTGGCGCTCGTCCTCGATGTCGCTGGCCAGGATATCCAGGCCATAGATCTCGGCCGCCAGGGCCGGGGCCACGGCGCCGCGCGTCGGGTCGGGCTTGAGGGCCAGGGCCTTGGCGGCGCCGGCGGTGTCGCCCGCGCCCTCGGTGGCCACGCCCAGCTTGCGCAGGCTGTTGCGGCACTGGGCCAGGGCGATCGGCATCGAGGCCACGACCTTGATGTCCTCCAGCCTGACGCCCTTGTTGGCCATCAGCTGGAAGCGGATCGGCTTGAACCGCTCGCCGATGATCTTCAGACCCGAGGCCGGCAGCAGGTGGTGCACGTCGGCGACGCGGCCGGCGATCGAGTTCTCGATCGGGATCATGCCCAGTTCGCAGACCCCGGTCTTGATGGCCTCGAACGCCTCCTGGAAGGTGGCGCAGGGATAGGCCTCGTAGTCCGGAAAATAGGTGCGGCAGGCCTCATGGCTGTTGGCGCCGGGTTCGCCCTGGAAGGCGATCTTCTTGAGGATGCTCATGCTTGTTTTCCAGCCTGCAGACGGGCGGCTTCGAGATCGGACGGGTTGTCTACGGAGATCGGCGCCTCGGCGGCCACGGCGGCGCGGATCGTCATGCCCAGCTCCATGGCCCGCAGCTGCTCCAGCTTCTCGCGCTTTTCCAGCGGCGAGGGTGAAGCGGCGTTGAACGCCTCCAGCGCCTCGCGGCGATAGCCGTAGATGCCGATATGGCGCCAGACGGGCCCATCGCCATAGAGGGTGGAGCGGGTGAAATAGAGGGCCCGGCCGCTGTTGCCGTCGTCCTCCATGGCCAGCACGGCCTTGACCACGTCGGGATTGGTACGGTCGGCGGGCGAGGCCTCGGCCGCGACGACGGTGGCGATGTCGCAATCGCCGAAGTCTTCCAGCAGGCCTGCGCAGGCGCTCAGCACCGACGGGTCGACGAACGGCATGTCGCCCTGCAGATTGATCACCACGTCGTGCTCGAAATGGGGATCGAGTTCGGCCAGGGCGGCGAGGATCCGGTCAGAGCCCGAGGGCAGATCCGGGTCGGTCAGCACGGCGCGACCACCTGTCGCACGCACGGCCTCGACGATCTCGGGATCGCCCGCGGCGACCGCCACGGGGCCGATATTGGCCTTGAGCGCCTGGTTCAGAACGCGGACAATCATCGGCAGACCGCCGATATCGGCCAGCGGCTTGTTCGGCAGGCGGGTCGCCGCCATGCGGGCGGGGATCAGGACGATAGGGTTCATGAGGTCAATATCGCTGCTGCCCGGTTGCGCGAGGGGCGGTAGCGTGTAAGAGACGCGAGCGCAACAAGAGGCGCGCGCGGGGGATTCCTCGCCGCGGGTTTGGGCCCCGCCTCAGGCGGGCCGGTAAGAGGCTGACAAGGCTGAGATGAGCGACCTGACGTTCAACAAGATTGCTGGCGGCGTGCTGCTGACCGGCCTCGTTATTTTCGGTCTGCGTGAAGCATCGACCGTCGTGTTCCAGAAGCACGAGGTCGAAAAGGCCGGTTACGAAATCGCGGTCGAAGAGTCGACCGGCGGCGCCGCCGCCGCTGTCGAGGTCGCGCCCGACTGGGGCACTGCCCTGCTGCTGCCGGCCAATATCGCGGCCGGCCAGGCCGTCGCCGCCAAGTGCGCCGCCTGCCACAAGCTGGACCCGTCGAACGCCAACAGCATCGGCCCTGGCCTGTACGGCATTCTGGGCCACAAGCCCGGTTCGCACGCCGGCTTCGCCTACTCCGGCGCGATGACGGAATTCGGCGCCAAGAACCCGGTGTGGGACTATGACCACATGTACGAGTTCCTTAAGGCTCCGGGTAAGTACATCTCGGGCACCAATATGAGCTTCGTCGGCCTGAAGAAGCCGGAAGATCGCGTGGCGATCATCGCCTATCTGCACAGCCTGGGTTCGACCCTGCCGGTGCCGGCGCCCAAGCCGGCCGAAGCGGCCCCCGCGGCTGCGGCCGAAGGCGCTCCGGCCACGGCTCCGGAAGCTGCTGCTGCCGCCGCCGGCGCGCCCGCCGCCCCGGCCGAGGCGCCCGCCAAGAGCTGATCGGTTTCCGATCGGGACAGGATCAAGGGCCGCGAAGTTCGCTTCGCGGCCCTTTTCTTTGTTTCAGACCCGGCGATAGCCCAGCGGCGCGCCGACGCCGGCCGCCTCGATCCGGGCGATGGCCTCGGCCAGAGGCTCGACGGCCACGGCCATGTGGTGGGCGTTGGCGTGCAGGATCGTGTCGGGGTCCAGCAGGATGGCCACGTGGCCCTTCCAGAACACCAGATCCCCGCGACGACGCTCAGAAGCCTGGATTTCCGGGAAGAAGCCGCGCTGCAGGTCGGTGTCGCGCGGGCAGGCGCGGTTGCAGGCCGCCAGCGACTGCTGGATCAGGGCCGAGCAGTCCAGGCCCAGCGACTCGCGTCCGCCCCACTGATAGGGCGCGCCCAAGAACCGCTGGGCGACGGCGACATAGTCGCTCTCGCCCCGGCCGACCGGCGTCAGATGCGCCTCGATGAACCAGCCCGAGCGGGCGCAGCGGACAAAGCGCCCCTCGCGCGCCTCGACCGTGACCAGGGCGTTGAGGCTATAGAGGCCGACAATAGCCGACTTGATGTCGGGCTCGCTGAAGCCATAGGTGCGGATCGCTGACACCCGATGGGTCGGCACCAGGACGGGCGCCGACAGGGCGTCGCTGGTGACATAGCCCACATAGCCGTCGCGGCGGGCCTGGCCGAAGGCGAAGCCGTCAACCTCGAACAGCACGTCGAAGCGCTCGCCAAAGGCCAGTTGGTCTTCCTGCTCGGCGTCGGGGGCCGGCGCCTTGCGGAGCGAGGCGATCGGCGCGCTGGCCTGCATCGGCGCGGCGGTGGCGAAGCGCGCGGCCGAGACCACGCCCTCCAGCCGCACATCCGCCAGACCGTCGCGGATCAGGGTCAGGCGGCGGTCGGGAGCGCTCACGCCGGGAACCGCGACTTGAGCATCGAAAACAGCGCCCGGATCGCCTGGGCCTCGGCGCCGCCGGGATAGCCCGGCCGGCTCTTGGGGTTCCAGGCGTAGAGGTCGAAATGGGCCCACGGCCCGATGCCCTCGCCGCTCGGCGCGAACCGCTGCAGGAACAGGGCCGCCGTCGTCGCCCCGGCCTGGGCCCAGGCGGCGGAGTCGTTCTGCAGGTCGGCGATCTCGCTCTCGATGGACTCGCCATAGGCCTCGGTCAGGGGCATGCGCCACAGCAGGTCGGCCGTGGCTTTGGAAGCCGCCTCGATCTGTCCCGCCAGCCGGTCGTCAGCCGTCCAGAAGGGGATCACGAACGGCCCCAGGGCCACGCGCGCCGCGCCGGTCAGGGTGGCCAGGTCCAGGGTCAGGGCGGGCTTGTGCTCGGCGGCGCGGGCCAGGGCGTCGGCCAGGATCAGGCGGCCCTCGGCGTCGGTGTTGCCCACCTCGACGGTGAGGCCGGCGCGGGTCTGCAACACGTCGCCGGGGCGCATGGCGTCGCCGCTGATGGCGTTCTCGACCACCGGGGTCAGCACCACCAGCCGCACCGGCAGTTTGGCGCCCATCACCATCCGCGCCAGGGCCAGGGCGTGGGCGGCGCCGCCCATGTCCTTCTTCATCAGCCGCATGCCCGACGAGGGCTTGATGTCCAGACCGCCGCTGTCGAACACCACGCCCTTGCCGACCAGGGCGAGCACCGGGTGGGCGGGATCGCCCCAGTTCATTTCCAGAATGCGCGGCGCGCGATGCGGCGCGGCGGCGCGGCCCACGGCGTGGACGGCCGGATAGTTCTGGGTCAGCAGGTCATCTCCGACGATCACCGACAGGGTCGCGCCGTGCTGCTCGGCGATCTCGCGGGCGATGGTCTCGATCTGCAGCGGGCCCATGTCGTTGGCCGGGGTGTTGACCATGTCCTTGGCCAGGGCGCAGGCATGGCTGATCGCGATGACCGCCTCGATGTCGACGCCCTTGGGGGCGACCAGACGCGGCCCGGCTTCACCCGACCGCTTGCGATAGCGATCGAAGCGATAGAGCCCCAGGGCGAAGGCCAGGGTCGCCTCCTGGGCGTCCAGGCCGCGCGGCAGGCGGGCCAGGCGATAGTCCCCGGCCGGCAGCTTGCCGGCCAGCGTCCGGAACAGGCCTGGATCGACGGCGGCGCGGGTCCCCAGTCCCATCAGCACGCGTTCGACCTGGCCGCCGGGCCCGGTCAGGACCAGCACCTGACCCGCCTTGGCCTTGAACTGGGACTGGGCGGCCAGGACCCGGGCCGATGGTCGGCGCGCCGCCAGGAAGGCCTCAAGCTCGGCCTCGAACAGCGGGTGGACCGGGAGGCCGCCTTCAGTGGCCGAGGCCAGGATGGGGGAGCTGTCCAACATGTCGCGGCCCTTGGAAATTATGCTTAACGATTCCTTGAGGGCCGCACGGCGAGGATGCGCGAACCTTTCGGAGACTCGTCTTCCATGTGTCGCAAGCGCGCGCTCCTCGCAACCGTTCTCGCTCCGGCTCTTCTGATGCTGGGCGCCCAGGCCCATGCCGGCGCCGCCAAGACCGCGCCCGCGGCCGTTGAGCAGGCCGTGTCGCGCAAGGCCACGCCGGCCCAGCGCGCCGAGATGCGCCGCGCCGATCCCCTGGCTCGCGCCGCCTTCTGGGGCGGCGAGTTCGAGACCGACGGCCGCGACGCCGAGGCCGGCATCGCCCTGGCCCAGGCCCTGCGGGCCATGGGACGCTATGACGACGCCGCCGAGGCGGCCAGCAAGGTGCTGATGGTCGAGCCTGACAATCTGGACGCCCTGCTGGAATCGGCCCGCGCCCATATCGCGCGCGGCCAGGGCTTCTACGCCGTCGAGCCGGCCCGCCACGCCGCCGTCCTGGCGCCCAAGGATTGGCGTCCGCAGTCGCTGCTGGGCGTCGCCTACGAGCAGGCCCAGCGCGAGGAAGAAGCCACCGCCGCCCACCGTCAGGCCGTGGCCCTGGGTCCCAATGAGGCCGTGCCCAACGCCAACTACGCCATGCACCTGGCCAGCCAGGGCGATCTGGCCGGCGCCGAGGCGCTGCTGCGCCGCGCGGCGGTCATGCCCGCCTCAAGCATCCAGATCCGCCAGAACCTGGCGCTGGTGGTCGGCCTGCAGGGCCGCATCGCCGAAGCCGAGAAACTGGCCCGCCAGGACCTGCCGCCCGAAGCGGTGGCCAACAACCTGGCCTGGCTGCGCGCGGCTACCAGCCAGCCCAACCCGGCGGCGCAGCCACGCTCATGGGAAGCGATGAAGTCGGGCGGCTAGCCAAAGCATTTTCGAGCGAAGTGGATCCCGGTTCGCGTGAAGAAAATGCGCTAAACCAAAGATCTAGATTTCCGGACTGACGCAGTCAGGATGGAAACTCTAGTAAGCCGAGCTGAGGGCGCGCTCGAGGACCTTGGCCGCGTCGGCGAACCGCTGAAGCAGCGGCATGGACACGCCCTCGCTGACGACCACCGCCATGGTCGCCGCCAGCGAGAAGACCAAAGCCGTCTCGACCGCTGAACTGCCGACCTCGTCGCGCGCGAGGTTTCGATCGCGGAGAGCCCGCTTGCCGCCGATCTTCATGCTGACTGTCCCACAATGGCAAACCACTGGGCGCGCCGCCGCAAGAAGGGCGCCGGTCTATCTTCCGAGACGGGCCAGCAGGTCGTCGCGATAGGTGCGGCTGGCGACCAGTTCGGCGCCGCTCTCCATCGTCAGCCGCCATGAGCCATCCGACAGCGACTGGGTCTCGCGGACGCGGGCCAGATTGACCAGGGTCGAGCGATGGCTGCGGGCGAAGATCGCCGGATCCAGCCGCGCTTCGAGATTCTGCAGAGTCTCGCGGATCAGGCCCTCGCGCTGCTCCCAGTGCACCACGACATAGTTGCCGGCGGCCGAGAACCATTCCACGCGGGACAGGTCGACCGGCGTCCGGCGCGATCCCGTCGAGACCATCAGGCGCTCGGCCGGGGCGGCCTGACGCGCCGCGACCCGCCGCGCATCGGTCAGGGCCGTCTCCAGATGATCGGCGCGGGTCTGCGCCTCGAAGGCCCGCTGGCGGTGGGCCGCGGCCAGCCCCGCGGCGGCCAGGGCGGTGTAGAGCAGGATCGAGACGGGCGAGCGGCTCAGGGCCCGGGCCAGCCCTTCGGCCAAGCCGCCGCTCGACGCCCGGAACGCCATGTCCACCCAGGCGGCGCCGATCGACTCGAGCGCCACGACGGGGATCATCGCCAGGGTCAGGACCGCGACGCCTCGCCCGCTCGCTCCGAAGCGCCGCAGGATCGCCCAGACCAGGCCGGCGACGGGCAGCCACAGGGCGTAGCTGGCGCCCTGCCACGCCACCGACTCGACGAGGCTGATCGGCGCCCCGACCGCCCGCGCGGACCGTCGCGCGAACCAGGCGGCGCTGAAGGTGGTGACGACATAGCTGTAGGCGCCGAAGGCCCAAACCCAGGCGGCCGTCGGGGCGCGCTTCAGGCGGGCGAAAGGTCCCGGCGGCGGCGCAGGGCCCGCGACAGGATCCAGATCACGGCCAGGGATTGGAACACGAGGGTCGGCCAGAGCTGGCTCCAGGGGGTCGGCAGGAAGGTCAGGAAGTTGCCCGAGAAGGCGCTCATCACCGCCCCGTAGGCGCTTAGCATCTTCACTAGATGCTCGTAGGTCCAGAGGTCCGGAAAGAATGGCCACGCGGTGGGGCGGGCAAAGCGCCACAGGTCCCAGCCGCCATAGGTCAGCGCGCCATAGACCAGGGCGGCGGAAACAGCCGTCCTGCCGCCCGTCTGGCCGCGCAGGATCAGCACCAGCACCCACAGGCCCACGCCCACGACGATCAAGGTCAGGATCCAGTCGAGCGCCCTGGCGCGATCGGCGCGGCGCAGGTCCGGCCGCTTGCGCCTCAGCACCCGCACCCCGGAGAACAGGGTGATGGTCGCCGTGGCGGTCAGGGCCGCGAAATAGGGGTTGAAGCGCAGCGCCGTCAGCCCCCAGGCGCAGACCAGCATCACGCCCATGACCCCGGCGAAGATCCGCCCCGTCAGCCGATGCCAGCGGCCGCCCTTGCGGGTGAGGATGGGCGCCGCGCCCAGGGCGACGGCCGCGAAGCCGGCGGCGATGTGCAGGGCCAGGATGGGTGTGAAGAGCGTGTCCATGCGCCGAGGGTGACGGGGCGGAACGGCGCCTGCGAGGACATTGGGACGAAACGCGGTGGGCGGGGACGAGCTGCTGATCTCCTCTCCCTAGGGGGCGGAGATCAGCATCCAGTGGGCGGCGGCGGGTTGGGCTACCGCGCCGCCGCGACCTCGGCCTTGCCCGGCGCGCTGGCGAGTTGCGACGGGTTGCAGTCGGCCAGCTGGGCGTCCGACAGCACCACCCCGCGATAGCCGAAGGCCGTCACGGCTCCCAGTTCTCGCGCCAGGCGCTTGCAACTGCGCAGGGGCGGCAGCGACTTGACCTGGGGAGAGCGACAGACGTCGGACTTGCAGCGCCAAACCGCGCCGTCGAAGATGACGTGATCGCGGGTGGTGGGCGTGCTCAGCGTCAGCCAGCCGTTCTGGGGCTTGGTTTCGGCCATGGCGGGGCCGCCCGTCGCGGCGAGGGCCGCGACGGCGAAAAGAAGACTACGCATGGGAAAACTCCGGGGGAGAGGAGGTTTGAGGAGGTACGCCTACTGAGATCCGGCCGGGAATCCCGCCTTAGGCGGCGGCCTTGAACAGGTTGAATTCCTCGCCGAAGGCGCGCGCCACCGCGGGCCGGGCCTGCAGACGGTCGCGATAGGCGGCGAGAACGGGATAGGGCGCGAAGTCCAGTCCGACGTACCGGGCCCAGACCAGCATCACGAACAGATAGGCGTCGGCGACGCTGAACCGGCCTTGCAGGAACTCACGTTCGGACAGGTGCGTCTCCAGCAGGGCCAGGCGGCTGGCGGCCGAGGCGCGGGCCAGGACCTTGGCGCCTTCCGGCGCGTCGGCGGCCAGCAGGACCCTGAACGTCATGGCGTGCAGCTCGGTGGCGACGAAACTGAGCCAGGCCAGCACACGCCGGCGTTCGGCGCCGTCGGGCGGGATCAGGCCGGAGGCCGGGAACTGGTCGGCCAGATATTGCAGGACCACCACATTCTCGGAGATCAGTTCGCCGTCGTCGGTGCGCAGCACGGGCACCAGGCCGACCGGATTGATCGCCAGAAACGGCGCGCCGTCCCGGGTGCGCTTGGGCGTGGCCTTGTTGTCGACCTCGATGAAGTTGATCGGGGCGCCCGCCTCGTAGGCGGCGATCCGCGTCGCCATCGAACAGGCCATCGGTAAGAAATACAGGTCCATTGTCGCCTCCGTTTGCATTTGCGTACTGTTTCGCATAAAAATAGCACGGGTCAAGGAATAAACTGCGAAACAGTACAAAAAGCAGAGTCCGGCCCGGAGAGAGTCTGATGTCCGAACAGCCCGCCAAGCGCCGGGGCCGGCCCCGCGCCTATGACCCCGAAGTCGCCCTCGCCAAGGCGACCGAGACCTTCTGGGTTCAGGGTTACGCGGGCGCCTCGCTGGACGATCTGAGCGCCGCCACCGGCATGAACCGCCCCAGCCTGTATGGGGCGTTCGGCGACAAGCAGGCGCTCTTCTCGGCCACGATCGACGCCTATATGGACACCTCCCGAGAGGCGATGGTCCGGGCTTTCCGGGCCGGCGGCACGCTGCGCGAGGCGCTGGAACGGGTCTATCGCGCGGCCCTGGAGCGGTATCTGTCAGGCGACAGCGGCGGGCGCGGCTGCTTCATGATCAGCGCCGGCCTGGGCCAGGCCCTGGTCGATCCGGCCGTACGCGACAAGATCGCCGGCGGTCTGCACGAACTGGACAGAGGCTTCGAGCGGTTGGTGGCTCGCGCCGAGGCGGCCGGCGAACTGCCGCCGGGCGCCGATCCGGCTGTCCTGGCCAAGGTGGCCGGAGGGATGCTGAACGCCCTGTCAGTGCGCGCCCGCGCCGGCGAGACGCCAGAACAGCTGGAAGCCATGGTCCAGGCCACTCTGGACATGGTTTGCGGACGACGGGCGCCGGCGTGAGCCGTCTTCGCCCCTAGAGCATTTTCCGATCCGACTGGATCGGTGAAATGCTCTAGTCTTTTGTTTTGACGCATTTTCTGACGACGAACCGGCGTCCACTTCGTCGGAAAATGCTCTAGCCCTTACCCATCACGTCCTGGATGGTGATGATCGCCGGCCCGAGGATCACCACGAACAGCACCGGCAGGAAGAACAGGATCATCGGCACGGTCAGCTGGGCCGGCAGGGCCGCTGCTTTCTTTTCCGCAGCAGAAAGCCGCAGCTCGCGGTTTTCCTTGGCCATGACCCGCAGGGCGCTGCCCAGGGGCGTGCCGTAGCGCTCGGCCTGGATCATGGCGGTGGCCACCGAGCGGATACCGGGATGGTTGGTGCGGCGCGCCAGGCCTTCATAGGCCAGGCGCCGGTCGGGCAGATAGGACAGCTCGGCGGTCAGCAGGGAGAGTTCCTCGGCCAGCTCCATCGAGCTGGAGCCGACCTCGGCCCCCACCTTCTGGATCGCCGCCTCGATCGACATCCCGCTTTCGACGCAGATCAGCAGCAGGTCCAGCGAGTCGGGAAAGGCCGCCACGATCGACTCGCGACGCTTGGTGGCGACATTGCTGATGTAGACGTTGGGCGCGTAGTAGCCGATGGCCAGGGCCGCGACGCAGGCGCACAGCTTCTGCATGCCCAGCAGGCCGAAATCATTGATCAGATAGATGTAGAACGCCGTCACCACCGCGAAGACGAACGGCATCACGAAACGGAAGAAGTAGAAGGTCGAGACCGGCTGCGGTCCGCGAAAGCCGGCCTGGGCCAGCTTGTCGACGACCTTTGGGTCTTCCAGCAGGCGCGACAGCTGCAGGCGGTCGACGATGTTCTTGTACAGGCCCTCGTCGGTGTGGCGCAGGGTGCTGCCCGCGCCGCCCTTCTGGACGATGGCCTCGCGCGAGCGGCGGCGCAGCTCTTCGCGACGGTTGGCAACCGACTTCAGGCGTCCTTCCAGATTCCTGTCGCTCATGGCCGGCGCGGCCAGGGTGATGATGGTGGCGAACACCACGATGGCGATGAAGCCGGTCAGCAGATTGCCGGGGTCGGTCAGGATGGCGACGATGTTCATGAGCCCCCTCCCCTAGAACTTGAAGTTGATCATCTTGCGCATCACGAAGATGCCGATGCTCATCCAGATGCCGCCGGCCAGCAGCATCAGGTGACCGCGCGGGTCATTGAACATCGTCTGCATATAGGCCGGCGCGGTCACGGTAATCAGCACCACGACGCCGGGCGGCAGGGCGCCGATGATGAAAGACGAGGCCACGGCTTCGGCCGACAGCGCCTTGATCTTCTCGCCCATCAGCTTGCGGGCCCGCAGCACGGTCGACAGGTTGCCCAAGGCCTCGGCCAGGTTGCCGCCGGTCTTGGCCTGGATCGACAGGACGATGGCGAAGAAGCGCAGCTCGTTGGTCGGCATGCGCTCGTACATGCGCTCCAGGGCCACATCCATCGGCATCCCCATCCCGACATTCTCGGTCAGCATGCGAAACTCGCCGGCCAGGGGCTCAGGGCATTCCTTGCCGATGATCTTCAGGCAGTCATGGACCGGCAGACCCGACTTGATGCCGCGCACGATGATGTCGATGGCGTCGGAAAAGGCCTCGGTGAACTTCTTGGTGCGGGCCGCAGCCAGCATGCCGACCACCCAGCGCGGCAGGCCGAAGCCGGCGGCGAAGGCGGCGCCCAGGGCGATCAGCGGATGCTGGCGCAGAACAATGACGATCAGGCCGGCGATCAGGCCGATGACGCCGCTGATGATCCAGAACATCTGGATCTTCTCGCCCAGCCCCGCCGCGCGCAGACGGGCCGCGATGCTCAGCGAGGCCTTTTTCTGCTGGCGGTCCTGCTCTTTCAGGGTCTTGAGGATCTGCTTGCGACGGGCGTCGGGCGTATTGGCCACGGCCTTGGCGCGGGCCAGAGCCTCGCTGCGACCGCCGCCAACGATGGCCTGGGCGCGCTTGGCCGTGCGGGCCGCGTTCTGATCGCCGCCGGCGAAGGCCAGTCCCAGCGCGGTGAGAGTGATGAAGCCCAGAACGCCGGCGATCACGAACAGCATGGGCTACTCCGCCGCGTCGAGGGCTTCGGCCAGCTCGCGCTCCAGACCGTAATAGCGGGCGCGGTCCCAGAAGCGCGGACGGGCGATGCCGGTCGAGCGGTGCTTGCCCACCACCTTGCCGTCGGCGTCTTCGCCGGTGATCTCGTAGACGAACAGGTCCTGGGTGACGATCACGTCGCCTTCCAGCCCCACCACCTCGGTGATGTGGGTGATGCGGCGCGAACCGTCGCGCAGACGGGCGGCCTGGACGATGACGTCGACCGAGCCGACGATCATTTCCTTGATGGTCTTCGAGGGCAGGCCGTAGCCGCCCATGGTGATCATGCTCTCGATCCGGCTGATGGCTTCGCGCGGGCTGTTGGCGTGCAGCGTGCCCATCGAGCCATCGTGGCCGGTGTTCATGGCCTGCAGCAGGTCGAACGCCTCAGGCCCCCGGACTTCACCGACGATGATGCGTTCGGGACGCATCCGCAGACAGTTCTTGACCAGGTCGCGCATGGTCACCGCGCCCGAGCCTTCCAGATTGGGCGGCCGGGTTTCCAGGCGCACCACGTGCGGCTGCTGCAGCTGCAGTTCGGCGGCGTCCTCGCAGGTCACCACCCGCTCGGTCGGATCGATGAAGGCGGTCAGGGTGTTGAGCAGGGTGGTCTTGCCCGAACCCGTACCGCCCGAAATGACGATATTGCAGCGGCAGGCGCCGATGACGCCCAGAACCCGCGCCCCCTCCGGGCTGATCGACGCGTAGTCGACCAGGTTCTTCATCGTCAGCTTGTCCTTCTTGAACTTCCGGATGGTCAGGGTGGGACCATCCAGAGCCAGAGGCGGCGCGATGACGTTGACACGGCTGCCGTCGGGCAGGCGGGCGTCGCAGATCGGGCTGCTTTCATCGACGCGTCGGCCGACCTGGCTGACGATCCGCTGGCAGATGTTCATCAGCTGCATGTTGTCGCGGAAGCGCACATTGGTCAGCTGGACCTTGCCGCCGACTTCGATGAACACCCGGTGGGCGCCGTTGACCATGATGTCGGCGATGTCGTCGCGGGCCAGCAGCGGCTCCAGCGGGCCATAGCCGAGGACGTCGTTGATGATGTCCTGGACCAGGTGCTCCTGCTCGGAGACAGACATCGAGACGTTCTTGATCGCCACCAGCTCGGCGACGATGTCGCGGATCTCTTCCGCGGCGGCCTTGACGTCCAGCTGGGCCAGTTGGCTCAGGTCGATGGTGTTGAGCAGCGCGTTGAAGATGACGGTCTTGGTGGCGTGGTAGTAGTCGCTCTGCTCGCGCACGATGGTCGTCGTGGCCGGCGCGCCCTGGGCGGCGCGCAGCTGTTCCAGGCCGGGCGTGGCCTTGGGAGCGGCCACCTTGGCGGAGGGCGCGGCGCGATCCTGGGTCGGCTCGACGCGCTGGGGACGCGTGGCGATCGCCGAACCGTCAGTCGGCGCCGGGGGGGGCGCGTGACGGTCCGTTGCGGGGTTCTGATCGCGCTTGCCGAACATCCGTCGCTATTTCTTCCTGAACAGGCCCGACAGCATCGAGGCCTTCTGAACCTGCGGCGGTTCGCGACGGCTGATCAGCTGGGCCAGGTGGTCGATGCCTTCGGCGGCCTTGGACTTGGGCGCGACCTCGCCGACCATCTGGCCGTTGTTGGCGGCCTGACCGAAGGACTTGGGATCGAAGGGCAGGACGAGCGACGGCGCGACACCCAGGGCCTCGCCGAAGTCCTTGACCGGGATCTCGGGACGGCCGGGCACGCCCACCTGGTTCAGCACCAGACGCGGCGGCGCGTCGTTGGGACGGGCCTGGCGGACCATGTCGATGATGTTCTTGGCGTTGCGCAGGGAGGCCAGATCCGGCGTGGCGACCACGACCAGATCGTCCGAGCCGATCAGCACCCGCCGCGTCCAGGCCGCCCAGCTGTGCGGCAGGTCCAGCACCACGAAGGGCGCGGCGCCGCGGATCTTCTGGGTGACCTCCTCATAGGCCTCGGCGCTGATGTCGTAGTCCTGGTCCAGAGTGGCCGGGGCGGCGAACAGCGACAGGCGATCGCCGCAGCGGACCATCATCCGGTCCATCAGCACGGGGTCCAGGCGCTCGGGCTGGCTGAGCGCGTCTATCACGCCCTGCAGCGGGTCCTGGTTGAAGTCGAGGCCGGCGGTGCCGAACGGCAGGTCCAGGTCGACGATCACCGTGGCGGTCTGCATGCGCTCGGCCATCGACCAGGCGAAGTTGTGGGCCAGGGTCGAAGCCCCTACCCCGCCCTTGGCGCCGACAAAGGCCACCTGGCGGCCCACGAAGGGCGCCGACGGATCGGCATAGAGGCCCGAAACGGCGCGGATGATCTGCAGCGGACCCAGCGGCTGGGTCAGATATTCGCTGACCCCGCGGCGCATCAGCTCGCGATAGAGGGCGATGTCGTTGGTCTGGCCGATGACCACGACCTTGGTGCCCGGGTCGCAGACCTGGGCCAGGGCGTCCAGCAGGTGCAGCAGGCGCTGGGCGCCGTCGTGGGTTTCCACCAGCACCAGCGAGGGCGTGGACTGGTTTTGATACAGCTCGACGGCGGCGTCGAGGCCGCCCACGCGAACGATGGTCGAGGCGCGGGCCATCCGGCGGTCGGCGGCGGCGACCTCGATCAGGGCCGAGGTCTCGGGCCGCACGCAGAAGGCGTGGATGGTGATGCGCGGCACCGCCATCTCGCCCAGGGCGGCGTCGCTGCCGCTCAGGGTGTCATGCGGGGACGGTTCGTGCCTCACCGGCGCGGTCACTTCGGCGGCCGGGGCGCGCTGAACCTCGGGCTGCGGCGCGGGGCTGGGAACAGCCGCGCGGGCCGGAGCCTGGGCCTGGGCCTGGGCTTGAGCCTGACGCGCGGCGGCGGGGGCCGCGAAAGGGTCCTGCGCCGGCGCTGGCCGCTCGTCGCGCGGCCGGGCCGGCGGGAAATCGGCGAAGGGATCGTCCAGACCGCCCATGGCCGGGGTCAGGGCCGGAGCGGACGAGCGCCAGGGATCGGAGCCGGCCGAGGTGAACTCGTCTGCGGCCTCGAACCCCAGGTCGAACGGCTCTTGATCCGAAGGAGAACGCGGCATCAGTTGATCGCCTTGGAGACGACGCCGGTGGCCTGCTCGTCCTTGGCCGACGAGGTGATTTGGCCCTTGCGATACTTGCCCAGGACGGTGTCGCGGCGGCCCGCGTCGATCGGGGTGGAGTCGCGGGGGCGGATCAGGTCCTCGGGATTGGCAATCTGGGCAGCCAGGTTGGCGGCCACGGCGCAGCCGAAATTGCCATAGGCTTCGTTCTTGCGGGTGGCGGTGAGGTTTTCCCAGGCGCCGCAGGTGGGGCCTTCGGCGGTGAAGATCTCGAAGCCAACCCGCATCGGGGCCGCGTCCTGACCGGCCGCGTCATAGCCCACGACCCTGACGTAGGCCGGCGCCGCGCCGTAGAACATCAGCCGTTCGCGAACCTGAACGGCCATGCCGCCTGCTGTCGGAGCATTGGCTCCGCCCAGGGGGGCGCTGATCACGATCTCGCGGGCCTGGGCCGACAGCCAGCGACTGACCAGGGCCGACAGCGCCTGGTCCTGGTTGGCCGACACGCCGGCGGCGTGGACCGCCAGCTGGATCTCGTCGGTGCGGCCGTCGACCTTGATCTGGTCGCGCCACTTTTCGCCGTCGGTGCGCGAGACGGGGGCGGGAACCGGCGGTTCGACGCCGGCGCTGGCGCAGGCCGACAGGCCCAGCAGCGCGGCGGTCAGGATAAGGACGGTTTTCACGGGGTGCTTGCTCATGTCCGCGTCCTCACTCGATCACATAGCCGACGGGGCCCTGATAGGCGCGCCCCGCATTGGCGCCGGCCGGCGCCTTGACCACCTGGTTGAGCCGACCCAGCAGGGTGGTGCTCATGTCGCCGGCAAACTTCAGGCCGTCGGCCGGGGTCCGCAGGTTCTGAGGCCGGGTCGGGTCGACGATATAGGGGGTGATGATGATGACCAGCTCGGTCTCGCCGTTCAGATAGTCGCGCGAGCGGAACAGCGCGCCCAGCACCGGCATGTTGGTCATGCCCGGGATCGCGTCGATGGTCTGCTTGGTGGTCTGTTGCAGCAGGCCGGCGATCATCAGCGAGCCGCCCGAGGGCAGCTCGACCGTGGTCTCGGCCCGGCGAACCGTCAGGCCCGGCACGGTCAGGACGCTGGAGCCCGTGCCACCCGACACCGAATAGGCGCCCAGGCTGCTGAGCTCGGAGACCTCGGTCGACAGCTTCAGCGAGATGCGGCCGCCCGAAAGCACCACCGGCGTATAGCCCAGGCCTACGCCATAGGGCTTGAACTCGACGCTGATCTTGCCGGTTTCATCGGTTGCGACCGGCACCGGGAATTCGCCGCCCGCCAGGAACTTGCCGGCCTCGCCTGACAGCACCGTCAGGTTGGGTTCAGCCAGGGTGCGCACCAGGCCCACCCGCTCGAACGCCTGGATCATGGCCTTGGCCTTGTTCAGGCCGGCGCTGCCAGCCGTGTCTGCGATCGTGGCGGTGTCGGAATTGCTGTAGACCGAGCTGTCGCGCACCACCTGCAGGCACTTGGCCCCTTCCGGCAGGGCCAGGTTACAGGGCACCTGCATCACCGGCTGCTTGGTGGTGTCGGTGGAATAGCCGCTGGTCAGGCCGCCCAGCAGCGAGCCATTGACCCCGAAGGTCGGCGAGAAGCCAAAACTGTACTGGGTTTCGCCCAGCTGGCCGACCAGGGCGTTCAGGTCGACGCCCAGTTGCTTGATGACATTGCGCTGCACCTCGACGATGCGCACTTCCAGCATCACCTGGTCCTTGCCGGCGATGCTGAGCATGTTCAGCACCTTTTCCGGCGAGGTCACGAACTGGGCCGCGATGCGCGAGGCCTTTTCGGAGTCGGCGGCGGACGGCACCACGCCCGTGAGAATGACACTGTCCTTCAGCGGCACGACCTGAACCGACCCGGTGGGCAGCACACTGCGCAGGGTCGAGGACAGCAGGCTGATGTCCTGGGCGACGCGGATGTTGAGTTGCAGGATCTTCCGACCGGCGGCGTCGAAAAAGACCGCGTCGGTCGCGCCCGAGGTCATGCCCAGCACATAGATCCGCCGCGGGCTGCGCAGCAGCGCATCGGCCACCAGCGGATTGGTCACCAGCATGTCGCGCACATCGACCGGCAGCTCGATAATCGCCGACTTGCCCAGCGGCAGGTCCAGCACCCGGGCGCCAGCGCCAGCGGTCAGGTCAATGCTCAGCACCTGGTCAGGGACGGGCGACGCAGCCAGCGGCGCGACGGCGACCGGCGCGGGCCGCGCAACGCGCGGGACCGGACGATAGGTATGCGAGCCGCCGACCGGGCCATCGGCCAGCACCGGGGTTGTGGAGCTGAGCGCCAGCAGCCCGGCGAGATGGGCGGTGAGAAGCCGACGGATCATGGGCGAACGACTCTTGGCAAACCGGTTCATGGTCGCACCGAAACACTGGTGGTCTGACCGCCGCGATTGACCCGGACCATCGCATCGTCCTGGGTCCGGCGCTCGACCCGTCCGACCGCGCCAGAGGGCCCGCCCAGATCGGTATAGGCGCGCAACGCCAGGGTGATGGGGCCGGCGGCCTTGGCCCGGGCCAGGGCTTCGGCGTCGGTTGGGCTGACTTCAAGGGTCGCCGTCGCCGCAACGATCGACTTGGCCTCTTTTTCGGCCGCCGTGGTCTGGTCAAGAGCCAGGACCCGAACATTCTGCAGGATGGTCTCAGCGATCAGCACCTTGCTGCCGCCGCCCTGGCCGCTGTCCTGCGCGTCGCGGGTCTGCAGCACGTCCACCCGGTCGCCGGGCAGAATGAAGCCGCCGACAGCGGTCTCGGAGGTGACGGGCACCGACATGGCGCGCTTGCCGGGCGACAGCACGACCGACAGATAGCCGCCGTCGCCGCCGCGGACGATCTTGCGGGGCGTGATGGGTTCGCCGGTCAGGATCGGGTCGCGAACGATCGCGCCCTCGACGGCCTTGGCCGGGTCGACGCCGCCGATCATCTCATTGGCGGCATCGGCCACGACAGCCTTGGCCTTGGCCGCGCCCTCGGGCGCCGGCAGGGCGGCGCCGTTGGTGATGAAGGCGGCGTTGACGGCCTCGGTCGGCCAGGCCTGCCAGATAACGTCCTCGCCAGTCAGGCGCGCGCCGATGGCCAGATCATGCTTGGCGACCAGGACCTGGGTCATGGGCTTGCCCGCGACCGGCGCGGCGATGGCCGACGGCGCGGCGACGGGCTTTCCGCCCAGCGCGCGCTGCATCACCACAGCCAGGCCGATGGCCGAGATGGCGGCGACCAGGACGATCAGGAGGCGAACAGGATTCATTGCGCGGTCACAGGCTTTCGCGACGAGAAGCGAGGTTTCGCGAGCATCTGCCCTTCAGGGCGGCGCGCACGATTCGTCAGACAGCCTTTCTGGCCAGCCCCATGCTCGCCCGCGCATGGTTAACACCGGCTAAAGTTTTGGCTCCCCGAGTCGATATGCCCGCTGTGACAGGCTGACGCGGAACCGGCCGAGTCCCTCGGAGGCTCAGCCCAGAATGGCGGTCGCCAGGGCGCCTTGCGGGAAGGTGGCCAGGGCGCCGGCCGCGATGGCCACGCCATAGGGAATGTCGCCGCCCTGGGCGCCCAGCTTGCGCAGCCAGGAAGGACTGCCGGCCAGCACGGGCTCGAACCAGCCCGAGCGCAGGGACAGGATGGCCATGGTCAGGGCGCCGCCCGCCAGACCCGTCGACAGCATGAAGGGAAAGGCCGCCGGCCAGCCGATCCACAGGGCGCTGGCCGCGAACAGCTTGGCGTCGCCGCCGCCGATCCAGCCGGCCGCGAACATGCCCATCCCGAGCAGCAGAGCGCCAAACCCCGTCGCCAGGCACAGGCCGAGGGCGGCCAGGGGCGCACCGCTGAACGCGGCGGCCGGGACAAAGGCCGCGATCAGGCCCAGCGAGATCCAGTTAGGAATGGTGTAGCTGGTGGCATCCTTCAGGGCGGCCACAATGACCAGGGCCGGAAAGATCAGCAGCAGCGGGATCTGAAGAGCGTGCATCGCAAGGCGCCTTGTTGAGCGACCCATTCTGGGACGATCAGGTGAAGCAATGGTTTCGTCGCAGCCAACGCGTCGATCCAAAACCGGGCCGCAGACATAAAAAAAGAGGGCCGAGGCGTTGGCCTCGACCCTCCTTTTTTCGAGCGTGAGCCGGGTTTACGAACCAGCGTTCGCCACAGCCGTACCGGCGGCGGTGAACTTGGTGCGCAGGTTGGTGCCCAGGGTGGTGACGGCGGTCACGATCACGACGGCGATCAGGGCGACGATCAGACCATATTCAATGGCCGTGGCGCCGGATTCGTCGTTCAGGAAGCGGGTGAAGAACTTCGACATGACTTGATCTCCTAAATCATCGTTGGTTGATGTTGAGGTCTTCAAGCCGTGTTGACTTGCTCACCCCCGAAAACACGATCAATTTCACCCACCTCACTTAATGGCCAGTAAACGTCGCAATAGTTTCCGCTGTTTTTCTTTTGGTTTATTTGCGTTTACTATTACTTACTCTTAACCAAGCCATTCTGAAAGCCGATCAAAGCCTTTTGAATCAACGACTTCAGAACGGGCCACGTTGTCGCGGGTGGCCCGGATTTAGTCTTTTGTTGACCATTCAAAGTCAGTGTCCGCAGGGCTCGGACATCGCACTGGAACCCGTATGCGCCGCCTTTCGCTCGCTCTCGCCGCCCTTCTCGCCCTCGCGGGCGTCTCCGCGCGCGCTGAAAGCCTGTCGGTGCCCGCCGGCGAGGTGGCGCGCATCGCCCTGTCGGCGCCTGTGCGCGACGTGGTGGTGGGTGATCCGCTGATCGCCGATGTCAGCGTCATCAATGAGCGCACCCTGGTGATCCTGGGCAAACGGCCCGGCTTCACCACGGTGCTGGCCTTCGACAGCGCCGGCCGCCCCCTGGCCGACCGCCAGGTGATCGTCTCCGAAAGCGGCGCGGGCGTCACGGTCTATCGCGGGGCCGCCGATGTCGGGATCTATGCCTGCGGCGCGCAGTGCGCCCGTATCAATGCCTCAGCCGCCGCCACCGCCACTGGCACGCCCTGAAGGCTCAAGCCTGGCATGCGCGCGGCGTCCGGACCTAAACCCCTGATTAGGGGCGTCTGACCTAAACTGCTTCAACCGCTCGTCTCGGCGGGCATGAAACGGACCCACCGCGCATGGCGCCTGCCGATCGCCCTGAACGTCTGACACATCGCATCCGCGTGCGGGGCGTCCGCGTGCGGGCCCTTGCGTGCGCGCTGCAGTTCGCCCGCGCACGGCGCGGCGCGGTGTCGGTTGAGTTCGCCTTTGTGTCGGTTCCGTTTCTGCTGCTGATCTTTGCGACCATAGAACTTGGCCTGGTGTTCCTGGTCTCGCTGACCCTGGAAAACGCCGTCATTGATGTTGGCCGCACCATTCGCACGGGCGAGGCGCAGCAGGCCAATCGCACCGCCACCGCCTTCAAGACCGCCGTCTGCACCGAGATGACCTGGCTGGCGTCATCCTGTGACGCGGCGCTCAGCATCGACGTGCGCACCTTTACCGGGTTCTCGGCCTCGGGGTCGGCGATGAGCGCCGCCCGACCCAGAACCCCGTGCTGGGATCCCGGCGGCCCGGGCTCGATCGTCCTGATCCGCGCCTATTACAACTGGCCGCTGATCACGCCCCTGCTACAGACCGGCCTGCAGACCTCAAACGGCCGGCGCATGCTGACCGCGGCGACGGCGTTCGCCAACGAGCCCTATTCAGATACTGCGGCGGCGGCGGTGACATGCCCGACCAACTGACCCCCCCTCCCGGGCCGCGCCCCTGCCGCCCGGCCTCCAGGCGGCTCAAGCGCTTCTGGCGTGACCGTCGCGGCGTCTCGGCGGTTGAATTCGCCCTGATCGCGCCCATCATGCTGATGCTGTATTTCGGTCTGGCCGAAATGACCCAGGCCATGATGGCCCAGCGCCGCGTCGGCAACATCGCCTCGGCGATCGGTGATCTGGTGGCCCAGAGCACTCAGCTGACCACCGCCCGCAGGGACGACATCTTCACGATCGGCAATACGATCATGGCTCCCTTCCCGACCACGACCCTGCGGATGTGCCTGGCCAGCATCACCTCGGATTCGACGGGGCGCGACACGGTGACCTGGTCGGAAAACAGAAACAGCCACCCCAGTTGCCCTGCCCAGGGCGCTGTGCTGGGCGCTTCGGTCATTCCGGTCGGCGTACTGCCCGCCAGCCAGAACGTCATCATGGCCAAGGCCAGCTACAGCTACACCTTGCCGGTCAAGTTCTTCCTGCCCAGCACCCTGACCTTCGGACGCACCTTCTATCTGCGACCGCGCAAGTCCGAGAGCGTCGCACGGGTCTAGTCCCGGGCAGAGCGGACCGGGATGGTCAGATCGCCGCCCTCAGTCGCGCGATCAGGGGGTGCGGCGCAAGCGAGCGTTGCTCCAGCGCTGAAACCGGCCGCACGCCGATCAGGCTGTTGGTCAGAAAGATCCCGTCGGCCGTCTCAAGCCGCGCCGCCGTTGCCGCGACCTCCTGCGTCTCAAGTCCCCAGGACCGCGTTGTCGCCAGCACCCGCCCGCGGGTGATCCCCGCCAGCACGCCGCAGTCCAGGGCCGGGGTCAGCAGGCGCTCGCCCTCGATCCAGAACAGGTTGGCCGCCGCCGCGCAGGCCAGATGGCCGGCATTGTTCAGCATCACCGCCTCGTCGGCGCCCGCCGCCCGGGCCTGGGCCCGCGCCAGCACATTGTCGAGATAGGCCAGGGTCTTCAGGCGCGAAGCCGGCGAGCCCTCGTTGCGGCGGGTCTGGGCGATGATCAGGGTCGCCGGGGTCTCGATCGGCGCCGACAGGGCGGCGGTCGCCCTCAGGCGCGGGACGATCTGGGCCGGCCGATCCAGGCCCCGCCCGCCAGAGCCGGCCGTCAGCGTCAGGCGCACGGCGGCCCGGCCCATGGCCGGCGGCGCGGCAAGGCACAGGGCCCGCGCCGCCTCGCGATCCAGATCGGGCAGGCCCAGCGCCGCGCAGCCGGCGGCCAGGCGGTCCAGATGCGCCTCGATCATCGGGATCGCGCCGTCCAGCGCCAGCATGGTCTCGAACAGGCCATCGCCCAGCAGCAGGCCGCGGTCGTCCAGCGGGATCATCCAGCCATCTCCGTCATGGGTTCGGTCAGGGCCCGCTTGAGGGCGGCGATCTTGGTTTCGGTTTCCAGGCGCTCGGCGTGCGGATCGCTGTCGGCGACGATGCCCGCCCCGGCCCGCGCCTCGAGCGCCCAGCGGTCGCCGTCCTGCTCCAGACCCACCGTGCGTATCAGCACGCTGGAATCAAACGCGCCGTCGAACCCGGCCCAGAACAGCGAGCCGCAATAGGGACCGCGCGGCGGCTCCAGCTGCGCGATGACCTTCATGGCCTGGACCTTGGGCGCGCCGGTGATCGAGCCCGGCGGAAAGCTGGCCCGCAGCAGGTCGGCGACGGTGAGGCCCGGCGCCAGGCGCGCGGTCACGGTCGAGACCAGGTGGTGCACATTGACGAAGGTCTCCACCCCGAACAGCGCCGGGACCTTCACGCTGCCCGGCGGGCTGACCCGGGCCAGGTCGTTGCGCATCAGGTCGACGATCATCAGGTTCTCGGCCCGGTCCTTGGCGCTGGCCGACAGCTCGGCGACCATCAGGGCGTCCTCGGCCGGGGTCGCCCCGCGTCGCCGGGTGCCCTTGATCGGCTTGGTCTCGATGGCCCCGTCCCGCACCTTCAGGAACCGCTCGGGCGAATTGGAGACCAGCGCCCTGTCCTCAAGCCGCCAATAGGCCGAGAACGGCGCCGGGCTCTGGGCGCGCAGGCGGGTGAACAGGTCAAACGGATCGACGCCCTGCGCCAGCCGCCCGGTCCAGGCGCGGGCGATATTGGCCTGAAAGATCTCGCCGCCATGGATGCGGGCCACCACCTCGGCGACGGCGGCTTCGTAGGCCGCGCCGTCGGTGGCGGTCAGGGCCGCGCACAGCGGCCCCTCGACCGGCGGCCGCGCATCGACGGGCGCGTCCAGCCAGGTCAGCGCCGCCCTCGCTCGTTCAGCGGCCTGAGCGTCGGTGTCACCCCGCCCGACAGCGACGACGCGGCGCGCCTGATGGTCGAAGGCCAGCAGGGCGCCATAGCGGGCGCAGGTCAGGTCCGGCCAGCCGGTGCGGCCAAGGCCCAGGCGCTCGACCCTGTCGCCCAGCTCATAGGTTCCCAGACCCACCACCCCGCCCTGGAACGGCGGGCCTTCGGGATCAGCGGAGAGGCGCGGACCGATCAGGGCGCTCAGGGCCTCGAACGGGTCACGCGGATCGGCGGCGTTCAGGGTCAGGACCGCGTCGGGCGCGCGCAGCAGATACGACCACCGCTCGCCGCCGCCCGACAGCAGGGCGCAGGCGTGCGGCTCGTCCCGGAACGGCTGGAGGGCCCAGACCGGCTCGCGCCAGGGGGCGGTGAGGAGAGCGACGCGGCGCATGGCGGGGGATTTAGCAGATGCTTCCCCTCTGGGGGAGCTGTCGCGGAGCGACTGAGGGGGCCATCTCGGCATCGGCCGCGCTGCCCCCTCCGGCCCTCCGGGCCACCTCCCCCGGAGGGGGAGGATCTAGATCTAAGCCTCGCGCCCGCCGCCCTTGACGAGGAACAGGCCCAGCGAGCCCAGCAGCAACAGGCCGACGATCGGCACGAAGCCCGCCACCTGGCTCTGGAAGATCCGGGTCGCCAAGGCCACCAGCAGCGAGCCCAGCCACACCGTCGCCGTGCCCGACAGGGCGAACAGGCCAAAGAAGGCGGCGATACGGTCGGGCGGCGCCAGGCGCACCAGCAGGGTGCGGCTGGAGGCGTACTGGGCGGTGACGAACACCGCGATCAGCAGGCCCAGGCCCAGATACAGAACCTCTGGCAGGGTGCGAAACAGCGGCCCATTCCACAGCGGCGCGTGGGCGGCGGGGTCATAGCTCCAGAAATAGAGGATCCTGTCTCGGCCCATGCCCAGGGCGCTGATCAGCACGATCAGGCAGCCGAAGATCTCCAGCTGCACCGCCCGACGCGGCCCCAGGGTCTTGTCCAGCCAGGGGGCCAGGAAGCCGCCCAGCACGCCGAAGATCGACAGCGAAATGCCATAGGCCAGCATCTCCAGCTCGCCCCAGCCCATCAGACCGGCGGCGAACAGGCCGCTGAACACCAGCAGGGCGGTCATGCCGTCGCAATAGAGCATCCGTGTCGCCAGGAACGTCGCGACGTCGCGGTGGCCCTTCAGGTTGCTCAGGGTGTCGATCAGCAGCCGGACGCCGTGGCGCAGGCTGGCCGCCATCGACAGGCCGGTGCGCGGCGCATCGCGCGTCCACAGCAGGAACGGGATCGCGCCCAGCAGCATCACCCCGGCCGCCATCGGTCCCGACAGGCGGGCCGGCTCGTGGTTGTCGGTGGGCAGGCCAAACAGCGGCGCGGCCGGCACGCCGGGCCAGTCCACCGCGCCGGGCAGGACGAAGGCCCACATCATGAAGATCAGCAGGCTCACCGACAGGCCGTTGGCCATGGCGTAGCCCAGCCCCGAAACCAGCGGCTCCTGCCCCGGCTCGGCGGCGCGCGACAGCAGCGAGTTGTTGAGCACGTCGCCCCAGTTATACGACACACCCAGCACGATCAGGACGGCGCCGATCATGGCCACCGACGGTCCGTCGTTCGGCTGGGCAAACCACAGCAGCATCAGCAGCGGCAGCATGATCGCCAGAATGCCGATCAGGAAAGGCTTTCGCGGGCCATAGCGCTCGATCGAGGCGCCCAGCAGGGGGGCGGTGAGCGCCGTCAGCAAACCAAAGGCGGTGGCGATGTCGGCCATGGTCGCCTGACCCTTGACCGGATCGCCGACCAGCACCCGCGAGAAATAGGGCGCGAAGATGTAGATGGTGATCAGGACGACATAGGCGTCGCGCGAACCCTGATGGAAGATCCAGCTGAGCGCGCCCTTTGACAGGCCACCCGGTTTGCCGCCCGCCGACACGCCCGCCACATCACTCATGCCCTACCCCGGTTCGAGCGCCGTCTGATGCGAGCGCTTCCAAGGGAAGCGTGGCGGTTAAACGGGCGTTTGTCACCCGCGACTTTAGAGCAGGATATGCGCCCGCACGGCCTCGCGCATTTCGGCGTCCAGGCCCACGGCCTGTTCCAGATAGCCGTCCAGCGAGCCATGCTGGTCCTTCATCGCGGCGAAGGCGGCGGCCAGGTACTGAGCCTCGACGCCCATGGCCGCGCGCATGGCCGCCTCGGTCGGGGTGCGGCCGGTCATCTCCTGGATGATAGCCATGAACTGGGGGCCGCGCCGCTCGAAGCGGGCGGGGTCGTTGGTCAGCAGATAGTCGTCAATCACGTCATCGTCCGACACGCCGGCCACATGGTGGGTCAGGGCCGCCAGTATGCCTGTGCGGTCCTTGCCGGCGGCGCAGTGGATCAGCACCGGTCCCCGGGCCTGCGCCAACGCCCTGAAGTAGCGCGAGAACAGGTCCAGATGGCGTTCCTTGAACGGGGCGCGCTGATAGTACTCGACCATATAGGCCTGGATCGAGCCTTCGGAGAGGTCCGAGCTCTTCAGGAACTCATGCCAGGGGTCCGGGCCGGTCGCGCCCAGATCGTTGTCGATCACCTCGGCCGAGAAACCGCTCCAGCGCCGCGACGGCGACCGCTCGCGCTCATTGGGACGGCGCAGGTCGACCAGGGTGACGATGTTCAGGGCCGCCAGGGCGTCGAGGTCGGCGTCGGTGGCTTCGGCCTGGTGGGCGGCGCGGTACAGCACACCCTTCTTCAGTCGGCCAAGACCGGCGGCGTAGTCGCCATAGTCGCGGAGGTTCTCGACGCCTTGGAGCGGGATGTGTCGGGTCATATGGGCTGATTAGACCGCGTTCATGACGATTGAAATCCCCTCTCCCCCTGCGGGAGAGGGTGGCCCGCGCGGCGGGTCGGGTGAGGGGTCGCACGGCGGCTCCGAGAAACCCCTCATCCGACGGCTACGCCGCCACCTTCTCCCACAAGGGGAGAAGGGTCATTTCCTCAGCCACGGCGCCAGCCGGTCCTGCACGGGCTGATCCACATAGGTATGGAACAGCCACGCCGCGCCATAGGCCAGCGGGAAGCCGGCCAGCCACATCAGCCACTGCCAGCCGATGCCGATCGGCACGGTGTCGATCAGCTTGTGAACGGCGCTCCAGTAGATCACCCCGACGAAGATGTGGGTGATGAACAGGGCGAAGGACAGCTTGGCGCCCTCCTCGATCCAGGCGCTGGGTCGCTGCACCGGCAGGCGGCCGGCCCCCAGGATGATACAGGCGATGGCGGCCAGGCTGGGCAGGTCGAACCACAGCACGTCGGGCAGGGCGTAGCGGTCCAGGGTCTGCCATCCCACCAGCACCACGACGCCGCCATACAGCAGCGCCCGGGCCGCCTTTTCCGACGGCCAGTCCATCTCGACCGCCCGGGCCAGGCACACGCCCAGTATGAACAGCGGCAGGGCCCGCACGACCCCGAACTGGAACCGCAGGTCGGCCAGGGCCTGGTCAAAGCCGAAGCGGGCGATCAGTTCGAAGGCGATGATGACCGCCACGCCCACCAGCGGCAGGATCACCGCGTGGCGCACCTTGTCGGCCGCCCGCCACATGAACGGGAAGATCGCGTAGCAGACGATCAGGGCCGACAACGACCAGCTGGGCAGGTTCCAGCCGTCGCTGGGCACGCCCCAGGCGTGGATCAGCAGGGCCTGGACCGGCAGCTGGTCCCAGGCAAAACGGCTGGGCTTGTGGGCGTCGGTGCCGATGGCGTTGAGGACCAGCACCAGCACCGCCATGGCCGCCAGCACCATCAGGTGCCCCGGCCAGACGCGGGCGGCGCGGCGCAGCCAGAAGCGGGCCGGCGTGATCTTCCCCGACAGGGTCGAGGCGCCATAGGCCCGGCCCAGCACATAGCCCGACAGGATCAGGAAGAAGTCGGTGGCCAGAAAGCCGCGCGAGAACACCTGGTGGAAGCGCTCGATCCGCATCGGGCTCTCGGCCCCATAGTGGTAGAGCACGATCAGCAGCGAGGCGAGAAAGCGCAGGAAGTCGAGGGCCCCGCCCCGCACGGCGCGGCGGGCGCGGGCCATCACCGGGGTCTCTACCGGGGCGGACAGGTCGGGGGGCGAAGCGGAACTGGACACCCCTTGGCCTTAACAAAGCCGGCCGCGCGGGAAAAGCCATCGCGTCGCACCATCTTGCGACGGGCTGACGCGACGCTTATCTGTAACTTCTGCTGTTTCTGAAAGACTTCGCCATGACCCGCATGCCCGCCCTGTTCGTCGGCCACGGCTCGCCGATGAACGCCATCGAGGACAACGCCTGGAGCCGCGCCTGGGGCCAGATGGGCCGCGACCTGCCGCGCCCGCGCGCCATCGCCATGGTCAGCGCCCACTGGGAGACGCAGGGCGCCACCGCCGTCAGCGCCTCGGCGGCGCCGGAGACCATCCACGATTTCGGCGGCTTTCCGCAGGCCCTGTTCGACGTGCAGTACCGCGCGCCGGGCGATCCGGCCCTGGCCGCGCGCATCGGCGAGATCCTGTCGCCCGACCCGGTGGTCCAGCATCCCACGCGTGGCCTCGACCACGGCGCCTGGGGCGTGCTGCGACCGATGTATCCGGACGCCGACATTCCCGTGGTGCAGATCAGCCTGGATCGCGGTCGCTCCAACCGCTGGCACTATGAGGCCGGCCGTCGCCTCGCGGCCCTGCGCGACGAGGGCGTGCTGCTGATGGGCAGCGGCGACATCGTCCACAACCTGCGCGCGGCCGACTTCCGCCGGCCCGAAGCCCCCGCATGGGCCGACCGCTTCAACCAGACCGCCAAGACGCTCATCCTCAGCGGCGACCACGACCCGCTGATCGACTGGCAGGGCCTGGGCCCCGACGCCGAGATCTCGATCAACAGCGCCGAACACTATCTGCCGCTGCTGTATGTGCTGGGCGCGCAGGCGGCGGGCGAGGCGGTCAGCTTCTTCACAGACGACGTCTTCGCGGCGATCTCGATGACGGGGGTGCGAGTGGGGTAGCGCCCCGGGTCGGGAAGGCCGCTTGCGACCATCTCGACCCCTCGCTATCACTCTAAAAAGAAGATCACAGATAAAAAGGTGCTGTCTTGGGGAAACGCGGCCTGACCCTTGTTGCAGCCCTGGCCGCCGTCGCGGCCGTCCTCGCCCCGGCCGGCGGCGCGATCGCCGAGACCCCTGCCGCTCGCACTCTTGTCATTGATGTCGCCGCCGCGAGCCGTCCGCGCGACCGGATGGCCGACTACTCCGTCGGCTCCGACTATCCCGGCACCCTGATCCGCCCCGACAGCCTCGCCCAGTTGAAGACCGTGCGCGACGAGCTGGGCTTTCGCTACATCCGCTTCCACGACATCTTCCACGACGAGATGGGCGTCTATCGCGAGGTCGATGGACGGCCGGTCTATGACTGGACCCGCATCGACAGCCTGTACGACCAGCTGCTGGCCATGGGCGTCAAGCCCTTCATCGAGCTGGGCTTCACGCCCGATGCGATGAAGACCTCAAAGCAGACGATCTTCTACTGGAAGGGCAACACCTCCCATCCGCAGGCCGAGAAATGGACGGGGCTGGTCGACGCCTTTGTCCGCCACCTTATCGATCGCTACGGCGCCGCCGAGGTGCGCAGCTGGTATTTCGAGTTCTGGAACGAGCCCAATCTCGACGGCTTCTGGGAGCGCGCCGATCAGGGCGCCTATTTCGACTATTACGCCCGCACCGCGCGGACGATCAAAGCCATCGACCCGGCCCTGCGGGTGGGCGGCCCCTCCACGGCGGGGGCGGCCTGGGTGCCCGAGTTCCTGGCCTATGCCGACCAGCACGCCCTGCCCGTCGATTTCATCACCACCCACACCTATGGCGTCGAGGGCGGTTTCCTGGACGAGAAGGGCGAGGGCGACAACAAGCTGTCGCGCAATCCCGACGCGGTCGTCGCCGACGTGCGCAAGGTGCGCCGGGAAATCGAGGCCTCGTCCCGCCCCGGCCTGCCGCTGTTCTTCACCGAGTGGAGCACCAGCTATAATCCGCGCGACCCGATCCACGACGACCACCTCAGCGCATCCTATGTGCTGACCAAGCTGCGCGAGAGCGAAGGCCTGGTTCAGGGCATGAGCTACTGGACGTTCAGCGACCTGTTCGAAGAGCCCGGCCCCCAGACCAAGCCGTTCGACGGCGGCTTTGGTCTGCTGACCCCGCAGGGCGTGCGCAAGCCGAGCTATTTCGCCTACCGGTACCTCAACAGCCTGGGCGACCGCGAGCTGGCGACCGGCGACGCCCAGAGCATCGCCGCCCTGAAGGGCAGCCGGCTGCAGGTGCTGGCCTGGCGCTATGAACTGCCCGACCAGCCGGTCAGCAACCGCCCCTTTTTCCGCCAGGTGCGAGAGCCGAAGCCCGCCGCGCCGCTGGAGATCAGCGTGGCCAGTCTGCGCCCCGGCCTGCACCGGGCGACGGTGCGGCGCGTCGGCTTCAAGGCCAATGACGCCTATACCGCCTGGCTGGAAATGGGCTCGCCCGCCAGCCTCGACGCCGGACAGTTGAAGCAGCTGCAGGATCTCACCCGCGACGCCCCCACGACCTACACGATCCGCGTGGGCCGCGACGGGCGCGGGCGACTGAGCCTGCCGATGCGGACCTATGACGTGGTCATGGTCGAGGTCGAGGGCGCGGCGCGCTGACCCGCCCTCACGCCACCTGGGTCGCCGTGCCCGCCACCATGTACCAGGTCAGCAGCAGGCCGCAGATCACGGTCGCCGCCGCATAGCCGCCGGTGCGCTTCCAGGTGAAGACGCCGACCACCGCCATCAGGGCCGTCAGCGGCAGGAACTGGATGGCCACCACGGTCGACAGCGGATCAAACGCCGTGGGCAGGCGGCCCGTCAGGAACAGCGCGCCATAGTCCAGCGCCAGCAGCAGAGCGAAACCGCCGCTTAGGGCCAGGACCGCACCGGCATAGCGGGCCAGGTTGCTCTCGCCCGCCACCGGGATGCGGGCCAGCAGGGTGCGCAGGGTGACGCCAAAGGCCAGGGTCAGGGGCAGCACATAGACCAGCACCTGATCGGCCTGGCCCAGGCTCAGGCGCTTGAGGGCCACCACCCAGAACCGGAAATCGACCAGGAACAGGCGATGGACCAGCTCCAGCGCGCCATAGACCACGCCCACACTGACGATGCCGATCAGCAGCGACAGTCGCAGGGATCGGCTGAACGCAGGCTTCCCACGCTTGCCGAGGGCGGCCAGCCCCAGGGTGATCAGGGCGGTCAGCACGGCCCAGGTCAGGACCTGATTGGTGATCCCCTGCTTGAGGATGGCGTTGGGCGGCAGGGCGACCATGCCCAGGATGAAGAACGGGAAATAGGTCAGGGCCGGCAGCAGGGCGGTCAGGGCGACGCCGCGCCACCAGCCCGCGTCGCGGCGAGCGACCGTCGGCTGGATCGGCTGACGCAGGGATGCAAACAGCGGCAGGGTCAGCAGCAGCTGGAACGTCCCTAACAGCAGCACGACGGCGCCGATCAGGGCGACGCCCGTGCCGGCTTCTTTCCACATCCAGATCTGGTCGCTGGCCGGGCGCGGCGTTCCGCCCTTCAGGGTCAGGGCAAACCAGTCCAGCGCGTGGCCGATGGCGGCGGGCGAGATGTGATCGCCGGGATGGGTGGTGGCGGGCGTGTTGAGCACCCGGGCGGTTCCGTCTGCGAGCGAGCCATAGACCTTGCCCGGCTGGACCGGCCCCGTCGCGCCGAACACGGCCTGCAGCTTGGCGCTGCCGGTGACGTCCTTGGCCCGATCGACGCCCCACATCAGCTTGGAGAACTCGTCATACTGGCTGAACACCAGGGCCAGGTTGCGCGGCCAGGCCGGCGAGCCGTCGGCGGCGAACGGCTTGCCGGTGGACGAGCCCTCCAGCACCACCGCCCTGTAGGCGTCCGGCATCGTCGCGGCGGCGGCCAGCACCGTCCAGCCGCCCATGCTGTGGCCTTCCAGGCCGATATTGTCAGGATCGACGGTCGGCAGGCCGCGCAGGTATTTCAGGCCATCGGGACCGCCAAAGCCGTTCGAGAACGCCGCGCCGCCGCTATAGCCGTGACCGGTCTGGTCCAGGGCCAGCACCACATAGCCGCGCCGGGCGAACTCGATGGCGAAGCCGCTCTGGGTCTCGCGGGAATTGATATAGCCGTGCACGGCCAGAACGCCGGGGGCCGGCGTCGCCGCAGTGGCGTTGGGGGGCGTGTAGAGCAGGCCGCTCATCGGCGTGCCGCCCGTTCCGGCGAAGGTCACCTCGGTGACCTTGATCCCGCCCGCCGTCTGAACCTTCCAGGCCAGCGCGCTTCCGCCCAAAACCAGGACCACGCCCAGCACGAACAACAGCCATGGCTTGCGCATGACATCCCCTCCCCCGCGCCGGTCGTTCGCCGGCTTTGGGGGGAGGTTAGTCGAGGATGGGGGAATGTCGAATCTGCTTCCCCTTTGACGATAGGCCTAAACCAGCGCCCCGGCCTTCTCCGCCGCCGCCAGCCGCTCGGCCATGCCGGAGCCGTAGATCTTCTGCACGCGCTCCAGCACCTTGGCCGGCGCCGTCTCCGGCCGTCCCGAATTAAACGGCGGGGCCGGCGCATATTCCACGGCCAGCTGGATGGCCTGGGCCATGTCCTCGCCGGCGATCTCGGCGGCGATGGTCAGGGCGAAGTCGATGCCGGCCGTCACCCCGCCGCCGGTGAAGACCTTGCCGTCGCGCACCACGCGGGCCGGATCAGGGATCGCGCCGAACAGGGACAGCTGGTCGCGCCACGCCCAGTGGCAGGCCGCCCGCTTGCCCTTCAGCAGGCCCGCCGCGCCCAGCACCAGTGAGCCGGTGCAGACCGAACAGACATAGCGCGCGCCCCAGGCCAGGCGGCGGATCTCGTCGAGGAAGGCGGGATTGGCCATGGCCTCGGTGGTGCCGAAGCCGCCCGGCACCACCAGCACGTCGCAAGCCTCGACATCGCTAAGGCGCGGCAGGTGCGCGAAGACCAGGCCGTCGGCTTCGATCTCGCCGCCGTCCAGGCTGGCGACCGTGACCTTCGCACCGGGCAGGCGGCACAGGATCTGGTGCGGACCGGTGAAGTCCAGATGGGTGACGCCCGGAAACAGGGCGAAGACGATGTTGAGGGGTTCGACTTGGGCCATGAGGACATCTCCATTTGACGCCGCATCATCCCGCGCCTAGCGTCTGGCGGAAATGACATAATTCCCTCGGATTCCGCCATGCCCCGCACGATCGGCTTTCTGGTCTTTCCGGACTTCCAGCTGCTGGACGCCACCGGCCCGATCGCCACGTTCGAGATCGCCGCGCGGTTCTCGCCGGGGGCCTACTGCCTGGTGTTCCTGTCGCGGGACGGCGGCATGGTGGCCAGCTCGTCGGGCCTGGCCGTCGCCACCACTGCCCTGGCCGATGCGCCGCCGTTGGACACGCTGATCGTCTCGGGCGGCGACGGCGTGCACGGGCCCGCGATCTGCGAGGCCACCCTGGCCTATGTGCGCAAGACGGCGAAGACCGCCCGCCGCGTCGCCAGCGTCTGTTCGGGAACCTACATCCTGGCCGAGGCCGGCCTGTTGGACGGCAAGCGCGCCACCACCCACTGGAGCCGGACGAAGGACATCCAGAAGCGCTATCCGGCCATCAGGCTCGAGCCCGACCGGATCTTCGTCCAGGACGGCATGATCTGGAGCTCGGCCGGCATCACCGCCGGCATCGACCTGTCGCTGGCCCTGATCGGCGCCGACGTGGGCGAGGCCGTGGCCCGGCGGGTCGCCCAGCAGCTGGTGGTCTATCATCGCCGCCCCGGCGGCCAGTCGCAGTTCTCGGCCCTGATCGACCTGAAGGCCGGCCGCTTCGACACCGTGATGGCCTGGGCCCGCGAGAACCTGGCCGAAGCCTTAAGCGTCGAGCAGCTGGCCGACCGCGCCGCGATGAGCCCGCGCAACTTCGCCCGCCTGTTCGCCGCCGAGACCGGGGTCACCCCGGCCAAGGCGGTGGAACGCCTGCGTGTCGAGGCCGCCCGCGCCCTGCTGGACAGCCAGCCGCTACAGGTCGAGGACGTGGCCCTCGAGACGGGCTTTGGCGATCCCGAACGCATGCGCCGGGCCTTCATCCGGGCGTTCGGCCAGCCGCCGCAGGCGCTGCGACGCACAGCCAAGGCCGGCTAGGCGGGAAAGCCTAGTGCCCCCCGCCCCGCGCCGGGTGGGGGATCTTGGCGACATCGGCCGCCGTCACCGGCTTGGCGTAAGCATTGCCGAAATTGGTGCGAATATAGGTCACCACCTGCGCGATCTGCGCATCGTCCAGCGGCCCCGCCAGGCTGGGCATGCCGCCCTTGCCCATGACGACGGCCGAGATCGGATAGGCCGCCCCGGCCAGGCGCGGATTGGCGGCCAGGGCCGGGATGGTCCCGGCGCCCGTCCCGCCCTTGGCGTCGGCCATGTGGCAGGCCTGGCAGACGGCCTCATAGACCTGCTGGCCCGTGACCGGCTTGGCGACGCGAACCACGCCGCCGCCGGTGTCGCCGCCCGCCGGGGTCTGGGCGACGGCGGGTGCGGCCATGGCGAGCGCAGCGACGGCCAGGGCAATCGAAAGACGAACGGTCATGCTCAGGCCTCCAGGGCGCGCTTGTGCAGGCGGGTGATGGCGTCGATCGAGGAGAGCAGCGCTCCCTCCATCCAGCAGCCCACATAGGAGGCGTGCTCGCCGGCCAGGACGATGCGGCGGTCCATGCCCACCAGGGTCTGGTAGTGCTCCTTGCGGGACTCCTCGGTCCAGCGGGCGCAGCAGCCCAGGGCCCAGGGCACGCGGCTCCAGGCCACCGAGGCGCCGCTGGCGAACTCCTTGCGATAGCTGGCCGGGTGCAGGACCGAGCCCTGTTGCAGGGCCACCTCGATCCGCTGCTCGGGCGTCATGCCGGCCAGGCGATAGGCCCCCATCTCGCGGGCGAAGGCCCCCAGCAGCACGGCCGGGCCGTCGCCGAAGAAGTTGCTGTTGGGATAGGAGATCAGGGCGATCTCCTGGTCGGTGAAGCTGTGGCCGCCATAGATGGAGTCCTCCTCCTCCCAGAAGCGGCGCTTCATCTCCAGGCCGATCTTGACCTGGCCCGAATAGGGCACGGCCTTGATGGCGGCCATCATCTCGTCGGTGACCTGGGTGTCGATCTGGCCCAGCACCGACAGCGGAATGGTGCAGACGCACCAGTCGGCTTCGGCGGTGACCACCTTGCCCGTCTTGGTGTCGGCATAGGTGACCGCCACGCCCTTGTCGTCCTGGGCGATCTTGCTGACCTTGGCGTTGTAGGTGATCTGGCCCTCGACCTGCTTGGCGAAGGCCTTGCCGATCATGTCCATGCCGCCCACCGGCTGGAACATGGTGGTCTGCATCTCGTGACCCATGAAGAAGGCCATCGAGGTCCAGACCTGCGGGTCCAGCACGTCGTGGAAATCGTAAAGGGCCGAAGGGATGGGCGCGCCGTTGATCCCGCCGCCGGGCGGGCGGTCATAGCCCCGGTGCGAGGCCGAGCGCAGGTTGGAGGCGTACTTGTAGTCCTTGTCCAGCATGCCCCAGCCCTTCAGGGCCTCCAGCAGGCGCTCGCGGTCTTCAGGGGTGACCTGGTCGTCGAGGGCCTTGGTGTTGACCGACTTGGCCAGCAACTCGGCGACATTGCCCTCGAAGTCGGCCGCCGCGGCCTTGAAGCGCACCGGCTTGCCGCCGAACGATTCCGACGAGTGGATCCAGGTGTTGTGGTTGAACTGGATGAAGGGCTCCAGCGCCACGCCGAACGACTTGCAGTAGTGCAGCAGGGTCTTGTGATGGTGCGGGATCCGCCAGGGGCCGGGGTTGAAATAGTTGCCCGGCGCATAGCCGACCTTCTGGGTCGCCCCGCCCAGCTCGGTATAGGTGTCGCCGCCGCGCAGCGACCAGTTCCGGCCGCCGGCCCGGTCCTGATATTCGAGGATCTGGACCTTGTAGCCGGCCTTGGTCAGCTCGTGGGCCGCCAGCATGCCGGCCAGGCCCGCCCCCAGCACGATCACCGAGGCGCCCTTGCGCGCGCCGGCCAGGTTGGGCGGTCCCGCGAACTGGGTCTCGGCCGCGTGGCCCAGCGAGGTCATGGCCTGATACAGCGCCGCCGTGCCGCCGACGGCGGCGATGGCGGAAAGCAGCTGACGCCGGGTCGGTGTTCGCGCGCCCAGTTCCATTCGACGAAATCCCCTCGCGCCGTCCGTTCGACGGCTGTTGGGATCGAGCTAACGAGGACTCGGGCGGCTTGGCGCGGGTGATGTGGCCGGCGAGAGCCCTGTCCCCGTCAGCTTGGCCTTTGGGGGCGCCTGGAGGATGGCTGTGCGCAGGAAGTGTGCAGAGGGCGAGACGCGTGTTTCTGGTCCGCCGATCGACTCAGGCGCCGCTCGACCTCAGATCTCGGTCCGCATCCGCGAGCGGGGATCGTCAACAAGTTCGCCGCTGTGCAGGCGGCCGTGGATCGCCCGGTCGCGCCAGGCGACGGTGGAGTCGTAGATAGCCGCGTCCGGATCGACCGACGAGATCAGCACGCCGTCCTGCCCCACCTCCAGCGCTCCGGTGATCACCCCGTCGGGCCGCACCAGGAACGCCGGCCAGCAACTGACCGGGGCCGATGTGTTGGGACAGCTGATCCACATATTGTTGTTGGACGCCGCGGCGATCATGCCGGCCGGCATGGTGATGGCCGGCAGGGTTTCGCCGCCGCCAAACGCCCGGTGCTGATCCCCGACCTGCGCCGCCATGGCCGCGTAGCGTTCCTCCGTCAGCCCGCCGGCGTGATAGCCGTGGAACATCAGCCGCACGCCCCGCTGCTGATAGGCGCGGTAGAGCTCCGGATAGCGATAATCGTGGCAGATGAGGACGCCGCAGCGGACGCCCTTGATGTCGAACACCGCCCAGTGATCGCCCGGCGTATAGTGGGCCAGGTCGCCTGAGATCCCGTCGACATCCCCCGCGCAGAACCGCTTGTCGTAGCGGTCGACGATCCGTCCGTGGTCGTCGATGACATAGGCGCAGTTGTGCGGCTTGCGACCGGCGGTCAGGGGATGGGCCGAACCGACCACCACCCACAGGCCCAGCTCACGCGCCAGCTCCGCGATGCCCAGCGTCGCGGCCCTGAGCGCGGGCCAGTCGAAGTCCGCGAACGAGGCCAGGTCGACGCCGGCATAGCCCGACAGGCTGGCTTCCGGGAAATGCGCCACCTCCGCACCGCTGCCCCGGGCCTGTCGCATCTGATCGCCAATCCAGCGCAGGTTGGCGGCGATGTCGGCCGAGACCGGAAACTGGCAGGTCGCGACAGCCAGAGGCATCGGCCCCTAGCCCTTCGCGTCAAGCTTGCTGGCGAGCGCCGCCACCTGCGCCTCGAGCCGGCCCAGGGCCTCGGCGTTGTGGCGGCTCAGCTCGGCGATGTCGCGCTCGCGCAGGGCGTCCAGCTTGGCGTGCAGGTGCATGATCTCCAGCTCGGCGCGCAGGTTGACCACATAGTCGTGCTCGGCGTTCTGGCGGTCCTTCAGGGCCTGGCGGTTCTGGCTCATCATGATCACCGGCGCCTGCAGGGCCGCGACGGTCGAGAGCATCAGGTTCAGGAAGATGAAGGGATAGGGGTCAAACGCCATATCGAAGCGCTTGAGCACGATATTGACCGCGATCCACACCATCAGGGCGGCGCTGAACCCACCGATGAAGGCCCACGAGCCCCCCACCTTGGCGACGGTGTCGGCCAGCCGGTCCCAATAGGTGCGGTCATCATTGACCAGCGTCTTGTTCAGGCCCGTGGGCGCCTCATCGCAGATCAGGTCGATGACGCTCTTCTGAACTTCGGTCAGGTCGGCATAGGGAACGGAGAGCAATTGACGGGAAAGCTGGTCCAGGCGGTCGTCAATATTCATTCACAATCTCCGCAAGCATCTTGATTGACTCGTCGCCGGGCGACGCGCGAGGGTCCTTGGGTCGGCAAGACGACACGCCATAATCCGCACCTGGAGACACCCATGGCCTACAAGTTCATAATCAAGAAGGACAAGGCGGGCGAGTTCCGCGTCAATTTCGTGGCCTCCAATGGCGAGACCATGTTCGCCACCGAGGGCTATTCGTCCAAGGCCTCGGCCAAGAACGCCATCGAATCCTTCAAGAAGAACGGCCCCGAGGCCGAAATCGACGACCAGACCGACTGATCCGCGCCTTTCCGCCCGCGCCCCCCGAGCATCTCCCGGGAGGGCGCGGGTCTTGACCCCTTCCCGTCCTCGGCGTCTGATCGCTGATAACAAACAAGGGGAGGATCGCCGATGAGCGCCAGTTCAGACGGCCGCAAGACCATCTTCATCACCGGCGCCGCCAGCGGCATCGGCCTGGCCAGCGCCAAGCGTTTCGCCGCGGCGGGCTGGTTCGTGGGCCTGTCGGATATCGACGCCGCGGGCCTGAAGGCCGCCCTGCTGGCGATCGGCCCCGCCAATGGCGCGACGTTCAAGCTGGACGTTCGCGACCGCCAGGCCTGGGACAACGCCCTGGGCGAGTTCGGGCGGATGACCGGCGGCAAGCTGGACGCCCTGCTCAACAATGCCGGCATCGCCCGGTTCGGCAATCTGGAAGAGCTGAGCGAGGCCGACTGCGACCTGCAGATCGACATCAACATCAAGGGCGTGGTCAACGGCGCGCGGGCCGGCCTGCCGCTGCTCAAGGCGGCCGGCGGGCGACTGATCAATGTGGCGTCCTGCGCGGGCCTCTATGGCTCGCCCAAGCTGGCGGTCTATTCAGCCACCAAGTTCGCGGTGCGGGGCCTGTCCGAGGCGCTGGACGTCGAATACGCCCAGCACGGCGTCAGCGTCGCCTGCGTGATGCCGTGGTTCATCGAGACGCCGATCCTCAACGCCGGGGCGGCGGGCAGCAACGGCAACATGGCCGACGCCCTCAAGAAGGGCGGGCTGGAAGTCTATCCCGTCGAGGACGCCGCCGAGGTGGTGTTCAAGTCGGCGACCGGCAAGGACCTGCACTACATGGTGGGCAAGCGGGCCAAGCAGATGCGCTTCGCCAGCAGCCACATGCCCGGCTCCGTCAGGAAGCAGCTCCGGTCACGGCCCCTGCTGTCGTCCTGACGCCATCGGCCGAGGTCTTGTCGACCACCGGCTTGGCGGGCGCGGAGGCCGGCTCGGTCAGCTGACCCAGCGGGCCGCCCATGCCGTTGCCGGCCGGCGCGGCCTGGGCCGCCGGCGTGACGATGGCGTTGGCGGCATAGATCACGCCCCCAAGACCGTTCATCGGCTTGCCGTCGGCGGTGATGCCGGCGATTTCCGGCGCGTTGGGCATGTCGTCCAGGGTCGAGGGACGCGGGGTCGACGAGAACGCGCCCGGCGCGCCGGCGCGGCCGCCGAAGCGGTAGAACACGTGCATGCCGACCTGGGCGACCTTCAGCAGGCGCGGACCCCAGCCCGGCGCGACGCCGGTGGTGTGGAAGTGGGTGGCCGAGCCGACCTCGTTCATCACGGCCCCGCTCAGGGCGCGCGAGGCGATCTTCTGGGCCCGGCCCCAGGCGCCGCGTTCGCGACCCCGGTTCATCGAGCCGTCGCAGGCGAAGCTGAACTGGCAGCCGACCTTGCGATAGGCGCCCTGGAACACGACGCCGCAGATGGATTTCGGGAAAGCCGGATGGCGGACGCGGTTCAGAACCACCTGGGCCACGGCGGCTTGGCCGCTGGGGGTCTCGCCACGGGCTTCGTAATAGACGGCCTCGGCCAGGCAATCGAGCTCGCGCGAGCTCTCCAGCACATTGCCGAGACGGAAGGGCGAAGCGGCCGGATTGAACGGACCGCCGAAGCTGGCGCGCAGCATCAGAGGGCCGCTGCGGGGAACCGACTCGTCGGCCCGGCGGTTCTCAAGACGTGCGACCAGCAGGGAAACCTGGCGGTCGCGCTGAGCGGCGCCCGCGACAGTATAGGGGTCGTGACGACGGGCCACGGCGAGCGCGCCCTGGTCCATACGCGAAGCGGCATTCATCAGGGCGACGTCGGAGAACCCCTCCGAGGCGCCGTCTGCAAGGCGTGTAACACGGGCGTGCTGGGTGGCGGTCTGGGCAAGCCCACCCGCCAGGTAAACGGCGCCCAGAGCCAGGCCCGTAGCGGACCCGACCAATACGGCACCGACCAGCGCGCGCGCATCTGCGCGCGTCTGCGACTTGATATACAAAACTCGTGTCCTGCGCGGCGAGGGCGAACCGCCCCCCGACAAAATCGCTTCTAGGAACCCGGAAAACTCACTGTCGGGCAGTCCAAGAGGCGGGGGTTCGACCGTTTCACGATATGGCCGAAAACCCACTTGTGACCGGCTTATGAACGATATCGGCACGAGTCGCAAGCGCATGCCGCAGTGCAGCATTGAATCTGGGCCTATTGGCCGCAGTCAAGATCGTTAACGCCTTGATTCGCTAGAAAAACCCGACAGTGAAAAAAATCGCTGCTCTGCCGCGGTGCGAAGCATTGGTCGGACTGTTCTAAACCCCTTGATTCAGGGAACGCCGCACCGTCGAGCGCCGTTACTCAAGCCAGACAAATACCGTCTAAGAGGAGCGCGCCATGACCCTTAATCTTAACGCCTGCCGGACCCTTGCGACGGCCTCGCTGGCCGCCCTCGCGGCCCTCTCGCTGAGCGCCTGCGGCCACAACATGGAGCAGCGGGCGGCCACCGGAGCAGCCACCGGCGCCGTGGTCGCCGGACCGGTCGGCGCGGTCGTCGGCGCCGGGGTCGGGGCGGTGGTCGACACCGCCTCCAAACCCAAGCGCTGACCCCTTTTACCCCTCCCCGCCACTCAGGCGCGGGAGGGGCGCAGCAGCCTCCAGCCCTCGATCAGGATCTTGCCGGCGCAGATGGCGACCGTGACCACCACGCAGACCCTGAGGATATTGTCGGCGACATAGCGAAGGGTCACGAAATCCTCGGCCGAGGCGCCCGGCCCGGCGAATGTCACCAGCGGCATCTGGCCCCAAAGGACGGCGGCCAGGGCGATGCCGGCGATCGACAGCACGATCTCGGCGACGGCGCGCGGCCTGATCCAGGCGGGACGGATCACCAGGATCAGACCCGAGAGCGCCTGACCGATGGCCAGCAGCAGGATCGGCGTGTGCAGCTGGGTCAGGATCGGCGCCAACGTCATCTGCAGTTCGCCGTCCAGACCAAACGGCCCCCGGCTGCCGGGAAAGTCGATCACGTCGGCCCACCACAGGGCGAACAGCGCCATGAACACGACCTCGAACAGCGCCTCGAAGCGGGTGGTTCGAAACCATTGCTTCCGGGGCGCGACATAGGGCAGGTCGCTGACCTTCCACTGGCCAAACTCGCCGGTCTTGATCCAGCCCCGCTCGATCATCGCCCCGATGATGGTGATCAAGCCGATCAGCGTCAGGGCGCTGGGGATGAAGGCGTGGATCGCGTGACCGATGGCCTGAGAGACATCGCC
Organism: Alsobacter soli; assembly: GCA_943371355.1. Classification (GTDB taxonomy): domain Bacteria; phylum Pseudomonadota; class Alphaproteobacteria; order Caulobacterales; family Caulobacteraceae; genus Caulobacter. Next base: position 168,513 of record CALRUN020000002.1, read on the forward strand.
ATCGCTGGTGAAGGCGCCGACCACGGCCGGGATCACCGCCACGAAGGCCGCGATCGCCAGGGCGACCTTCACGGCGAAGATATAGAAGGGATAGAGCTCCACCCCGATCAGGGCGCGCTGCGGACCATAGCGACCGGCCACGGCCAGCGGATGGCCAAGGTCGCGGAACAGGGCCTCCAGCTCGTCCTTCTTGAGGCGACGCCCCAGCTGGGCCTCCTTGTCCTCGATACGGTTCATCAGAACGTCGCGCAGCTCGGCGACGATGTCCTGACGTTGGGCGGCGGGCAGCAGGGCGGCGATGGCGCCCAGATAGCGGTCGAGCAGATCCATGATCCGTCCTCTCCTCAGAGCAGGGGTTGCAGGGTGTCGTTGATGGCGCGCCATTCGTCGGCCAGGCGGGCCAGCACGGCCTCACCCTGCGCCGACAGGCGGTAGAAACGCTTCTTGCGCTTGTCTTCCTCGCGCCACTCGCTGGAGAGCAGACCCTGCCCTTCCAGCCGACGCAGCATGGGATAGAGCGCGCCTTCGTCGATCTCGACGCCCACCGACGCCAGGGCCTGGCGCAGGCTGTAGCCGTAGCGCTCGACCCGCAGCTGGGCCAGCACGGCCAGGATCAGGGTTCCGCGCCGGAGCTCCTGGCGGAGCTGTTCAAAGATGTCAGTGTCCGTAGGCATGGTGTGCGCCGTATCGTGTGCGTCACATGGTGTGTGACACACACTGTGTGTCACACAGTGAATTGAGAGTCAAACGCCTCGCATCCCGACGTTCGCTCGCGGCGTATCTCACGGTGAAGCTGAACCCCGGAGATCCAGGCCATGCGCCGCCGCGCCCTCACCCTTGTCCTGGCCGCTGGCCTGACCCTGGCTGGCCTCCCGGCCGCCGCCCAGGCCCCGCTCGACATCGCCGCCCTGCGCCTGGCCATGGCGGGCCGCTGGGAGGGCAAGCTGGAATATCTCGACTATTCGGCCAACCGCTGGTTCGGCATCCCGATGAAGGTGCTGATCGAGGACGGCGGCGACGGCGTCACCCTGATCCGCAAGGCCGACTTCGACGACGGCCCCAAGGTGGGCATCGTGCGCATCATCACGGTCGAGCTGTTTGACCCGGCCACCGGCCAGGAAACCTCGGCCAGCTTCCGCAAGGGCCGCGAGACCAGCCTGGACACCACGGCCCTGCGCCTCGCCGCCCCGGCCGCCGACGCCGCCCACTGGACCCTGGTGTCGGAAACCACCGCCCAGGACGACAACCGCCCCGCCCGACTGCGCCAGACCCTGACCCGCGACGGCGACGTCATGACCAGCCTGAAGGAAATCGATTTTCTGGACGACGCAGGCGAGGCGTGGATCTCGCGCAACCGTACGACGCTGAAGCGCGTCACGGCGCCTTGAGCCGCGGCAGAGGCAGGGCCGCCCCGGCCCTAGGCCCGCAGGACCATGTCCAGGCCGACGATGGCCGAGATGACGAGGCTGCAAACGAGGTAGGCGCCCAGGTTCACCTTCCAGGACAGTCGCAGCGTCCTGCTGGCCGCCACGGTGAGCGCGCCGAGGCCCAGGACGACGATGGCCGGCAGCGTCCAGACTCCCCAGCCCAGCAGTTGGCTGGCTCTCGCCTCGTCATTCAAATTGAAGACGCTGACCACGGCGGCGGCCAGTCTCATGAAGAACGCGAAGTATAGGATCGCATAGGCGGTGAGGTTCGGCGCCCGCTTCAACCAGACAAACGCCGCCAGCGCCCCGAGTATCGTGACCGCCGGACCGGCAAGCGAAAACAGAATGTGGTCCGAGGCGGTCATCGCGGTCGCCGAAGAGACGCCGTTCAAGCCGAATGTGACCGGATATCCCAGCGCCAGGCCGACTATCCAGTGAAGGGCCTCGTGCAGCAGATAGGTCAGGACGCCGATGACGGCGACGCGTGCGTAAAAGCCGGCGCCCACACGGTGAGACTTCATTCTCGTCTACTCCCCCAACGGGCTGCGCCCATGCCAGTCGCTGGCTGAAGAGACCGCCTAAGGCCCCTCGCGCCAACCCGAAAAAGGCCGGCCCCTCGCGGGGCCGGCCTCCTCCAGCGCGGTTGCTCGCCTAGTACTCGAAGCGAACGCCCATCTTGAACGTCCGGCCGATCAGGCCGGCATAGTGGAAGGACGTCAGGAAGTTCGGAGCGCTGGCATAGGCGCCCGGCGCGATCGGAGCCCGTTCGTCGAACAGGTTGCCGACGTGGCCGTACAGCGTGACACCGTCGTTCAGCTTGGCCGTCCCGTTCAGGTCGACATTGATGAACTTCTTGATGTTACAGAACTCCTCGCCCAACACGGCGTTGCCGGTCGCATACTGGTTGGCGGTGACGCAGTCGGTGCTGGTCCGCTGGTCGGCGGCCACGGACTTGATCTTGCCGACATAGTAGGCGGTGGCCGACAGGCTGTAGCGACCAAACTCCACCGAGTTCTGCCAGTTGCCGCGCCAGTCAGGCGTGCCGTTGCCCGACGACAGCTGGTAGGGACCCAGGGTGCCCGCATACTTCTGCACGCCGCCACTGGTGTGGAGGTCGTACTTCAGCACGTGGGTGACCTCGACGCGGCTGGTCAGCTTGGCGTCGCCCGGCAGGTCGAACCGGCCGGTAGCCGAGAAGTCGACGCCCGAGGTCTTGGAGTAGTCGGCGTTGACGAACGGCGCGTTGATGATCAGCACGCGCGGCAGGGCGTTCGGGAACAGCGGATCGACAGCGTCGATCAGGTTGCACGAATAGCCCGGGCCGACGGCCGCCACGGCCGCGCAGGCGTCCGTCACGTTGGTCTTGGTGTAGTAGGCGTTGCGGGCGTTGGCCAGCAGCGGCCCCGCCACGATCAGGTCCGACTTCTTGACGTCGTAATAGTCCAGCGTGGCCGAGAACCAGCGGGTGGGCTCGACGATCACGCCGGCGGTGAAGCTGCGCGACTTCTCCGGCTTCAGATCAGGATTGCCGACATAGCCGCCCCCCAGCGAATAGGACTGGGCATAGGGGTTGGTGTTGCCGGCCGAAGTCAGGCCGCCGTGCGCCTGCTGGAAGGCGGCCGGGGTGGTGAAGGTCGAGAAGCCCGCGTACTGGCTGCGCGATCCGGCTTCGGCGAAGGTCGGGGCCCGGAAGCCCTTGGAGTAGGTGCCGCGGAACGCCAGCTGCTTCATCGGCGCGTACTTGGCGCCGATCTTCGGCGAGAAGTGGCCGAAGCCTTCCGAATAGTCGTCATAGCGACCCGAGACGTTGATCTCGAGGTCCTCGGTGACCGGCGCCAGCACTTCGAAATAGCCGGCCGCGACCGTGTGCTCGCCGAAGGCCGACGAGGTGGTCAGGGTATAGGTGTCCAGGCGGGCGTTCTGGTTGTTGTTAACCAGGGTCTCCTTGCGCAGCTGCGCGCCCAGAGCCAGCTTCATGTCGCCGCCGGGCAGGGCCCAGAGCGACTTGGTCACCGAGCCGTCCAGCGACAGCAGGGTCGAGTGCGACGGGGTGATCACGTCGGGCGAGACGAAGTCACGAACCGCCTCGGTATTGGCCGACGGATTGACGAAGTTGTAGCCGCCCGTGTTGATCGACTTCAGCAGGTTGGCGATGTTGAGGAAGCCGTACTGGGTGATCTTCAGGTTGTCGCGCGCGGCGACGCCCTCGACCCGCCAGTCCCAGCCGTCGCCGAAGCTGCCCTTGAGGCCGGCCGTGCCGCGGATCACGTCGTTGCTGCGGTCGCTGCCGGCCGGGATGTCGCCGAACAGATAATAGATGCGCGCCGCGCCGTTGGCCGGATCGCCCGCGAAGGCGGAGGCGAACGGGTTGTTGGGGTTAAGGCGGCGGTCGCCGGCCGTGGCGCAGTTGACGCCCGACGAGCAGACATAGACCGGCAGCACGATGCCCGGGTTCAGCGACGAGACGGCGGGCGAACCGCCGAACGGCTGGGTGGCCCGGATGGTGCGGGGCTGGTTTTTGATCCGCACCTCGTCATGCGAGAAGCTGCCGGTGATGTAGCCCTCGATGTTCTCGTTCAGGCGCACGCTCAGGCGACCATTGACCGCATAGCGCTCCTGGAACGGCGCGATCTGGTTGTAGAGATCGACCAGGTCGTACTTGCAGCTGGAACCCTGGGCCGCGCCGGTGGTGACGCTGTAGGTTCCGTTGGCGCAGTTCAGGTTCAGGGCCTGGTACTGGTTGGTCAGCGGCGCGCCGATCATGCCCGACAGCGGGTTGTTCAGGTCGGTCTGGCTGACGCGGGTGACGACGGCCGTGGGGGTCGCCGTGGTCAGGGTGCTGTCGGCGGTGTTCTGGTCCAGACCGCCGATGCGGCTCAGGTCCTGGGTGTTGTACGGGAAGCCGCGGCTGTGGTTGGTGACCCGGCCGTCCTTCTGGTACTCGCCGTTGACGTAGAAGTTCCAGCCGCTCTCGGCATAGTCGCCATAGCCCAGGGTCAGGTCGAACTGCTTGTGCTCGGCGTCGCCGCGATCGCTTTCGCCATATTCGGCGGCGCCGGCCACGCCCACGAACTGCTTCTTCAGGATCAGGTTGACCACGCCGCCGATGGCGTCGGCGCCGTAGCTGGACGAGGCGCCGTCCTTCAGCACTTCGATGCGGTCGATCAGGCTGAACGGGATCGAGTTCAGGTCGACATAGGCGTTGTGGCCGTCGTCATTGATCGGGAAGTTGGCCGAGCGCAGGCCGTCGACCAGCACCAGGGTCGAGGACACGCCCAGGCCGCGCAGCGAGACGGCCGAACCGCCGGCGCTGAAGCCGCTCTGGAAACCGGTGCCGATCGAGCCCGCGCCGTCGGCCGAGACCGAACGGATGGCGTCGGTGGCCGTGGTGATGCCGGCGCGCTCCAGGGTTTCGTTGGTCATCACGGTGACCGGCGACGGGGTCTCGGTGTCGGTGCGCCGGAAAAGCGAGCCGGTCACGACCACCGCCTCGATCTCGGTGGATTCCGGCGCGGGCGCGGCGGCCGGCGCCGTGGTTTGCGCCGAGGCCTGGCCGGCGCCCAGCACCGCCATGGCCACGCCGCAGATCATCGACGTGCCGAGCAGACGCGTACGGATACTCTTGTATTGCTTCACGATAAATTCCCCTCTTTCGTCAATAAGACGACATCGAATACCGACAAACAGAGATACCTTCCCGATCTCAAAGTAGAGTCGAGTCGAGATCGGCCTGTTGGCTGGGCGGGATTGCAATCGTGAAATTTGAAGTCCGTCTCATGACAAATTGCTAACTTGCGGACCGTCACGAAGAGTCATCTTTTCTCTTCAAGGATAGCAATGAAGACTATTCAAAGATGAACGCCACGGCCTCCGCCGCTGGCGCGTTTCCGCGTGGCGCGGGGCGCGCCGAGCCGCTCGCTACCCCCTGGCGACGGGCAGCGATCCGGGGACAGGCCCGGACAGGAAACCGTCGAAGTGTATCGTCGGCGCAACACGCGGATCGCGGGGATGGACGGCGCGCCTTGCAAGAGGGCCGCTTCGCCGGGGAGAAGAGTTGGCCAGACCGCCGGGCTTGGCGCTTCAAGGCCGGCGGCCCAAGCGTCCCCGTCCAAACAGCAGGCGCAGCGACTACAGCCTCACCCCGGCCGGGTTTGGCGCGGGCGCCAGGGCCCGCGCCTTGATGGACTCAGGGCTTGAGGCCCCACTCTGCGAAGCGAGTCTCCAGTTCGCTGTCGAGACCGCGCGCCGTAGCCAGGTCAGCCTGCCCCGCCACGGCATCACCCATCCGGATCCGCACCAGGCCGCGCCCATAGAGGGAGGCGCCCTGCTTGGGTGAGAGCTTCAGGGCCCCGTCATAATCGCGCAAAGCCGCGTCCAGTCGCCCGGCGCGAGCGTTGACCAATGCGCGGCTATCCAGCGCCGCGGCGAACTTGGGCCGTAGCGCCAGCGCCTGGTCGCAATCGGCCAGGGCTTTGTCGAGCTCGCGATTGCGCGTCGCCCGGATCCAGCAGCGGCTGTTCAGCAGGCTAGCGTCTTTCGGCGACAGGGCCAGAGCGCTGTCAAATTCCGCCAGGGCCTCATCGGTACGGCCCATACCGTCGAGCAGATTGGCGCCAAGCGCCTGCAGACCCGTGTCCAAAGGATCGATCCGCCGCGCCTCGGCGACCAGGATCAAGGCTTCGTCACCTCGCTTGAGCAGCGATTGCAGCCCGGCGACGCCGGACAGGATCGCCGTGTTGTCCGGGTCCAGCGCCTGGGCGGCCTGGAACCGCTCCAGCGCGCCGGCGAGATCCTTCTTGATGGCCAGCACGCGACCGTGGACCACGAGCGGATCGGCGCTCTTCGGGTCCACAGCCTGAGCCCGCTGCGCCGTCGCCAGGGCGCCCGCAAGATCCTCGCGGCCGATCTGGGTCCGCGCCAGCATCAGCAGGACCTCGGGATCGCGCGGCGACTTTTCGACAGCGGCCTTGGCGATCTTCTCGGCCTCGGCGCCGCGGTCGGCGGCCCACAGGGAGTCGAGCCGCAAGCCCAGCCACACGGTGGCGGCGCCGGGCATGCGCGCCTCGGCCTGGTCGCACAGCTTCAGGGCCAGGGCGTAGTTCTTGCGGGCCATGGCCGTGCGGATCAACCCGCCATAGCCGCCGCGCTCGGTGTCTTCGGACTTCAACGCCGTCCGGAACAACGCGTCAGCCGAGTCGTAACGGTCCTCGCGCAGGGCCTGGAAGCCCTCGCCCACCGGATCGCCCCCCGGGACCTTGTCGTTGACGACCTCGACCAGGTAGCCGCCAAAGGCCTGGTAGCCCTGCCGGGCCTTCGCCTGGCTGGCCCTGGCCTCTTCGGCGGTGATCTCCGAACCCACGGTGCGATTGGTCCGCAGCAGCGTCACCTGGTTCTCCCGCAAGTTCGCGGACCGCGTGATGTCGTAGCCGCCCAGCGATTGCCGCACATAGCTGCCGCTCAGGCGATAGCGCTCGGTCTTCGGCAGGGTGGCGACGACGACCATGCGATTGTAGAGCGGATAGGGCACGACATAGGGCGCGGTCTGATCCTGCTCGGAGTCGCGCTCATAGCCGACCGCGAACACCTCGGAGGCCGGCAGCCCCCACAGACGCCCGGCCCGGGGATCGTCGATCCAGTTGATCTTGCCAGAACCCGAAACCTTCATGGTCAATTCGGCCCGGCTGGCGTCGAAGGTCCAGTCCGCCTTGTCGAAATCGACCCAACCCAGCATCTTTCCCCAGCCCCGGCGCAGACCCCGGGCGATGTCATCCTTGGGCGCCGCGGCGAAGTTGCGGGCGGACTCGATGGCCTGGTCGCCGCGCAGCAGGGACTCGATGACCACCTGGGCCGGCGCGTCCATGCCGGCGGAGGCGTCGATGCGGATGACGCTGGTATCCTGGGCCAGCAGCAGCGGCGCCGGGCCGATGGCCTCAAGCGCGCCGCCCTGCGCCCGGATCGGCAGGGTCCAGCCGTAGTCGGGGACAGGCAGGTTCGCCAGCGCCTCGTCGCCCAGTCGCGTGCCGTCCAGCCAATGGACCTTGCCGCCGATCACCGTCCGGACGATGACGTGGTCGAAGCGCGCCAGGCTGGGAAGCCGCTGGTCCATGCCGTCGCCCCAGCCCTGGGTGTTGACCAGGGAGGCCTCGGCGGGAATGTCGAGACCCTGCAGCACGGCGATCAGAAGCGCGGTCTTGGCCTTGCAATCGCCGAAGCGGCGCGACCAGGTATCGTCGGCCGAGGCCGGCTTGTAGGCCCCGGCGCCCATGCCGATATAGACGTAGCGCACCTGGGATTCGACGAGCTTCAGCGCCAGCGCCGCGCGCGCGAGGGGGTCTGGCGTCGCCGCCTTGATCCGCTCGATCTCGGCCCTGAGCGGCGATCCCGGCTTCAGCGTCGCCGCGGTCGCATAGGGCCCGGCCAGCGAGGCGGAGACCTCCGCCCAGTCAGAGATCTGGCTCCACTCCAGCGTTCCGGCCATGGCGTAGCGCATCGGCGCGCCGACCGGCAGCCGCCGGCCCTTCAGATCGACCGCTTCGGCCAGAAGTTCGTTCTCGGCGCCGCTTTCGGTGACGGTCGGCTTGGGGAAACCTTCGGTGGCCAGCCAGCGCATCGGAGCGCCCTTCGGCCACAGCACCCGAACGCGAGCGCGGGCCAGCTTGCCGTTCGAATGCAGCGTCGTCGTGGAGTCGAACCGCGTGCCGCCCAACGGATCGCGATATCGGCGGGTGGTCTGCACGTCGACGATGTCGCCCACCCGCAGGTCCTTCAGTTGCAGGGTCGCGGTGAGGCGGCCGTTGAGCATGGCCGATTCCAGATTGGTCTCGCGCCGGAGGATCTCGAAGCGTTCGCTCTTGAGCACGTTGATCGTCTGGCCGTCGCGGATGATCACCACCCGATTGATGGTGACCCGCTCGGTTTCCGGATCCCACTCCTCGTCGACCGAGCCCAGCTCGTCCAGCCCAGGCTCGGAGACCACCTTGGAGGCGCGCCGGATGACGGTTTCGGCGAACTCTCCGTCGTAGCGGTTCTGCTCGTCATAGAGCACGACGGACGCCCCCACGCCGGACTCCGCCTCGGGCGGCGCCGGCAGCTCCGCCGGCTTGATCCAGGCCGGAGGCGCGCCGTAGAGCACGACCTTGTCAGCGGCCACGGCCGACGACGATACGAACGCCGTGGCGACAGCCACGCCCGTCAAAGCAAACCCCGAACGCATACCAGCCCCCTCGTTGGTCGCCAGAGTAGCGATGCGGGACATTTCCACAACCCTGAGGACCAGCCACCCCCTCCCGCCACCCTGCTGACACTCGCCGTCAGCAGGGCCCCTAGCCTTCGGGCGCGCGGGACCCTATTTTCCGGGGATGCCCAGCACCCCGGATAGCGGCGTTTCAGACGTCTCCACGCCCTTCGTCATGGACGTCTCGGCCGATCCGGCCCTGATCGCCCGGCAGACCCTGTGGACCCCGCACCGCCCCGAACGCCCCGCCAAGTCGGAAGGCGGCAAGCGGTTCAAGCTGGTCAGCGAGTACAGCCCCGCCGGCGACCAGCCGACGGCGATCGCCGAGCTGGTTGAGGGCCTGGAGAACGGCGACCAGGACCAGGTGCTGCTGGGCGTCACCGGCTCGGGCAAGACCTTCACCATGGCCCAGGTCATCGAGAAGACCCAGCGCCCGGCCCTGATCCTGGCCCCGAACAAGACCCTGGCGGCCCAGCTCTACAGCGAGATGAAGTCGTTCTTCCCGGAGAACGCGGTCGAGTACTTCGTCAGCTATTACGACTACTACCAGCCCGAAGCCTACGTCCCGCGCACCGACACCTATATCGAGAAGGACAGCTCCATCAACGAGCAGATCGACCGGATGCGCCACTCGGCCACCCGGGCGATCCTGGAGCGCGACGACGTGATCATCGTCGCCTCGGTCAGCTGCATCTACGGCATCGGCTCGGTCGAGACCTATACGGCCATGACCTTCACCCTGGAGGTCGGCCAGACGGTCAACGAGAAGCAGCTGATGGCCGACCTGGTGGCCCAGCAATACAAGCGCAACGACGCCGCCTTCGAGCGCGGCACGTTCCGCCGCCGGGGCGACACGCTGGAGATCTTCCCCGCCCACTATGAAGACCGCGCCTGGCGCATCAGCCTGTTCGGCGACGAGGTCGAGGCCATCGCCGAGTTCGACCCGCTGACCGGCAAGAAGACCGCCGACCTGCCCAGCATCAAGGTCTACGCCAACAGCCACCACGTCACGCCGCGCCCCACCCTGCGCCAGGCGATCATCGAGATCCGCGCCGAGCTGAAAGAGCGCCTGGCCTGGATGTACGAGAACGGCAAGCTGCTGGAGGCCCAGCGCCTGGAGCAGCGGACCAATTTCGACCTGGAGATGATCGAGACCACCGGCTCCTGCGCCGGCATCGAGAACTACAGCCGCTATCTGTCGGGCCGCAAGACCGGCGAGCCGCCGCCGACCTTCTTCGAATACATCCCCGACAACGCCCTGCTGTTCACCGACGAGAGCCACCAGACGGTGCCGCAGATCGGCGCCATGTACAAAGGCGACCGCAGCCGCAAATGGACCCTGGCCGAGTACGGCTTCCGCCTGCCCAGCGCGCTCGACAACCGCCCGCTGAAGTTCGAGGAATGGGACGCCATGCGGCCCCAGTCGGTGCATGTCAGCGCCACCCCGGCCTCCTGGGAGCTGGAGCGCGCCGGCGGCGTCTTCGCCGAGCAGGTGATCCGCCCCACCGGCCTGATCGACCCGCCGGTCGAGGTGCGCCCGGTCAGCGCCAACGGCGCCAGCCAGGTCGACGACGTCATCGACGAGATCCGCCAGACCGCCAAGAAGGGCTACCGCTCGCTGGTCACCGTCCTGACCAAGAAGATGGCCGAGGACCTGACCGAATATATCAACGAGCAGGGCATCGGCGTCCGCTACATGCACTCCGACGTCGACACCCTGGAGCGCATCGAGATCATCCGCGACCTGCGGCTGGGCAAGTTCGACGTGCTGGTCGGCATCAACCTGCTGCGCGAGGGCCTCGACATCCCCGAATGCGGCCTGGTGGCCATTCTCGACGCCGACAAGGAAGGCTTCCTGCGCTCGGAAACCAGCCTGATCCAGACCATCGGCCGCGCGGCGCGCAATATCGACGGCAAGGTGGTGCTCTATGCCGACCGGATCACCGGCAGCATGGAGCGGGCCATGGGCGAGACCCAGCGCCGTCGCGACAAGCAGCACCAGTTCAACCTCGACAACGGCATCACCCCCGAGAGCGTCAAGCGCGACATCAAGGACATCCTCAACAGCCCGTTCGAGCGCGGCGACCGCGTCACCGTGCCGATCGGCGGCCTGCACGCCGGCGACGTCGAAAAGCCCTTCACCGGCGACAACTTCAAGGCCGCCCTCAAGGACCTGGAGTCCAAGATGCGCGAGGCCGCCTCCAACCTCGAATTCGAGACCGCCGCCCGCCTGCGCGACGAGATCAAGCGCATGAAGATGATGGACCTGGAGTTCGCCAACGAGATCCTGACGGCGCCGGGCGAAGCGGTGGACAAGGCCGCGCCCAAGCGCATCCGGCAGGAGCTGCGGGCCGAGCAGGCCGAGGCGTTCCGGAAGAGTAGGCTGTAGGACGTAGATCCTCCCCCTCCGGGGGAGGACGGCCCGAAGGGCCCGGAGGGGCCAGCGCGGCGTTCGCTTTGAGAAACCCCGATTTTTGCTTACCGTCCTGCTCATGATCGAGCGAAAAGCTTTTATCCTGAGCCTCTTCGCGACCCTTGTGGTGGCGGCCGAGCCGGCAAATGCGGCCAAGCGACGCCGGAAACGCAGCGCCGCGTCGAAAGCGATATCCGGTTCGGGCATCGGCGGCGGACGCGGCGTGAGCAGCAACGGGCGCTGCCCCTGCAATGGCGGCAATGTCTGCGTCGGCCCTCGCGGCGGCCGCTACTGCATCACGTCGGGCGGAAAGAAGCGTTACGGGGTGTAGGCGGCGCAACCCGCTGCCTACACTTTGTTCGAGACGGTGATGAACGCGGAGCGCCCAGTCGCGGACCGCATTCACCACATGGCCGAATGATAGTGATGCGAAGGAGTGGAGGTAGATTAAGCGATCAAGCTTGTCGGCCGCGACAATCTGCACAATCGAAATTTAAAATTTTTATCCCCTGCCGCTGCGCGTGCAAGCGATCAAACCGCAAGAGCGATTGCTCGTGCCACGAAACTGGCCTGCTGTCAAGAGGGGGTGGTGTTGACAGCCCAGCAACCCCGACCACTTTAAAGCACTTACCACTCGGGGCGCTTGGCTCAGTAAGAGCTAGCCAATGCCGTCCCGCAGAGCGAAAGGAGGCAAGACATGGGCATTGCAACCAATATCCGATATGGCATTGCCAACCTTTGGCCATGGAAGCCCAAGCCCCACGTCAGGCCCTCGAAGCGGATTTACGCTTACACTGACAAGGCTTTTAAAGATTCCGGAGGGGCGCCTGATAAATTGGTGTCCATTTACAGGACTCACGCGGCCCGCCATTCTAAGTAGTGGCTATCGATCTAGAAACGTTACGATACGAGCCCCTTGTGGATACATGTCCAAAAGGGGCTTTTTCGTGCGGAAACGCCTCTCTAGATAAGTGGTTTATTAAAGAATCCCACAAGCGGCACGCTGATCACATATGCCGCGTCACAACGGCACACCTCGGGGACAACCCCGCACCTATCGGTTACTACGCGATGGGAATTATCCTTGAGGAAGATCGATTACTGAAAGGCGATGGCCCAATTCGCCGCCGTGCAGTTAGAAGCGTATATCCAGCCCTACACCTTGAATACATTGCGGTACACTCGGATTTTCAAGGCAACGGCATCGGAACCAATATGATGGTTCGGGCAATTGAAACATTTAGAAGAGCAGTTCTGGATTTCGGAATACCCGTTCTGACACTTACTCCCCTGAACGATGATCTCATGAAATTCTATGGCGGAATTGGATTCCAGAGATATGCTCAACATCTTGGAATGAAACGGATGTTGCTGCCCGCTAAGACCGTTTTGGACATGTACGAGAAGGCAAATTCGCTCGAAAATCTATAGCGAAGCCCCTCACGAAAAAACTGATTCACCGAACCTAAACACCAAAGATTGCTTACAGCATCAAGCGGTGAAGTAAGCCCCCTGCGCCCCACCCAGCCCTTCATCTCATGGAGGCCAAGCGTGCCGGTCTGGACAGGTTGGTCAAGGACGGCCCTCCGGGCCGTCGCGGCGCGGCCGGTCGCAGACCGGTCCTTGAGCAACCTGTCCAGACCGGCGACCGTCTCGCCGTGAGATGAATGGCTGGCTCCCTTCGGCGCGAAGGGGCCGCGCGCCCCGCTTTGAGAAACCCCGATTTCGCCGTAACCTGTCGGCCATGACCACGCATTCCGTCGTCCTGCCCGAACCTCTCGAAGCCTTTGTCGAGGCCGAGGTCGCCTCCGGCGCCTATCCCGACGTCGACGCCGTACTGGCGGCGGCTGTCGATCTGCTTCAGCGCCAGCAACGTCGCGAGGCCGCGAAGGTCGAACGCTTCAAGGCCCTGATTCAGGAAGGTCTCGACGATCTGGAAGCCGGCCGCGTCGAGATCGTCGAGGACCTGGGCGCCTGGTTCGACCAGATCGAGGCCGAACTCGACGAGGCGTCGCGCGCCGCGTGAGGCGAGCCCATCTCACGGCCGGCGCCCGCCGCGACGTGGCCACGATCCTGGCGTGGAGCGAAACCCGGTTCGGCAAGCGCCAACGACACCTCTACCGCCTGCTGCTGGAACGCGCCTTCGCAGCGCTCAGCGAGAACTGCCATCGGGCAGGCGTCCGGACCGATCCGGACCTTCCGCCCGACCTGCGCCTCTATCCCATCCGCTTCAGCCGCGCCGATCTGCCGCGCCAGGATCGCGTGGGCCGCCCCCGTCACGTGGTGGCCTTCCGCGTTGAAGGCGATGTTGTCGTGATCTTGCGGGTGTTGGACGAGGCGATGGACTTGCCGGAGCGACTGGTGTGACGGAGAGGACTCCCTCCCGCCGCGAGATGAAGGGATGGCTCCCTTCGGCGCGAAGGGGGCGGTACGCCCTTCCCAATATAACTCTCCGTCATTCCCGCCCTTGTGGCGGCAACCCCTGGTTCAGCTGACCCGTGAAGCGCCAGCGAAGTGCGCCCGCACTTTGCCTCTCCCCGCCCCTGCGGCGGATAGAGGGGTTCCCGCCACAAGGGCGGGAATGACGGCGTAAGGGGGGCGCCGCAAAGACGCGGCACGCCAGCGCCAAGCGGCTTGACGCCCGGGCGAGGCCCGCGAATGCTCAAGCTCCACACGCGGGGACGTCCATGATCGAGAAGAAGATCCCGAGCGATGCGGTGCGCTGGGCGTTCGAGATCCACAAGGACGCCGACGCCCTGTTGCACAGCCGCCTGCAGGGCTTCCTGGCCTTCAACGCGCTGCTGGCCGGCGGTTTCTTCCTGACGGCGCGCGAGCCGCTCGACAACGGGATCGCCAGCGCCCTGGCCGTGCTGCCCTGCGCGGTCGGCCTGACCATTGGGCTGCTGTTTCCTAGGGGCATCGCCAGGATCGTCGACGGCGTCATCCGCCTGAAAGAGAAATGGCTGATCCATGATCCCGCCTATCGCCTCTACTACGGCGACCACAACGTGGCCCCGGACGGCAAGGTCAAGCTGGGATACCGCTTCGCCAAAGGGGCGCCGTGGGTGATCCTGGGGTTCTGGATTGTCGCGGCGATGTTTACCCTGGCAAGACTGACGATCCACTTCGGCGCCGCCGCCTGGATGGCGTGGATCCACTATCGACCCATGATCCCCGCCCTGACGTGAGATGAAGGGTTGGCTCCCTTCGGCGCGAAGGAGGGCGGTACGCCTTCCTATAACTCACCGTCATTCCCGCCCTTGTGGCGGGAACCCCTGGTTCAGCTGCCCCGTGAAGCGCAAGCGAAGTGCGCGCGCACTTCGCCTCTCCCGCACCGGCGGCGGATAGAGGGGTTCCCGCCACAAGGGCGGGAATGACGGGGGCTTTTTGGGCCGGGAGAGGGCTGGCGTACGGGGATAGCGCGCAGTTTATCCCCGCGCCCGCCGCCACAAACCCCAGCCCTTTCAACGCCCTGCAGAAAAATCGATCGCGCCTGTCAGACGCGCTCAAACCTGCCGCATACTGCTTGCACCTGACAGCACGGGAAGGGCGCACGTACGGCGACCGTTGCGGCGGTCAGGGGTGATCGAGCGGGAAGCTCAATCGATGGCGGGAGGAGCACCTTGTGCTCTGG